>NZ_JBYSZX010000016.1:0-123591 GCF_058787615.1 Pseudomonas sp. FW305-3-2-15-C-LB1 | reverse complement strand
TCAACACCTCTTTTTCTCCGCTTTCGACCGAGAAGATCGAAACGTTAATAGAGCCAGACAACACTGCCCTATCAACTCTTTCTGGGCTTCGATGAACTGAAGCAAGTCGCTGTCGAATCCTGCTTAACTCTTTGTTTACCAAGGAGTTTTCCGTTTCGACTGCGCCGGAAGTGGGGCGAATTATAGACTTCCAGAATCTGCCGTCAACACCTTTTTTCATATTTCTGTCACACAGGTCAAAAAACTCCCAGAAACGCAAAAGCCGGCCCCGAGGGGCCGGCTTTCTGCACTACTTACAAACTAGGGAAAGCAAATTGCGAGGCTTCATGACTGGCCCGCTGCGGCCAACGCTGGGTAATCGCCTTGCGACGAGTATAGAAACGCACCCCATCCGGCCCGTAGGCATGCAGATCGCCAAACAGCGAACGCTTCCAGCCACCAAAACTGTGATACGCCACCGGCACAGGCAATGGAACATTCACCCCCACCATACCCACTTCAATCTCGTCACAGAACAGACGCGCCGCTTCACCGTCACGGGTGAAGATACACGTACCGTTACCGTATTCATGGTCGTTGATCAGTTGCATGGCCGCTTCCAGGCTATCCACCCGCACAACACACAACACCGGCCCAAAGATCTCTTCTTTGTAGATACGCATTTCAGGCGTCACATGATCAAACAGACTACCGCCCAGGAAGAAACCTTCTTCATGGCCCGCAACACTCAGTCCGCGCCCATCAACCACCAACCTGGCACCCGAAGAAACACCGTCTTCTATATAGCCACTGACCTTATCCCGCGCCTGGCCAGTCACCAGCGGCCCCATATCCAGGCCACAAGACGTCCCCGCCCCGATCTTCAGTGCCTTGACCTGCGGCACCAGCTTGGCGATCAACGCATCCGCCACTTGGTCGCCCACGCACACCGCCACCGAGATCGCCATGCAACGCTCACCGCAGGAACCGTATGCTGCACCCATCAGAGCGCTGACGGCGTTATCCAGATCCGCATCCGGCATCAGCACCGCGTGGTTCTTCGCCCCACCCAATGCCTGTACGCGCTTGCCACGCTTGGTTGCCTCGGAGTAGATGTATTCGGCAATCGGCGTCGAGCCCACGAAGCTAAGCGCCTTCACTTCCGGCGCCTCGATCAGCGCGTCCACCGCGCCCTTGTCACCGTGCACCACGCTGAGCACACCTTTGGGCAGCCCGGCTTCCTGCAACAGTTGTGCAATCAGCAATGTCGAGCTCGGATCACGCTCCGATGGTTTCAGGATGAAACAGTTACCGCAGACGATCGCCAGCGGATACATCCACAGCGGCACCATTGCCGGGAAGTTGAACGGGGTAATACCGGCCACTACGCCCAGCGGCTGGAAATCCGACCATGCATCAATATTTGGTCCTACATTACGGCTGTACTCGCCTTTCAGAATCTCTGGTGCCGAACACGCGTACTCAACGTTCTCGATGCCACGCTTCAACTCACCGGCGGCATCTTCCAGCGTCTTGCCATGCTCTTCGCTGATCAGTTGCGAAATGCGCGCTTCGTTCTGTTCCAGCAATTGCTTGAAACGAAACATCACCTGGGCACGCTTGGCCGGCGGAGTATTACGCCAGGCCGGGAACGCCGCCTTGGCTGCGTCGATCGCCTGCTGGATGGTTTCACGGCTGGCCAACGGCACTTGATGAATCACTTGGCCGGTCGACGGGTTGTACACGTCGGCACTACGGCCGGAATCACTGACCAACTCACCGTTGATCAAATGCTGGATAAGGCTCATGCGGGGCTCCTGAAAAGTTGTTCTATATAGAAGGAGAAATCAGTCGATCTTGTTCAGCACTTCGCCGACCGCATCGAACAGGCGATCCAGGTCCTGCGGCTTGCTGTTGAAGGTTGGCCCGAACTGCAGGGTGTCACCGCCAAAGCGCACGTAGAAACCCGCTTTCCACAAAGCCATGCCGGCCTCGAATGGACGCACGATGGCATCACCATCACGCGGGGCAATCTGGATCGCGCCGGCCAGGCCGTAGTTGCGAATATCGATCACGTTCTTGCTGCCCTTCAAGCCATGCAGCGCATTCTCAAAGTGCGGGGCGACTTCAGCGACGCTCTGCACCAGGTTTTCCTTCTGCAACAGGTCCAATGCCGCCAGGCCCGCCGCGCAGGCCACCGGGTGCGCCGAGTAGGTGTAGCCGTGGGGGAATTCCACCGCGTACTCCGGCGTCGCCTGGTTCATGAAGGTCTGGTAGATCTCGCTGCTGGCAATCACTGCGCCCATCGGGATCGCGCCGTTGGTGACTTGCTTGGCGATGCACATCAGGTCCGGGGTCACGCCGAAGCTGTCGGCACCGAACATCGAGCCGGTACGGCCGAAACCGGTGATCACCTCATCGAACACCAGCAGGATATTGTGCTGGTCACAGATCTCACGCAGACGCTTGAGATAACCCTGTGGCGGCACCAGCACGCCAGCGGAGCCGGCCATAGGTTCGACAAACACTGCAGCGATGTTCGACGCGTCGTGCAATTCGATCAGCTTGAGCAGTTCGTCTGCCAGCGCGATACCGCCCTGCTCCGGCATGCCACGGGAGAAGGCATTGCTTGCCAGCAAGGTATGCGGCAAATGGTCAACGTCCATCAAGCCCTGGCCAAACAGCTTACGGTTGCCGTTGACGCCCCCCAGGCTGGTACCGGCAATGTTCACACCGTGATAACCACGGGCGCGACCGATCATCTTGGTCTTGGTGGCCTGGCCCTTCAGGCGCCAGTACGCACGCACCATCTTCACCGCCGTATCGGCACACTCGGAGCCAGAGTCGGTGAAGAACACATGGTTCAGGTTGCCTGGGGTCAGGTCGGTAATCTTTTCCGCCAACTGGAAGGACAATGGATGACCGTACTGGAAGCCCGGCGAGTAGTCCAACGTGCCCAGCTGCTTGGCGACCGCGTCCTGGATTTCCTTGCGCGTATGCCCGGCACCACAGGTCCACAGGCCCGACAACGAGTCATACACCTTGCGGCCCTTGTCATCGGTCAACCAGCTCCCTTCGGCGGCCACGATCAGGCGCGGGTCACGCTGGAAGTTTCGGTTGGCGGTGTATGGCATCCAGTGCGCGTCCAGCTTCAATTGGCTGGCCAGGGACGATGGGGCATTTTCGGGCATGTTCATCAGCAAAACCTCGCAGGGCAAAAGGCAGCGTCGGGATTGAAAAAGCGTTGTTGCAGCTAAATTGCCACGGCGATAAAGTCGGTGAAATCCAACTCTTCTAACCTTCAGTCAGGCCTTCACTAAACTATGAGCAGCCGTCGACCCGACCCCTTGGCCCAAGTCAGCGACTTCGATATCCGCCTGCTGCGCATCTTTCGCAGCGTGGTGGAGTGCGGCGGCTTCTCCGCGGCGGAAACCGTGCTGGGCATCGGGCGCTCGGCGATCAGCCAGCAAATGAGCGACCTGGAGCAACGCCTCGGATTGAGACTGTGCCAACGCGGCCGCGCCGGCTTCTCCCTGACCGAAGAGGGCCGCGAGGTCTACCAGTCGGCCCTGCAACTGCTGAGTGCCCTGGAAAGCTTTCGCACCGAGGTCAACGGCCTGCACCAGCACTTGCGTGGCGAGTTGATCATCGGCCTCACCGACAACCTCGTCACCCTGCCCCACATGCGCATCACCCACGCGCTCGCACAACTGAAGGAGCGCGGGCCGGACGTGCAGATCCAGATCCGTATGATCGCCCCCAACGAAGTCGAACAAGGCGTGCTCGATGGCCGCTTGCATGTGGGCGTGGTGCCCCAGGCCAGCGCCTTGTCGGGGTTGGAATACCAGCCGCTGTACAGTGAACGTTCATTGCTCTACTGCGCGGTCGGCCACCCGTTGTTCTATGCCGACAACAAGCAACTGGAAGATGCACGCATTGACGCCCAGGACGCCATCGCCCCGACCTTCCGCCTGCCCGCCGAAATCCAGGCCCATTACCAGGCGCTCAACTGCACGGCCAGCGCCTCCGACCGCGAAGGCATGGCGTTCCTGATCCTCACCGGCCGTTACATCGGCTACCTGCCCGACCACTACGCGAGCCTTTGGGTACAACAAGGCCGACTGCGTGCGCTGAAACCGGCTACGCGTTTTTACGATTTAAGCCTCGCATCGGTCACGCGCAAAGGCCGGCGCCCCCATTTGGTGCTGGAAAGCTTCCTGGAAAGTCTCGCGGCAACCCGCTAACTCGGCCTCGCAGCTAAAAGCTGAGCAGTTGGACAGCTTTTTGCAACAGCCCAAGTACATAGACCTTGAGTTTGCCCGCCATGTCACCAGAAACGTCCAACAGCAGCGATCTTATCTACGGGCTCAACGACCGCCCGAAACCCGGACCTGCCTTACTCGCCGCCCTGCAACATGTACTTGCCGCATTTGTCGGCATCATCACCCCGCCGCTGATCATCGGCTCCGCCCTGGGCCTCACCGCCCATTTGCCCTACCTGATCAGCATGGCGCTGATGGTCTCCGGTGTCGGCACCTTCATCCAGGCGCGCAGGCCCTTCGGCATAGGCGCCGGGATGATCTGCCTGCAAGGCACCAGCTTCGCGTTTCTCGGCGCGGTGCTGTCGGCAGGTTTCCTGGTAAAACAACGCGGCGGCAGCCCGGAAGACATCATGGCGATGATCTTCGGCGTGTGCTTTTTCGGCGCCGTGGTGCAGATCGTGTTGAGCCGCTTCATCGGGCAGCTGCGCCGAGTCATCACGCCTCTGGTCACCGGAATCGTCATCACCCTGATCGGCATCAGCTTGATCAAAGTCGGTATCACCGACCTCGGCGGCGGCTTCAATGCCGCCGACTTCGGCGCGCCGACCAACCTGGCGCTGGGCCTGTTCGTGGTGTTGACGATCATTCTGCTCAACCGCTCGAATACACCTTGGGTGCGCCTCTCGGCCATCATCATCGGCCTCGCCCTCGGCAGCCTGGCCGCCTGGTTCAGTGGCAAACTGGTGCCTCAAGCCCTGCCAGATCTGCCGCTGGTCAGCCTGCCGATCCCGTTCCGCTTTGGTTTCAACTTCGACTGGAGCGCGTTCCTACCGATCGCGCTTATTTATCTGATCAGCAGCATCGAAACCGTTGGCGACCTCACCGCCAACTGCATGATTGCCCGCCAACCCATCAGCGGCCCTTCTTATATAGGCAGACTCAAGGGCGGCGTACTCGGTGATGGCGTGAGCTGCATGATCGCCGCCACCTTCAGCGCCTTCCCCAACACCACCTTCGCGCAGAACAATGGTGTAATCCAACTCACCGGCGTGGCCAGCCGCTACGTTGGCCTCTACATCGGCGCGGTGCTGTTTTGTCTCGGTCTGTTTCCAATGATTGGCGCCGTGCTGCAACAAATCCCCAAGCCGGTGTTGGGCGGCGCCACCCTGGTGATGTTCGGCAGTGTGGCCGCTGCTGGCGTGCGCATCCTCGCCCAGGCACCGCTGGACCGGCGCAGCATGCTGATCATCGCCACTTCGTTTGGCGTCGGCCTGGGCATCGCCGCCCAACCGAACCTGCTGCATCTGATGCCGACGCTGGTGCAGAACCTGTTTGACTCCGCCATCACCAGCGGCGGGCTGACGGCCATCGTGTTGTGCCTGTTGCTGCCCGAAAGCAAGGCCCCCAGCGCTGCCGCAAACAAAGCACCGGAAAGCGACAGCCTGGAACCGCTTTGACGGTTTTATTGCATCAGGACTTGTCTGAGGCTTGAGGGTGGGTTATCTGTGCACACGTCGTCTCAATCGATCAGCACGGAAACCTCCATGAGCCTCGAAGTTCCTGCCCACAGCACCCACGCCGGTAAGCCCGCCAGCCGCATTCGGCAAAAGAACGAACAAGCGATTCTGCAGGCGGCTGAAGACGAGTTCGCGCGCCATGGCTACAAAGGCACCAGCATGAACACCATCGCGGCCAGTGCCGGGCTGCCCAAGGCCAACTTGCATTACTACTTCACCAACAAGCTGGGCCTGTATATCGCGGTGCTCAGCAATATCCTCGAGCTGTGGGACAGCACCTTCAACACGCTGACCGCCGAAGATGACCCGGCCGTGGCGCTCACCCGCTACATCCGCACCAAGATGGAGTTCTCGCGTCGCCAGCCCCAGGCTTCGCGAATCTTCGCGATGGAGATCATCAGCGGCGGCGAATGCCTCACCGAATATTTCAGCCAGGACTACCGCGCCTGGTTCAGCGGCCGGGCAGCCGTGTTCCAGGCCTGGATCGACGCTGGCAAGATGGACCCGATAGACCCCGTGCACCTGATCTTCCTGCTGTGGGGCAGCACCCAGCACTACGCCGACTTCGCCACCCAGATCTGCCGCGTCACCGGTCGCACCAAGCTGACCAAGCAGGACATGGAAGACGCCGGCACTAACCTGATCCATATCATCCTCAAGGGCTGTGGCATCAAGCCCGCCCATTAAACGAAGCGACTTATGCCTTTCACGCTCACCGGCCTTTGCGAGTTTCGCGAAGAAATACGCAAAAGCCGCTTTATCACCCTCGCCGCACCGATCACCAGCCCGCAAGACGCCCAAGCGTTTTTCGAGCAACACAGCGACTTGAACGCCACGCACAACTGCTGGGCCTGGAAACTGGCCGATCAATACCGCAGCAACGACGATGGCGAACCCGGCGGCACCGCCGGGCGGCCGATCCTGGCGGCCATCGAGGCACAGGGCTTCGATCAGGTGGCGGTGCTGGTGATTCGCTGGTACGGCGGCATCCAGCTGGGCACCGGCGGTCTGGCCCGGGCCTATGGCGGTGGAGCGAACAAATGCCTGCAAACCGCCGATCGCATCGAACTGATCAGCCGTGTCCCCTTGAGTTGCGCTTGTGGCTTCGCCGAGTTGAACCTGGTGAAACTGCGAGTCGCCGAACTGGGTGGGCTGGTGGTCGAAGAAACCTTCACCGCCAATGGCGTCGAGCTGCAACTGGCCTTGGGCCAAGCGCATATCGACACCCTGCAAATTCAACTCGCCGACCTCAGCCGTGGGCGTATCCTGCTACAACGCTGAACTCCGTGAACCGCGACGCTAAAGGAAGATTTTCATGTCTACGCCAAAAACCGCACTGATCATCGGCGCCTCCCGCGGCCTGGGCCTCGGCCTGGTCAAGCAACTGCTTCAGGACGGCTGGGAGGTGACCGCCACCGTGCGTGACCCGAGCAAGGCCGATGCGCTGAAAGCCGTTGGGCCGGTACAGATCGAGAAGCTCGACATGGACGATCAGCAAGCCGTGATCGCCCTGAGCCAACGCCTCAAGGCCAGCACCTTCGACCTGCTGTTCGTCAACGCCGGCGTCAAGGGCCCTGCCAACCAGGAGCCGGGCCACGCCACCCTGGCCGAAGTCGGCCAACTGTTTTTCACCAATGCCGTAGCGCCGATCAACCTGGCCCAGCGTTTCGTCGGGCAGATCCGCAAGGACACTGGCGTGCTGGCGTTCATGAGTTCGGTGCTGGGCAGCGTGACCATCCCGGACGGCTCGGACCTGGCGCTGTACAAAGCCAGCAAGGCGGCACTCAACTCCATGACCAACAGCTTCATCACTCAGTTGGGTGATCACAAGCTGACCGTACTGTCGCTGCATCCGGGCTGGGTGAAGACTGACATGGGCGGCGAAAACGCCCATATCGATGTCGACACCAGCGTGCGCGGCCTGGTTGACCAGGTGAACGCCTACACCGGCAAAGGCGGCCATCACTTCATCGACTACAAAGGCGACACCATCGCCTGGTAAGCGGTGCGGGATTGTTATCGACCGATTGCCGTCGATAACAATCCGCGCGTAGACTGCCCACCTCGCCCTCACGGGCGACCCTGGATCAGCAGACAGGGCAACACTGAGCTGGCAAACCTGAACCCATCATTCAGAGGAGCCGGCCAATGCCTGCGACCCGTATCTGGTTAAAAAAACCCCTCGCGATTTTCACGGCCAACGGCCTCGACGCCCGTGGCGGCCTGGTGCTGCAGGACGGTGTGATCACCGAGGTGCTGGCCCAGGGCCAAGAACCCACGCAGCCCTGCGCACAGGTGTTCGATGCCCGTGAACATGTGGTCCTGCCGGGGCTGATCAACACCCACCATCACTTCTATCAAACCCTGACCCGCGCCTGGGCACCGGTGGTCAATCAGCCGTTGTTTCCCTGGTTGAAGACCCTGTACCCGGTCTGGGCACGGCTCACCCCGGAAAAACTCGCACTGGCCAGTAAAGTTGCGTTGGCCGAACTGCTGCTCTCGGGCTGCACCACGGCGGCAGACCACCACTACCTGTTCCCCGAGGGCCTGGAAAACGCTATCGACGTGCAAGTGCAAAGCGTGCGCGAATTGGGCATGCGCGCCATGCTGACCCGCGGTTCCATGAGCCTGGGCGAGGCCGACGGTGGCCTGCCGCCGCAACAGACGGTGCAACAGGGCCAGGTCATCCTCGAAGACAGCCAGCGCCTGATCCGTGAATACCACCAGCGTGGCGACGGCGCGCAGATCCAGATTGCCCTGGCGCCCTGCTCGCCGTTTTCCGTCACCCCGGAAATCATGGAAGCCAGCGCTGAACTGGCCAATCGCCTGGATGTGCGCCTGCACACCCACCTGGCGGAAACCCTCGACGAGGAGGATTTCTGCCTGCAACGTTTCGGCCTGCGTACCGTGGATTACCTGGACAGCGTCGGCTGGCTCGGTCCGAGCACCTGGCTGGCCCATGGCATTCACTTCAACCCGGATGAAATCGCGCGCCTGGGCGCTGCCGGCACCGGCATCTGCCATTGCCCAAGCTCGAACATGCGCCTGGCGTCCGGCATCTGCCCGACCCTGGACCTGCTCGCGGCCGGCGCGCCTATCGGCCTGGGTGTGGACGGTTCCGCGTCCAACGACGCGTCGAATATGATCCTTGAAGCGCGCCAGGCTTTGTACATCCAGCGCCTGCGTTACGGCGCGGAAAAGATCCCCCCGGAAGGTGTGCTGGGTTGGGCGACCAAAGGTTCGGCGCAGTTGCTGGGGCGTACGGATATCGGTGAGTTGGCCGTAGGCAAGCAGGCCGACCTGGCGCTTTTCAAGCTCGACGAGCTGCGCTTCTCCGGTAGCCATGATCCGATTTCGGCGTTGCTGTTGTGCGGCGCCGACCGTGCGGACCGGGTAATGATCGGCGGCAAATGGCGCGTGATCGACGGCCAGGTCGAAGGCCTGGACCTCAAGGGCCTGATCGCCGATCACACCCAGGCTGCGCGTCAGTTGATCGCTGGCTGATTACAACCCCAACAGCGACAGCATGATAAAGGTCGCAAACAGCACGAAATGGGTCATCCCTTCGATGGCGTTGGTTTCGCCATCGTTGAGGTTGATCGCGCTGACGATCAGCGTGATAAATACCATCACGGTCTGCACCGGCGTCATCGCCATCTGGAACGGCTGCCCGGTGTAGAGCGCCATCGCCTCCATCACCGGCACCGTCAGGATCACCGTCGACAGCGAAGCACCCAGCGCGATATTCACCACCGACTGCATGCGGTTCGCCAACGCCGCCCGCAACGCGGTCAGAATCTCCGGTGCCGCCGAAATGGCCGCGACCACGATCGCCGTGATCACCGGCGGCGCGCCTGTGCCTTCCAGGCCCAGGTCCAAGGTCTTGGACATCACCTCGGCCAGTGCACCGATCACTATCACCCCAAACACCAGCGTGCCAATGGAAAACGCCAGGTTGACCGCCGGCGCTTCCTGTTCTTCCGGCAGTTTCTTGCGGCGCTTTTCCGGGTAGCTGTAGCTGAAGAAGTAACTGTGCGGCCCAACCTGCATACGCAGGAACAGGGTGTACAACACCACCATCGCGCCAATGGTGAAGGCCGAATAGATTTTCCAGTCGGCTTCGGGGATAAATTCCGGCACCACCATCGACACACCCATGGCGGTGAGGATCATCACGCTGTAGGTGCGTGCCGAGTCATCGTTGTAGGACTGTTCACCATGCTTGATGCCGCCCATCAGCGCGGCCAGGCCGAGGATCCCGTTGATGTCGAGCATCACCGCAGAATAGATGGTGTCGCGCACCAGGGTGGGCGATGGCTCATTGCTCATCATGATCGCCAGGATCACCACTTCCACCAGCACGGCGGCGAGGGTGAGGATCATGGTGCCGTAGGGATCGCCGACTTTTTCCGCGAGCTGCTCGGCGTGATGGGCCACGCGCATCGACGCCACCACGATAAAGCCGATCAGCACCACACCGGCCAGCAGCGCCGTGATTTGGCCACTATGGAGCATCCAGTGCTCCAGCGGATAGGCAGCGATGGCGGCAATCAGCGCCAGCAGCATGAATTTTTCTTGCTTGAGGGATGTGAGCATTCCGGGCCTTTTAGTACGGCAAATCAGTCATTGATGGGGTACAGACTGCGCCAAGCCGCTAACGTTTCGTTACACCTTAGTTCACAAGGCCCTTGCGTGAATGCAACGAAAGCAATCCTGCTGGTCAGGTTTTGCCGATTATTTCAGCCATGGCCTGTAGAATGCCTTCATTGCACCTGATGAGAATTTAGAAAATGTACGATTGGCTCAACGCCCTGCCCAAGGCTGAACTGCACCTGCACCTGGAAGGCTCGCTGGAGCCGGAGTTGCTGTTCGCGCTGGCCGAGCGCAACAAGATTGCGCTGCCGTGGAACGACGTCGAAACCCTGCGCAAGGCCTACGCCTTCAACAACCTGCAGGAATTCCTCGACCTGTATTACAAGGGCGCCGACGTGCTGCGCACTTCCCAGGATTTCTACGACCTGACCTGGGCCTATCTGCTGCGCTGCAAAGCGCAGAACGTGATCCACACTGAACCCTTCTTCGACCCGCAAACCCACACCGACCGTGGCATACCGTTCGAAGTGGTACTCAACGGCATCGCTGCGGCGCTGAAAGATGGCGAGCAGCAACTGGGGATCACCAGCGGCTTGATCCTCAGCTTCCTGCGCCACCTGAGCGAAGCCGAAGCCGAAAAAACCCTCGACCAAGCCCTGCCGTTCCGCGACGCGTTCGTGGCCGTGGGCCTGGACAGCTCGGAAATGGGTCACCCGCCAAGCAAATTCCAGCGTGTGTTCGACCGTGCCCGCCACGAAGGCTTCCTCACCGTCGCCCACGCCGGTGAAGAAGGCCCGCCGGAGTACATCTGGGAAGCCATCGACCTGCTGAAAATCCAGCGTATCGACCATGGCGTACGCGCCATCGAAGACGAGCGCCTGATGCAGCGCATCATCGACGAGCAGATCCCGCTGACCGTGTGCCCGCTGTCCAACACCAAGCTGTGCGTATTCGACGACATGGCCCAGCACAACATCCTCGACATGCTCGAGCGTGGCGTGAAGGTGACCGTGAACTCGGATGACCCGGCGTACTTCGGCGGTTATGTCACCGAGAACTTCCACGCGTTGTACACCTCACTGGGCATGACCCAGGACCAGGCCAGACGCCTGGCGCAAAACAGCCTGGATGCGCGACTGGTCAAACCGTAATACCCGTGGGAGCCGGCTTGCCGGCTCCTGCACAGTCAATGCCTGGACCATCACTCAGGCACGGCCAACCGGCTGATCGCCCTGCGCCCGATGGCACTGACCTGCAAGGCCTGGGACTCATTGCTCACGCAGATCCAGCTCGACTGCAAAAACAGTTGCAACAACCCCGCCCCCAACGCACCGCCCAGGTGCGGCTGCTGCTGGCTCCAGTCAAAGCAGTTACACACCAGCGGCGACGCCAATGCCTGGGTAAAAATCCCCAGTTTTGCCAAGTGCTGGGCGCCCTTCACCGTGACATCGGGACGCTGTTCGTAGCGCTCGATCCAGCCTGCGTCCAGCAGATGTTGATACAACTGCGCCCCCAACTCGCCACCAAGGTGCCCATGGCACAAACGGGCATGACGTAACGACGGCGGAGCAATCAGGGTCGGCGGCAAAGCATCCGGCGCGCTGCGCGCAGCGCAGGCCATGGTGGTCCTGGCCAGAGCATCGATGGCTGCACTGACATCCGGCGCCGCCACGCGAAACAGGCGCTTGCCACGCCTGGCTTCCACACGCAGCAAACCGCCTGCGGTCAGTCGCGCCAGGTGCGCATGGGCAGAGGTCGTGGACAAACCGGCGAACGTCGCCAACTCTATCGGTGACTTGGCTGAACCGTCCATCAAGGCCCACAGCATGGCGGTGCGCTTGGGCTCGGCGAGCAAGCTGGCGATCTGACTGATGCAAGGTGCTGCTTCCATCTTTTCACTCCCTGTTGGCTTATTTTTCTACTAATGTGGGAGCCAGAGTATAGGGGCGCAAACCACCGGTTCCACGGCGTCTGACAGCGCGGATAGGGACAGGACCTGAGTGAAATTTCCTGCTCTGATGGAAGGCGCTACGTCGCGCTCAATCGCTCCGGCCATTGAGCGGTCAACGTCGCACAGCGAGATACGAGCATTTCCCGCAACAGGTTGATGGGCTTGCTCAGTTGCGCACGATGGGCACACAGCAGATTGAGCGGCGTGCGCTCACCACGCAGCTCCGGCAGGATCAGGCGCAAGCGGCCCGCGAGCACATCGGTGCTGACATCCAGCCAGGATTTGTAGGCAATCCCCACACCCGCCACCGCCCAACGACGGACCACGTCGGCATCGTCACTGAAGCGGTCCCCCGTGACGGTCAAGCTCACTTCACGTTTGCCGTCGTGGAGCGTCCAGTGGTCATGAACCCGGCTTCCGAGCATATAGAGCAGGCAATTGTGCTGGGCCAATTGCTCCAGGTGCCGTGGCTGACCATAACGGGCGAGGTAGCTGGGGGAGGCACACAGCACGCGAACATTCTCCGGCGCAACCGGCAGCGCGATAAGGCTCGAATCCTCGGGCTCACCATAGCGCAGGGCAATATCCACCGGCTGGCGAAACAGGTCGGCAATCCGATCACCCAACAGCAGACGCACGGTAAGTTGCGGATACTCACGCTGAAATTCATCCAGCCACGGCAGCAACTGGTTACGCCCGAAATCCGACGGGGCGGACAGCTGCAGCACGCCGCTGACATGGTCCTGGCCGCTGGCCAATAAACGGCGCCCCTCGTCCAGTGAACTCAACGCAGCACGGGCATACTCCAAAAAGCCCTCGCCTTCGGCCGTCAGGCGCAAGCTGCGGGTGGAACGCGCCAGCAAGCGCGCGTCCAGTTGCTGTTCGATACGCTTGAGCGCGGCGCTGGCCACGGCGGGCGACAGGTCCATCACCCGTGCCGCTGCGGACAGGCTGCCGAGGTCCGCCGCCCGTACAAACAACTGCAAATCATCAAAGCGCAGCATGTGTTCCCGCCCATTATCAAAATTTTATTGAAACAGACTGCTGTTTTAGCCGCTTTTATCTGCGCGGGAAATAGCCAATCATCTGTGCATCCCGTTCATCACGTGTCTGGAGTTGACTATGTCCACCGCCTTTAACGTCATTGCCACGCTGATCGCCAAACCCGGCCAACAAGCCACCCTGGAACCCTTGCTGCGCGGCCTGCTGGAACCCACGCGCCTGGAGGCCGGTTGCGAACAATACGACCTGCACCAAGACCTGCAACACCCCGAGACCTTCTACATGCTCGAACGCTGGAGCGACGAAGCGGCGCTCGCCGACCACGACCAGAGCGCGCATATCCAGAGCTTTCGCACCCAGGCCGCTGATGTAATCGAACACTTCGAACTCAAGCGCCTGAAATTTCTCGCCTGATCATCGCCCTTTTTCCGGAGCCATCATGAAAGCCATTGCCTACTACGCCTCACTGCCGATCAACGATCCAAACGCCTTGCAAGACATCGAGCTGCCAGCGCCCGTCGCCGGCCCGCGTGACCTGCTGGTGGAAGTCAAAGCCATCTCGGTCAACCCGGTGGACACCAAGGTGCGCCAGAACGTCGCCCCGGAAAACGGCGCCGCCAAGGTGCTGGGCTGGGACGTCGCCGGTGTGGTCAAGGCCGTCGGCAGCGACGTGACGCTGTTCAAGACCGGTGACAAGGTGTTCTACGCCGGTTCCCTGGTGCGCCCAGGCGGCAACAGCGAACTGCACACCGTGGACGAGCGCATCGTCGGCCATATGCCGAAAAGCCTGGGCTTTGCCGAAGCCGCCGCGCTGCCACTGACGGCGATCACCGCCTGGGAGCTGCTGTTCGAACGCCTGCAAGTGCGTGAGGGTAAACAGGATGAAGGCCAGAGCCTGCTGATCGTCGGTGCCGCCGGTGGTGTGGGCTCGATCCTGACCCAATTGGCCAGCCAGCTCACCGCCTTGAAAGTGATCGGCACCGCTTCGCGCCCGGAAACCCAGGCGTGGGCCAGGGACCTGGGCGCCGAGCTGGTGATCGACCACAGCCAACCCTTGAGCGAAGCGCTGAAAAGTGCCGGCCACCCGCACGTGACCCACGTCGCCAGCCTGACCCAGACCGATCATCATCTGGACCAGCTGGTCGAGGCTCTGCAACCCCAGGGCAAGCTGGCGCTGATCGACGATCCCAAGGCGCTGGACGTCAGCAAGCTCAAGCGCAAAAGCCTGTCGTTGCATTGGGAGTTCATGTACACCCGCTCGATGTTCGAGACGCCGGACATGATCGAGCAGCACAACCTGCTCAACCGCGTGGCCGAACTGATCGACGCCGGCACCCTGAAAACCACGGTGGGCGAACACTTCGGCGTGATCAATGCGGCCAACCTGCGCCGTGCCCATGCGCTGCTGGAAAGCGGCAAGGCCAAGGGCAAGATCGTGCTGGAAGGGTTCTGAAAAAACGGCTGTCAGCGTCGTCCATTATTCATGTGAGTAATGGACGACACCGCTAGTCAGAGAGTTGATCCTTGTCATATTTGTGAGCGTATTCGGGTTTATATTGGCCGCCTTTGCCACGATTCTTTTACGTGAGGAAGTCAGCAATGAAGATCCTGATAAAAGCGTTAGCAAAATCCGCAGGCAATAAATGGCAGGTGCGTCTCGACCAGGACGCCTTCACCTTCCGCACCGAGGCCGAGGCCCGCGCCTTTGCCGACACCCTGCAAGCCCGTATCCAGGCCCCCCACCGTTTCCCCATCAGCCAGCAACGTTCTGCCGCTGGCTGACCCGCTCTTCAGACCTGCGCCTGCAAGGCCCGTTTGCGTTGCAGGCGCTGGGTCGACATCGCAATCGTCACCGCCAGTACACCGCACAAGCTGATGACCATGGCCATCGGCATCGCCGTGCCGTCGTGCAACACGCCGACCAACGAAGCAGCGCCGGCGGCCACGCCAAACTGAATGCAGCCGAGCAACGCCGAAGCGCTACCGGCCCGTGCACCCTGCCCGCTCATGGCGCAGGCCGAAGTGTTAGGCAGAATGCAGCCCAGGCTGGCAATGCAGATAAACAGCGGCACCAGCAATGGCCACAATGCATCGGTGCGCAATGCCGCGATACCCAGCAACGTCAACGCCGCCAACAGGTAGACCCACACACTGCGCGACAGCAGGAACGCCGGGCCGCGCTTGGACAGCAGCCGCGCATTGACCTGCGCCACGAGGATAAAACCCGCCGCGTTGGAGCCGAACAGCCAGCCGTAATGCTCGGCCGGCACGCCATAGAGTTGGATAAACACGAACGGTGAACCGGCGATGTAGGCAAACATCCCGGCAATCGAAATGCCACCGGTGAGGGCATACCCGAGGTAGACGCGGTCCGACAACAAGGCCGCATAGCGACGCAACGAGCCGGACAACGGCTGGCGCGGCTGATGGGCCGGAAAGGTTTCCGGCAACCCGACGGCGACCGCGATGGCCGCCATTACGCTGAATATCGACAGCGCCAGGAAAATCGACTGCCAGCCCCACAGCCCCACCATCAACCCACCGGCCAGCGGCGCGAGGATCGGCGCCAGGCCAGTGACCAGCATCAGTTGGGAAAAGACTTTGGCCGACCCCACCGCGTCGCATTTGTCGCTGACCACGGCACGGGAAATCACCATGCCCGCGCAGCCGCCCAGGGCCTGCACGAAACGCGCGCCAATCAACCATTCCAGTGAAGGCGCAAAGGCGCAGGCGAAGGAGGCCAAGGTGAACAAGGTGACGCCGCTGAGCAGCGGACCGCGCCGACCAAAGCGGTCAGCCAATGGACCGTAGATCAACTGGCCGATGGCCAGGCCGCCGAAATACACCGCCAGGGTCAGCTGGATGTGTTTTTCATCGGTGGCAAAGGCCTTGGCCATGGCCGGGAAGCCCGGCAGGTAAAAATCGATCGCCAGCGGCGCGAAGGCGCTCAAGGCACCCAGGATCAGGATTATGCGGAGGTTCATCGGGCACCCAAGTGAGTCGACAGCCCGATAGTCTAGCCGCGCTTGGGTGCGTTGAACACGATAGCTCGCTAACTATTGGTCCGCGTCAGGCGAGCTTGGCGCTATAGCCCTCGTCTTTGATTGCCTCGATCACTTGCTCGGCAGACAAGCGGCTCTCGACGCCCACCTCTTTTGCAGCCAGGTCGACCTTCACGCTGGCCGCCGGGTCCTGGTTCTGCACCGCCTGGGTCACCGCTCGAACGCAATGGCCGCAGGTCATTCCTTCAACGCTGAATACTTGCATGACATGACTCCTTTGATGAGGTTGGACCCAGTCTCGACCTTGCCACGATGGCAAGGTCAAGTTCCGGAAGTTTCTGCCGGGCTGGTATTTGGCCGCTTCAAAGGCCAAGCTTCACTCATCTTCGATTCACACCACGGAGCATTCGCCATGCGCTGGTCGTTTTTTGCCCTTGCCGGCCTGATGAGCCTGTCGGCCGCCGCGCCCCAAGCATTCGCCGCAGAAGACTATGCGGTGCTGATCATTTCCCGGGAACGCCTGGAGGTGCCGACCAACTGCGAAATCGGTCTGTACCTGAATGACCAGTTGGCGGGTCGGCTGTTCCAGGAGCAGGCCACCTCGTTCAACCTGCCGGCGGGCAACCTGTCACTGCGCCTGAAGTTACTGCCGGGCCAATCCCCGGGTTGCCTGCCGGGCCTGCTGGCACCGCCTGCGCAGAACATCACGCTCAAGGTCGGTGATGTGCGCAAGTTGCGCATTGCCCAGGGCCCGGACGGCATGTACCTCAAGCCCGCCGCATTGGAATACTGAAGGCGCTTGACCTTCCCCACAGGTCAAGGTTGATGCTAGGGGCAACTTCTCCTGGAGGACTGCCCCATGAATGGATCCACCACCTTTGACCTGCCCATCGGCGGCATGACCTGCGCCAGCTGTGCCGGCCGGGTCGAGCGCGCGCTGAGCAAGGTGCCGGGGGTGCAAAGCGTCAGCGTCAACCTGGCCAATGAACGCGCCCATGTCGAAGTGCTCGGTGTGATGGACCCCGGCGTGCTGATTGCCGCCGTCGACAAAGCCGGCTACACCGCCAGCCTGCCCCAAAGCGAAACCACCACCGATGCCGATCAGGCCCGGCGCCTGCACCGCGAGCGTTGGTCGTTGCTGCTGGCGATCCTGCTGGCACTGCCGTTGGTATTGCCGATGCTGGTGGAGCCCTTCGGCCTGCACTGGATGCTGCCGGCCTGGGCGCAGTTCGCCCTGGCCACGCCGGTCCAATTCATCTTCGGCGCACGCTTTTATATTGCTGCCTGGAAAGCCGTGCGGGCCGGTGCCGGCAATATGGACCTGCTGGTCGCCATCGGCACCAGCGCCGGTTACGGCCTGAGTATCTACGAGTGGCTCACCGCTCACCCAGGCATGACGCCGCACCTGTACTTCGAAGCGTCGGCCGTGGTGATCGCCCTGGTGCTACTGGGTAAATACCTGGAGAGCCGCGCCAAACGCCAGACCGCCAGCGCCATCCGCGCCCTGGAAGCCCTGCGCCCGGAGCGAGCGATTCGGGTACTGGATGGCCGCGAAGAAGACGTCGCTATCAGCGTCCTCAAGCTCAATGACCTGGTGCTGGTGAAACCCGGCGAACGCTTCCCGGTGGACGGTGAAGTGGTCGAGGGTCAGAGCCACGCCGACGAAGCGTTGATCAGCGGCGAAAGCCTGCCGGTGCCAAAGCAACCTGGCGACAAAGTCACCGGTGGCGCCATCAACGGCGAAGGCCGCCTGCTGGTACGCACCCTGGCCCTCGGCGCCGAAAGCGTGCTGGCGCGGATCATCCGTCTGGTGGAAGACGCCCAGGCCGCCAAGGCACCGATCCAGAAGCTGGTGGATAAAGTCAGCCAAGTGTTTGTCCCGGCCGTGCTGGTGCTGGCGTTGATCACCCTGGTGGGCTGGTGGCTGTACGGTGCTTCCCTGGAGACCGCGATCATCAATGCCGTGGCTGTGCTGGTGATCGCCTGCCCCTGTGCCTTGGGCCTGGCCACACCCACCGCAATCATGGCCGGCACCGGCGTTGCCGCCCGCCACGGCATCCTGATCAAGGACGCCGAGGCCCTGGAGCGCGCCCATGAAGTGAGCGCCGTGGTCTTCGACAAGACCGGCACCCTCACCTCAGGCGCCCCGAAAATCGCCCACCTGGTCGCCATGGATGGCAACGAAGCGCGGCTGCTGCAACACGCCGGCGCACTGCAACGCGGCAGTGAACACCCTTTGGCCAAAGCCGTATTGGATGCGTGCAAGGAACAAGGGTTGGCAGTTGCCGATGTGACGGCCAGCCAATCCCTGACCGGACGCGGCATCGCCGGAACCCTGGACGGCCAGTCGCTGGCCCTGGGCAATCGCCGCCTGCTCGAAGAAAACGGCTTGAACGCGGGGGGCCTGGCGGACTCGGCCAAGGCCTGGGAAGCCGAAGGCCGCACGTTGTCCTGGTTGATCGAGCAAGGCGCCCAACCGCGAGTGCTGGGGCTGTTCGCTTTTGGCGATACGCTCAAGCCCGGCGCGCTGGAAGCGGTACGGCAACTCAAGGCCCGGCACATCAGCAGCCATTTGCTCACCGGTGATAATCACGGCAGCGCGCGCGTGGTCGCCGAGGCTTTGGGTATCGACGATGTACACGCCGAAGTGCTGCCCGCCGATAAAGCCGCAACTGTCACTGAGCTGAAGACAACCGGCGTGGTGGCCATGGTCGGCGACGGCATCAACGACGCCCCGGCCCTGGCCGCCGCCGATATCGGCATTGCCATGGGCGGTGGCACCGACGTGGCCATGCACGCGGCCGGTATCACCCTGATGCGCGGCGACCCGCGCCTGGTGCCGGCAGCCCTGGAGATCAGCCGCAAGACCTACGCCAAGATCCGTCAGAACCTGTTCTGGGCCTTTGTGTATAACCTGATCGGCATTCCATTGGCCGCATTCGGCCTGCTCAACCCGGTATTGGCCGGCGCGGCAATGGCCTTGTCGAGTGTCAGCGTGGTCAGCAATGCCTTACTGTTGAAGACCTGGAAACCCAAGGACCTGGAGGATCGACGCCCATGAACATCGGCCAAGCCGCACGCCAGACCGGGCTCAGCGCCAAGATGATTCGCTACTACGAATCCATCGGCCTGCTGAAGCCAGCCCACCGCACCGACAGTGGCTATCGCGTGTACGGCGCGGATGACCTGCACACCCTGGCGTTTATCAAACGCTCGCGCGACCTGGGATTTTCTCTGGAGGAAGTCGGCAGGCTACTGACCCTGTGGCAGGACCGGCAACGGGCCAGCGCCGATGTAAAAGCCTTGGCGCGCCAGCATATCGAGGCATTGAACCAGAAGATTCTTGAGCTGGGGCAACTGCGCGATACCTTGCAGGACCTGGTGGAGCACTGCCAGGGCGATCATCGGCCGGATTGTCCGATTCTCAAGGAGTTGGCGTCCGGAAGCTGCTGCGCCTGACCGAATGTGCACAAATCCAATGTGGGAGGGGGCTTGCCCCCGATTGCAGTGGGTCAGCTACAGATAAGCCGGCTGATCCACCGCTATCGGGGGCAAGCCCCCTCCCACATTGTGATTTCCAGTTATCTGGAAATCACTGCATCCACGGCGGCGGCGGCGGTTCGTCCGGCACCTTGCTCGGCGGCGCATCGTCCGCCGCGCGAATCGCCTGGCGGCGCTCTTCATCCAACCGCGCCGCTTCGATCTCGCGGATCACACCGCCGACGTCTGCCAGTTCTTCCGGCTCGTCGAACTCACCGGTCAACACGCTGGCAGGGTGCAACGTGCCGGCTTCGTACAGCGCCCACATTTCCTTGGCGTACTTGGTCTTCTTCAACTCCGGGGCAAAGCGCCCGAAATAGGAAGCCATGTTGCCCACGTCCCGCTCCAGCATGCTGAACGCGTGGTTGTTGCCCGCCGCATCCACCGCCTGGGGCAGGTCGATGATCACAGGGCCGGTGGGCGTGAGCAGTACGTTGAACTCGGACAGGTCACCGTGCACCAGGCCGGTACACAGCATCAGCACGATCTGGGAAATCAGGAAGGCGTGGTATTCGCGCGCCTGGTCCGGTTCCAGCACCACGTCGTTCAGACGCGGCGCCGCATCGCCGTACTCGTCGGCCACCAGTTCCATCAGCAGCACGCCTTCAAGGAAGTCGAACGGCTGGGGCACGCGGACGCCCGCACCGGCCAGGCGGAACAATGCAGCCACTTCGGCGTTCTGCCAGGCATCCTCGGTTTCTTTCTTGCCGAACTTGGAGCCCTTGGCCATGGCCCGGGCCTGCCGGCTGTTACGGACCTTACGGCCTTCCTGGTATTCGGACGCTTGACGAAAACTTCGTTTGTTCGCCTCCTTGTAAACCTTGGCGCAACGCAATTCGTTGCCGCAGCGCACCACATAAACAGCTGCTTCTTTACCACTCATGAGTGGGCGCAGCACTTCGTCGACCAGACCGTCTTCGATCAGGGGTTCAATGCGTTTAGGAGTCTTCATCAGCTTTTATTGTGGGTCCTGTATTACCAAACACGCGTATGGCACTCGTTATACGGCAATCAGCTCGCCGGTGGGAGAGGCTAGCGACCGTTGATCACTTAAGAATGCATCCAATATGCCAGTTTCAGCGCTCGATGATCGCCGTAACACCCTGACCGCCCGCAGCGCAGATCGAAATCAGCCCACGCCCCTTGCCCGCCGCGTCCAGCAACTTGGCCAGATTGGCAACGATACGCCCACCGGTGGCGGCAAACGGATGGCCGGCGGCCAGGGAACTGCCTTTAACGTTCAAGCGGCTACGGTCGATGGAACCCAAGGGGGCGTCAAGTCCAAGGCGCGTCTTGCAGTAGTCCGCATCCTCCCAAGCCTTGAGCGTGCACAACACTTGGGCAGCGAAGGCTTCGTGGATCTCGTAGTAATCGAAGTCCTGCAGCGTCAGACCGTTCCTCGCCAGCAAGCGCGGTACCGCATACACCGGCGCCATCAGCAGGCCTTCGGCACCGTTGACGAAGTCCACCGCCGCCGCTTCGCCATCGCGCAGGTACGCGAGGATCGGCAGGCCGCGCTCCCTGGCCCACGCTTCACTGCCCAAGAGCACCAACGATGCGCCGTCGGTGAGCGGCGTGGAGTTGCCGGCAGTGAGCGTGCCCTTTGCGCTGCGTTCGAAGGCGGGTTTAAGGGCGGCGAGTTTTTCCAGGGTCAGGTCGGGACGCAGGTTGTTGTCGCGGGTCAGGCCCAGGAACGGCGTGAGCAGATCGTTGTGCCAGCCCTCGGCATAGGCGGCGGCCATTTTCTGGTGGCTTTCCAGGGCCAACTGGTCCTGCTCGGCGCGGGGGATCTGCCAGGTCTGCGCCATCAATTCGCAGTGCTGGCCCATGGACAAACCGGTACGCGGTTCGCCGTTGCGCGGCAGTTCCGGCTTGAGGTGATGGGGACGAAGTTGTAACAGGACTTTTAATTTATCCGCCATGGACTTACTGCGGTTGGCTTGCAGCAAAAGCCTGCGCAGCCCTTCGTTCACCCCGATCGGTGCGTCGGAGGTGGTGTCGACCCCACCGGCAATCCCGCATTCGATCTGGCCCAGGGCGATCTTGTTGGCCACCAGCAACGCCGCTTCCAGGCCGGTGCCGCAGGCCTGTTGAATGTCATAGGCCGGGGTTTGCGGGGACAGGCGCGAGCCGAGCACACATTCGCGGGTCAGGTTGAAATCCCTCGAGTGCTTGAGCACCGCGCCGGCAGCCACTTCACCCAGGCGCAGGCCGTGCAGGTTGTAGCGTTCGATCAGGCCTTCGAGGGCCGCGGTCAGCATTGCCTGGTTGCTCGCCGTGGCATAGGGGCCATTGGAACGGGCGAAGGGAATGCGGTTACCGCCAATGATCGCTACACGGCGCAATTGAGTCATGGAAAGCTCCCTCTGTCTGTTATGGGCTGGATTACTGAGCCTAGTCGAACGACTGCTACCCTGGGATGGTCAACCCTTTGAACCCCAGCCTTCGGAGAGCGTTCCATGTCTGACCGTTATATCGACTTCGCCAACTCTAGCCTCGGCCATCGTCTGGTCGCCGCCATTGGCCTGCCGTCGCCGGTACGCCTGGAACGCTGGCAGGCCGGGCGCCTGCGCCCGGTGGAAGGCGCATTGCTGCTGGGCGGCGGTGCACTGGTCAGCAAGGTGCAGGCGTTCGCCAACAAGCTCACCGACGCGATCTACACCTACGGCGCTGAGACGTCGACGTGGATCCCCGGCCACGGCCCCAAGCTCAAGGCCGTCGTGTTCGACGCCAGCGACTTGCAACACACCGACCAGCTCAAGCAACTGCGCGAGTTCTTCCAGCCGCTGCTGAAAAACCTGGATAACAGCGCACACCTGGTGATCCTCGGCCGTGCGCCGGAAAGCCTCGGCGATCCGTTCGCCGCCAGTGCCCAACGCGCCCTGGAAGGTTTCAGCCGCTCGCTGGCCAAGGAGTTGCGCAACGGCGGCGTGTTGCAATTGCTGTATGTCGGCGACGGTGCCGAAGACCAGTTGGAAGGCGCCCTGCGCTTCTTCCTCTCGCCGAAAAGCGCCTATATCTCCGGCCAGGTGATCCGCCTGGAGGCTTGCACTACACCGGTCGAAGATTGGACACGGCCGCTGGCCGGGCGCAAGGCGCTGGTCACCGGCGCCGCCCGGGGCATCGGGGCATCCATCGCCGAGACCCTGGCCCGCGATGGTGCCGAGGTGATCCTGCTCGACGTGCCCCAGGCCAAGGCCGACCTCGACGCCCTGGCCGCACGCCTGGGTGCACGCACCGTAGCGCTGGATATCTGCGCCGAAGACGCCGGCAACCAATTGATCGAACACTTGCCCAAAGGCCTCGACATCCTGGTGCATAACGCGGGTATCACCCGTGACAAAACCCTGGCAAACATGACCCCGGAATACTGGGACGCGGTGCTGGCGGTCAACCTCAATGCACCGCAGGTACTGACCCAGGCGCTGCTCGACAGCGGCACCCTGCACGACAACGCCCGTGTAGTGCTGCTGGCTTCGATCAGCGGCATCGCCGGCAACCGTGGGCAAACCAACTATGCGGCGAGCAAGGCCGGCTTGATCGGCCTCGCACAGGCCTGGGCGCCGCTGCTCAAGGAGCGCGGCATCAGTATCAACGCCGTGGCGCCGGGGTTTATCGAAACCCAGATGACCGCGCATATCCCGTTCGCCTTGCGTGAGGCCGGGCGACGCATGAGTTCGCTGGGCCAGGGCGGCCTGCCGCAGGACGTCGCCGAAGCGGTAGCCTGGCTGGGCCAACCGGGTTCCGGTGCGGTCAGCGGGCAAGCGCTGCGGGTGTGTGGGCAAAGTCTGCTGGGGGCGTAACCATGCAATGGAAGACGTTAGACAGTGCACCGTCTCTGCCGCCGCTGTATTGGCGTGCGGCCCTCAAGCGCAAGATCACCGGCCGCACGCTGCCCGAGCACGGGTTGCGCTGCCGGGTCAGCATCGACCCCAAGCGGGTAGCGGCCTATCGCAAGGTCTGCGGCTTTGCCGACAGTCCGATCCTGCCGGCGACGTATCCGCATATCCTTGCGTTCGGTTTGCAGATGCAGTTGCTCACCGATAAGAGTTTTCCGTTCCCGCTGCTGGGGCTGATTCACCTGAGTAACCGCATCCGCATTCATCGCCCCCTGGGGGGTGTGAGCGACCTGTCTGTGGCTGTACACGCGCAGAACCTCAAGCCCCACGCCAAGGGCGCAACCTTCGACCTGATCACCACGGTTGAAGACTCCCTCGGCCTGCTGTGGGAAGCTGAAAGCCGCATGTTGTGCCGGGGCGTGAAGCTGGAAGGCGCGGCAGAAGATATCGCCCAATCGCCCCCCGACCAGGTCAGCGAGCTGACCCGCTGGAAAGCCCCCGCCGATATCGGCCGTCGTTATGCGCGAGTCTCCGGTGATTACAACCCGATCCACCTCAGCGCCCTGACCGCCAAGCTGTTCGGCTTCCCCCAGGCCATCGCCCATGGGTTGTGGAACAAGGCGCACACCGTTGCCGCGCTCGGCGAACACTTGCCCGCCGCCAATATCGAGATCGACGTCGAGTTCAGGAAACCCGTGCGCCTGCCCGGTGAAGTGACGTTATTGGCCAGCGCCGCCGGTTCCAGCGGAGAGTTGCGGTTGAAAGGCACGGGCGATATTGAACATATGGTAGGTAAGTGGCGGCCGATCGCCTGAAACAAACAGATTAATTGTATATATACACCCTAAGTAATAGCGGACTTTATGAAGTTCGCTTTTTTATTTAACCAATTGATTTATAACATATATACATCTTGGTACATCCTTTCTCTACACCCTTGGCATTAGTTGCTTAACCGGTACATCGCTGCTGTATATAAATCGTTAATACCAAGTAGAGCATTGAGAGAACGCACCGCCGGGGCTGTTATAGCCGCACGGACAAACGCATCGCTATCCCCAGAAGTAGCGAGCGCTTGAAGACAACCAAGGTTGTACAGGTGCAAGGAACTCAATCATGAAAACTCAAGTTGTGTTTTGGAAAGCAAGTACCGCGCTGGCCCTGGCAGTAGCACTGGCACTCGGCGGCTGCAGCAGCGGTGGTGGTGGGCACAAATCCAGCGTTGCAGCATCCTCCCCGGATGCAGGTGCAGGAACCGGGGGTGGCACGAGTGGCGGTGATGGCAGTGGCACAGGCGGCACGGGTGGCGGCACAGGTGGTGGCACAGGCGGTGGCACAGGCGGTGGCACGGGTGGCGGCACAGGCGGTGGTACGGGTGGCGGCACAGGCTCGGCCAGCACACCTCTGGTCACCGGCCAGATTGTCGGTACCCTGGGCGGCACCGTGGGTAACGTAGGCGCTGCCGTCGGCGATCTGGGGGACACTTTGACCAGCGTCCCCATCGTCGGCACCACCGCAGGAGGCCTGGTCACCGCAACCGGCAATGCGGTCACCAGTATCGGAACCGGCGTCACTGCAGGCCTGGGCTCCCTGGGCACAAACAGCAACTCCTTAGGCATCACCGTGGCGGGTGTAGGTAATGGCGTCGCCGACTTGGGCGACGGCCTTTCGACCACTGGCAGATCGTTGTCGACTACGCTGGGCGGTGTTCCAGTCGTCGGCGGACTGACCGGCGGTGTAGGGGGCGCAGCAGGAGGCCTGGTCGACCAGGTTGGCCAGGCCGTCACCATGCTCGGCGATACCTTGAGTACCGCCAGCACCACCGGCCCGCTGGGCTCGATCACCGGCCGTGTCGGCGCAAGAGTGCTGGTACCCGTGGTGTCGTTGGTGGAAAACACCACCGGCAACCTCGGCAACGCAACCGGTCTGGGAAACCCGGTAAACGGCCTGGTGGATAAGGTCGGTGCCGCAGTCACCGGCCTGGGTGGCCAGGTGGCCAGCGCAGGCGGTACCGGTAACCCCGTCACTGACATCGTGGGTGGCGCATTGACCGGCGTCGGTGGCGTGCTCGACAAATCAGGGGGTTATGTCGCTCCAGCGGGTGGCGCTTCCGCACCTGGCTTGCCGGAGTTGGTGGGTGGCCTGGTGGCAAACGTCGGTAACGGGCTGAACGCTGGCAACACCAACGGCGCGGTCAGCGCAGCAGGTGTCACCGGTGGCGCGCTGGGCGGCACCGTCGCCTCCCTCGGCACGGTCATCGGTGGTACCGGCGTGGCCAACACGGGGGCAACGGCACCCGTCGCAGGCCTGGCAACCAATGTCGGCGCAGCCCTCAATCCGGTGACCTCAGGCGTGGCCAGCCTCACGCAAAACATCGGCACAACCACAGGCGTCGGTGCTCCGGTCAACGGCCTGGTGACCAACGTGGGCGCCGCAGTCACCAACGTCGGGACCACGCTGACCGGTGCAAATGCCAACCCGATCACTCACGCGCTGGGCAATACCGTCAGTGCCGTAGGCGGCACGGTAGGCTCGGTCGGGGGCCTGGTCACTGGAGGTACCGCCAGCAGTGGCGGCCTGCTCGGTGGCTTGAGCGTCGGCGCCTCCGCCAACGGCAGTGCAGGCGCTACCACCAACACCGGTGTAGGCGGTTTGCTCACAGGCCTCACCGGTCAATAGAAATGCACCTGGCCGATTAGACGGCCTCACCTACAGCGCCTACGCTTGGTTGAGACGAGAGCCCCCCAATAAGTCTCTCGTCTTTTTTATGGGGCTTGGCACCATGTTCCTCCCGAACCGAGTCCCAGAACCCGGTGGGCCCGAAACGCTGCTGCAGTTGACCATGGAGTGTCCTATGCGCGTGTTGACGCCGTTGTTATTGCTTTCTCTCAGTGCCTACGCCCAGGCCGAGACCCTTCCCCGCTTCCTCAACAGCAACGACACCATCCGCAACTTGCCAGTGCCCAACCTCCCTGCCGATGCTTATCGACCGGTCACGCCGCAAACCCAGGTGCCTGAAGCACCGCCTACCCAGGGCCAGCCGCTGATGATGGACACCAAGGTGACGATTCGCAAACTGCAGATCGAGGGTGGCACGGTCTACCCTCTCGCCGAGAGCGCCAAAGCCTACGAACCGTTAATCGGCCATGAGACCAACCTGGCGCAGTTGATCGAAGCTACCCGCGGTATCACACGTCGGTACCAACAGGACGGCTATCTGCTGTCCTATGCGTTCCTGCCCCAGCAGAACTTTGAAAACGGCCTGGTGCGCGTGGTGCTGGTGGAGGGCTATATCAAGGATTACCAGCAAAGTGGCGACATCGGCTCGGTCTCGACCTACGTCGACAAGTTGGCCGACAAGCTTCTGGTCGAACGCCCCCTGACCCGCAAGACCTTCGAGCGCTACACCACGCTCATGGGCCGCATCCCGGGCGTCACGTTGCAAGCCCAAGTGCCACCACCCGGTACCACTGACGGTGGCACGAGCATGCACATCACCGCAAGCCGCAAACCCTTCACCAGCAGCATGAGCATGACCGACGACAGCCGTGGTGGCCTGCAGGCCCTGCTTACCGGTACCAGCAACGCGCAGACCAGCATGGGCGAGCAGCTCAACATCAGCGGTCTGCTCCCACCTGGCAAGGATAAAGAGCATTACTACCGCGTGGGCTACAGCCAGTTCGTGAATGCCGAGGGGACGCAACTGGCGCTCGGCGCTGAGCGCTATCGCGCCGATCCCAACACCAGCCTGCAACTGGGCAGCGGCTTCGCGCTCAAGCCGCACCAGGCCATCGATCGCTATTCCGTCGGCCTCAGCCATCCGTTGATTGCCTCACCCAACGAGTCGCTGACCCTGGGCACGCGCCTGTACGCGGTCGACCAGACCACGCGCTACCAACTGGTGGGCTACCCCCAGCGCTTCGACATCGAAACCAACCTGCGCGCCCTGGCCTTTGAAGGTGACTGGCGCAAGGCCGACACGCGCCAGTTACGCATTCTCAGTGCCGGCCTGTACCAGGGGATAGACGGCATGGGTGCCAAGACCCGTAGTGATTTCGAAGGACTCAAGCCGGACCTGGATTTCTTCCGCCTGCGCCTGTCCGGCGTCCAGAGCGACAAGTTCTTCGATAACTGGCAGGGCGTGCTGTCGGGAGCGTTTTACTGGAGTGATGACACCCTGCCCGACAGCGAGCGTGCCACCTTCGGCGGGCAGAACTTCGGGCGTGGCTACCCCGATGACCAAGGTTCCGGCGACAAGGGCTGGGGGTTGGCGTATGAGGTCAACTACAGCTACAACCGCGCCGGTGAGTGGGTGCGGATCCTGCAGCCCTATATCGTGTTCGACCGCGCCAAGTCCTGGTTCAACAACCTGCCGGTCAGGGCCAGCGATATGTCATCTGCGGCGATGGGCCTGCGCTTTGGTGACAACAAGTACTACAACATTGCATTGGAAGCCGCCAAACCCATGTCAGATATTGCGCTGGACAGCTTCAACCGCAGGCCGCGCTACTCACTGAGCTTCAGCTACCAACTGTAATCCCCTATAGAGGCCAGGCTCTAAGGTTTCGCTTTGGGCAGGGGGAAGAGGTTGTTCAACGTATCGATCAACCGCACCAGGTAGATCGGCTTGCGAAACAGGTCCAGCACCTGCAGGCGCAGCATGTCGCTCACATCATCCATTTCGGCATGACCCGACATCACAATCACCGGCAAGTGCGAGCGCGAGGTGTGTTCGCGCAGGCGCTTGATCAAGGAAATGCCACTTTCCTCAGGCATGCGCAGGTCGGTGATGACCAGGGCGATGTCGGGGTGAAGTGTCAATTCTTGCAGGGCGAAGGTGACGGAATTGGCGGTGAAACACACAAACCCTTCGTTTTCGAGGGATTCGGCGAGTTCGATCAGGGCGTCCTCTTCGTCATCCACCAAAAGAATTTGTTGGCGGGAAGTCGAAGAGGCGCTCATGGCTGTACCTGGACAGGAAGAACGTTGATAAGGCGTTTCCACATGGAAAAAGACGCTATCAAGTGGTCATCTTAGTGGCGACGCTGTCGAAGATCGATTTGATCTTAGTTCCCAGCCCAGAACCGGCACCGACGATCACCAATGCAACCATGGCCACAATGATCGCGTACTCAATCCCGGACGCACCGTCTTTGCGTTGAAAAAAAAGTTGGGTTTGGACATACAGCTTCAACATCATGTCAAGGAACATTGGACTTCTCCCTAAAACGCCA
This sequence comes from Pseudomonas sp. FW305-3-2-15-C-LB1, assembly GCF_058787615.1. Taxonomy (NCBI): domain Bacteria; kingdom Pseudomonadati; phylum Pseudomonadota; class Gammaproteobacteria; order Pseudomonadales; family Pseudomonadaceae; genus Pseudomonas; species Pseudomonas sp. FW305-3-2-15-C-LB1. Next base: position 94,672 of record NZ_JBYSZX010000016.1, on the reverse strand, counting down.
CTGAAAGCCGGAAAGGCTCTACCACCAGATGATCGCGGCGTGCCATTAGAGCATTGTCAACAAACCCTGGCCTCACAACTGTAAGAACGGATTAATCACAAAGTATTAGTCGCAACGTTGACGCCACAACACCGCAGTTTAAAAGGCCAACTTTCTGCTTCAGATAATTTTTCCCCGCGGTAATGGCATTTCGTCCTAGCTGAGCTACCTTCAAATAGCCAAATCGTTAGATGTTCATCACAGCCAGGTTGCGGATTAACCCGTTTGGATTAACAGGGTGTGCAGTGCAACGGGAAAGGGAGAGCCGTCATGAACAGTCGCATCAGCATGGTCCTGGCCGGCTTGTTGCTGATCGGGGCATTGATTGCCGGGTACTGGGGGCTGGTGTTGAGTCGCGCACCTGAGCCCGTCGCAGCGCCTGCCGCACCTGTCGTTTCCGTTGAAAAAACCCTCGCCGCCGCTGAAGACCAAACCCGCCAGCCGGTGGTCGTCCTGCGGCATGAAGTGCCTGCCTTTACGCCACTGACCGCCGCGGACCTGTCCGTCGAGAAACTGCGCACCGCGCCCGCCGGCAGCCTGACCCAACTCGACCAGGCCATCGGGCGCATACCTCTGAGAACCCTCGGCGCCGGTACCTGGCTCAACGAGGACAGTTTCAACGCCGGCGGCCCCCTCTCGCGCATGATCCGACCCAACGAGCGCGCGCTGGCCGTGGCCGTGGACGAGGTGGTCGGCGCCGCAGGCCAATTGAGCCCCGGCGATTACGTGGATGTGTTGCTGTTCCTGCGCCAGGATGCCGGCAACGCCGAACAGTCGGCCCAGATCGTCCTACCGGCGATGCGCCTGCTCAGCGTCGGTGATCAATTGGGCCTGGCCAACGATGGCCAACCGGCAGTGCCACCCCCGGCTACCGCCGAAGAACGCGCCCAGGCCCTACAACGTCGACTCACCGCACGCACCGTGGTGCTGGCCGTGCCGGAGCCCTTATTAAGCCGCATGATGCTCGCGGCACAAGCCGGGACCTTGCGCCTGGCCGTGCGCAGTGCCGAGGAACAACTGCTCAGCCGCTATTGGGCCGGTGAAGACGACACCGCGCAGAAGCTGGAAAGCGCTAACCGCGACCTTTACCAGTTCACTCAACTGGCGTTGACCGGCCCGCCCAAACCCGTCGTGCCGGCTGGCGGTGGGCCTGGTGTACGGCGTGGCATTGAAGTGATTCGCGGTGCCCAGGCGGCACCACAAACCCCGTGATCGAGCAAGGATGCCTTGAATGAGCCATCGCTACGCACCCATGTTCACGCAACTGGCCTGCGCCCTGATGCTGGCGAGCCTGCCGATCGGCATGGCCCTGGCAGCGCCGGGCAACTGCAGTGCCCTGGGCCAGCTGCCCGCCGTGGTCGAGGTGGGAGAAGGCCTGCAACAGGAACTGCAATCGCCCGTGGCAATTACGCGCCTGGCCATCGGCGATCCGAAAATCGCCGACGTGCGGGTCAACGGTGACCGTAACTTCCTGCTCACCGGTGTCAGCAGCGGCGCCACCAGCCTGCTGGTGTGGACCGCCTGCGCCAGCGCGCCGCGCCAGAGCATGGTGTTCGTCAAGGGCAAGGCCACCTCGGCGCTGACCAGCGTGTCGCTGTCGCCCTCGCAAGACCCGTTGCTGCCCAGCCAGGTGCAGACCGACATCCGCTTTGTGGAAGTCAGCCGTACCAAGCTCAAGGAAGCCAGTACGAAGTTTCTCGGCGTGGGTACCAACTTTTTCCTCGGTAGCCCCAGCCTTCTTTCGCCCTCTGAGGGGGTATTCAAGCTGCCGGTGAGCACGGACAGTTTCAACGTCGGATTTGGCGGCGGCCGGGTCAAGGCCATGATCAACGCCCTGGAGCGCAGCGGCTTTGCCTACACCCTGGCCCGCCCAAGCCTGGTGGCCATGAGCGGGCAGAGCGCATCCTTCCTCGCCGGCGGTGAAGTGCCCGTCCCGGTACCCAGCTCCGGTAGCGATACCATCTCCATCGAATACAAAGAGTTCGGTATTCGCCTGACCCTGACCCCCACCGTGATCGACCGCAACCGCATCACTCTCAAGGTGGCACCGGAAGTCAGCGAACTGGACTACAGCAACGCCGTGCAGATTCAAGGCATCCAGGTGCCGGCCCTGACTGTACGCCGTACCGACACCAGCGTGTCCCTGGCCGATGGCGAAAGCTTCGTGATCAGCGGCCTGATCAGCACCAACAACCGCTCGACCATCGATAAATTTCCAGGGCTGGGCGATATCCCCATCCTTGGCGCATTTTTCCGCGATTCCACGATCAGCCGCGAAGAAAAAGAGCTGCTGATGATCGTCACGCCGCACTTGGTGCAGCCGTTGGCCGCCAACGCCCAACTGCCCTCCTTGCCCGGCGAAAAACTGCGCAACTACGACCCGAACTGGTACCGGCTGTTCTTCCTGGAAAACGGCAACTTCGACCGTCGCAGTGGACTTTCCCAATGAGCGATAGCCTGAGCCAGACCTTCCTCGCCATCACCCGCAACACCACTGACCTTGAGTGGCTGCAGGGGGCCCTCGCACCGCTTGGCCAAGTGGTGAGTGCCGGCACCGGCAGCCTCGACGAACTGTTGGCGCTGGTCGATGTGACCTTCGCCAACCTGGTGTTCATCGGCCTTGACCGCGAAAACCTGGTGGCCCAGAGCGCACTGATCGAAGGGGCGCTGGAGGCCAAGCCCATGCTCGCCGTAGTTGCCCTCGGCGATGGCATGGACAACCAGCTTGTGCTGAATGCCATGCGTGCCGGCGCCCGCGATTTCGTGGCCTACGGCTCACGCTCCAGCGAAGTGGCCGGCCTGGTGCGGCGCCTGAGCAAGCGCCTGCCGACCGTGACCCCCAACGCACAACTGGGCGGCCTGACCGTGCTGTTCGGCACCCAGAGCAACGCCGACGGCGCGATGCTGGCCACCCACCTGGCGCTGGTGGTGCAAAAGAGCGGGCAGCAGACCCTGCTGCTCGACCTCGGCCTGCCACGCAGCGACAGCCTGGCGTTGCTGGGCCTGGAGAGCACGTTCAATTTCGGCGATGCGCTGCGGCATTTGCGCCGCCTCGACACCACCTTGATCAACAGCGCCTTCACCACCGCCCTGGATGGCCTGCGCATCCTGGCGTACGCCACCGGTGACGAACCGCTCAAACTCACCAGCGCCGCCGAGCTGTACATGTTGCTCAGCGCCTTGCGCCAACACTTCCAGCACATCGTCGTGAACATTACCGGACAGCCGGACAGCGAAGCCCTGCGCACCTTTGTCAGCCACTGCGACAAACTGCTGTGGTGCACCGACCAGAACGTGCTGGACTGCCGTCGCAACCTGGCGGTGATCAATCGCTGGCGTGAAAAAGGCATGAAGCTTGAGCATGCCAAACTGGTAGTGGACCGCTACATCAAGGCCTGCGCCCCAGACACCGAAGCCCTGGAAAAGAGCTTCGGCCTCGAATGCGTCGCCGTGCTGCCCCTGAGTGCCGAACTGCGCCTGAATGTGAAAAACCAGGGCCAGACGCTGTTCGCCCTGGCGCCACGCGAACCCTTGACCCAGGCCGTGCGCGCCTTGGGCGAGCGCCTGGCAAAACGCTCCGAGGGTTTGGCAAAACCTTCGATGCGCTGGTTTGAACGCATCCTGGGGTCAGGACGATGAACGGAGAAAAGCTGTTTGGCGGCCCGGCCCGCGCTGCCGGTGGCAACACCGATCACGATGGCCTGAAACTGGTGCTGCATCGCTACATCATCGACGCCATCGAGGAGTCGGGCAAGAACCTGCTCGAAGGCACGCGCCAGTCCCTGGCGCAATTCGTCACCGACAAAGTCTCCGAGTACATCACGCGCATGCGCCTGGCGATTTCGCGCTACGAGACGGAGCGCCTGGCCGAAGAGATCGTTGACGAACTCACTGGTTTCGGCCCGCTGGAGGTGTTGCTGCGCGATCCATCGGTGACCGAAATCCTGGTCAACGGGCCACATCGAGTATTTATCGAACGTGATGGTTTGCTGCACCAGAGCGACCTGCGCTTCATCGACGACCACCACGTGGAGCGCGTGATGCAACGCATCCTCGCACCGCTGGGCCGGCGCCTGGATGAGTCTTCGCCCATGGTGGATGCGCGCCTGCCCGATGGCAGCCGGGTCAATGCGATCATCCCGCCGATCGCCCTGGACGGACCGTGCCTGTCGATTCGAAAATTCCGCAAGGACATGCTCAAGAGCAGCGACCTGGTCGCCATGCAGACCATCGACCAGAGCATTTTCGAGTTCTTCCAGGAGGCCGTGGGCAAGCGCTGCAATATCCTGATCAGCGGCGGCACCGGCACCGGCAAGACCACGCTGCTGAATATCCTCAGCCAGTTGATCAACCCCCACGAACGCCTGGTGACCATCGAGGACGTCGCCGAATTGCAATTGGGCCACCCCCACGTGGTACGCCTGGAAACCCGTCCACCCAACGCCGAGGGCCACGGCGAAGTCAAGTCCAGCGACCTGATCCGCAACGCCCTGCGGATGCGCCCGGACCGCATCATCCTTGGCGAGATCCGTGGTGTCGAAGTGCTCGACGTGATGACGGCGATGAACACCGGCCACGACGGCTCCATGAGCACCGTGCACGCCAACAACGCCCAGGATGCATTGCTGCGCCTGGAAACCCTGGTGGGCCTGACCGGGCGGGTAATCGCCGAAAAAACCCTGCGCCAGATGATCTGCGCCGCACTGGACGTGATCATCCAACTGACGCGCATGCCCGATGGGCGTCGCTGCGTGAGCGAAGTGGTGGAAGTGGTCGGTGTGCGTGATGACGTGTACGTCACCAATACCCTGTTCCGCCTGGACCGGCGTACCGGCTTTGGCTTCCTGCGCGAAGCCCTCAACCCGGCCGGCGACAAACTGCGCCGCGAATCGGCGTTGCAGTCCTAGGGAGCGCGTGATGACAGGACCGGTGTTGTTGCTTGTCTGCCTGCTGTTGATCGGCCTGTCGTTCTGGCAGTTTCAGCATGGCCTGCGCAAAGCCCAGACGGACCGCGTGCTGGAGCGCCTGGGTGACGGCCAGCCGCAGGCACAGGAAACGAACACCAAGTGGACCGCTCTTGAGCGCATGTTCCAGCGCGCCGGGCTGGGCAAACCCACTGACCGCCTGGGCCTTTGGCTGAGCGCCTGGGTGATCGGCGCGCTGTTCGGCTGGCTGCTGGCCGGCGGTCTGGGGCTGATCGCGATGGTCGTGGCGCCGCCCCTGGTACTGCGCTTGTACATCAGCTGGCGTTATCAACGGCGCGTGCAGCGCATGGTCGAGCAACTGCCGCAGTTGCTCGACCACAGTGTACGCAGCCTCAAGTCCGGCAGAACCCTGGCAGATGCGGTACTTGGAGGCGTCGAAGGCGTTGAAGACCCACTCAAGGACGCCATGGCCCGCGTGCAACGCAATGTGCGCATGGGGGTCAGCCTGCCGGACTCGGTGAGCGACTTTGCCGAGTTCTACGAGCAGGACGAATTCCGCCTGTTCGCCCTCGGCCTGAAGGTCAACCACCGCTACGGCGGCAACGCCAGCGAACTGCTGGAAAACCTGATCAAGATGATTCGCGAGCGCGAACAAGGTGCCCGGCAGCTCAAGGCCATGACCGGTGAAACGCGCATGACCGCCTATGTGCTGGGCGGACTGCCCATCCTGATCGTCGGCTACTTCATGATCGTCAACCCTGGCTACTTGATGACCATGTGGAACGACGACACCGGGCGCATCATGCTGTTCGCCGCGCTGGGGATGGACCTGACGGGTACCTTCGTCATGTGGCGCATGTTGAGGAGTGTCTGAGATGGTGCTGCTGGCCTGCGCCCTGTTGTTGCTATCCGCCGCGGTACTGGTGGGAGGCCAGGTGCTTGAACACCGCCGGCGCGATCGACGGGTCGCCGAGCGCTTGCAAGGGCGGACGGCCAGCGACCACAAACTCGGTAGCTTCATGCGTCAACTGGGGGGAAGCGCCCTGGCCCAGCGCTCGGTCAGCCTGGACAACGAGACTCAGGTTCTCCTCAACCGGGTCGGTTGGCGCAAGGCCAGCCAGCGCTCGCTGTTCGCCGCCTTCCAGGTCGGTACGCCGATTGTGCTGCTGGGCCTGACCCTGCTCGGCCAGCAGCTATTGTTTGCGCACGCGGCCCCCGCATGGATTGCGCCGATGTTTGCCGTGGGCATCGGCTACCTGCTGCCCAAACGCGTGCTCGCCGCTGCGGCCAAGTATCGCCAGCAGACCATCGCCAAGGAAATTTCAACCTTCATTCCACTGCTGCGCATCCTGTTCGAATCCGGCATGGCGATTGAACAGTCGCTGCGGGTGGTGGGCAACGAAGCCCAACGCCTGCTCCCCGCGTTGACGCATGAACTACGCCTGATCCTGGCACGGGTCGATTCGGGGCTGGAGCTGGGCGAGGAACTGGGCAAGACCGCACGCCTGCTGGAGGTGGATGAGTTCACCGACACCTGCATCATCCTCCAGCAATTGATCCAGCAGGGCGGCGGCGCGATGAAGTCCCTGCTGGCCCTCAAGCAACTGCTCGACGACCGACGCCTGACCCGTTTGCAGGAATACATCTCGAAGATGTCGGCAAAAATGTCGGTGGTGATGATGGTGTTTCTGTTCCCCGCTTTGTTGATCGTGCTCGGCGGCCCGGCCTTTATCGGCATCGCCCGCGCGTTGAGCCACTTTTGAGGAGACCTTGATGAAAGCATTGATTGCCGGCCTGACGCTGTTGATGCTCGGCGGCTGCGCCACCAACGGCCAATCGCCCTGGGCGGCGCTGACCTCACCGGGCAGTTGCACCAAGCCGAGCGCGGACCAGGAGCTGGCGCTGAACCTGTCCGACGACCTGGCCAACGAAGGCAAGCTGCACGCCAGCCTGGCCAACCTGCAAAACCTGCCCGAGTCCCTGCCCCAGGTGCGCCAGCGCAAGGCCCGCACTTATCGCCTGCTCGGGCGCAGCGAAGCCGAGCCGCTATACCGCAGCCTGCTCGGCACCTGCATGACGGCCGAAGGCGAGCACGGCCTCGGGCAGTTGGCGGCCGCCAGCGGCGACAACGGCCTGGCCATGACCCACTTGCAACGGGCTGCGCAGCTGGCCCCCACTGACGAAAAGATCCGCAATGACTTGGGCGTGGTCTACCTCAACCAATTACGGGTGGAAGACGCCCGCTTTGAATTCATGACCGCCATCGAACTCAAGCAAGGCGACCCGCTGGCCGCCGTCAACCTGGTCACACTGTTGATCTACCAGAACGACTGGGGGCAAGCGGCCAAGGTCGTCAGCCAGTTGGGCCTGAGCCGCGAGCAGTTCACCGAGGCCCAGGCCCGCGCGGAGAAACTCAAGGCCACCGGCGTGGCGGCACGCAAAGTCGCGGCAGTCAGCCAGGCCCTGCCGGTGACCCTGAAGTAAGGAGAGCGAGATGACAGCACATTACTTAATCGCACTGGCGCTGCTACCGCTGAGCGCACTGGCCATCGAGCCGGGCCCGTCGTCCCCCTATCAGGCGGAGACGGAAAACTGGATGGCCTTGCAGGTCGATGGGCGCGCAGCTTCCGCCACGCCGCAACGAACCACGCCCGCAGAACGGGAACAGGCCATGCAGCGTTGGCTGGACAGCAACAAGCATCCGATTCCGGAGTTCTTCGAGTCGCAATCCGGCGGGTCTTCCAAGGGTGGGAAGAGTCAGTAACCGTCAGTGCGCCGTCACCCGTTGCCGCGGCGCCGAGATAGTCGGCGACAGGGCCAGTGCCAGCTGGGTACGGTTATGCATATGGGTGAGGCGCAGCACCTGGGACACGTACAGCTTGACGGTGTTCTCGGTGATCCCCAGTTCACAGGCGATCTGGTAGTTGGTCTGGCCCTTGCCCACCAGGCGCGCAACATCGAGCTGGCGCGGCGACAGCTGGTTGAAGATGGTCGGGATTTCGATCGGCCCGGCATCATCGACGACCGGCTCGCCCTCATCCGCCAAGCCGGCGCCAGGGCTGCGCCGCACTTTGTCGAGGTCATGGTACAAATCGTTGATGGATTCGGAAAGGTATTGCAGCTTCTGGTTCAGGTGCCCCAGGTGCAGCTCTTTTTGCCGCTCCTCCAGCGCCGCTTCCTGGCGTTGCAGGCCTTCGAGCAACTCATCGAGGTTGATCGGCTTCTGGTAGTAATCCGAGATCCCCGCGCGCAGGGCCTTGATCACGTCCTGTTTGTCGGCACGCCCGGTGAGCATGATGGCCTCGAACGCGCGCTGCTTGCCCGCGACCTTCTGCATGGCCTGCACCAGCTCGATGCCATCCATGTCCGGCATATGCAGGTCGCACAGCACCAGGCCGATCTCGGGGTCTTCACTGAAGCGCTGCAAGGCGTGTCGACTGGACTCACATGGGGCGCAGCGGTAGCCGCTGCCTTCAAGAAATTCGCAGAGCTCTTCCACGATCAACGGCTGATCGTCGACCACGAGCACTTTTACTGCCGAGGTAAGCTTGTTCACGCGCTACTCCATGCCTGGCAAGCAAATGGGCGACCCATCCATTTGGACAAAAAACAACTTACGGATACTTCATAAACGTAGACGTACTTTTCGACTATGTACATAGCGGTAGAGCGGTTGTTCGACTAATGGATCCAAAGCCAGTACAGCACAAATCCTGTCAGGACAAAGGGGGCAAATGGCTGTTTGGTCGACACCTGCGCATCTGCCCTCCCCCGACGCGCCCCAAGCCTTTGACTCACAAGCACCCAGCACGCCTGAAAGAGCGCCGCACCGATCAACGACCACAGCAAACAGTCCAGCGTACTGGCCAGGGCCAGGGCAGCCAGCAGCTTCACATCTCCCGCACCAAAGCGGTCCAGCGCATACCCGGGCAAGGTCAACAACAGGGCCAGGGCAAACGCCCAACCGCCCTCGCTGGCGGGCGCTCCGAGCCAGGTCGTGCCCGTCCACAGCAAGAAGATCAGTGCCAACAGCGCTGCCGTCAGGGTCAAGCCATTGGCGATCTGCCGCTGGCGGATATCCTGCCACGCACAGAGGACCAGCCAGAGCAGTATCACCACGCCGTGGATCACGTAAAAAACATCCCTTTTCGCTGATTGATTCTATGCTGATATCAAGTAGTAGCCGTCAGGGTAGACGCAGTCATGAAAACAGGCCTGCCTGGAAAGCAAAAAGGTGCGGCGGCGATTGAGTTCGCCCTGGTCTTCACGATCTTTTTTGCCGTGTTCTACGGGTTGATCAGCTATAGCCTGCCGTTGCTGTTGATGCAGTCGTTCAACCAGGCGGCGGCGGAGGCCGTGCGCCAGGCCCTGTCGGTGGACCCGATAGCCGCCGGCACCGCTTACGGCACGCAGGTGACCGACCGTGCCAAAACCACTGTGATAGAGCAGTTGAAATGGATCCCGAGCAGTTTCCAGTTCTCCCCCAGTTACATCAGCAGTTCCTATAACGGCGCCACGACCACGCTGACCGTGGCAATCAACTACCCGACTACCAACCTCTATTCCGTGTTCCCGGCGCTGGTGCTGCCGGGGATCGGCACCGTCCCGAGCCTGCCGGCCAACCTGTCCGCCAGTTCGAGTCTGCAGTTTTGACGTCGGGGGACAAACTCTTCGGCCGCCTGCTCGGCCGCGTCAGCGCGCCGCCCCTCGATATGCCGGGCATGCCCATGCCAGGCCTGCAGGTGCAATTGGATGCTCAAGGCCACGTGCTGGGTATCCGCGGCACCCTGCGCTCACAGCTGGCGACCCACGCCATCGGCGAACGTCGGCCGCCACTGCGTGAGCTGCTGTGCGCCGACAGTGCCCTGGATATCGAAGGCAGCCCTGCCGACTGGCAACACCAGAACCTGGACCTGGACTTCCAGGGCGCAACCGGCCAGGTGCTGCACACTCGCGGCTGGATCGAACCCGACGGTGATGAATGGAGTCTGCGCCTGCAGGACGTGGGTGATTTACTGGCCGGCCGGCAACTGGCCCAGCACCGCGAACAGAACCATCAACTCGCCTGCCAGATGAGCGAGCAGTTGCGGGTGTGCAGCCTGACCCGCCTGCCCGAGGTGTTCAACGAGCACCTGCGCAGCCTGGCCCAGCGCTGGCACATCCCCTGCGTTGCCCTGGCCCTGCTCGATGACGAAGACCGGGGTTGGCGGATCTACAGCCAGTACGCCGCCCACGACGCCCCCGCCTTGTGGCAGGCCGGCCAACACCTGGGCATCAGCCTGGACAGCGTCAATGGCAACGTACCGTTGAGCCTGGCCCGGGAGCGCAGCGATAACCCGCGTCTGCACAGTATATTCGGCGATGCCGACGGTTTTCTGGTGCCTTACCGTGACAGTCAGGGCGTCGCCGCCTGGTTGCTCTGTGGCCCATACAACGGCCAGCAGCACACCAACGACCGCGACTGGCTGAATCTCACCGCCGCCCTCGCCGCCCCCCTGCTGAGCCGGCTGCGCGAGCAGCGCTATCACCAGCAGCTCGACCGCATGGAGGCGTTGCAGGGCCTGCTCGGCACCGGCTGGTGGGAGCTGCTGCCGGCCACCCACGAAATCCAGCTGGCCCCGCAGTTGCTGCACAGCCTCAGCCTGGAAGACGGTCCGACCCTACAACCTTTGAGCCAATGGCTGGAATTGATTCACCCCGCCGATCGCCAGGCCCTCGACAGCCGTCTGCACGACCTGCTGGCCCTGGGCAAACCCTTGCTGACCAGCGTGCGCCTGCAACGCACCGACGCCGAGCACCACCCGCTCTGGTATCGCGTGCAGGGCCAGGTGCTTGGCGTGGGTGACAGCCGCCGCTGGATCGGTTTCATGCTCGACATCAGCGACATCAAGAACCAGCAACTGCAAGCCGCCGCCGCCCATGCACGCCTGGACAACCTGATCGCCAGCTCACCGGCCGTGATCTATGTGCAGCGCTATGTCGACGGCGCCCTGCATCCGGCTTTTTTCAGCGACAGCCTGCTACCGCTGCTGGGCTGGACCTTGGCCGAGTGCAACCACGACAGCCTGGCGTCCTTGATCCACCCCGAAGACCGCGACCGGTACTTCGAGCGCAGCCGCCAGTTGCTGCGCGAAGGCAGCGTACGCAGTCGCTACCGCCTGCGCGACAAACAGGGCCACTACCACTGGCTGCTGGACGAGGCCAAGTTGCTGCGCGATGACTTGGGCCTGCCGGTGGAAGCTGTCGGCCTGTGGCTGGATGTCACCGAGGCGACCCTGGCCGCCGAACAGATCAAGCAGAGCGAAGAACGCTATCGCATCCTGGTCGAAGACTCCCCGGCAATGATCTGCCGCTATCGCCCCGACCTGACCCTGACCTTCGGCAACACACCGCTGGCCAATTACCTGGAATGCCCGCCCGCAGAGCTGCCAGGGCTGAACCTGGGCCACTGGATGTCGCAGGAACAGCGCCAGGCGTTTGTGCAGCGTATCGGCCAATTGAGCGCGGAATTCCCGGTCAGCACCGCCGAAATCAGCCTTGAACTGCCGGGGCGCGAACACGCCTGGTGGGTCTGGTCGGACCGTGGCGTGTTCGATGAACAGGGCTCGCTGGTGGAGGTGCAGGCGGTGGGCCGTGACAACACCGAAGTGCGCCGCTCCCAGCAGCAACTGACGCAAAGCGCCAAGATGGCCACCCTGGGCGAAATGGCCACCGGTCTGGCCCATGAAATCAACCAGCCGCTGAACGTGATGCGCATGGCCATCGTCAATGTGCTCAAGCGCCTGGGCAACGGCGATGCGCAGATCGACTACCTCACCGAAAAACTCCAACGCATCGACACCCAGGTGCAGCGCGCCACGCGGGTGGTGGACCATATGCGGGTGTTCGGCCGCCGCTCGGAAATCGAACAGCAACCCTTCGACCCGTCACAGGCCGTGGAAGGCACGCTGTCACTGCTCGGCGAGGGCCTGCGCGGCAAGGGCGTTGAGCTGCGGATCACCCCGGCGGACGTCCAGGTCCAGGTCAAAGGCTATGTCGATCAGCTTGAACAGGTGTTGATCAACCTGATGGTCAATGCCCGTGACGCGCTGTTGAGCAAACGGGGAAAACACCCCGAATTTCGTCCCTGGATCGCAGTGCATTGCGAACAGGACAGCCGCCATGTGCGGATCTGGGTGGAAGACAACGGCGGCGGGATTGACCCACGGTTGCTGGAGCGGATTTTCGAGCCGTTCTTTACCACCAAGCCGATCGGCGTGGGCACGGGGCTCGGGTTGTCGGTGAGCTACGGCATTGTGGAAAACATGGGCGGACGCTTGAGCGTCGCCAATGGCGAGCACGGCGCGAAGTTTTGTGTGGAGCTGCCGATCAGCTAGATCACCAGATAGGCGCGGCCCATGTGGCAACTGAGGTTGGCGCCGACTTCGGCGTTGCCGAGGTTGACGCCCAGCGCTGCGAGCAACGTATTGACGATAGGGTCGAGGATCGGCGCCAGGACGTTCTGGACCAGGCTGACCACCGAGCTGACGATGGTCGCCAGTGCACCGGTGACTGTACTGTTCGGCGTAGCGGGCGTGCTCCCCGTAGGTGGGACATAGGTGACCTGCAGGCCGTTCAAGGTAGCGCCCAGGCTGTTAACGATATTGGCGGTGCCGGGTGGGCTTTTGTAGATCGTCGCCGCATTGACGTCATTCACCGGCGAAAACAACACCGTATTGGTTTGCGCCCCCACGGTGGACAACGCCCTCAGGTTCAAGCCACCGCCAACGCCGGCCGTGCGAGGCCCGCACACCAGGGTCAGCAGGCAAAAGCGTTGGCCAAAGTCGATCAGCCGCACCGGCTGCACATTGACAGGCGCAGACGATGAAAACGCCGACACCGGATCAACATAGCCGACGCCCAGGGTGGCGAGTGACGTGGTGGCCTGCACCGTCAACGACTTGGTGGCCGGTGTGGCGCAACTGAAGTCTGTCACGTGGCTCTCCGCGCTGGCCGCCTCGATATAGATGGATAAAGTCGTGGTGATATCCACATCAGCCACATTGCACCCGACTATGCACACGACACCGGCCACCACATCGAGCAGGTTCAGGTTCAGCAAACCGCCGACCACCTTCGACACAGGCGTCGCCAGCCCGGTCAGTATCGATGAAACCCCCGAGACCACCTTGATGATCGGCGCATCGATGGTGATCAAAGTGCGTACCTGGGCAGTTTGTACAAAAATCTGGTCCGTCGGCGGATTATTCAAAAGCCCAGCCTTGGCCTTGGCCGGATTGCCAAACGCAGACAGTTGCGGCGGCTCGATGACTTTGGTCTGGACCGAGACGGTGCCAACCAGAGGAATATTCACCTGCGCTGCCGCACCGACCGCACTTTTGCTACTGGATAGCTGCGCCACGGTCTCCAGCAACTGAAACAGCTGCACACTGGTATTCAAGGCAGCCGCTGGTGTACCGGTAGCGACCTTCAACAGATCGCCCACCTTCAAAAGCTGGGTATTCGGGGCAATGGCTTTCACTGAAATGACATCGTTGATCACCGCCGTGGCGACCGCGCCGTTTTTTTGCAGAACCTTCACCGCTGCGTCGAGCAACTGGCTGGCGGATACGGCGGTGCTCAGCAACGCGTCGTAGTCCCCCGCCTTGACGTTCAATTGAACCGCCAACTGGTCCAGGTAACCGAGCAGGTTCACGTTCGTCGTCAGCAAGCCATTCCAGCCCGCAGCGGTCAGGGACAGGCTGCCGCCCAGCAGATTGCCGATGACCATGTTCAATAGCGGGGAGTTGCCGGAGTTCACTGAGGCCAGGCTGCTGCGAATCGTCAGTTGCGCCACCGGCGGTGCATAGGCGGCCACGGCGGTGGCACTCAGCGTCATCTGGGTGGAGACCGGCGCACCACTGAACATGCCCCACAGCCCACTGGCGATGCTGGTGATTACGCTGCGCGTGGCGACCACGCGCACGGCATCGCTTTTGGTGGCGTCGGCAGTGAATACACGGACATTGCCGGCATTGGTGGTCAAGGTGCCGCAGGTGACGGCCAGGCCACGGCTGCTGTCGCCAGCGACCACGCTGAAACCGTTGCGTGTGGCGTTCTGCACGGCGTAGTCATTGGCGGTGGTGGCGGGTGTGCACAGGCCGCCACGGCTGGCGGCTTCCAGCGCGGCGCTGTCGGCGACGGACTGCAGCTTGCGCTTTTCCAGATAGAGACGGCCGCTGTCTACCGCCAGCAGCATGAAGACCATGGCCAGGGCCAGGGTAGCTGCCGCCATCAGGCCAATCGCACCACGCTGCCTGTAACCAAGTCGGGGAGACATCAGGCACTCCTTAGCGCTTACTCTCCGTAGATGGTTTTGAGTGTAGACAAGGGCTGGCCCGTTGCCATAAATCGGTTTGAGGGGGGGGGTTGAGGGGGCTGCTTCGCAGCCCAACGCAGGGCAAGCCTGCTCGCCACAGCAAGCCTGCTCGCCACGGCAAGCCTGCTCTCCACAGCAAGCCCGCCTGCCACAGCGAGCCTGCGCCCGCAGAGGTTAGTGAGGGGGGTAGCTGGAGAGGACGCGGGTGACGGTGGTGCGGATGGCTTTGTCACGGTCCTGAGGGTTGGGCGAGGTGGCCATCATCTGTTCGTCGCTGCCGCGCCAGACCAGTTTGCCGTCCTTGCCATCGAGCAGGTCGATCTGGATGGTCGCCACTTTGTAGGTGATGTTCCGCGTTTCGTTGTACATCGGCGCGCCCCAATAGCCATTCCACGGGCCGCCCCAGGCGCCGCCGTAGTTGGTGGTGACCTGCTGCTGGCGGTCTTCGACGATCAGGTAGGCCTGCACGTTCAGGTCAGCCCTGGTGCCCGGCGCCGCAGGGCGCAGGCCGCGCTGGTCGAGTTGTTCACCCACGGCCTGGCGGATGCGTTGTTCAGTGAGGTCGCTCTTGATGCGCGGGTCATCCGGGCGGTATTGCAGGGCCGGGTCTTTCCAGGCCCAACTTCGGTAGGCACCGAAGTCCCGGCTGGCGTCAAAGTCGTGGTTGACCTGGCTGGTCTGGCAACCGCCTAGCAGCACAACAAAAGCGAGCGTAGCGATACGACGAAACATGGTTGTTCTCCAAAGAGCGACCCGCGCCAAAGATGAGAATAGCGGTTAACTGGGAGGATACGCCGTCATTGCCTTCTGCACCGCCTGGCGCAAGGCATCCGCCCGTTCACTGAGGCTTCCCTGGCTGCCCGTCTCTGCGCTGGCGCTCCACACCGGCTGACCGGTGCGGGCATCGAACAGGTTGACGCGCACCACCACGACCTGGACTTCATAAGTGCGCACGATCGGCACCGAGTTGTACATGCCATAACCGTTGCCGTAGCGGTTATAGCCGCCATAACCGTAGCCGTAGTCATCCTGGACTTGCTTGAGACGCTTCTCCAGGCGCACGTCGGCGCTGACGAAAAGGTCCGCCGGGCGGTTGTCATGCAAGGGACGCAGGCCGCGCTGGTCGAGGGCGCCGCTGACCGCTTCGGCGATCTGCGCCGAATCGGCCCAGGCAGTGCCCGCCGGCAGCTGGCCGTTGCGCCAGGCCCAATTGCGGTAGGCGCCGTAATCACGCACTGGCGCCGGGTAGGCACTGGTATCAAAGGTGTGGGCGGCCTGGGGCGGTGCCGGTGGGATCGGCGCCGACGCGGCAACATAAGGGTTGGGGCTTGAGCAGGCGCCCAACCCCAGGGACAACAGGATCAAACAGAGACGACGCATTTCGACCTCCCCAGACTGGCCCGCCTAAACCGGACGGCAGATCCAGTGCAAATAACGCCCAAGTCCGGCAAAGCTTGGGTGACGACGGTGAGCGAGTTCCATCTCTACAAGGTCCTGCAAATCCGCACGGGCCTGGAATTCCACCGGCATATAGTCGTGGAACACCCGCACGCCACTTTGGCTTTCGACCTGCCAAAAGCCTTCGAGTTGCGCCGCCAATTCTCGTGGGTCCAGCGGTTGTTGCGGCGTGAGGCTCTGCTTTTCGCCGGCCATGTCATTCTTGCGCATTTTGCGGAAGTGGCCTTTGAGCAGGTTGCGATAGATCAGCGCATCACGGTTGTAGAACGCCAGGGATAGCCACCCACCCGGCGCCGCGAGTTGGTGCAGTACCGGCAGGATTGCATGGGGCTCGGCCAGCCATTCCAGCACGGCATGGCACAGCACCAGGTCGTAGGGTTCGGTGAGCTGGCCGAGCAGGTCTTGCCAGGGCGCATGGATAAACGTCGCGGTCTGCCCCGCCTCGGCGAAACGTTGGCGGGCGCCTTCGAGCATCGGTTCGGCGGGTTCGGCCAGGGTCACCTGATGCCCTTGCTCAGCCAGCCACAACGACATATGGCCCAGGCCCGCGCCAATATCCAGCACACGCAGCGGGCGCTTTGGCAGGGCTTCGGTGAGGTCGGCCTGGAGCACCGCCAGGCGGATCGCGCCTTTGGCACCGCCGTAGATTTTCTCGGCGAAGCGCGTGGCCAACTGGTCGAAATGACGGTCACTCATGGGCAAACCGCCGTTCGCTGTCGGCCAGTTTGGCGTGCACCACTTCGTTCATGTCCAGGCCCAGCTCACTGCACAGCAACAGCAGGTACAGCACGATATCGCCGACTTCCTGCCCGGCATGGGCGAGTTTGTCGGCCGGCAGCTGGCGCGACTGGTCTTCGGTCAGCCATTGGAAGATCTCCACCAGCTCGGCCATTTCCACGCTGGCGGCCATGGCCAGGTTTTTGGGGCTGTGGAACTGCTTCCAGTCGTTGGTATCGCGGATGCGGTGCAGGCGTTCGGTGAGGTGTTCGAGGTTCATGTGGCAGGCTCCTGAAGGTGGATAGCTTCGGGGGGAATGGCCTTCAAGGCAAGTGAACCTTTGGGCCGTCACCGGAGCAAGCCCCCTCCCACCTTTGATAGGCCAACACATCCCAGTGTGGCAGGGGGCTTGCCCTCGATAGCGATCTAATCAACGACGCTGAACTCGACGCGCGCGGTCTGCCCGGCTTCGTCGAGGACACTGAGTTGATAGCGCCCCAGTTGCTCGAAACTGGCATTGATAAAGTCCTGGTTGGCACTGTCGCCCAGGGGCGCGCCGTTAAGGAACCACCAACGCCGGCCGCTGCCGCCCAACGCAGAGAGTTTGAGGCGCAGCGCCTGTTGGCTGGCGGCGGGCAGGCGCAGTTGGTCACCTTCACGCACGCCAACGATGGATAAAGGTGAAGAGGCGGCCAGCGCCGGTGGCGGGCAATCGGGGTCGGCCGCGGGAATGCGCGCTTCGCGGCGTTCGGCCCTGGGCAGCCAAGGCTCCAGGGGCGCGGGCCACAGGGCGATGCTCCTGGGCTCGGCACCGGGGCAACGGGCGTCCACCCGCAAGCCCTTGGCATTGACCCACACACTTTCCATCAAACCCACGCTCAACGGTTGGTCCAACGCCTGCAAAGTGGGTGGCGTGGTGTTGTCCAGGGTCCAGGCAAAGCGCTGGCGGCGGCAGTTGGGATCGCTGCGGTTCATCGGCTGGCCCAGCGGCCAACAGATCGCGGCCACACCGACATTTGCCGGCACCGGCTTGACCGGTGCAGTGATACCGCGCTGGCTGTCGCGGTTGGTCAGCACATCGTGCACCTGCAACATCAGCGGTGCGGCCGAAGCCAGGCCGAACTGGCCCGGCACCGGCGTACCATCCGGGCGGCCGATCCACACGCCGATCAGGTAACGCGGCCCCACACCGATCGCCCAGGCATCGCGAAAGCCGTAGCTGGTGCCGGTCTTCCAGGCCAGCACCGGGCGCTGCACCAACTCGGCACGCGGGTCGCGGTCGGGTCGCGCCTGGCCGCTGAGGATGCGCCGCACAATCCAGGCGGCCCCTGGCGACAATAATGGCCGTTCCCTGAGCGTATCGTCCGGCTGCAAGCGAAGGGTGGCGCTTTTGCCGTCCCGGGCGAAGGCGCTGTAACCACTCACCAGGTCTTCCAGGCGGCTGCCCGCCCCCCCCAGGATCAGCGCCAGGTTCGGCTCGGCCAATGCCGGCAATGCCAGCGGCACGCCGCCGATGCGCATTTCGGCGGCGAACCGCTTCGGCCCATAGGCTTCCAGCAACTGTACCGCCGGGAGGTTGAGCGAGCTGGACAGCGCCGTACTGGCCGGCACTGCACCGGTGAAGCCCATGGAGAAGTTGCCCGGCCGGTAATCGCCATACCGTCGGGGCACGTCCTGCAGCAGGGATTCGGAGTGGATCAGCCCATCGTCCAACGCCATGCCGTACAAAAACGGCTTTAACGTGGAGCCCGGCGAACGCAGGGCACTGATCATGTCCACATGGCCGAAGCGCTTGGCGTCGTTGATATCCACCGAACCGAGGTAGGCCCGCACGGCCATGGTTTCCTCCTCCACCACCAGGATCGCGGCGGAGGTGTGCTCCGGCAAACGCGCGCGCCAGCCCAACAGCAAATCTTCGAGGCGACGTTGCAGGGTGGCGTCCAGGGTGGTGCGGATCAGCGACGGGCTGTCGGGGCGGTTCAGGCGCCGGGCGAGCAAGGGCGCCAGGCTCGGCTCCAGGCGCGGCGCGAGCAACAGCGGTTCTTCCAGGGCCTCATCGACGGCGGCTTGCGGCCACACCTGGAATTCGGCGAGGCGGCGCAGCACTTTGTCGCGGGCGTCCTGGGCGCGTTGGGCGTGGCGGTCCGGACGCAAGCGGCTGGGCGCCTGGGGCAGCACGGCGAGCAAGGCGGCTTCGGCGTGGGTCAGCTGTGACGGCGACTTGCCCAAGTACGCCCAACTGGCGGCGGCCACGCCCTGCAACGTACCGCCAAACGGGGCGCGATTCAGGTAGAGGTTGAGGATTTCTTCCTTGGACAGGTGCCATTCCAGCTGTGCCGTGCGCCACAACTGACGCAATTTGCCGTGGAAAGTGCGCGAATGCGGATCCAGCAAGCGCGCCACCTGCATCGACAAGGTGCTGCCGCCCGACACCACCCGCGCGCCGGTCAGGTTCTGCCAGGTCGCCCGCACCAGCGCCAGCGGATTCACGCCGGGGTGCTGGTAGAACCAACGGTCCTCATAGGTGAGCAGCGCATCCAGGTAATACGGCGACACCTCGCGGGTCTGCACGGGGTAGCGCCACACACCGTTGGCATCGGCAAACCGCCACAACGGCGTGCCATCTTCGGCCAGCACCACCCGCGCCAGGTCATCCTTGGGCAAGGGCAACGGCCAGATGCGGTCGGCCAGCCAGAGCAGGGCGATCACCAACAAAAGGCTGGCCAGGGTCCAGCGGGCAACTAAACGCAAACTCAAACGGGCAAACCTCTATGCTGGTAGGGAACTAGCCTGTTGCAATAACAACCAAAGGCACAGATACGCCCACCTTCTCATCAGGACACACACATGCAGGTAGAAAGCTTTTTCGAATGGTTGGGCCAGGCGCTCGGTTCGGTCATCCGTTTTATCGTCGACGGGCTCAGCGGCCTGTTTGGTGCGCTGACCCATGCCGGTGGCAACTTCATCGATGGCCTGTCCCGCACCTTGGGCATGGATACCTCGATCATCAGCATCCTCACCCTGATCATCGGCCTGATGCTGCTGTACTCGGCGGTGCGCGCCTTCATGCGGGCGTCGATCATCATGGGGATTATCTGGTTGCTGCTGGGCCTGTGGCTTCTGAGCTGGGTCGTCCACTGACCCCAAAACACCGCAAATCACCTGTGGGAGGGGGCTTGCCCCCGATAGCGGTGGGTCAGCTACAGATAAGCTGACTGATCCACCGCCATCGGGGGCAAGCCCCCTCCCACATTGAGGCCCCGTTTTACATTAACGCCCCTTGATCACCAGATCGGTCGGCGTCTCCCCCACCGCCTGCCAGTTCGGCCGGTACATCGACTCCACCTGCGGCGGCGGCACACGATAAGTCCCCGGCGTCACCGCCCGCGCCAGGTACAGCAGGTGCGTGGTACCGGAACCGTCCAGGTTGATCGCTGCCACATAGCGGTCGTCACGGAACTCCTGATGCTTGAGCGAGGCGTTCTGCATCGACTCACGCCATTCCTTCACCTGGCTGCTGGCGTTTTCCAGGCTGGCGGCGCTTTGCGCCAGGTTCTGGTTTTCCACTTCCAGGCCGGCCGGCAGCAAATCTACCACCAGGGCATCCGGCACACGCTGCTTGGCGCTGACCGCCAGGTGCACCAGGACCAGCTCACCGCTGTTGAGGTTGCGCAGGTTCAGCGGCTGGCCGTTCATGCCCAGGTATTCGCGGCGGATGCTCAGGTTGTCGCCGCCGGCAGCCGGGGGCACCTGTGGATAACCCGAGATCGTCAATTGCTGGTACACCGGCGTCTCGCCCTGATTGCTCAAGGTCAGATCGCTGGACAGCAGCTTGCCTTCCAGCTCCAGCGTCGATTGCTGATTGTTCAACTCCTGCACGCCGCCACTGCCAGTGAGCGACACCTGCCAGTTCGCATCCGGCCTGGCAAACCCGAGGCGCCCCGCCAGGAACAGCGAGTTGCGCTCCTGGGTCGACAGATACGGGCTGGCCGCCAGTTGATCCGACAGCGTAAACAAACGCTCCTCACGCTTGCCCTTGGCCAGGTCGTTCTCTTCCAGCAGGGCCAGGATCATTGCCTGGTCGCGCAATGGGCTGCCGTAGTCGGCCAGCCACTCGTTGGCGTTACGCTGCGCCGCCAGCCCAGCGAGCAAGGCCTGGTCCGCACGCGGCTGGTCGCCCATCTTCTGCAGCGCGATAGCCAACTGCACCAGCGGCAAACCGGAGCGCGCATCGCTGCGTCGATCGAAGATACTGCGCAGCGCCCCCAACGGCGCCTGCTGACTGCGCGCCAGCACCATGCCGGCGTAGGCCTGTACGGCGAAGCGCGTATGGTCGGCGTTATCGCTGTAGTCGACGTCGATCAGATTGCGTTCCTGCACGTAGCGCAACAGGCGCTCGCTGGCTTTCTTCAACGCTTCAGGCGGCACGGCAAAACCCTGGTCGCGGGCACGCAGCAGGAAGTCGGTGACGTAGGCCGTCAGCCAGTATTCTTCTTCGCCATCGGCGCCCCACAACCCGAAGCTGCCGTTGTAGCGCTGCATGCCCAGCAGGCGCTCGATGCCCAACTCGATCTTGCGTTTACGCTCACTGTCCGACTCACCCTTGATCGACAGGCGCTTGAGCAGCGCATCGTCGGCATACAGCGACGGGTACAGGCCGCTCGCGGTCTGTTCCAGGCAACCATAGGGGTAGGCCTTGAGTGCGCTGATCTGAGCACCCAGGTTCAGCGGCGGCCGGCTCGACAGGCTCAACAGTGCCTGGCGCCCCGATGAATCGAACTGATCGAGCGTGCCCGCCGGCAGGCTCCACGGCTGATCCTTGAGCACCGCGCGGTAATGCTTGAGCAGTGCCGGGTACGCCGGGCGCACGCCCAATGTCCATTCGCGAGTGAACGGCGGCAGGTTTTCACCCGGCAAGTCCAGCCCGTTCACGGTGACCTTGACCTTGCCCTGCCCCAAACCACCCCAGGCCTTCACCGGGATGCGCAGGGTGGTGCGCTGGCCTTGTTTCAACTCGACGGTCTGCGCGCCAGCGTTGACCAACTCCAACTGCCCTTCGGCGCTCAGTTGCACATCCAGCTTCTGAGCCTTGCCCGACAGGTTGGACAGGTCCAGCGCCAAGGTGGTCTGGTCACCACCGGCCAGGAAACGCGGCGCCGACAGCTCCGCAATCAAAGGCGCGGCGATCACCGTCTTGGCTTCGGCCATGCCGTAGCGGTCGTCGCTCCAGGCCTGGGCCATCAGGCGCAGTTCGCCGTTGAAGTCCGGGATATTGACGCTGACTTCGCCCTCGCCCTGCTCGTTCAGGGTCACCGGCGCACTTTGCAGGGCGACGATGGTCACGCTGGTGTCCGGGCGCTTGCCGCCCTTGGCCAGCGCGGCGTCACCGCCGAATGCCAGGCTGGCCAAGCGCCCCTGCCCGGCTTCGATCAACTGGCCGTAGATGTCGAACTGGTCCACGCCATAAGCCTTGCGGCCGAACAGGCTGGAGTAAGGGTCCGGCGTCGGGTATTCGGTAATGTTCAAGATGCCCACGTCCACCGCTGCCACCAGCACGTGCACCTGTTTCGGCACGCTGCCATCGGCGTTTTTCGCAGCGACTTTCACCGTCAGCGGCTGTTTGGGACGCATTTTTTCCGGCGCGGCCAGGGTCACGCCGAGTTTACGCTGGGTGCGATCCAACGGCAGGTGCAGCAGGCCCACGGCACGTTTGGGCGTGATGTTGGCTTTGCGCTCGCCAGGGCGAATCACCAGGGCACTGACGTACAGGTCATGGCGCGACCACTTCGGGTCGAGCTTCACGGCGAAGCTTTTGCCCTCGGCCGGTACATCGATTTCCTGCCACCACAGCGGCCCTTCGGCGGACTCCACCAGCAGGTAGCCTTTGCCGGCAGCGGGCGGGGTGACGGTGACGTTGGCGGTATCGCCGTCGCCATAGGCCGGTTTGTCCAGCGCCAGCTTGACCTGGTCGGGGCGTACGGCGCCGCCTTCGGTGTTGTCCTGGGCCTGGTAGCCGGCCCAGAAGCGCAAGCTGCTGACCAGGCCGGTCTGCGGGTCTTCCACTTCGACGCGGTAAGGGCCCCACTCCACCTGGAAGCTGACCTTGGCCGTATCGCCGGCCTTGATGTTCAGGGTCTGCTCGTCGAGGTTGAGGAATTTCTCGTTGAAGTGGTAGCTCCAGCCGTCGTTCTCGGAGTAGTTCCAGTAGTAGTCACGGCGCTCGCGCACCAGGCGCACCTTGAGGTTCTGCGCGGCGAGCTTCTGCCCGTCCTGGTTGGCCAGCAGCACTTCGAATTCCGCCGGGCCATCGCCATTGGTTTCCTTGCCGTCAAACAAGCCGCGCAGGCCCGGCAGTTGCTCGGCCGGCCAGATCGGCTGTACCAGGCGCCGAGTGATCGGCCGCCCGCCCGACTCGTGCAGGCTGGCTTGCACGATCAGTTGCAGCGGCGACTTGGCCTCGGCCCACTTGCTTTCCAGGGTCAGTGCTTCCTGCCCCTTGGCATCGAGCACGCTTTCGTCCAGTTCGAAATCCTGGCTCAGCTCTTCTTCGGTGACAGAGCCGAACTGATAGCCCGGCAGCGACTTGACCGCTTCGCGCAACGGCCGCACATAAACCTGCCCGCTGACCCGGTTGCCCGATGCCGGCGCACCGTAGAGATAGCGCCCGGTGACTTGAATCACCGGGTTATCCGCCGGGCTCAATGCGGTATCGCTGCCCTTGAGTTCCAGCGCCAGGCGCTCGGGCAGGAAGTCTTCGACGAGAAATTCATACAGCTGCGGCTTGCCGTCGCCCAGGTCGAACACCAGCTGCCAGCGCCCGGTTGGCGCTTCGCCAGCCAATTGCAGTTGATATTGATAGAGACCGGAGGCGTCGGCATCCCACACGAATTTGCGGCTCACCTGCTCATCCGGGCGACGCACTTCGACGCTCACCGGTTGCGGTTTGACGGCATTGCCATCCTTGTCGCGCAGCAGGGCGTTGAGCAGCACGGTTTCGCCGGGGCGATACAGGTCACGCGGGCCAAAGACGAAAAACTGCAAGGGGTGGGACGGTTGCCCGCCGATATCGAACTCGGCCAGGTCCAATGCGGCACTGTCCAGGCGCAGCATGCTGGTCTGCTCGCCCTGCTTGGCCAGCAACACCTGGGCCTTTTTCGGCAACGGCAACTCGGCGTGGCCGCCCTTCTCGGTCTTGCCCTGACCGACCACACGCCCCTCGGCGTCGAGCACCTCGAGGTCGACACCGTCCAGCGCCTTGCCGCCATCCAACGCCTGGGTGAACACATCCAGACGATTGGCATAGCGGTGCACAGACAGGCCGATATCGCTCAAGGTGAACAACGTGGCCGGTTGGGAATAGTTATAGGTGCCGGAGGCACGCATTACCGCCAGGTACACGCCCGGCTGCTGCAGTTGCTTGAGGCCGGCGATCGGCAGCAACAGGGTTTCGCGGGTGTTGCGCGCCGGGTTCAGGTCGAAACGGCCGCCGTAGACCAGGTCGGCCAGTGGCAGCAGTTCGCGGGACTCATAGCTCTGCAGGCTGGTGTTGCGCCCCCACTGCGCGAGAAAAGTCGGCAGGGATTCGGGCTTGATGCGGAAGAATTCGACGTCGATCTTGTCGACGTTCAGCGCGATCACCGGCAACCCTTCAGCCAGACGCGTCGGCAGCAAGGTGCCACGGCTGGCGAAGCCGACGGTGGCTTGCAGGTCGCGGGTTTCCAGGCGGGCGCTGTACTCGGCGGCGAGTGTATTGCCGTTGACCGCCTTCACCCCGGCATCCACCGTGAGCACCAGTTTGCGCTGTGGCTCCAGGTGACGCAGGCGCAATTCCATGAGGTTGTCGGAGATTTCCCAGGCGCCATCGACCTTGCCGGACTTGCTGTCCACCAGGTGGAGTTTGTCGGCGAACTTCTGATCGGGATCCAGCGGAATGGAAAAGCTCACGGACAGGGTGCTGGCCCCATCGAGCTGCACTTCGGACACATCCACCACACTCAACTCACGGCCGGCATAACGCTGCTTCAGCGCCGCCACGTCCACCGCCGCCTTGGCCGGTTTGGGTGCAACCGTCGCCGCTGCTGGAGCGGTCGGGGCAGCCGGTTTATCGGAGGAATCGCAGGCGCTCAGCAGGGCCAGCGCACAAGCAAGGAACAGTCCTTTGTTAAGCATGGGGCACTCGTTGTGAGAGGGGTCCGAGGGGTGAACTATATATCAGCCCGCAGGGGGCCGATGTGGTGCTGGTCACATTGACCGACGGAGGGTGGTTTGGTTCTTGAAGGAACGCGAACGGAGCCAAATCCCACAAACGCTGGAGATCCAAATGTGAGAGGGGGCTTGCCCCCGATGGCAGTATGTCAGCCGATACATTTCCAGCTGACAGACCGCTATCGGGGGCAAGCCACCTCCCACATTGGTTCTGCAGTGAGATTAAGGGCCCGTTACAATGCCGCTCCCCCAAGGAGCCCCCATGCCCACCCTACTCACCGACTGGCGCCACCGCCCTACCCACCGCCGCGTCTGGGCCCTGGCCGCGCCGATGATCCTGTCGAATATCTCGGTGCCCCTCGTGGCCCTGGTCGACAGCATGGTCATCGGCCACCTGCCCCACGCCCATCAACTGGGGGCGGTGGCGGTCGGCGCCAGTCTGTATACCTTCCTGGCCTGGGCCATGGGTTTCCTGCGCATGGGCTCAACCGGTTTTGCCGCACAGGCTGCCGGGCGCAATGATGGGGCCGCGCTGCGACAAATCCTCCTGCAGGGCCTGCTACTGGCGTTGGGGTTGGCCATGCTGCTGGGCAGCGTGGGCATTCCGTTCAGCCATCTGGCATTGGAATGGATGCAACCCTCCCCCGAACTCAATCAACTGACCCAGGACTTTTTCCACACGCGCCTGTTCGGCCTGCCTGCCGCCCTTGCCAGCTACGCACTGGTCGGCTGGTTCCTCGGCACGCAGAACGCACGCGCGCCCTTGGCGATCCTGCTGACCACCAACCTGGTCAACATCGCGCTGAACCTGTGGTTTGTGCTGGGCCTGGATTGGGGGGTGGTCGGTTCGGCGCGGGCGTCCGTGATTGCCGAATGGACCGGCGCCTTGCTGGGCCTGGCGATGACGCAAAAAGCCCTGCGCGCCTACCCCGGCCATATCGCCTGGGCGGCGCTGAAACAGTGGGAAAGCTGGCGCCCGCTGCTGGCGGTGAACCGCGACATCTTCATCCGCAGCCTTGCGCTGCAATCGGTGTTTTTCATGATCACGGTGCAAGGTGCACGCCTGGGCGATGCCACCGTGGCGGCCAATGCACTGCTGCTCAACGGCCTGTTGTTGACAGCCCATGCGCTGGACGGCTTGGCCCATGCGGTGGAAGCCTTGTGCGGCCACGCCATCGGCGCCCACGACCGCCAGGCCATGCGACGTTCACTGGTCGTCGCTGGCGGTTGGTCGCTGATTGCCAGCGTCGGCTTTGCCCTGCTGTTCACGGTCTGCGGCCACCTGTTTATCGCCATGCAAACCGATATCCCCAGCGTGCGCGAAACGGCAGATATCTACCTGCCCTACCTGGCCGTATTGCCCTTGATTGCGGTGTGGAGCTATTTGCTCGACGGCTTGTTTATTGGTGCGACACGGGCGCGGGAAATGCGCAATGGGATGCTGTTGACCGTGGTTTCAGTGCTACCGGTTGCCTGGGCATTGCAGGGCCTGGGCAACCACGGGCTGTGGATTACCTTCCTGGTGTTCATGTCGGTGCGCAGTCTGTTGCTTTGGGTCATCGCCAGGCGAATCAATCGGGCGAATGGATGGTTCGACCCTCGTTTGGCACCGCGGTCATATTGGCCGTAACGCAACGAACTCAGATACGCAATCTGGCGCCGGGACAAGCTATTGAGCTGGATATAACCCAGGCAACTGTGTGTACGCTCAATGCGTCAGGGTAGATTGACCTGCCCCATCCGGCGAGGTGACATAGCTCAAATGAAGACCCGTACTCGGCGCTCAAGCCCCACAGCAGGGTAGGGGCGAATGTGCTCGCTCCTACCCTCTCATAGCTTACGACGAAAGATACGACGACCGCGTCAGCCCTAACCGTAGTGCATCCAGGAACTGCGTGCGCTCACTGGCGCTGATCTTCGCGCTCGCACACTTGTCACGGTAGTGCGTCATCAACTCCTCCGGCGACAAGTGCACATAGCGCAGCATGTCTTCGATGGTGTCGTGGGTCTCGATACCGGCGCTGTACACCGAACCGTCTTCACGCTGGTAGATGTTCACCGAATCGGTGTCACCGAACAGGTTGTGCATGTCGCCGAGAATTTCCTGGTAAGCGCCTACCAGGAAGATCCCCAGCAAGTAGTCCTCACCTTCGTTCAAGCCATGAACCGGCAGGCTGGTCTCGATGCTCTGCTCATCGACGTACTGCTTGATCTTGCCGTCGGAGTCGCAGGTCAGGTCTTGCAGTACGGCGCGACGCAGCGGCTCTTCGTCAAGGCGGTGCAGCGGCAGGATCGGCAATACCTGGCCGATGGCCCAGGTGTCCGGCAGGCTCTGGAACACCGAGAAGTTGCAGATGTACTTGTCGGCCAATTTGTCGTTGAGCTCATCCAGCACCTGGCGGTGCGAGCGCTGGCGGGCCTTGAGCGAGTTGTGCAGGCGGCGGCACACGGCGAAGTAGCACTGCTCGGCCAGGGCTTTTTCGGCCAGGGTCAGCTTGCCGTCGGCGTACTGCGTGGCCACGTCGCTCATGTAGTGGGTGGCGCGCCAGTAGGTTTCGGTGACCATCTCGATGTCGGTCGGACCGAGCAGGTCCACCAGCCATTGCACGGTTTCCGGCAGGGCTTCCTTGTTTTCGATGGTCGGGATTTCGTCGTTGTGTTTCTCGACGTCGGTGACCTGCACCACCAGCATGGCGTGGTGGGCGGTCAGGGAACGGCCGCTTTCGGAGAAGATATTCGGGTGCGGCAGGCTCTGCGCGTCGCAGAATTCCTTGAGCATGCCCACGACCACGCCGGCATAGTCATCCATGTCGTAGTTGATCGAACTGGCGTTACGCGAGTGCGTGCCGTCGTAGTCAACGCCCAGGCCGCCGCCCACGTCGATGTGGTCCACCGGCAGGCCGAGGTTGCGCAGCTCGCCGTAGTAACGGATGGCTTCCTTGAAACCGTGCTGGTAGTCGGCCAGGTTGGCGATCTGCGAGCCCATATGGAAGTGCAACAGGCGGATGCCCTGGTCCAGGCCGGCCGCACGGAAGCGCTCGACCACGGACAGCAGTTGCGCCGCCGACAGACCGAATTTGGATTTCTCGCCACCGGTGTCCGCCCACTTGCTCGACGCCAGGGAAGACAAACGCACACGCAGGCCAACCTGTGGCTTGACCTTGAGGCTGGCGGCTTCTTCGATCACCAGCTCAACTTCGGATTCTTTCTCGATCACGATGAACACGTTGTGGCCGAGCTTCTGGCCCATCAGCGCGAGGCGGATGAATTCGCGGTCCTTGTAACCGTTGCAGACGATGGTGCCGCCCTTGGGAGCCAGGGCCAGCACGGCCAGCAGCTCGGGCTTGGAGCCGGCTTCCAGGCCGATGGACACGTTCTGGGTGGCGATGATGTTCTCGATCACCGCCTCCTGCTGGTTCACCTTGATCGGGTACAACGCGGTGTACTTGCTCTGGTATTCCAGGCGTTCGATGTTCGAATCGAAAGCACCGGTCAGTTGGCGTACACGGTCTTGCAGGATGTCGGGGAAGCGCACCAGCAACGGCAACGACAGGCCGCTCTTGCGCAGCTCGTCGACTTGCTCGTACAGGTCGACGGGCGTGCTGTTCGGGCCGTTCGGACGAACTTCAACGCGACCGGCTTCATTGATCGCGAAATACCCGGCCCCCCAATGGCGGATCCCGTAAACACTGCGGCTGTCCGCAACTGTCCATTGGCTGCCATCGTCTTTGCGTGTGCGTCGTACGGACATCGAAGTCCCCTATAAATGAAGGCGAAAGCGCCGCCTCTGGTTGAGGCTGGCGCAGTCTAAAGAATGAAAATGACGATTTGCCTGCGTGCAAGGTAGGACCCCGCGCGCAGGACAGAGTTTAGACACAGGTCGGGAAGAGGCTTTCAGCCGCCGGACTTCTTGGCCTTGTACCCGAGCTTGATCAGCTCGGCCAACAGCAACTCGACGTGATCGCCCTGAATCTCGATAACGCCGTCTTTCAACGCGCCACCGGTGCCACAGCGCTTTTTCAGCGTGGTGGCGAGCTCCTTCAGCGCGTCTTCGGCCAGCGGCACGCCGGTGATGGTGGTCACCGTCTTGCCGCCACGGCCTTTGCTCTCGCGTCGCACGCGGGCAATGCCGTCGCCTTCGGGAATCAGGGTCTGTTTGCAGGTGCAAGCGTCCACGGGCTGACGACAGTCCGGGCAGTGTCGACCTGCGTCGGTGGAAAATACCAGGCCACCAAGGGCGGCGAAGGATGCGGCTTTTTTGGCCACCGGCAATCCTCTTGGGAGGATGAAGACTGATCGATCAGACTGACCGACCGCGAAGCCCCACTCAGGCAGGGGCAGCGCTACCGAGCCGCCAAGGCGGTTCGGGTGAAAAGTCGCGCAGTGTAACCACAAAAAGCCGACTTGCTAAGAGCCAAATGGCGCCAATTTATGCAACTTTAGCGACGTGAGGCCAGATAGCGGCGCAAGCCTTCCTGGGCGTCCGGGCAGTACGGCTTTTGCTCAGCCTCCTGCAGGACGGTGTCGATAGGTAAAAAGCGCGCTTCCATGACCTCTTCCGGCTGCAGACGCAGCGGCCCGTCCCACACGGCTGAGTAGGATTTGCACCAGAGCCGGCTATCGCCATCTTCGAAGTAGAAGTGGTCATGTTCGACCAACGCCACCCCACTGACCCCAAGCTCTTCTTCCAGCTCACGGGCTGCCGACGCGGCATAGGACTCACCCGCCGCCACCATCCCGCCTGCCGCCGTGTCCCAGTAACCGGGATACAGGGCTTTGCTCAAGGTGCGCCGATGCACACACAACTCACCGGCGCTATTGAAAAGAAAGATAAAGGTGCAACGGCCGATCAGGCCGCGCTGGCGCAGGTCCGACCTGACAAGGTCGCCGAGCAGGTTGTCATGCTCATCGACCCAGCAGATCAGTTCAGCGTCGGAAGCCGCACGGTGGGCGGCCTCCTTTTGAGTAGCGTCCATCATCAACCCTGGTTGAGGAGCTGACGCAAGTCGATCACTGCAGCGTTTGCCCGGGAAATGTAATTGGCCATCACCAGCGAATGGTTCGCCAGTACGCCGAAGCCACTGCCATTAAGAATCATAGGACTCCACACCGGTTCCTGCGAGGCTTCCAGCTCACGAATGATCTGGCGCACGCTGACGGTGGCGTTTTTCTTGGCCAATACGTCGGCAAAGTCCACTTCGATGGCGCGCAACAGGTGGGACAAGGCCCAGGCCTGGCCACGGGCTTCGTAGAACACGTTGTCGATCTGCATCCATGGAGTTTCCACCACTTCTTCATCGACCTGCGGCACTTCACCCGGCGCCAGCGCTTCGGTTTTCAGCGCAGTGTTCAGCTTCACGCGGCCCACACTGGCCGACAGGCGTTGCGACAGCGAGCCCAGGCGGGTGGCGACATCGCCCAGCCAGTTGTTCAGGTTGTCGGCCCGCGCATAGAACAACGCGCCTTTCTGGTTCGGGTCGGACAGGCGCGCTTCATAGCGGCTCAGGGAGTTGATGCCTTCCTGGTATTCGGACTCGCTGGATGGCAGCACCCAGCTCTTGTTATCGAAGTTGAAGCGCGGCTCGGCCTTGGCCAAGTCGGCGTCTTCGGCCGACTGCGACTGCGAGCGGGCGAAATCCTTACGCAGGGCGCGGGTCAGGTCGCGCACCTGCACCAGCACGCCGTATTCCCAGCTCGGCATGTTGTCCATCCACAGGCCTGGCGGGAAGCGGTCGTTGGAAATGTAGCCACCCGGCTTGTTCAGCAAGGTGCCAACCACCGTCTTGAGGGTTTCGACGGTGGTAAAGCCCACCACCATCTGCTTGCCGTCTTTTTCGGCGGCAATCTGCGCGTTCTGCTGGACCGGGAACAGCGCCGGCTCTTCGCTCCAGTACCAGCCCAAGGCGCCTGTGACCAACAGGTACAGGCCGAGCACACTGAGCACGGCACGGCTCATCAGCAGGGTACGAAAATAGCTGCGGTTGGCCGACTTGGGCTCAGGGGCGGGGCCTTTGGCGCTGCCTGCACGGTTTTTCCAGTCCAGCATGGCGATATCCTTTCAATCACTTGAGTTCATGCACTTGAATTGATGGCGTGCGTTCAAACACTCCGACCACAACCCTACCCCATCGTGCCCGCCCGTGCGGGGCTTTTCGCCAAACTGGCGCACAGAGGGTGTTCGACTATAAAGAATGCACGCTTTTTACGCCGCGCGACCAGCGGGTCAGCAACTGAATACTCCGCACGTACAGTTTATTGACGTATGACACTCATCCCACGGGAAAGAGGTGCTAGCATAGAGCCATCAGTCGACCTCAGCATGCACCCTCACTAGTAGTCAGGATATGACCGAGCCAGAAGACCCCAGCCGTGAGCGCCTAAAGCAGCATTTTGCCCAGCGGGTAATTCATCAGGCACGTCAAATTCTTGAGATCTGGCAGCGCCTGCAACGCAGCGAGTGGTCCGGCACCGACCTTTCCGAACTCAGCGAGGCCAATCTGCGCCTGCTGCGCTTTGCCGAACGCTTCGAACAGCCGGAACACAGCCAGTTGGCGCAGCACATCGGCGAATCCCTCAAGGCCGTGGACGAAAACCGCGGGCGCCTGAGCAGCCAACTGATCACCGAACTCAACCGCCTGATGCAACGCCTGTCCCGCACCGGGCTGCGCCAGGGCGACCAGCTTGAGCAAACCTTCCTGCCGCCGATGCGCAAGCCGATCTACGTGATGCTGGCTGATCACGACCGTGCCGAGCGCCTGGCCAAGCAGTTGGAGTTCTTTGGCATGAGCGCCCAGTCCCTGGACAGTGTCGCGGCGTTTCGCGCGTCGATGGCCGAGCGCCTGCCGTCGGCGATTGTGATGGACGTGGACTTCTGCGGTGCCGGCCTGGGCCTCAAGCTCGCCGCCGAGGCCCAGGAAGGCCTGGAGCAGAAGCTGCCACTGCTGTTTTTCAGCCTGCACGAAACCGACACCCCGACCCGCCTCGCCGCCGTGCGCGCCGGAGGCCAGGAATTCCTCACCGGTACGCTGGAAGCCTCCAGCTTGCTGGAAAAGATCGAAGTGCTGACCTGCGTCGCCCAGTACGAGCCGTATAAAGTGCTGATCATCGACGACTCGCGGGCCCAGGCGCTGCACACCGAACGGCTGCTCAACAGCGCCGGTATCGTCACCCGCACCTTGATCGAGCCGATCCAGGCAATGGCCGAGCTGGCGGACTTCCAGCCCGACCTGATCATCCTCGACATGTATATGCCCGCCTGTACCGGCACCGAACTGGCCAAGGTCATCCGCCATAACGACCGTTACGTCAGCGTGCCGATCATTTACCTGTCGGCCGAAGACGACCTGGACAAGCAACTGGACGCCATGAGCGAAGGCGGCGATGACTTCCTCACCAAGCCGATCAAGCCGCGCCACCTGATCACCACCGTGCGCAACCGTGCGGCGCGGGCGCGCAACCTCAAGGCGCGGATGGTGCGCGACAGCCTGACCGGCCTGTACAACCACACCCATATCCTGCAACTGCTCGAAGACTGCAGCTTCCGCGCACGCCGCGAGAACAAGCCGCTGAGCTTCGCCATGCTCGACATCGACCACTTCAAGCGGGTCAACGACAGCCACGGCCACCCCATGGGCGACCGCGTGATCAAGAGCCTGGCGCTGTTTCTCAAGCAGCGCCTGCGCAAGACCGACTACATCGGGCGCTACGGCGGTGAAGAATTCGCCATTGTGATGCCTGACACCGATTTGGAAGCCGCCTGCAAAGTATTGGATGAAATCCGTGGGCGCTTTGCCGAAATCCATTACCCGGCCCAACCCCAGGATTTGTGGTGCACCTTCAGCGCCGGGGTGGTGGAGCTGCGCGACGGCTCCGACAGCCTGATGATGGCCGCCCAGGCCGACGAGGCGCTGTACCGCGCCAAGGACGCGGGACGCAATCGCGTACAACCCGCACGCGCATCAAAGCAAAGTGCCATCTTTTCACCGGAATCCACTGAATCCGTCATAACGCTGTAATGGAAACGCAATAACTTCAGGCACTTATCTTTTGCTGTCGGTTGAAACCCCGCATGCGCCTGAAGCTGCTGACCAATCTCAATACCCTTCTTCTGGTGGCCGTGTGCCTGGCGCTGGGGGCGACGTTGTGGTGGTCGCAACGGGCGCTGGAGCGACCCTATTTGCTGATGGAACGCTACCTGGGCCTGTCGCAGACGTTCCAGAATGAAGCCGCACGCAATATCGACGATTACCTGGCCAGCGGCGACGCCCTGCGCTTGAGCAGCGCGGGCCAGAGCCTGGAGAGCCTGTTGCAGCATCTGGACGAGTTGCCTGCGGACCTTGCGCAGAACCTGCGCCCGAGCCTGGTGGACCTGGATGCGTTCAGCAAGACTGAGTTGCTGGCGGCCGGTAAGCTGGCAGGCGACCCGCAAGCCTTGCTGCTACAGGCAGAACGTGAATTGGGCGCGAACCTGGAGCAACTGAGCCAGTACGCCATCGGCGTGAACTCTCCCGAAGCCGCGCGCTATCTGCCGCCGTTGCTGGCCGCCTCCCAGCACCTGGGCAAGTTATCCCTGGCCCGCGACAAACTGGTGAGCAGCGGGCGTGCGGAACTGGCCGACGATGTGGAACGCGAAGTCGGCGCTATCCGCAGCCAGGCCGACCTGTTGGAGCAACTGCCGTTGCTCGGTGTCAAGGCCAGCGCCGAATCCAGCGCCGATGACTTTTCCGCGCTGATGGGGCTGCAGAACAGCGAAAAAACCGAAGCCCAGGACACCGGCGTCGACCTCAAGCGTGAACTCAATAGCCTGCTGACCCGCTACCCCGCCGAACTCAAGCGCACCCGCGACCAGATCCAGCAACGCACCGAACTGGCCGCCAAGACCCACCAGAAAATCAACTCCGTTCAGCAAGCCATCGCCGCACTGGAACCGGTGGTGCGCGCGCAACATGGCCAAATCCAGGGTGAAGTGCGCCTGATGCAAGGGGTGATGATTGGCCTGATCCTGTTGATCGCGCTGCTGATCGACACCTTGCAACGCAAGCTGGCGCGGGTGCTGACCAATCTGGCGCCGGCCCTGTCGACTTGGGCCGAGGGTGACTTCAGCCAGCCGATTGCCCTGGGCAAG
This sequence comes from Pseudomonas sp. FW305-3-2-15-C-LB1, assembly GCF_058787615.1. NCBI lineage: Bacteria > Pseudomonadati > Pseudomonadota > Gammaproteobacteria > Pseudomonadales > Pseudomonadaceae > Pseudomonas > Pseudomonas sp. FW305-3-2-15-C-LB1. The sequence goes on along the minus strand of NZ_JBYSZX010000016.1, from coordinate 60,846 downwards.
ACCAATCGCGAACTGCACGATATCGAAGCGTCTCTGAACCGCCTGCGCACCTACCTGGTGGACTTGGTCGGCACCATTCGCGGCAACGCCGAGGAAGTTGCCAGCAGCAGCCGTACCCTCGCCGAACTGAGCAGCGGCCTGCACGACGGCGCCGAACGCCAGGCCGGTGATACTGCGCAAATCCGAGATTCATTGGGTGAACTGGAGGCGACGATCCAGCAAGTCGCCGGTGATGCCAGCCAGGCTGCCGGCGCCAGTCGCAGTGCCGGCCAGGCCGTGGAACAAGGCCAGCGCGTGATCGGCCTGAGCCTGACCGGCCTGCGTGCCCTGGTGGGCGAAGTGCAGCAAAACGCGCAGATGATCGAAAAACTGGCTGAGGAATCCGCCACCATCGGCGGCGTGCTCACGGTGATCCGCTCGATTGCCGACCAGACCAACCTGCTGGCCCTCAACGCTGCCATCGAGGCCGCCCGTGCCGGTGAGGCCGGACGCGGTTTTGCCGTGGTGGCCGACGAGGTGCGCTCGCTGGCCCAACGCACCGCTGGCGCCACCGCAGAAATCCAGACCTTGATCGCCGGGCTGCAAAGCGCCGCCCACCAATCGGTGCAAGGCATGCGGGCCCAGGTCGAACACGCCGAAGCCACCGCCCAGCAAGCCCAGGCGGCGGACGGTGCGCTGGATGAGATTGTCGAGGCGATCCAGACCATTTCCGACACCGCCGTGCGCATCGCCGATGTGACCGCGCAGCAGAGTGGCGCCGTCAGCGAGATTCGCGACAACAGTGAGCGGATTCATCAGTTGGGTGAGGACAACTTGCTGCGAATCGGCCAGGGCCGCAGCCAGGGTGAGCACTTGCTGGTGCTAGGTGGGCAGCTCAACACTGCCGTTCAAGCCTTCCGCGTCTGACACGATCTTCAACCTTATAGAGATCAAATGTGGGAGGGGGCTTGCCCCCGATTGCAGTGTGTCAGCCTCAGTGTCTGTAACTGACCCAGCGCTATCGGGGGCAAGCCCCCTCCCACATTTGACCTTCATGGCATTCAGGAGCGTATTACCCATGACCGGATCACCGGCCACAGTCACAAATTTCGCGCTATCCTCGCTAATCGTGCCGCCTACTGCATAGAACTGGACAGTCACAAAGGCTTTGCGGCATAGTCGCCGGGTTCTGCCGTACCCACATCAATAACAAGGAACAGCCGATGGCGACCTTACTGGTTCTTCACGGACCCAACCTGAACCTGCTCGGCACCCGTGAACCGGGCGTCTACGGGGCAGTCACCCTGGACCAGATCAACCTTGATCTCGAACGCAGGGCGCGTGAAGCCGGCCACCATCTGCTCTACCTGCAAAGCAATGCCGAGTACGAATTGATTGATCGCATCCATGCCGCGCGCGGCGAAGGCGTGGATTTCATCCTGATCAATCCCGCCGCTTTTACGCATACAAGTGTTGCATTACGTGACGCGCTGCTGGCGGTGAGCATCCCATTCATCGAAGTGCATTTGTCGAACGTGCACAAACGCGAAGCTTTCCGCCATCACTCCTACTTCTCCGATGTAGCGGTAGGTGTGATCTGCGGCCTTGGCGCCAGCGGTTACCGACTGGCCCTGGAGGCCGCCCTGGAACAACTTGAACAACCGGCCAAGCGCCCCTGACCGACCCTTGGGAGTTGATGATTCATGGATATCCGTAAAGTTAAGAAACTGATCGAACTGCTGGAAGAATCCGGTATCGACGAGCTGGAAATCAAGGAAGGCGAAGAGTCCGTACGGATCAGCCGCCACAGCAAGACCCCGGCCCAGCAGTTCTATGCACCACAGATGCAAGCGCCGGCTCCGGCCGCTGCTGCTCCGGCCGCCGCGCCTGCTGCCGCCGCTGCACCTGCCGCCCCAGCCGCTCCGGCGCTGAACGGCTTCGTGGTCAAGTCGCCAATGGTCGGTACGTTCTACCGCACCCCGGCACCGACTTCGCCAGCCTTCGTTGAAGTCGGCGCTACCGTGAAAGTGGGCGACACCATCTGCATCGTTGAAGCGATGAAGATGATGAACCACATCACCGCTGAAAAAGCCGGCGTCATCGAATCCATCCTGGTAGAAAACGGTCAGCCGGTTGAGTACGACCAGCCGCTGTTCACCATCGTTTGAACCGCGGAGCGCCTTCGATGTTGAAACCTGCGAAGAAACTGCAAAAAGTCCTGATCGCCAACCGCGGCGAGATCGCGCTGCGTATCCTGCGCGCCTGTAAGGAAGAGGGCATCAAGACCGTCGCTGTTTACTCGACGGCCGATACCGAATTGATGCACGTGAAACTGGCGGACGAAAGCATCTGCATCGGCCCGCCACTGGCCACGAACTCGTACTTGAAAGTCTCGAACATCATCGCGGCCGCGGAAGTGACCGGCGCTGATGGCATCCACCCTGGCTACGGCTTCCTCGCGGAAAACGCCGATTTCGCCGAACAGGTGGAAAAATCCGGGTTTGCCTTCATCGGCCCGAAAGCCGAAACCATTCGCCTGATGGGTGACAAGGTGTCGGCCAAGGACGCCATGATCGCGGCCGGCGTGCCAACCGTTCCAGGCTCCGACGGCCCGCTGCCGGAAGACGAGGAAACCGCGCTGCGCATTGGTCGCGAAGTCGGCTACCCGGTGATCATCAAGGCCGCCGGTGGCGGTGGTGGTCGCGGCATGCGCGTGGTGCACAAGGAAGAAGACCTGATCGAAGCTGCCAAGCAGACTCGCTCCGAAGCGGGCGCCTGGTTCGGCAACCCGATGGTCTACCTGGAGAAGTACCTGACCAACCCACGTCACGTGGAAGTGCAAGTACTGTCCGACGGCCAAGGCCACGCCATCCACCTGGGCGACCGCGACTGCTCGCTGCAACGTCGTCACCAGAAGGTCCTGGAAGAAGCGCCAGCACCGGGTCTGGATGAAAAAGCGCGCCAGGAAGTACTGGCTCGTTGCGTCAAGGCGTGCATCGACATCAACTACCGTGGCGCGGGTACTTTCGAGTTCCTGTACGAGAACGGTCGTTTCTACTTCATCGAGATGAACACTCGTGTGCAGGTAGAGCATCCGGTGTCGGAGATGGTCACCGGTATCGACATCGTCAAGGAGATGCTCAGCATCGCCGCCGGCAACCCGCTGTCCTTCACCCAGGACGACGTGAAGATGCACGGCCACTCCCTGGAGTGCCGCATCAACGCCGAAGACCCGAAAACCTTTATCCCAAGCCCTGGCCTGGTCAAGCATTTCCACGCGCCCGGCGGCAACGGCGTACGTGTGGATTCGCACCTGTACAGCGGCTACAAGGTGCCGTCCAACTACGACTCGCTGATCGGCAAGCTGATCACCTGGGGCGCTACCCGCGACGAGGCCATGGCCCGTATGCGCAACGCCCTGGACGAAATCGTGGTCGACGGCATCAAGACCAACATCCCGCTGCATCGGGACCTGGTCCGTGATGAAGGCTTCTGCGAAGGTGGTGTGAACATCCACTACCTGGAACACAAGCTGGCCAACCAGTAAGTGCGCCAAACGACACAGCCGCCTCCGGGCGGCTTTGTTGTTTACGGGCCCCGGATTTCCTGGATGTACAGGGTCCAATGTGGCAAAGAGCTTGCCCCCTCCCACAGTTGTCCTGTGTATATTTTGAATACTGCAAATCGCCAGCACAGTCGTCTTCTGACCGCTGCTCGCGTAAACTTGCGCCCTTTCGCAGCCCCACCGCGCTGCACACTCATTTTTTCAAAGGTGCCCGCCATGCCTTGGCTGCAAGTCCGTCTCGCCATCAGCCCAGAACAAGCCGAAACCTATGAAGACGCTTTCCTCGAAGTAGGCGCTGTCTCCGTAACGTTCATGGACGCCGAAGACCAGCCGATCTTCGAACCCGAACTCAACACCACGCCGCTGTGGTCCCACACCCATTTGCTGGCCCTGTTCGAAGACGGCACCGATGCCGCCAGCGTCCTGGCCCATATGGAGCTGCTCACCGGCGGCCCGCTGCCAGAGCACCACAGCGAAGTCATCGAAGACCAGGACTGGGAACGCAGCTGGATGGACAACTTCCAGCCGATGCGTTTTGGTCAGCGCCTGTGGATTGTACCGAGCTGGCATGCCGCGCCCGAGCCCGACGCCGTCAACCTGCTGCTGGATCCGGGCCTGGCGTTCGGCACCGGCACCCACCCGACCACCGCGCTGTGCCTGGAATGGCTGGACGGCCAGGACCTGACCGACAGCCACGTGCTGGACTTCGGCTGCGGCTCGGGGATCCTGGCGATTGCCGCCCTGTTGCTCGGCGCCAAGGAAGCCGTGGGCACCGACATCGACGTGCAAGCCCTGGAAGCCTCTCGCGATAACGCCGGGCGCAACAACATTCCTGAAGGCAAATTCCCACTCTACCTGCCGGAGCAATTGCCCCAGGTACAGGCCGACGTGCTGGTGGCCAACATCCTCGCCGGCCCGCTGGTGTCGTTGGCGCCGCAGTTGTCGAGCCTGGTCAAGCCGGGCGGCCGCCTGGCGCTGTCGGGCATCCTGGCCGAGCAGGGCGAAGACGTCGCCGCTGCCTACGCCAAGGATTTCGAGCTGGACCCGATCGCCAACCGCGATGGCTGGGTACGCATCAGCGGTCGTCGGCGCTAGAATGAGCGCTTGCCTGAATCGGATGGCCGCATGACCGACAGTTTCGTCACCCAGTGCCCGCATTGCCAATCGCGCTTTCGCGTCAACCACGCTCAATTGAGCGTGGCCCGTGGCGTGGTGCGCTGCGGCTCGTGCCTGCAAGTGTTCAATGCGGCTCGCCAGCTGCTGGAGCAACGCGCCCAGGCGCCGACACCGCAGCCTGAGTCGACTCCCGAGGCGCCGCGCGCGATCAGCCAGAAACAGTGGAGCGCCGAAGAGCTGGACCTGGACAACCTGGACCTGGATGAAGAACTGGCCAAGCTGGAACGCCGCGAGATTCAGCACACGCAGCCTGTTGGCGCAGATCGTCGCCAGCCCGGCACCGACCGCCGCCAAAAGGATGAGTCCTTCAGCGCCAGCCGCGACACGGTCAAGGCCGAAGAAGAAAAATGGGCGGCAAGCCTGTTCAGCGAGCCGCCTGAAGAGCGCCTCCACGTCACCGAAGACCAGCCAGAACCTGCGACCAGGCAGCGCACCGAACCATCCATGTCGTTCCACACCGACGATCGCGACGATGAGCCCCCCCTGCGTTCAACACCAGACGATGACGACATCGACCCACCGTTTACACCGCTGACCAAAGCGGCCGAACCCGACGATCGCCTGCCCCCCCGCCGCAAGCGCCCACGCGCTGAAACCAGCGCCCATGACGACCTGCTGCAGGACCTGGAAGACGATCCGCTGCACCTCTACGCACAAAAACGCCCGACAGGCCTGGGCCGTCGCCTGGTCTGGCTGCTGCTGGTGCTGATCGCCGCCGCCGGCCTCGCAGGCCAATACATCGCCTACCAATTCGACGACCTGGCCCGCCAGGACGCCTATCGCCCGTGGTTCCAGCAACTGTGCCCCACCCTGGGTTGCACCGTGCCATCGCGGGTCGATATTGCCCATATCAAGAGCAGTAACCTGGTAGTGCGCAGCCACCCGGATTTCGCCGGGGCGCTGGTGGTGGACGCGATCATCTACAACCGCGCCACCTTCTCCCAGCCCTTCCCGCTGCTGGAGCTGCGTTTTGCCGACCTGAACGGCAACCTGATTGCCAGCCGTCGCTTCAAACCCGCCGAATACCTCAGCGGTGAGCTGGCCGGCGTTAGCGAAATGCCATCGCAAACCCCGATCCATATCTCCCTGGATATCCTCGATCCGGGCAACAAAGCCGTGAATTACAGCCTGAGCTTCCACTCGCCCGAGTGAATCGGTTCACGCGTTGAGGTTTGACGGCAGGTTATTGACTTTCCCCTGCGTAACCAAACCGCTGGCGATAAAGAAATAACTGTTCAGATTTTATCCAATTCAGCCTTTATCCAGTCATCGAGAGCGGGTATCATGCCAACCCTTTTTCGAACTCTAATGATCCGGCCCCACAACAGGGAAGTCCTATGTCGGCGGTACGCATCGGCCCATACACATTGCAGAACGGCTTGATCCTCGCCCCGATGGCGGGCGTCACCGACCAGCCCTTTCGTCAGCTGTGCAAGCGTTTGGGCGCGGGTCTAGTAGTCTCGGAAATGGTCACCAGCGACATGAGCTTGTGGAACACCCGCAAATCGCGGATGCGCATGATCCACGAAGGTGATCCCGAGCCCCGCTCGGTACAGATCGCCGGTGGAGATGCACAGATGCTGGCGGATGCGGCCCGTGCCAACGTGGAGTTGGGGGCGCAGATCATCGACATCAACATGGGCTGCCCGGCCAAGAAGGTCTGTAACAAGGCCGCCGGTTCGGCCCTGTTGAAAGATGAGCAGTTGGTGGCCGAGATCCTGCAGGCCGTTGTCGCCGCAGTGGATGTGCCGGTTACCCTGAAGATCCGTACCGGTTGGGACCGGGACAACAAGAACGGCCTGACAGTGGCGAAGATCGCTGAACAGGCAGGCATTACAGCGCTGGCGGTGCATGGCCGTACCCGCGCCGACCTTTACACCGGTGAAGCCGAGTACGACACCATTGCTGCGATCAAGCAGGCGGTATCGATGCCGGTATTCGCCAATGGCGACATCGACTCCGCCGAGAAGGCAAGGCGCGTGCTGCACGCAACTGGTGCCGATGGCTTGTTGATTGGCCGGGCCGCCCAGGGGCGTCCGTGGATTTTTCGTGAGATCGATCATTTTCTGCGTACCGGCGAAGTGTTGCCGGCACCGGGGCTGATCGAAGTGGAACGTATTCTGCTAGAGCATCTGGCCGCCCTGCACGCCTTCTATGGGGACGTGATGGGAGTACGCATTGCTCGCAAGCATGTCGGCTGGTATCTCGCAACCCTGCCGGGCGCCAGGGAGTTTCGCGCCCACTTCAATCGTTTGGATGATACGCAAGCACAGGTCGCCACCGTTCGAGAGTACTTCAGCGAGCGTGAAAAGAGCCTGGGGACAGGGGACGGAGAGGGGGTGGCCGCATGACGATGATGACCGAGACTTTAGTGAGTGGAACAACACCCGTGAGCGACAACGTCAATTTGAAACAGCACCTCAACACGCCGAGCGAAGAAGGCCAGACCCTTCGCGGGAGTGTCGAGAAGGCGCTGCACAATTATTTCGCCCACCTTGAGGGCGCTTCCGTCACGGACGTGTACAACCTGGTGCTCTCCGAAGTCGAGGCGCCCTTGCTCGAAAGCGTGATGAACTACGTCAAGGGCAACCAGACCAAAGCCAGTGAGCTGCTGGGCCTCAACCGTGGCACCTTGCGCAAAAAGCTCAAGCAATACGATTTGCTGTAAGCATTCAATCAAACCAGAAAGGCGCCCGCGTAAAACCGGTCGCCTTTTTTGCTGACTCCTTTGCTTTTGATGGAAATTGAAATGACCGACCAGACTACCCGCCTGCCGATCCGCCGCGCCTTGATCAGTGTCTCCGACAAGACCGGGATCCTCGAATTTGCCCGGGAGCTGGAAGCCCTGGGCGTGGAAATCCTCTCCACGGGCGGGACCTTCAAACTGCTGCGGGACAATGGCGTGGCCGCAGTGGAAGTGGCGGACTACACCGGCTTCGCAGAAATGATGGACGGTCGGGTCAAGACCCTGCACCCGAAAATCCACGGCGGTATCCTCGGCCGTCGTGGCACCGACGACGCGATCATGGCCGAGCACGGCATCAAGCCGATCGACCTGGTGGCCGTCAACCTCTACCCATTCGAAGCCACCATCAACAAGCCAGGCTGCGACCTGCCGACCGCCATCGAAAACATCGATATCGGCGGCCCGACCATGGTGCGTTCGGCGGCCAAGAACCACAAAGACGTGGCCATCGTGGTCAACGCCAGTGATTACGCCAACGTATTGGAAAGCCTGAAAGCCGGTGGCCTGACCTACGCCCAGCGTTTCGACCTGATGCTCAAGGCGTTCGAACACACCGCCGCCTACGACGGCATGATCGCCAACTACATGGGCACCGTGAACCAGGCCGCTGAAACCCTCAGCACCGAAGGCCGCAGCCAGTTCCCGCGCACCTTCAACAGCCAGTTCATCAAGGCCCAGGAAATGCGCTACGGCGAGAACCCGCACCAGAGCGCGGCGTTCTACGTGGAAGCCAAGCCTGCCGAAGTGGGCATTGCCACGGCGACCCAGTTGCAAGGCAAGGAGCTGTCCTACAACAACGTGGCCGACACCGACGCCGCGCTGGAATGCGTGAAGAGCTTCGTCAAGCCGGCCTGTGTGATCGTCAAGCACGCCAACCCATGCGGCGTGGCCGTGAGCCCGGATGCTGAAGGCGGTATCCGCCAGGCGTACGAACTGGCCTACGCCACCGATACCGAATCGGCCTTCGGCGGCATCATTGCGTTCAACCGCGAACTGGATGCCGAGACCGCCAAGGCGATCGTCGAGCGTCAGTTCGTTGAAGTGATCATCGCCCCAAGCGTCAGCGAAGAAGCCCGCGCCATCGTTGCCGCCAAGGCCAATGTGCGCCTGCTGGCCTGCGGCGAGTGGTCGGCCGAGCGTGCAGCGGCCTGGGACTACAAGCGCGTCAACGGTGGCTTGCTGGTACAGAGCCGCGACATCGGCATGATCGGCAGCGAAGACCTGAAAGTCGTGACCAAGCGCGCCCCGACCGAGCAGGAGATCAACGACCTGATCTTCGCCTGGAAGGTGGCCAAGTACGTTAAATCCAACGCCATCGTCTACGCCAAGAACCGCCAGACCATCGGGGTCGGCGCCGGCCAGATGAGCCGTGTGAACTCGGCGCGTATCGCCGCGATCAAGGCCGAGCACGCCGGTTTGCAGGTGGTGGGGTCGGTGATGGCTTCCGATGCGTTCTTCCCGTTCCGTGACGGCCTGGACAACGCCGCGAAAGCCGGTGTAACCGCCGTGATCCAACCGGGTGGTTCGATGCGTGATGCCGAAGTGATCGCCGCCGCGGATGAAGCTGGCATCGCCATGGTCTTCACCGGCATGCGTCACTTCCGTCACTGATTCAACTCGATCGAAATGTGGGAGCGGGCTTGTGTGGCGATCGGGCTTGCCACATGAGTTCGGCTCCACATTGAAGCGCACCCTGAGCGCCTACAGAATTTGAGGTTTTTGACATGAATGTTTTGATCATTGGCAGCGGTGGCCGTGAACACGCCCTGGCCTGGAAAGTTGCCCAGGACCCGCGTGTCCAGAAAGTCTTCGTCGCTCCCGGCAACGCTGGCACCGCCATTGAAGCCAAGTGCGAAAACGTTGCCATCGACGTGCTGGCACTTGAGCAACTGGCGGACTTTGCCGAGAAAAATGTGTCCCTGACCATCGTCGGCCCGGAAGTGCCGCTGGTGGCCGGCGTCGTGGACCTGTTCCGCAGCCGTGGCCTGGACTGCTTCGGCCCTACCGCCGGTGCGGCCCAGTTGGAAGGTTCCAAAGCCTTCACCAAGGATTTCCTGGCCCGCCACAAGATCCCGACTGCCGACTACCAGAACTTCACCGAGATCGAGCCGGCCCTGGCTTACCTGCGCGAAAAAGGTGCGCCAATCGTGATCAAGGCCGATGGCCTCGCTGCTGGTAAAGGCGTGATCGTCGCCATGACCCTGCAGGAAGCCGAAGACGCCGTGCGCGATATGCTCGCCGGCAACGCTTTCGGTGACGCAGGTTCCCGCGTGGTCATCGAGGAGTTCCTCGACGGCGAAGAAGCCAGCTTCATCGTGATGGTCGACGGCAAGAACGTCTTGCCGATGGCCACCAGCCAGGACCACAAACGCGTCGGCGACGGCGATACCGGCCCGAACACCGGTGGAATGGGTGCCTACTCCCCTGCCCCGGTGGTCACGGCCGATGTGCACCAGCGCGTCATGGACCTGGTGATCTGGCCGACCGTGCGCGGCATGGCCGACGAAGGCAATGTGTACACCGGTTTCCTGTATGCCGGCCTGATGATCGACAAAGCCGGTAACCCGAAAGTCATCGAGTTCAACTGCCGCTTCGGCGACCCGGAAACCCAACCGGTGATGCTGCGCCTGCAATCGAGCCTGGTGCTGTTGGTCGAAGCGGCATTGGCCCAGGCCCTGGACAAGGTTGAAGCGCAGTGGGATCCACGTCCGAGCGTCGGCATCGTGCTGGCGGCTGGTGGCTACCCTGCCGACTACGCCAAGGGCGATGTGATTGAAGGCCTGGACGCGGCTGCTACGCTGGAAGGCAAGGTGTTCCATGCGGGCACCGCGCTCAAGGATGGCCAGGTCGTGACGGCCGGTGGCCGTGTGCTATGCGCCACCGCCATGGGCGCCAGCGTCGACGCCGCGCAGCAACAGGCGTACAAGCTGGCCGCGAAGATCGACTGGAAAGGCTGCTTCTACCGCAAGGACATCGGCTATCGCGCCATTGCGCGGGAGCGTGGCGAGAACCAGTAAGCAGCTATCCGTTCGGCTAGGCAGGGGCCGCTGGCCCTTGCCGTATGCAGGCCTACCCGCGCATAGTTAACCGTGCATCAACCTACGAAGGGATTTCGCCGTGCGCTGGCTCAGGATCGCCATAGGTTTCACTGTCAGTCTGCTGACACTGCTCTGCTTGTTCCCGGCCCAGGCCGCCGCGCAAGGCAGTGGCTGGGCAGTATTGCTTGATGAACAGGCCGACCTGCAACTGAGCGACATCCGTTCCTCGCGCTACACCAACCAATTCAGCCCCATCGACCTGGACCGCATTACCGCCGCGGAACCGGACGGTGCGTTGTGGGTACGTTTCAAGCTGCAACCCGGCAAGCACGAACAAGTGCTGCGGGTATTCGCCCCGGACCTGTCGCACCTGAGCCTCTACGTGCTGGACGGCGACACCCTGGTGGAACAACAGAGCACCGGCACACGCCAGCCCCAGGCTGAACGGCCGTTGCCCAGCAGTGACTTCATGCTGCCGATGCCCCAGAGCCAGAACCCCCTCGAGGTCTACCTGCGCCTGGTCTCGGAACACGAACTGCGGCCCTACATCACCCTGGAACCGGCCGTGCTCGCCGCCGCCGACCAGACCCAGACGCTGATCTACGGCCTGCTGTTCGGCTGCCTGTTGATGCTGATCCTGCACAACCTCACGCGCTTCGCCTACCACCGCTCGCGCAGCAGCCTGTGGCTGGCGGCCTGCGAAGTGCTGCTGATGCTCAGCCTGGCGCTGCTACTCAACCTGGTGGGCCCATGGCTGCCGAACTGGCATGCGATCCAGACGCCCGGCGCCTACCTGGCGCTATTGCTCACCGCGCCGTGCGGGCTGATGTTTGCCTACCGGTTCTTCATGCCCCTGGGCCCGCACCCGCTGAACAAGCTGTTGATGGCGGACATCCTGTTCATCGTGCTGTGCGGCCTGCTGTTGTTGTTCGTCAACACCCTGCCGCTGAACATCATCACCTACGCCCTGGTGGCCCTGGCCGGCTTGAGCATGTTGTTTGTCTCGGCCTATCACTGGCAGAAAGGCTACCGCCCGGCACGTCTGTTCGTGGTGGCGATGGTGGTGTTCAACATCGGTACGCTGATCATCCTGCCAGCGTTGCTGGGCCTGACGATGGTCTCGCCCCAGGGCCTGATCGTCACGCTGCTGGCGTTTATCTGCCTGAGCGGCCTGCTGATGAGCCTGGCGTTGGGCGAACGCCAGCGTGCGATTGTCGAGGCGCGTTTCAGCCTCAGCCGCGACCTGGCGGCGAGCAATGCCGAAATCGCGGCCAAGGCCGAGTTCCTGGCCAAGATCAGCCACGAAATCCGCACCCCCATGAACGGTGTGCTGGGCATGACCGAACTGCTGTTGGGTACGCCGCTGTCGGTGAAACAGCGCGACTACGTGCAGACCATCCACAGCGCCGGCAACGAACTGCTTACGCTGATCAATGAAATCCTCGATATCTCCAAGCTCGAATCCGGCCAGATCGAACTGGACGATGTGCAATTCGACCTCAATGCGCTGATCGAAGACTGCCTGAGTATCTTCCGCGCCAAGGCCGAGCAGCAGAATGTCGAACTGATCAGCTTTATCCAGCCCCAGGTGCCCCGCGTGATCAGCGGCGACCCGACGCGCCTGCGCCAGGCCATGTTGAGCCTGCTGGAAAACGCCCTGCAAAAGACCGACGAAGGCGAAGTGCTGATCGTGGTGGCCCTGGACGACCGCAGCACCAAGCCACGCCTGCGCATTGCCGTGCAGGACAGCGGCCTGCCGATGGAAGCCTCGGAGCGCGACGCCCTGCTGCACAGTGAGCTGCACAGCAAGAATTTCTTCTCGGCCACCCGCCTCAATGGCCACCTGGGCCTGGTCATCGCCCGCCAGTTGATCCTGTTGATGAACGGCGAGTTCGGCATCAAGAGCGGCAGCCACCAGGGCAGCACCCTGTGGCTGACCCTGCCGCTGGACCCGGAGCGCCTGGAACACCCGACCTCCGACCTCGACGGCCCGCTCAAAGGCGCGCGCGTGCTAGTGGTGGACGACAACGACACCTGCCGCAAAGTGCTGGTGCAACAATGTTCCGCCTGGGGCCTCAACGTCAGCGCCGTGCCCTCGGGCAAGGAAGCCCTGGCGTTGCTGCGCACCAAGGCGCACCTGCGCGACTACTTTGACGTGGTGCTGCTGGACCAGAACATGCCCGGCATGACCGGCATGCAACTGGCGGCGAAGATCAAGGAAGACCCGAGCCTGAACCACGACATCCTGCTGATCATGCTTACCGGCATCAGCAATGCGCCGAGCAAGATCATTGCGCGCAATTGCGGGATCAAGCGCATCCTCGCCAAACCGGTGGCCGGCTATACGCTCAAGACCACCCTGGCCGACGAACTGACTCAGCGCAGCAAAGGCAACGTGCCGCCACGTCCGGTCCTCAGCACTCCGGCCGCCATCACCGTGCCGGCGGATTTCCGCATCCTGGTAGCCGAAGACAACAGCATCTCCACCAAGGTGATCCGCGGCATGCTCGGCAAGCTCAACCTCGACCCGGACACCGCCAGCAACGGCGAGGAAGCGCTGGAGGCGATGAAGGCCCAGCGTTATGACCTGGTGTTGATGGACTGTGAAATGCCGATCCTCGATGGTTTCTCGGCGACCCAGCAACTGCGCGCGTGGGAAGTCAGCCACCAGCGCATCCGCACGCCGGTGGTGGCGTTGACGGCGCACATTCTGTCGGAACACAAGGAACGTGCGCGCCAGGCCGGGATGGATGGGCATATGGCCAAGCCGGTGGAGTTGTCGCAGTTGCGCGAGCTGGTGGAATTCTGGGTCGCCCAGCGGCAACAGCGCCCAGAACACGCACCTTCCTGAACTTGAAATGCAGTCAAATGTGGGAGGGGCAAGTCGAATCGTCGCACCGCCCCTCCCGCCTTTGATCTCTTTCGCCTGATAGACTCTCCACACTTTCCTCCTGCGAGCCGCCCCCATGCTCCACGTGTTATTCAGCGTCTACCTGAAAATGCTGGTGCTCTACAGCCCGTTCTTCGTGCTGTCCTGCTTTATCAGCCTGACCCGTGGTTATTCCAGCAAAGAGCGGCGGCGCCTGGCGTGGAAAGTGGCGCTGGCGACCCTGGTCTCGAGCGTGTTGCTCTACCTGTTCGGCCGGGTGATTTTCAGTGTGTTCGGCATCACCGTCGACGCCTTCCGCATCGGCGCCGGCAGTGTGCTGTTCATTTCCGCCCTGGGCATGGCCCAGGGCAAGTCGGCGGTGCAGACCGACAACGTGCAGCAGGACGTGACCATCGTGCCGCTGACCATCCCCCTCACGGTCGGCCCCGGCACCATCGGTGCGCTGCTGGTGATGGGCGTCAGCCAACCGCACTGGGATGACAAGCTCACCGCTATCCTCAGCATCGCCCTGGCCAGCCTCACGGTGGGCGTGGTGCTGTACCTGTCCAACCGTATCGAACGCATCCTCGGTGACCAGGGCTTGCAGATTGTCAGTCGGTTGATGGGATTGTTCGTGTGTGCCCTGGCCGCACAAATCATCTTTACCGGCGTGCGCGGCTACCTGGTGCCCTAGATCCGGTATTTGGCAATTGCCAGTTGTACCTTGTCGCCCGCGCTTTCGCGCATCAGTTGGATCGTCTTTTCATTGATCACCGAGGTATTGAGCACCAGGCACGTCTGCCCGCTGAAGGCCTCGAACGAGGAGCTGTCCCACTCCAGGAAGGGCAGCCCCGTCTGTTTGCTCACGCCGTGAGTGCTGTAGGTCACCAGCACCATCGTCAATTCGCCATCGATTTCGGCACAAGAGGCCAGGCCGAAATCACCGCCCTGGTGCACCGAGCTGTTGCGTTTGAACAATTCAAAAGACGCCGGCGTCTGCTTCAACGCCTCCAATGCATCGGCCGCCAGTTTCGGCAGCATGCCCAGCAGCGGCGCGGACAAGGACGTGGAAGCCAACAGCGTGGCAATAAGATTCAGCGCCGCCAGCTGCACGGTCAGCCCCTTGCCCGAACGTGAGACCCGTTCGAAGCTGCTGCGCACCGGGAGCCACCCCAGGCTGACCATCACCTTGATGAATTCGTCGTACCAGTCCTCGGTACCGCGGTGTATTTTCAATACATCGCTGACGTAACTGCTGGCCAGCAAATAACTCTTACGGACATATTCTCGCTTCAGACCCGACAGGCCTTCGGCAAACGAAATCACGCCGTTGTTGACCACGGCTGCGTTGAAGTCATCTTCGGTGTCCAGCGGTACAGCTGCGTGCTTGCCTGACGCGCCCGGTAATTTGTAGGCGGCAATCAACTTGCGCCTTTTTGTCGTGTTGATCCGTCTGTGATGTCGCTCCATTTTGATTCTCCACAAGCACCCCAAAGTGGGGCTTGTGTCCACCCTAGTTCACCGGCGGATGGGCTTTCCAGGCGATAAACATCCCTTGGCGCAAGGCGTTAAACCGTAACGCCCAGCAATAACGCGGCATGACCGGCGTGCCTCCATATTTCGTTGTAAAAAAAAGAAAAAACGCCGAATAACGCCAGAAAAATCCCTGGGCTATTCGGCGCTTTCAGGCAACCGACAGGCCGTTTTCAGGAAGCGGGTTTTTCACCGTACCATCGTGGTGTGTAGACCCATTCGCCACCATCGGCACGGGGAAATGTGCAGGTAGTGGACGAGCCGATCAACACCATGGTGCGCATGTCCACTTGATCCGGCGTCAGTTGCCCCAGCGTGGTGACACGCAGGGTCTGCCCCGGGCGACCTATATCGCGGCCCAGCACCACCGGCGTTTGCGGCGTGCGATGCAGGGCGACGATTTCCAGGGCGCGCCCCAGTTGCCACGGCCGCGCACGCGAGATCGGGTTGTAGAACGCCAAGGCCAGGTCGGCCTGGGACGCGAGGTCCAGGCGTTTTTCGATGATCGACCAGGGTTTGAGGTTATCCGACAGCGACATCACGCAGAAGTCATGGCCCAGCGGTGCGCCCGCCTGGGCGGCAGTGGCCAGGCTGGCCGAGACCCCGGGCAGGATTTCCAGGTCGACCTGATGCCAGGCCGGATCGCTGGATTCGTGCAGCGCTTCGATCACCGCAGCCGCCATAGCGAATACCCCCGGGTCACCGGAGGACACCACCACCACCGAGCGACCTTGGGCCGCCAGCTCGAAGGCGTGGCGGGCCCGCTGCATTTCTTCGCGGTTATCGGTGCAGTGTTGCACTTGATCATCGCGGAACGGGCCGGCCATGCGCACATAGGTTTCGTAACCCAGCACATCGGTGCAACGCGCCAACTCAGCCTTCACCGCAGGCACCATCAACTCGGCGGCACCGGGGCCAAGGCCGATCACGGCAAGGCGGCCACGAACACGACCAATCTGCGACAACTCCAGCGGCTGTTCAGCCACGCTGACCACGATATCGGCGTCCTGGCAAACGCTGGTAAAACGCAACGGCACACCCAGCGCCAACGCCGCCTCATGCAGCGACGCTTCGGCCATCTGCGTTTCGCTGGCCAGCAGGCACGCCAGGGATTGCACGGCCAGACCCGCTTCATGCAACGCCGTGCGTACACGCTCGGCCAATTGCGCGCCGGGTTTGCAGGTCACACTGACGGTCTTCGGGTAGATCAGCAACTCATTGGCGGTGGGTTGGCGCTCGGCACTGCCGACATGAATCGCCAGGCGCGCTTGTGGGTCCTGCGGCAAGTTGGCTTGGTCCAGCCAAGGCGCTGCGCCTTCGATGCGCACGTTTTCACCGGCCAGCAAGTCGGACACGAAACGCTTGCCCAACTCCAGGTCGGCCAGCTCGTAGCCCTGCGGCGGGTTGAGCAGGCAGGTGCCAAAACGCAGTTCGCCACTGGTGGTGATCGCAGCGGCCACATTCAACGCAGCAGCAATTTCGCGCGCCATGACGTTCACACCGCCAAGGCCCCCCAGCAACGGCACTACGGCGCTGCCGTCTTCAGCCACGGCCAGCACGGCCGGCTCTTCGCCTTTTTCCAGCAGCAGCGGCGCCAGGGTGCGGATCACGATACCGGCCGCGCACAGCGCAATCAGCGGCGTGCCCTGCTGGTACAACTGGCGCAGGGTCGTGCCGAACTCGCTGTAGGCCTGGTCAGCACCTTCAACGCGGCCGGCAAGACCGTGGATCAGCGCCTCGGGATAAACCTGTTGGATCCTGCGCGCGGTGGCCAGGCTGCCCTGGCCCAGAATGACAATCGCCGGGCTCATCAACCTTGCCACCTTTCACCCGGCACGATGATCAGCGAGAAATAGGGCGAAGACGCCGGGTCGACCTGATCCAGCGGCACGATCTTCTGGTTGGCCATCGTGGCGCGCTCCACATAGAGGGCACGCTCGGCCAGGCCGAGTTCTTCGAGCACCAGGCGCACTTTCGGGAAGTTGCGCCCCAGCTTCATGATCACCGCCGCGTCGGCGTCCGCCAGGCGGCGCTTGAGGTCCTCATGGGGCAACACGCCCGAAAGCACCGACAGGCTCTGGTTGCGATACACCAGCGGCGCCCCCAACACCGAGGCGCCGCCGAGCATCGAGCACACGCCGGGGATGACTTGCGCTTCATAGCGTTCGGCAAGTCGGTCATGCAGATACATGTAGGAACCGTAGAAGAACGGGTCACCTTCGCAGATCACCGCCACATCGCGACCGGCATCCAGGTGCGCGGCAACGTCGACACTGGCAGCGTCGTAGAAATCGCTGATCACCTGCTCATAGGACATCGGCGCCGGCAGTACCTCGGTAGTCACCGGGTACACCAGCGGCATCAAGGTCTGTTGCGGCACCAGGTGATCTTCGATGATGCCGAAGGCATTGCCCTTCTTGCCCTTGGCCACGAAGTACGCCACCACTGGCGATTCGCGCAGCAGGCGCAGGGCCTTGAGGGTGATCAGTTCCGGGTCACCGGGGCCTACGCCCAGGCCGATCAAACGTCCGCGTGCCGGCATTATTCGACCTCCGTGGCCAGGGCATTCACCGCAGCGGCGGCCATCGCACTGCCGCCCAGGCGGCCCTGCATGATCACGAACGGCACGCCACGGCTGTCCGCCGCCAGCATCGCCTTGGATTCGGCGGCGCCGACAAACCCGACCGGGAAGCCAAGGATCAAGGCAGGTTTAGGCGCACCGGCATCGAGCATTTCCAGCAGGTAGAACAACGCGGTCGGCGCATTGCCGATCACTACTACGCTGCCTTCCAGATGCGGGCGCCACAGCTCCAGCGCGGCGGCGGAACGGGTGTTGCCCAGTTCACGCGCCAGCTCCGGTACGCTGTCGTCGCGCAGGGTGCAGATCACCGGGTTATTGGCCGGCAGGCGCGCACGGGTCACACCTTCGGAAACCATCCGCGCATCACACAGGATCGGCGCGCCAGCGGCCAACGCATCGCGCCCGGCCTTGCCCGCGCCTTCGGAAAACTGCAGGCCGTCGATGGCCTCGACCATGCCGCACGCATGAATCACCCGCACCGCGAGTTTCTCCAGGTCGGCCGGAATGCGCTCCAACCTGGCTTCCGCGCGAATAATGGCGAAGGAGTTGCGATAGATCTCCTGACCGTCGCGGATGTAATCAATCATCGGTGTTGCTCCGTGGACGAGCGCGCAACAGGGCGCCCGCCGCTTCAATGGAAAGGGTGCGCGCGTGCAGCCGGCCGAAACCGGACTGGGCTGCCTCGCGGAAATAGAGGTCGTAGTGGCCGGGGCTCACCGCCAGCAAGGTGACCGGCGCGACATGCGCGGCGGCACAGGAACGGGGGCAGCCGGACAGGTGCACGTCATGGCCGGGGTTCAGCGCAGCCAGTTGCACGGCGTCAGCCTTGGTGTCGGCCAGGGCCTTGCCGCAACCGCTGGAACCCGTGCAGGCGGTCATGCGCGCCAGGGGTTGGTCGATGGAGCAAAGGAAGCCCAGTTGCGCCAGGCGCTCGGTCACGGCGTGCGGTTTTTCGATGTTGGGCAACAGCACGCCTTGCCAAGGGGTGAAGCGCAAGGTGCCGTCGCCGTACTCACTGGCCAGGTGTGCGGCGCCTTTGAGCATCGTCGCGTCCAGGCGCCCCAAGGGTGCGATGACGGCGACGTAGAACTGATTCTTTTGAACCTGTGGATAAGTGCCGAGGTGCAGCAAAGCCCCGTTGGGCGGGCGTCTGAAGCCTTCAGCCGACAGCAATGGCAGGCGCAGATGCCCCAGCAAGTTATCCACAGCCAAATGCCGCATGCGGGTTTGTTCCGGGCCGGCCAGTTCGAGGAACGCCTCCAGCACGGCCACCACCAGCGCATGACCCTGCTCGAGCGGCACGGCGGCCAGCGGCGCATCCAGCCCCGGGCAACCGGCCAGGCCAAAGGCGAGGAGCGTCTGGCCATTGCGGATAAAGGCCGACAGCCACAGGTCGTGGTGATGTTCGAGCATCGCCAGGGCTTCGCCGCCATCCAGTTGTACGGCGAACTTGGCCGACAGTTCATGGAAACGGGGATGGTTTTGCAGGGTGGCGAGAATCTGCTCAGCCAACGGGCGGGTGTCGAACAGCATCTGCCGGTCGATCCCGGCGCTGGGGCTGAGCATCAGGTTGCGTACATCGTCGCCGGCGGCATTGTCGGGACCCAGGCCTGCGGCCAGTAGCAGGGCGATCAATGCCTGCTCTTGGGTACCGATCCCGCGAATCTGCAGGTTGGCCCGGTTGGTCGCCTCGATCACGCCGCCCGCATGGGCCTGGGCCGCGTCCGCCACGGCATGGGCTTGTGTAGCGCTGATCGAACCACCGGCCAACTTGATCCGGCAAATGCCGCCGTCCAACGCCTGGACAATGCGCAGCAACCCCGGACAAGCCGAGGGGCGCAAGGTATTCACAGCGGGCGTTGGGTTCACGGGGCTACCGGTTGGTGGGTAAAGGCGCGGTATTATGCCTGCTTTGTCCGGCGGCATGAAAAGCCTGCCCGTCGGATGTCGTTCAAGGAATTCATATGTCGCCCTGGCTGACGGTTGTAGGCATCGGAGAAGACGGCTTCAAGGGACTGGGCAGGAACGCCCGGCATG
Source organism: Pseudomonas sp. FW305-3-2-15-C-LB1 (assembly GCF_058787615.1). NCBI lineage: Bacteria > Pseudomonadati > Pseudomonadota > Gammaproteobacteria > Pseudomonadales > Pseudomonadaceae > Pseudomonas > Pseudomonas sp. FW305-3-2-15-C-LB1. The sequence continues at coordinate 41,322 of NZ_JBYSZX010000016.1, read as the reverse complement.
CCCTGTTGCACGCCACGCGGATTATAGGCGGCCAGCGCCAGTTGGACCTGTTGCCGGTGTGTATCCGTGGCGAGCGCCAGGTGTGGCCGAGCCCGTTTTCCCTGGAACCGGTGCTGGCGCGGCGCGGCGAGCCGGTGTGCGTGCTGGCCAGCGGCGATCCGATGTTCTATGGCGTGGGGGCCAGCCTGGCGCGGCAGGTGCCCGCTGAAGAGTTGCTGATTTTACCGGCGCCCTCGTCGGTGTCCCTGGCGGCGGCGCGGTTGGGCTGGCCGTTGCAGGACGTGGTGACGTTGTCCGTGGTGGCCCGACCGTTGGCCGCGATCAATGCGCACCTGGCCAGTGGCGTGCGCTTGTTGGTGCTGAGCAATGACGGTCGCAGTCCTGGCTTGATTGCCTCGTTATTGGCGCAGTCCGGTTTCGGCCAGAGCCGGTTGAGCGTGTTCGAGCACTTGGGCGGCACGGATGAGCGGCGTATCGAAGGTTTGGCGGATGAGTGGCAGCACGCCTGCGTCGCCGATTTGAATCTGCTCGCCATCGACTGCGTCGCTTCTGGGGCAACACCGCGCCTGTCGCGCCTGGCAGGCCTGCCCGACTCAGCCTTCAAGCACGACGGCCAACTGACCAAGCGCGATGTGCGCGCCATGACCCTCGCTCGCCTTGCCCCCATGCCCGGTGAGTTGCTGTGGGACGTGGGCGCGGGCAGCGGTTCCATCGGTATCGAGTGGATGCGTACGCACCCGAGCTGCCGCGCGTTGGCGATTGAAGCCGATGAAGGCCGCCAAGGCCTGATCGAACACAACCGCGACGCCCTTGGCGTGCCCGGGCTGCAACTGGTTCGCGGCAAGGCGCCCGAGGCGTTGAGCGGCCTGGAAGCCCCGGACGCCATCTTCATCGGCGGCGGCGTCACCCGCGACGGCGTGCTCGATACCTGCTGGCAACACCTGCGCCCCGGTGGTCGGCTGGTGGCCAATGCCGTGACCCTGCAAAGCGAAATGACCCTGATGAACTGGCGTGCCCAGCATGGCGGCGAACTGACGCGCATCCACGTGGCGCAGGCGCAGCCGTTGGGGGAATTCGATACGTGGCGCCAGGCGTTGCCGATTACCTTGCTGGAAGTGGTCAAGCCGCTATGAAACGCATCCTGCTGTTGGGTGGCGTGACTGAAGCGCTGGCCATTGCTCGTACGCTGGGCCCGGAACATATCTACAGCCTGGCCGGGGTTGGACGTGTGCCCACCGACCTGACCTGTCAGGTGCGAGTCGGTGGTTATGGTGGTGCCGAGGGCTTGGCGCGATTTGTTCGGGATGAAGGGATTGGGCTGATTGTCGACGCGACCCATCCGTATGCCGCGCAGATCAGCCGCAATGCCGCCGAAGCTGCGCGCGCGTGCGGCGTGCCTTGCTGGGCATTGCGCCGACCGGCGTGGCAGCCGCAGATGGGGGATGACTGGCGTGAGGTGAGTGATTGGGCTTCGTTGATTGAAGCGTTGAAGCCCTTCAAACGCCCGCTGTTCACCTTGGGCCGCGAGCCGTTGCAGCATCTGGATGAAATCCCGCCGGAGCAGTTCTGGACGCTGCGCGCACTGGATGTGTATCCGGGGAATGCGCGGTGTGAAGTGATTGGCGCGCGCGGGCCGTTTTTGATTGCGGATGAGCGTGCGTTGTTCGAGCGGCGCGGCATTGATGTGCTGATCAGCAAGAACAGCGGGAGCACGGCAACGGAGCCGAAGTTGGAGGTGGCACGGGAGCGCGGGGTGCCGGTGTTGGTGTTGAAGCGGCCGGTGTTGGCGATGGTAGATCGAGAATTCACTACTGTGCCTGCGGTACTACAGGCAATCGCCACTCTCTAAACACCATCGATTCAGTGTGGGAGGGGGCTTGCCCCGATTACGGTGTATCAGTCTAAACATCTGTGACGGGTCCATCGCCATCGGGGGCAAGCCCCCTCCCACATTTAGAACGGCATCATCACGCAGCGCTTTTCGTTGGCCCGGCAGCATCGTGTACACGCTCCGCAAGCAACTGCGCCAGCTCAATCAACTGCGCGACGCCGAGCAATGCTTCGCGTGGCGCGCCTTCCAGGTTGAAGGCAATGTCACAACTCAGCGCATTGGCTGAGGCCAGGGTTTCGCTGAGGTTGACCAAAAGGTCTTCACTGCTGATTCCATCGGACACGGTGAAAAGCCGGACGGGTCCATCCCTGAGGGCTCGCCATTACTGACAAGATCTGTAAGCCACCCTCAACTCGACCTGCCGAACAGACGATTATCGAACACATGATCGCAAACTCCGAGTTTGCGGACGCACTCAGCGTTGAAGCCGAAGCCCTGAAATCGGATGAACCTGAAGTAGCAGCGCGATTAAACCAATGGCTGGAAAAGGCCCAATACCTCCCTGACAGAAAGACAGGATTCACTCGTTTCGACGCCGCTGACTATCTCCTAACGCAAGAAGATATGGATGCTTTCCTCGAAGCCTGCATCGAAGAGGACCCAGGCGATGGTTCTTTGATCAAAATAGGGAGAGACGACATTGCTCGCGCAACCCGCAGGCTCAACACCAAGCGATAGCCGAACACTGGCAAAATGTGGGAGGGGGCTTGCCCCCGATGGCGGCGTGTCAGCCACTGGTTTGTTGGCTGGGCTGGCGCTAGCGGTGGCAAGTGAATCGTTGCACCAGCCCTCCCACATTTGAACTGTGCAGCTTTGAAGATCGGCATCCACTCGATTCCCCGTCTATCCTCAAACCAGTCACTGCGACACCAAACCACACCGCCCCTTTTTACTTATCCCCACCGATCAGGCTAAATACCCGCCTGATCGTTTAACCCTACGGATTGTCCGCCATGCCCCGTCAACGCTTTGCAATTGCCTGGATCGCCTGCCTTGCAGTGCTGTTCAATGCCTTTGCCATGCCGATGGCCAGCGCGATGCAGCAGTCCAGCGACCCGGTCCGGCAATTGCTGTGGGGCAGTTTCTGTTCCTCAAATGGCGCAAGCCTCAAGACCATCGCCCTAGGCAAGCTGGAGATCCCGGCGCCGCAGCAGGACGATCATTCCACCATGCAGCATTGCTGGTGTTGCTCGGGCTCGGCACCGTTGGTGGCGTTGCCGGGGCATGTGCCGCAGTTGTATCTCACCCAATTCAATACTTCACAGCGCTTGCCGCCGCCCCGGCTGCACAGCCCGCCCCCGCGTCAGCAATGGCCAAGCCTAAACCCCCGCGCCTCTCCAACGGCTTGATCCTCTTCGCAAGTGAACTGCGTTTAGAACCGTTCTGGAGAACTGCCATGCTCAAATCTTCCCTGCTTCTGGCTGCGTTGTTGCTGCCGGTGTTCAGTGCTGCCAATGCCGATGACTACAAGGCCGGCGACCTGCGGGTCAGCGATCCCTGGTCCCAGGAATTGCCACCGAATGCGCCAACCGTCGCGGCGTACTTTGTGATTCACAACACCGGAGAAAGCCCGGACCGCCTGCTCAGTGTCGACACCCCCGTGGCGGACAAGGCCGAGCTGCATGAGCATGTAATGCAGGGCGACCTGATGAAGATGCAGCAGGTGCCCAGCGTCGCCGTACCGGCCAAGGGCGAGCTGACCTTCGCGCCCATGGCGTATCACGTGATGCTGCTGGGCCTCAAGGACCGCAGCCTGCTGGCCGACGGCAAGCAATTCCCGCTGACCCTCACCTTCGAAAAAGCCGGCAAGGTCGAGGTGGAAGTGTCGGTGCAGAAAGTGCCGCCGATGGCCACCCACGAGCACAAGCACGCCCAATAGGCTGACACTCGATGGGCGCCCCTCGCGCCAGGTTGTCTCCACATTCGCGTATGAAGCGCGGCAGTTGGATCAGCCTGTTCGCCATGCTGATGATCTTTATCGGTCCGCTGATTTCCCAAGCGATGCCGATGGACCATCACGCCGGTATGTCGATGGACATGCCGATGGACCACGGCGCCTCCCATCACCCCATGGCGCCTGACGAACACCACGCCCTCTGGTCCAAGTGCGGCTATTGCGACCTGCTCTATAGCTGCCCCGCCCTGCCCGGCGGCGTTTCAATCTTCACCCTGAGCAGCCCGCCGCCCGCCAGCGCCCTCACCCCCGCCACACGCCTGGGCCATGCCCGGCAGAGCATCTTCCCCGGCGCCCGCAGCCGCGCGCCGCCCATCGCTTCGTAAGCACTTAACACCGTTACTTCACACCGGCCGACTTTAGACAGACAGCCGCAGGCTGCTGGCCGTGTTGTTTACGATTGCTAGATGGAATGTGTCATGTCCAGGTTTCCTGCTGACTCCCGTATGGGATATACCCCTGTGCTCGCTGCCCTGTGCGGCGCGCTGCTTGCCCCTCACGCTCAGGCCGATGACCACGCCGAACATGAGCTGACGCCCACCGTGATCACGGCAATCGCCCCCAGCTCACCGCTGACCGTTATCACCAACCCGAAAGACCCACGCCAACCGGTGCCCGCCAGCGATGGCGGCGACTACCTCAAGACCATCCCCGGCTTCGCCCTGGTGCGCAATGGCGGCACCAATGGCGACCCGGTGCTGCGCGGCATGTTCGGCTCACGCTTGAACATCCTCACCAACGGCAGCATGATGCTCGGCGCCTGCCCCGGCCGCATGGACGCCCCCACCTCGTACATCTCGCCCGAGACCTACGACAAGCTCACCGTGATCAAAGGCCCGCAAACCGTGCTCTGGGGCCCGGGCGCATCGGCCGGCACCATTCTGTTCGAGCGCGAGCCGGAGCAGTTCGGCGAACTCAGCACACGTCTCAACGCCAGTGTGCTGGCCGGTTCCAACGGGCGCTTCGACAAGGTCATCGACGCTGCTGCCGGCGGGCCACTGGGCTACGTGCGGGTGATCGGCAACCAGGCCCACGCCGATGACTACAAGGACGGCAACAACGACACCGTCGCCTCGCGCTATGACAAATGGAATGGCGATGTGGCGGTCGGCTTCACCCCCGACGCCGACACCCTGCTGGAACTCACCGCCGGCCGTGGCGATGGCGAGGCGCGTTATGCCGGGCGCGGTATGGACGGTTCGCAGTTCCTGCGCGAGAGCCTGGGGCTGCGCTTTGAAAAGTCCAACATCGGCGAGGTGCTGGATAAGGTCGAGGCCCAGGTCTATTACAACTACGCCGACCACGTGATGGACAACTACAGCCTGCGCACGCCATCCGGCACCGGCATGATGGCGGGGCCCATGGCGTCCAACGTCGACCGGCGCACCCTCGGCGCACGTATCAAGGCCACCTGGCGCTGGGCCGATGTGCAACTGATCGGCGGCCTGGACGCGCAGACCAACGAACACCGCCAGCGCAGCAGCATGGGCATCGACACCTACAAGGACTTGCCCCGGGTCAAGGACGCCGACTTCCACAACTACGGCGCGTTCGGCGAACTGACCTGGTACGCCGCCGACCGCGATCGCCTGATCACCGGTGCGCGGCTGGACCGCGCTTCGGCCAAGGATTTGCGCCAGACCAGCGGCTCGGGGATGATGACCCGCCCCAACCCGACCGCCGACGACACCCGCACCGACACGTTGCCCTCGGGCTTCGTGCGTTATGAACACGACCTGGCCGACAGCCCCACCACCCTCTACGCCGGCCTGGGCCACTCGGAGCGCTTCCCGGATTACTGGGAGCTGTTTTCCCCCAACACCGGCGCGGTCGGTTCGGTGAATGCCTTCGACGGCGTGAAGCCGGAGAAAACCACCCAGCTCGACTTCGGCGCGCAATACAAAGCCGACGACCTTGAAGCCTGGGCCTCGGGTTACATCGGCCGGGTGCAGGACTTCATCCTGTTCGACTACAGGCCCGGCATGATGGGCACCACCTCCCAGGCCCGCAACGTCGACGCGCGCATCGTGGGCGGCGAATTGGGCGCGGCCTACAAGCTCACCCGCAACTGGAAAGCCGACGCCACCCTCGCCTATGCCTGGGGCAAAAACAGCAGCGACGGCAAGGCGCTGCCGCAGATGCCGCCGCTGGATGCACGACTGGGCCTGACCTACAGCGAAGACGACTGGAGCGCCGGTGCGTTGTGGCGCGTGGTCGCGGCGCAGAACCGCATCGACCAGAACAAAGGCAATGTGGTCGGCAAGGACTTCGACAAGAGCGGCGGCTTTGGCGTGTTCTCGCTGAATGCGGCGTACCGCATCAACAAGCATTTCAAGGTCAGCACCGGCGTCGACAACCTGTTCGGCAAGGCCTACGCCGAGCACCTGAACCTGGCCGGTAACGCCGGGTTCGGCTACCCGGCGAGTGACCCGCAAGCCATCAAGGAGCCAGGCCGAACACTCTGGACCAAAGTCGACATGAGCTTCTAAGAGCATCGCGGGCAAGCCCCCTCCCACACTTTTGATGTTGTGAACACCATCAAATGTGGGAGGGGGCTTGTCCCCGATGACGGCCGACCAGACACAAAAAACTCAAAGCCTTGCGGAGCCCAATGATGAGCACTCAAAAAATATCCTTCTACAACCTGGCCTGGCGCTGGCACTTCTACGCCGGCCTCTTCGTCGCCCCTTTCATGGTGCTGCTGGCCCTGACCGGCATCATCTACCTGTTCAAACCCCAGCTCGACCCGCTGATGTACGGCGACCTGCTCAAGGTGCAGAGCGCCGCGCACGCCCTGAGCGCCGACGAGCAACTGCAACGCGCCCAGGCGGCCTACCCCAAGGCCGCGATCAGCAAATACCTGCCCGCCGCCGACGCCACCAGCAGCGCGCAATTCGTGACGCATCAGGACGGCCGCGAAGTGACGGTCTTTGTCGACCCCTATCGCGGCACGGTCCTCGGCGAGCAGGATGCCAAATACAACCTGCAAGCCATCGCCCGCGCCCTGCACGGCGAGCTGATGATCGGCACGGTCGGCGACCGTCTTGTAGAACTCGCCGCCGGTTGGGGCGTGATGCTGGTGGTGTCGGGCCTGTACCTGTGGTGGCCGCGCGGCAAGTCATCAGCCGGTGTTCTATGGCCACGCTTCACCACCCGTGGCCGGGTGTTCTGGCGCGACCTGCATGCGGTCACCGGTTTCTGGGGCGCCTCGCTGTTGCTGGTGATGCTGCTCAGCGGCATGACCTGGACCGGCTTCTGGGGCAAGCAGTACGCCGAGCTGTGGAATCGCTTTCCAGCGGCGATGTGGAACAACGTGCCGCAGTCCGACCAGCAGGCGCGCAGCCTCAATACCGCCAGCCAACAGACCGTGCCCTGGGCCATGGAGAACACGCCGATGCCGATGTCCGGCGACCACGCCGAGCACATGAACCACGGCGCCATGCACGCCGGTCCCGCTGCACCCACGGTGCGCCTGCAACAGGTGGTCGACCTGGCCAACGCACGCCACGTCGAGCCCGGCTACAGCATCACCTTCCCCACCACCGCCGAAGGTGTGTTCACCGTCGCGGTGTTCGCCAACGACCCACGCAACGACGCTACCCTGCACGTCGACCAGTACACCGGCAAGGTCCTCGCCGATGTGCGCTGGGAGCATTACAACCTGGTGGCGCGCGCCACCGAGACCGGCGTGATGCTGCACGAAGGCAAGATGTTCGGCTGGGTCAATCAGCTGATCGTGCTGCTGATCTGCCTGATGATCCTGCTGAGCGCGGTCAGCGGCGTGGTGATCTGGTGGAAACGTCGTCCGGTGGGCGGGCTGGGCGTGCCGCCGCTGCGCCACGACCTGCCGAAGTGGAAAACCGCGATGGTGATCATGTTCGGGCTGGCGATCATTTTCCCGCTGGTGGGTGCGTCGTTGATCGTGGTGTGGGTGCTGGACCGCCTGGTGTTGTCGCGGCTGTTCGCACAACGTGAATCTGCCTCAGGTTCGACATGAAGTCGGCGAGATGCCCTACATAGAGGCGTTATGTAGTCTTACGCGGGCTTTCGCCCACGCCGCAGTAAGTGTTAACTTATAACACTTACTGCTTACTCCAGCTCGCCGCGCCCAGCGGCGAGCACTGCCTTCAAGAAGACTTTTTCGTCCGATGAACAAGTACCTCGCGTCCGGCCTGTGCCTGCTCGCCCTGCATACCTGCGCCCAGGCCCTGACCCTGCCCGCCAGCCCCGTCACTGCACCTGCCGTGGACGATGACCACGTCGACCTCAAGACCCCGACCACCGCCGGTTCGCGCCTGAACCTCAGCGCCCTGCAAACCCCCGGCAGCGTCGAGAGCCAGACCGGCGTGCAGATCCGCGAACGCGGCGACGCCAGTGTGCAGGACGCGATTTCCCGCGCCACCGGCATCAGCCGCACCGGCACGCCGGGCGACGGCGGCACCTCGTTGTCGGCCCGGGGTTTTACCGGCCAGGGCTCGGTGATGCAGTTGTATGACGGCAACCGCATGTACATGGGCATGGGCACCTCGACCTTCCCGGTGGACACCTGGTCGGTGGAGCGCGTCGACGTACTGCGCGGCCCGGCCTCGGTGCTGTACGGCGAAGGCGCCACCGGTGCGGTGATCAACACCGTGCCGAAAAAGCCTTTCGAGGGCGAGATCGAAAACCACATCCGCCTCGGCTACGGCTCGTATGATCGCCAGCAACAAGCCCTGGACAGCGGCGGCTCGCTGACCGACACCCTGAGCTACCGCCTGAACCTCAATCGCCTGCGCAGCAACGGATTCATCGACCGCGGCGACTCCAGCAGCGACTTCGTCAGCGGTGCCCTGCGCTGGCGGGCGGCAGACAACCTGAGCTTCACTTTCGCCAGCGACTACGGCGACCAGCGCCCGCAGAACTACTTCGGCACACCGCTGATCAACGGCCAGTTGCACAAGGGCCTGCGCGACAAGAACTACAACGTCAGCAACGACACCCAGCACTACAACGACCAGTGGACACGCCTGACCAGCGAGTGGCAGATCAACGACAGCGTCAGCGCCACCAACGAGCTGTATTACCTGAAAAACCAGCGTCGCTGGCAGAACGCGGAGAACTACAACTTCATCGGCGGCCAACTGACCCGCAGCGGCAACTATGGCATCAAGCACAACCAGGAACAGCTGGGCGACCGCCAGACCTTCACCTTCAAGCACAGCCTGTTCGGCCTCGACAGCCAGACCGTGACCGGCGTGGAATACAACCGCATCCGCTTCCGCCTGGCCAGTAACTCGCCGTTTACCGACACGTTTGCCAGCGGCCAACCCATCGACGTGAACCACCCCGCGCCGGGCCAGTTCGCCAGCAACGACCCGTTCAAGCCGCTGTTCGCCAGCACCACCAAAACCGTCGCCGGCTTCGCGGAAAACCGCCTGCAGCTCACCGACCAACTGTCGCTGATCACCGGCATCCGCCGCGACTACGCGCACATCGACCGTGATGACCTGCGCACCGGCAGCCAGTCCGACAAGACCCTTACCGGCAATAACTGGAAGGCGGGCCTGGTCTACGCGATCACGCCCGACACCTCGGTCTATGGCCAGTACGCCACCAGCACCGACGGCGTCGGTGGCCTGATTTCCCTGAGCCCGGGCCAGCAGCAGTTCGACCTGTCCACGGCCAGGCAGACCGAGATCGGCATCAAACAGGCCTTCTGGGATCAGCGCGGCGAATGGACATTGGCGGCGTATCACATCGTCAAAAAGAAACTGCTCACCGACGTGCCGGGCAATCCGAGCCTGCAGCAGCAAGTCGGCCAACAATCCTCCCGTGGCCTGGAAGCCAGCCTCGACCTGCAACTGCCCCACGCCTGGCAACTGCAAGCCAACGCGGCCATCGTGCATGCGCAGTACGACGACTTCAAACAGGACGTCAACGGCGTGCAAGTGTCCCGCGACGGCAACCGCCCGGTGGACGTCCCACGTCGCACCGCCAACCTGTGGCTGAGCAAGGCGGTGACCGACGATATCCGCGCCGGTGCCGGTGTGCGTTATGTGGATGCACGTTATGCCGACATGGCCAACCAGAATGAGTTGCCCAGCTACACCGTGGTCGATGCCACCGTGTCGTGGAAAGCCCTGCGCAACACCACCCTGGGCCTGCAGTTGAACAACCTGTTCGACCGCACCTACGCCGTCAGCCAATACAACGACGGCCAGCAGTGGATCCTCGGCGAACCACGCTCGTTTTTTGTCACGGCGGACTACACCTTCTGATGACCGCACTCACCCTCAGCGACCTGGCCTGGACCCCGCCGGGGCATGACCATTGTCATCACCAGTTCCAACTGCGTGACGCCAGCCTGCAAGTCGGTGCGGGAGAGTTCGTCGGCCTGATCGGGCCTAACGGCAGCGGCAAGACCAGCCTGTTGCGCTGCGCCTACCGGTTCAGCAAACCGGCGTGCGGCGACGTGTTGCTCGACCATCAGAACGTGTGGAAACAGAGTTCGAAGTGGTGCGCGCAACGCATTGCCGTGGTGCTGCAGGAGTTCCCGGATGCGTTCGGCCTGCGCGTCGATGAAGTGGTCGCCATGGGCCGTACGCCGCACAAGGGCCTGTTCGACGGCGACACGCTGCACGACCGGCAGTTGATCCACCAGGTACTGGCGTCAGTCGGCATGCACGGCTTCGAGGATCACGCTTTCGCCACCCTGTCAGGGGGTGAAAAGCAACGTGTGATCCTGGCCCGCGCCCTGGCCCAGCAACCGCAGTTGCTGATCCTCGACGAGCCGACCAACCACCTCGACCCGCGCTACCAACTGGAGCTGCTGCGGCTGGTCAAGCGCCTGCACATCGGCACCCTGGCGAGCATTCACGACCTCAACCTGGCCGCCGCCTTCTGCGATCGCCTGTATGTGATCAACCACGGGCGCATCGTCGCCAGCGGCACGCCCCATGAGGTGCTGACCCGCGAACTGCTGCGCGATGTGTTTGGCGTCGAAGCGTTGATCGATCCCCACCCGCTGTCCGGCTACCCCCGAATCACCTGGATAACCCAACCATGATCCTGCGTTCGCTGCTTGCCACTACCTTGTTGTTCAATGCCACCGGGGCACTCGCCGAAGCGACCCACTACCCGGTGACCATCAAGAGCTGCAACCGCGACGTGACCTTCCAGGAAGCGCCGAAACACGCGGTCAGCCACGACATCAACATGACCCAGATGATGCTCGCCCTCGGCCTCAAGCCGAGCATGGCCGGTTACAGCGGCGTTACCGGCTGGAAGTCGGTCACGCCGGAAATGGCCGGGCTGCTCGACGGCCTGCCGGAGCTGGCGAGCAAGTATCCCTCGGTGGAAACCCTGCTCAACGCCAATGTGGATTTCTTCTTCGCCGGCTGGGACTACGGCATGCGCGTGGGCGGCGACCTCACGCCAAGCACGCTGCAACCCTTGGGCATCAACGTGTATGAGCTGACCGAATCCTGCGCCTTCGTGATGAAGCGCCCGGCCGCGACCCTGGAAGACACTTATAACGACCTGCGCAACCTGGGCAGGATTTTCGATGTGCAGGACCGCGCCAATGCCTTGATCGCGCAGATGCAGGCGCAGGTCGCCGAGGTGCAACAGGACCTGCCCGCCGACAAGCCCCGGGTGTTCCTCTACGACAGCGGTGAAGACCGCGCCATGACCTCCGGCCGCCTGGGCATGCCCCAGGCGCTGATCGACGCGGCGGGCGGGCGCAACATTCTCGATGACATCGACGCCAGTTGGACCCGGGTCAACTGGGAGACCGTGGTGGAGCGCAACCCGCAGGTGATCGTGATCGTTGACTACAGCGAAGTCACTGCCGAACAGAAAGAGCAATTCCTGCTCAACAACCCGGCGCTGCGGGCGGTGGATGCGATCCGCAACCAGCGCTTTATCGTGATCCCTTACGTGCAGGCCACGCCGGGTATCGACAACGTGCTGGCGGTGGAAACCCTGGCCAAGGGGTTCCGCGGCGAATGATCACCCGTCGCTATGGGCTGCTGCTCGCCGCGCTTGGCGCGGTGCTGCTGGTCTCCTGCGTGCTCTCGCTGGGCTTCGGCCCGGCACGGGTGCCAGTGGACGTCGTGTGGCGCATCCTGATGTACAAAGCGCTCGGCATCGGTCAAGCGAATTGGCCGGCCGGGCAGGAACATATCGTGTGGCTGATCCGTGTGCCGCGCATGCTGCTCGGCGCGCTGGTGGGCGCCGGGCTGGCGTTGATCGGCGCGGTGTTGCAGGCAGTCACGCGCAACCCGCTGGCCGATCCGCACCTGCTTGGTGTCACGTCCGGCGCCACCCTGGGCGCGGTGATCGTGGTGCTGCATGTGGGCGAAGTCATCGGCCTGCTGACCTTGCCCATCGCCGCGTTTGTCGGAGCTTTGGCGAGCATGCTGGTGGTGTTGGCCGTGGCCAGTCGCAACGGTCGCCTGGAAAGCGATCGTCTGTTGCTGTGCGGTGTGGCGGTGTCCTTTGTGATGATGGCGGCGGCCAATCTGCTGCTGTTCATGGGCGACCATCGCGCCGCCTCGGCGGTGATGTTCTGGATGCTCGGCGGCCTCGGCCTGGCGCGCTGGGAGCTGCTGGCGATTCCGGCGCTGACGGTACTGCTGGGACTTCTGGTGCTGCTGGGCATGGCACGCCCGTTGAACGCGCTGATGGCCGGCGAACAGACAGCCGTGACCCTCGGCCTGAACGCCCGCACCGTGCGGCTGAAGGTGTTCCTGGTGGCCTCATTGATGACCGGTGTGCTGGTGTCCATCAGCGGCTCCATCGGTTTTGTAGGGCTGATGGTGCCGCACATCGCCCGGCGTCTCGTCGGTGCCGAGCATCGCCGCCTGCTGCCGATCTGCGTGCTGCTGGGCAGTCTGTTCCTGGTCTGGGTCGACGTGGCCGCCCGCACGCTGATCGCCCCTGAAGACCTGCCCATCGGCGTGGCCACGGCGGCGATTGGCGGGGTGTTTTTCATCGGGCTGATGCGCAAGCGCTGACCGCGCCCCGTTGTAGCGCATAGCGATGCACCTGGCACGCAGCCCTGCCATTTGATGGTGCGCAACCCGAGCGCAACACGCGGCCAGGCGACTATTTCATGCCTTTTCCCGACTAGGCACAGCGCTTGCAATCACCTCCTCGACTTTGTCCCTCTCATAACAATCTTGAGTTCACGGAGATCGCACCATGAAGCGTCGTAGCTTGATCAAGGCTTTCACTCTTTCGGCGTCCATTGCCGCCATGGGCATGACCTGGACGATCCAGGCCGCCGAGACCATCAAGGTCGGCATCCTGCACTCGTTGTCCGGCACCATGGCGATCTCCGAAACCTCGCTCAAAGACATGGCGCTGATGACCATCGACGAGATCAACGCCAAGGGCGGCGTGAACGGCAAGATGCTCGAACCGGTGGTGGTCGACCCGGCGTCCAACTGGCCGCTGTTCGCCGAAAAGGGCCGCCAGTTGCTGACCCAGGACAAGGTCGCCGTGGTGTTCGGCTGCTGGACTTCGGTGTCGCGCAAATCGGTGTTGCCGGTGTTCGAAGAACTCAACGGCCTGCTGTTCTACCCGGTGCAATACGAAGGCGAAGAGATGTCGCCGAATGTGTTCTATACCGGCGCGGCGCCCAACCAGCAGGCGATCCCGGCGGTGGAGTACCTGATGAGCGAAGAAGGCGGTGCGGCCAAGCGCTTCTTCCTGCTGGGCACCGACTACGTGTACCCGCGCACCACCAACAAGATCCTGCGCTCGTTCCTGCACTCCAAGGGCGTCGCGGATAAGGACATCGAAGAGGTCTACACCCCGTTCGGGCACAGCGACTACCAGACCATCGTCGCCAACATCAAGAAGTTCTCCGCCGGCGGCAAGACCGCGGTGATCTCCACCGTGAACGGCGACTCCAACGTGCCGTTCTACAAAGAGCTGGCCAACCAGGGGCTGAAAGCCACCGATGTACCGGTGGTGGCGTTCTCGGTGGGCGAAGAAGAATTGCGTGGTATCGACACCAAGCCCCTGGTGGGCAACCTGGCGGCCTGGAACTACTTCCAGTCGGTGGAGAACCCGGTGAACAAGAAGTTCGTGGCCGACTGGAAAGCCTACGCCAAGAAACACAACCTGCCGGGCGCGGATAAAGCCGTGACCAACGACCCGATGGAAGCCACCTACGTGGGCATCCACATGTGGGCGCAGGCTGCCGAGAAAGCCAAGTCCACCGATGTCGACAAAGTGCGCGAAGCCCTGGCCGGCCAGACCTTTGCCGCGCCATCGGGCTTTACCCTGACCATGGACAAGACCAACCACCACCTGCACAAGCCGGTGATGATCGGCGAGATCCAGGCCGATGGGCAGTTCTCGGTGGTGTGGCAGACCCAGGAGCCGATCCGCGCACAACCGTGGAGCCCGTACATCCCCGGCAATGACAAGAAGCCGGACTATGCGGTGAAAAGTAACTAAGCCCCAAGCGCAGATAACAATGTGGGAGGGGACTTGCCCCCGATAGCTGAGTGTCAGGCTCTGCATGTGCTGACTGACCCACCGCCATCGGGGGCAAGCCCCCTCCCACATCAAGCTTGTCCGCGCGTGATCAGGACATTTGTTTATGCCCACTGCCCTCTACCGCTGTTTACTGGCTTTGCTGCTGTTGCTGCCTTTGGCCGCACACGCCAGCGACGCCGAAGACTTCCTGTCCGCCAACCCCACCCAACAAGCCAAACTGCTCCAGGACTGGGCCGCCCAGCCTGACCCGGCGCGCATCGAGCTGATGGACGCCCTGCAACAAGGTCAGCTCACCGTCAACGGTGAGACCAGGACCGTACGCCTGAACAACCGCCTGCGCGGCCTGATCGATAACGTGCAGGCCAGCCAGCAACTGCTCGCCGCCGACCCCAAGGTGCGTCTGGCCGCCGCGAAGACCTTGCAGAAAAGCGCGCAACCCGCGCAGTTGAAATTCCTCGACCAGCAAGTCGCCACGGAAACCGATGAGCAGGTGCACAGCGCCCTCAGCCTGGCACTGGCCAACCTGCAACTGGTCGACACCGACCCGGCCATTCGCCTGAATGCCGTGCGTTTGCTCGGCAGTACCGGCGACCCGCTGGCCCGCACGCGCCTGGAAGCCCTGCTTGCGCCGGGCGTTGAAAGCGATGCCGCCGTGCATACCGCCGCCGAAACCAGCCTGGCCCAGGTCAAGCGCAAATTGATGATCGGCGAACTGCTCGGGCAAGCCTTCAGCGGCATGTCCCTGGGTTCGATCCTGCTGCTCGCGGCCCTGGGCCTGGCGATCACCTTCGGCCTGCTGGGCGTGATCAATATGGCCCACGGCGAGATGCTGATGCTGGGTGCCTACTCCACCTACGTGGTGCAACTGCTGATGCAACGCTACGTACCGGCGGCCATCGAGTTCTACCCATTGGTTGCGCTGCCGGTGGCGTTCTTCGTCACCGCCGCCATCGGCATGGCCCTGGAGCGCACGGTGATCCGTCACCTCTACGGGCGGCCCCTGGAAACCCTGCTGGCCACCTGGGGCATCAGCCTGATGCTGATCCAACTGGTACGCCTGATGTTCGGCGCGCAGAACGTCGAGGTGTCCAACCCGGCGTGGTTGTCCGGTGGTATCCAGGTGCTGCCCAACCTGGTGCTGCCGTACAACCGCATCGTGATCATCGCCTTTGCACTGTGCGTGGTACTGCTGACCTGGTTGCTGCTGAACAAGACCCGCCTGGGCCTCAACGTGCGGGCGGTAACCCAGAACCGCAACATGGCCGCCTGCTGCGGCGTGCCCACCGGGCGCGTGGACATGCTCGCGTTTGGCCTGGGTTCGGGTATTGCAGGTCTGGGCGGGGTCGCTCTGAGCCAGATCGGCAACGTCGGCCCGGACCTGGGCCAGAGCTACATCATCGACTCGTTCCTGGTGGTGGTGCTTGGCGGCGTCGGTCAGTTGGCCGGCAGCGTCACGGCGGCGTTCGGCCTGGGCATCGCCAACAAAATCCTGGAACCGCAGATCGGTGCCGTGCTCGGCAAGATCCTGATCCTCGCGCTGATCATTCTGTTTATCCAGAAACGCCCGCAGGGACTCTTCGCACTGAAAGGACGGGTGATCGACTGATGAACCAGCCATTGATGCTCACGGCCACGCAAAAGGCCGGCCCCAAGCTGACGATTGCCCTCGGCGCGATGATCCTCGCGGTGCTGCTCGCGCTGCCGCTGCTGTCGCTGTTGCCGCCGGACAATCTCTTTCATGTCTCGGCCTATACCTTGACCCTGGTGGGCAAGATCCTCTGCTACGCCATCGTCGCCCTCGCCCTCGACCTGGTGTGGGGCTACGCGGGCATGCTGTCCCTCGGCCACGGCCTGTTCTTTGCGCTGGGCGGTTATGCCATGGGCATGTACCTGATGCGCCAGGCCGCCGGCGATGAGCTACCGGCGTTCATGACCTTCCTGTCGTGGACCGAACTGCCGTGGTACTGGGTGGGCACCGAGCACTTCCTCTGGGCCTTGTGCCTGGTGGTGCTCGCGCCGGGGTTGCTGGCGCTGGTGTTCGGCTTCTTCGCCTTCCGTTCGCGGATCAAGGGCGTGTACTTCTCGATCATGACCCAGGCCCTGACCTTCGCCGGCATGCTGCTGTTTTTCCGCAACGAGACCGGCTTTGGCGGCAACAACGGCTTCACCAATTTCCGCAGCATCCTCGGGTTTGGCATTACCGAGCCGGGCACGCGGGCGGTGCTGTTTGTCGCCACCGTCGCCTTGCTGGTGGCCAGCCTGTACATCGGCTGGCGCCTGGCGCAGAGCAAGTTCGGCCGGGTGCTGACCGCGCTGCGCGATGCCGAGAACCGCCTGATGTTCTGCGGCTACGACCCGCGTGGTTTCAAGCTGTTCGTGTGGGTGTTGAGCGCGGTGTTGTGTGGTTTGGCCGGGGCGCTGTATGTGCCGCAGGTGGGCATTATCAACCCCAGCGAAATGTCGCCGACCAACTCCATCGAAGCCGCCGTGTGGGTGGCCCTGGGCGGGCGCGGCACGCTGATCGGCCCATTGCTCGGCGCTGGCGTGGTCAATGGCATGAAGAGCTGGTTCACCGTGGCCTTCCCGGAGTACTGGCTGTTCTTCCTCGGGGCGCTGTTCATCCTCGTCACCCTGTACCTGCCCAAGGGCGTTATCGGCCTGTTGAAGAAATGAGGAACGTCATGCTGGAACCCATTTTCGATGCGGGCAGCGGCCGCGATGCCATCGGCCTTGGCCAGGCGGCCGGCAAGGGCCTGAACACCCGCCACGGCACCATCCTGACCCTGGAAGACATCAGCGTGAGCTTTGATGGCTTCAAGGCCCTCAACGCCTTGAACCTGTACATCGGCGTCGGCGAACTGCGCTGCATCATCGGCCCCAACGGCGCGGGCAAGACCACGCTGATGGACGTGATCACCGGCAAGACCCGGCCCAGCCACGGCACCGCCTGGTTTGGCGAAAACCTCGACCTGACCGGCATGAGCGAAGTGCAGATCGCCCAGGCCGGCATCGGTCGCAAGTTCCAGAAACCCACGGTGTTCGAGGCCTTGAGCGTGTTCGAAAACCTGGAGCTGGCGCAGAAGACCGACAAATCGGTGTGGGCCAGCCTGCGCGCACGCCTGAGCGGCGAACAGAAAGACCGCATCGATGAAGTGCTCGACACCATCCGCCTGACCGCCTGCGCACCGCGCCAGGCCGGGTTGCTGTCTCACGGCCAGAAGCAGTTCCTGGAAATCGGCATGCTGCTGATGCAGGACCCGCAACTGTTGCTGCTGGACGAACCGGTGGCGGGGATGACCGACGCCGAGACCGAGTTCACCGCCGAACTGTTCAAGCGCCTGGCGGGCAAGCATTCGCTGATGGTGGTGGAGCACGACATGGGTTTTGTCGGCTCGATTGCCGACCACGTGACGGTGTTGCACCAGGGCAGCGTGCTGGCCGAAGGGTCGCTGGAGCAGGTGCAGGAAAACGAGCGGGTGATCGAGGTTTACCTCGGTCGCTGACCAGGACACTGGCTTGCTTTATGTGGGATCTAAGGAGGTTTGAGAATGCTGCAAGTCGACAAGCTGCACCAATACTACGGCGGTAGCCACATCCTGCGCGGGCTGTCCTTTGATGTGAAGGTCGGCGAAGTCACCTGCCTGCTCGGGCGCAACGGCGTGGGCAAGACCACCTTGCTCAAGTGCCTGATGGGCCTGTTGCCGGCCAAGGAAGGCGCGGTGACCTGGGAAGGCCGGGCCATCACGGCGTTCAAGCCGCACCAGCGGGTGCACGCCGGTATCGCCTACGTACCCCAGGGCCGGGAAATCTTTGGCCGGCTGACGGTGGAAGAAAACCTGCTGATGGGGCTGTCGCGTTTTGGCGCGAAGGAGGCCAGGGAGGTGCCGGCCTTTATCTACGAATTGTTCCCGGTGTTGCTGCAAATGAAACACCGGCGCGGCGGCGACTTGTCCGGTGGCCAGCAACAACAATTGGCCATCGGCCGCGCTCTGGCCAGCCGGCCGCGCCTGTTGATCCTCGATGAGCCCACCGAAGGCATCCAGCCTTCGGTGATCAAGGAAATCGGCGCGGTGATCCAGAAGCTCGCCGCACGCGGTGACATGGCGATCCTGCTGGTGGAGCAGTTCTACGATTTCGCCGCCGAGCTGGCCGACCAGTACCTGGTGATGTCCCGGGGCGAGATCGTGCAGCAGGGGCGCGGAGACCAGATGGAAAGCGAGGGCGTGCGCGGCCTGGTGACGATCTGAGCCGCCCCCCTTCAACGCTCAACCGTGCGGCACTTTGCGCAGCTCCATCAAGAACCGCGACGCGACATGCCCCCTCGGCTGCCAGAATGAATCGGGCTCCAGCACATACAACCTGCCGGAATTGAACAGCGTCGTGAGCGCCTCGCGGGTGCTGACCCTGGGTTTGTCCGATTCGGGATCGACCCAGCCGAACAGCAACAAGTCGTGCTCGGCACGCTCGAAGCTGGGCGCATAGACCAACAGCGCGCCCGCCCTGGGGGTGAAGTAGTAACGGGCACCCACCACGTTATCCTGCCTCAGCATATCGACCACGAACCGACACTCTTTTTGTGAGATGAAGTTGTCGGCGATGGCCTGTTCATACCGATCCGCCGATTGCTCCAGACCGACCTCCCACTTGTGCAGTTGCTGCACGCCCATCACGCGATAACCCGCCGGGTACTTGGGGCGCGGCGTGGTGCGTGGGTCCAGGTTCATCACCCCACCAAACAGGCGCTGGTAGGCACGCGTGCCGCTGCGCAGTCCCACATAGACACTGGGCCCGCTGTCGTCCACCGGTTCACTGGCCAGGTAACTGTTGCCTGCCGGGTTTTGCAGGATGGCGGCCATCCACGCCTTGCCTGGAGCGGCCGGGTAGCGGCGCCACAGATCGCGCGCGGCGTCGTCCGGATGGGAGAACAACGGCCCGAGGGCAACCCTGGCATCCAGCGCCTCAGCGGCCGTAGAGCCGGAACGCTCGCTCCAGGTTTGCAGGACGGGGCCCTTGCCGGCCCAGATATCACCCGTCACCAGCACATCGAGCTGCCCCGCACGGGCGACCTGGAGGATGTATTCACGGGGGTTGAAGTCCCCATTCAACCGCTTGATGTATGCCTGCAACTGCGGCTCGGCATCCCAATCATCGTCCAGCCGCGTGGCCTGGTATTTGAGCAAGGCGCTGTCGGCGCAGGACAGGTACAGCGGCAGAAAGGCCGTTGCGCCGGCATTTTTTCTCGTACGCACCACCCCCAACGCGGCGCGCAGCACACTCGGCGGGATGAACGCGTGATACACCGGGGACGCTCGCAATTCTTGCGGCTGCCGGGCCGGGGCGTACAGGTACAGTGCCGCCACCGTACAGCCCACCGGCAAGCGCCCGCCCAGCAGCACCCGATCATAGGGGAACCTCTTGTCTTCACCCTCCACCGGCAGGCTGGCCATCCAATGCCCGTTGGCCAGTTTGAAGATAAATCCGTAGGTCAGGCGCTCGTGCCCGCCCGCCCGCTCATGGGCATCGCGTGCGGCGTCGTCGATATGGCTGAACACCGGCCCCATGGCACGGTCCGCCGTGGCGTGGGTGAACCGATCCGGGCTCAGGAACCCACGGGCAGGCAGCCAGGCGCTGCCCAGGGCCTGTGCATTGCCCCACAACGCACTGCCCTGCACCACCGACAGGGACGCGACGTTAAGTACCCGGTTGACGTATTCGACAGGCGTCAGGCGGCCATCGCGCATCTGTTGCTCCAGCTGATTGCTCAGTGGGTCGTGGGGTGTCCGCCCGGCCGGTGCCACGGCTTGCCTGAGTGCCTCAAGGTCGTCTGCCAGCCGGCCTTGCTGCGTCGTGCCCAATGCGTTTTTGCAACTGAACCCGACTACCGAACCGTCGAGCCCGAACAGATACTCATGGCTCCACAGGTGCTGGCAGGTGAGTGCCGTGGCCAGCACCTCGGTGGAAAACATCGCCCGGTAAACCGCCTCGCCGTCCTCATCCAGGATGAAGCCGGGCAATACATCGCGGCGCGAACGGTAGCGCCCCACCAGCGTCAGGCCAGGAGCCAGCCAGTCGGCACGCACATCCTCATCCGGCAGGATCCACTTGGGATCGAAATTCTCCGTCGCCACGGGCAACGGCTCGGTGGCGACAAACAGGCCATCGACACGCTTGAGCAGCAAGCCTGCGTAGATCTTGTCACGACGTTCACCCACTCGTTCGTGTGCATAGCGCACGGCGTCGTTCTGATCAAAGAACGCCGGGCTCAACGCTCTGCGACTGAAGTCCGCATAGGGCAGCCAGTCCGCTCCCAGCCTGTTGCTTTCCTCGTCCCAGCATTCGCTGGTCACCAACACGCCAAGCCAGCTGGTGGCGATGACATTCCTGATAAAGGCCTGGGCTGACAACTGACCCGAACTCAGTCGGGTGTGTACGTCCTCAAAAATACCGGACGATTGTTTGACCGGGTCGAAGAGCCGCGTCGAAATGTCTGCCTGGTACTCGAGCAAGGCATTATCCAGAGTGGAAATGAACACAGGCAGGGTCACCTCGCTGCCCGTATCCCGCCAACGCCTGGCGGCCAGGAAGGCGCTGTACAAGTCAGCCGAGGACAGGAAGTGCCTGGCCAGCCAGCGCTGTGGATTCTGCAGTGCCTCGGGCATCCACCGGCGCGCGTACACCAAACCGTGCAACTCGAACGGCGCGGGGTAGATGAACGCCCCGTCCTCCTGGGCGGCAAACAGACTTGCCTGGGTGAACAACGGGTTGGCCGCGTCTGCGGGGACAAATTCGCTCACCACGTACTCATCCTTGTCGGCGTGCTTGAGCAAAAACGCAAACGCCGTCTGGGCCGGGTGATAGCCCCGTCGCAGGCGTCGGTGGGCGTCCGTGACGGCATCCCGGGCAGTGGAAAATATCGCGCCGAAAGCCACCTGTTGCGGTCTTGCAAAAGGTGCCGAGGCCGGGTACGGGCGCCAGGTTGCCAACACATTGCCCGGCGGTCCCCACAATGGGCTGCCGAGCACAATGCGCAGGCCCAGGGCGGATACGTGTCGCACCATGGCCAGCGGCTCGCGTGCCTCAAACCCACTACCGGGCGCCACCTCGGCCATCAGCGCTAATTGTTCCTTGGCCCCCGTGAGATCAAAGGCGATCAGGCCATCTTCATCACAGGAGAGATACCCGGTGGAGACCCAGTGTCGATTGCCGATCAGGCTGTGCAGGTCGGCATCGCTGAACCGTTGCCAATCCACGCTGGCCTCTTCCCGCGTCCAGCCCTGGCGCTGCATATGCCCCCGATCCAGGCGCGCCAGCGAACGGCATGAGGCGTACTGTCCATGCAGCGTGTAGGGTTCGGGGACCAACAGCACGCCGGCATGATCCACGGGGAATACTGTCTCGAGGGCAAAGCGCCCGGCGTCGGTGCAAGCAATCGGCAAGGTGGCGATAAACCGCTGGTCCGGCGTCCTGAGGATGCAGCCGCAGTACTGCGCGTACCGAGCGGCATTCACCTGTTCATGGGCAAACCGCGCCGCATCATCGGCATGCAGGAACGGTGCGCTGAACACCGGCGTCCGATACCGGGCGAAGGGTTTCCAGGTTTGCTCCACGCGCCCGGTCACGTCCCAGAGCCGGCCGGCCACCTGCACCGACAGCGCCCCTGCCGCCGCAACCCGCAGCACGTACTCAGTGGGCGTTACCGCACCGGAGAGCAGGCTGGCCTGGTGACCGTTATCGGTGACGCGACCGGTAGGCGTGACCCCATACAACTGGCTCTCGAGGCCGGTCCCGCTGAACCGGTATTGCAGTTGCGCGCCATCTCGGGTGCTCAGGTAAAACGAACGCAGCGTCCGGTCCGCTGCCCGTGCCTGGGCGATCGCCGCGCCGAGGTCCTCGGGCGCCACAAAGCTCTCGTACAGCCAATGCTCTCGAGTATTCATCCCAAGGGCTGGGAGCGACTGATAGCAAATGCCGTGCAGTTCATGCCCCTCGGGTATCACTGGCTCGCCCTTGGCATCGCGTGCGAACACCGATGCAGGCGAAAACAACGACCTGCCGACCGCCTCGGTCAAGGGTAGGGGCAACGTGGCGAAATACGCTGGGGCCTGGGTGTCTTTGAGAATGAACGCGACCTGCCTCACTCCCGGCTTGAGGTTGAACCGGGCGTGCACCACTTCAGCCGCCAGTTCCGGGTGAGACACGACCCAGGTATACGCCGGCTCCACCGGAGTCACCGCTACAAACGGCTCAAAGGGTTGCCATGTGACAGGCACCCGGCCCCGGGAATTGCCGAACACCGGGTTTGTCTCGATGACATGAAACTCGCCCGCGCGCACCATCTTATCGAGGACATGCGGGGGCGCGCCGCGGAACCGGTCAAGCCGCGGCTTGATGGTACCGGTGCGCTGGATTTCCTGCAGCGCGTCATGAAGATCAAGTTCCAGCGCACTGCCACTGCGTACATATTTGATCAGCGAACCCGCCGTGCCCGAATAGTAGAGGCTGGGAATGGGTTGCCCACGCCTGGTGAAACTGGCGACATACGTCCGCAAAGGGACATTGAGGGTCAACAGCAGTCGTTCGTCCAGCGTCCATTCATCGTCATAATCCGAGCCAGCGGCCAATATCTTGCGTATTTTTTCCGGGTCGGTGTCCACGGCGATGAAAAAGCCGTGGTAGCGGTAATCCGGTGGCAAGGCCATGGCATCGAGCACGGTACCGAATGACAGGCCCATTTGCGCGAGCAGCTCGGTGTCGCCAATAGGCGCCGTCGACACGAACCTGCCGTCGCTGCGCTGCAGGATAAACCCCAGTTGCAGGATGTCGCGCTGACGCACGCGCTCATAGAGATAACGGGCCGCGTCATCGGCCCTGAAGAAGGCCGGGCTCAGGTCAGCCTGCTGCCGTTCAAACCAGGGCTGGACTTTCCCGAGGCTGCGCCAGATCGTTCCGCCCTCGCGGACGTTCAACTCGCCCATGCTCGCCAAGCGGTCGACATAACGGTATTCGGTCAGCGTACCGTCCTGGAGCTGCGGTTGTACCGCCGCCCCATCCGCCCCCAGAAACGAACGCTCGGCATGCGTCCCCGAGAGGGTATAACTCATCAGGCTTTTATCGATGAGCCGCTGATACAGGGTCGGCGACCTCTGTGGGTCGAACAGCGCCGGCGCCAATGCCAGCCTCTCGGCCAGGCTCGCCAGGAACACCGGTGAAATCGCCGGCAGGCTCGCCGAGGTCCGGCCCAGCAGGGCACCCTCGATCAAAAAGCCTGGCGGCAACTGCGCCTGGCCATCGTTGCCCCGTGGAAATACCTGCGGGGGCGGCGCGCCTTTCGGGGTCAACCGTTCGCCAAGGGTACAGACATAGGCGTCCTCTCCCGTGGCCTTGAGCAGATACCCGAAAAAGGGCTGGTCGAGTGCCTTGTCGGTGGCGGGAATCAACTCGGACACGAGCGGCTTGGGCATGACCGGAGAGAAGAACGGCTGCATCCGGTCACCGCCCGTCAAGGGCCGACTCAGGGCCCAGTCGTTGAGTACCCATGCCTTGCTCACCCGCCCCCGCACGCCGCCCCAGGCACTGTTGGCCACCAGCACCGACAGTGCACCCGCCTCGGCCAGCGCCGGCACGTAGTCCTTGAAAAAATCGATGTTCGGGTGGTTGACCGGGTCAAGCTGGGAGAGGAACGCCTGCAGCTTCCCCCGGGTGCGCACTACAAATTTCAACAAGGTGCCATCCGGCCCGGACAGGTAGCTCGCCGCCACGTGGCCGCTCAACCGCTCGATGACCTGCATGTCCGGATACGAATACAGACCCCGCAGGAGGGTGCGCTCCCGGGGCGGGAACAGTCTGGCGGGAAAGTCGTCATCGGTATCGGGATGGGAGTGGTAGAACCCGTAGCAGGTATAGCCCGCCGGCAGGATCGGCTTGCCGTCCACGATCGGGATCACACTGTCGAGGGCAATCTGTTTGGCGGCGCCCCTTTTTGGCACCGTCGCGAAGTAACGCTCTGTGTACTTGAGAATCGCACCGCCGTACTCCCCCTCGCGTTTCTTGCCGATGTGCCGGTGGGCCCAATAAGCGGCGTCATCCGCAGTGATGAACGGCGGGCTGAGTGCCGGCAGGCCAGCGCCTGAGGCAGGTGTTTGCCGACTGTCATCGGCGTGCGGCGAAGCATGGGTATCCATCGTGAAGCCCCCTCGGGCGTGATCTGGGAAACGGACATTTAAAGCGCCCGTCCTTCCCGCAGGGTCTTAACTATGTGTGGTGCGCCAAGGCGTCAGAATTCGTCCTTGGCCGGGCGCTGGGGCTGCACCTCCATGTGCGGTTGCTGCTGGCCGTCGCGCACCGACCAATCCACATGCAACAAGCCGCTGAGTGTCCAGTAGTCATCCGGCTCCAGCACGTACAGGTGCCCATCGGTGGCAAGGCGCGACAGCCATTCAGTCGGCTGGTAATCGACAGGGCCGAAAAACAACTGGCCAGTGAACAGCTCCTCCTCCCGCGGGGTAAACCTGGGTTGGTACTTGAGCAAAGCACCTTGACGCGTGGTCAGGTAGCAGAAGGCGCCCTGGACGCCGCCCACTTTCAACAGGTTGCGATAAAACCCCAACTCGTCCCGACTGACGAAATGAGCCGCGAGGTCTTCATTGCCGGAGCCCTCGCCCATTGTCTTGTAGAAAAGATGGCAAGCCTGCAGTTGGTACCCCTTGGGATAGTCCGGTGTCGGCGGGTCGGGAAACAGCAACGTGCTTTCATACAGAAACAGGCGTTGCGGCACCGATGACTCGATACCGTGGTCCTCAAGGGGTTCGGCCGCAATGAACGAAGCCCGCGCAGCATCCACCAGAATCGCCCCCAGCCCTTGCTCCTTTTGGAATGTCCCCATGCGGTGGGCGGTCGCGCGGGCAGCGTCGTCCGGGTGTGAAAACAGCGGGCCGAACAGTAATGGACGGTTTTGCCGCGAGTCTGCGGCCTTGGTGCCGGCAACCCAGTCGGCGTCGACCTTGCCGCGCACGCTCCACGTGGTGCTGACCTGCTCCACCTGAATCTCCAGGGCACCGGCTAACTGACGCACATACGCCAAGGCCTGCAAGCGTCCGGCCTTAAGCTGCCGCCAGATCTCGGTCGAAGGCATGCCCGCGGCGAACGGCGTGGCGCTGGTGGGGTTCAGTTTGAGCCAGGCGCCGTCCACACACCCCACATAGATCGGCAAATAGGCATGATGGGTCGGCGTTCGCACGCCCCAGGCGCGCGCCAGGTCCTGGGGCGACACGAAACGGCTGTACAACGGGTCGTGCTCCAGAATGTCCGCCCTTGCCGGCGGGCACAGGTAGAGCCCCAGCAGCTCGAAGCCCTGGGGCGCAAGGCCGTCGAGCATCACTCGGTCCAGGCTCAATGCCCCACTGTCACCGGGCAGCGGGACACTGGCCACATACCGCTCGACATGCCTGGCCTTCAACAGCAGGCCGAACTGCAGACGCTCACGCGGGCCAGCCAGGCGGTGCAGATAAGCCTGCAGGTCAATGCGTTGCGCGAACACCGGCGTCAGTTCCGTATCCGCCGTGACAGGCCCCGTCATGGCCGAGACAGCACCGGGTACCCAGTGCGTGAGCGTGCGCGCGGCCCCCCACAGTGCACTGCCCTGGACAACCCGCAGCTCACCCGCACGGGCAACGCGATTGACGAACTCGCTGGGGGTCAGGGTGCCGTCGCGAAAGCTGCGTTCGATGTCGTTGCGTTCGGGGTGATCCTTGTCGCGGCCGCGCACCGACACTTTATGCTCCAGGCTCTGTTCAAGCGCGTTGTGGCTGGGCGTGTAGCACAACAGCGCATCGTCGTCGCACAACAGGTATTCAGGCCCGACCGAATGCCTGGACGGCACCGTCGAAGGGCTGAGTATCGCCGCCAGGAACGCCGTGGAAAACATGTTCCAGTACACCGCGCGCTCCTGCTCGGGAAGCGCAAAGGGCACCTCACCCGCCACCCGCGAGTGGTAACGCGCCACACAGGTACTGGCGTGCAGAAACATAGCCTGCGTCACCAGTTCATCAAGGCGAATCCAACCCGGCGCGAAGTCTTCGACCTGCACCGGCAACGGCTCGGTGGCAGTGAACAAGCCGTCGGTACGCCGCAGGATCAGCCCGCCGTACACTTGGTCGCGCCGCGCGCCCAGGCGCTCCAGGGCATAACGCGCGGCGTCATCCGCGTTACTGAATACCGGGCCCAACAGGCGACGGCTGATGTGCGCGAACGCCAGCCAGTCGGCTCCGACCCGCCCTGGCACGTCCCAGCATTCACTGGGCACCCGCACAGACAATTGACCACTTGCCGCCATTTGGCGGACATAGCTGCGTGGCGTCAATGTCAGCGCCAGCTTGGCCGGCAGCACCTGCGGATCGACCTGGCCGGAGTCGTCGACAAACAGGGGAAACGGATCTTGCCGGGTGTGGAACTCCAGCAGTGCGCCATCGAGTGGCGAACAGTACAGCGGCAACGGTGACATCAGCCCTCCACGCCTCACGCCACGCTCATCGTAGAGGGCCTGATACAGCGCCTGCGCATCGATGAAATGGCGGGCCAGCCAGGCCTCCTGCCCCACCAGTGCGCGGGCCATGCGCTGGCAGGCGTAGTACACGGCATACACTCGAAACTCATCGATCAGGACCGGGGCGCCGAACTCTGCAGCGTGATAGAGGCGATCCAGCAAGTGCCCCGGCAGGACGGGAGTGGCAGCGAACTCATCCAGCGTCACATGCTTGATCACCAACCCCAGGCCACTCGCGCCGATGGCGTAGCGCGTGCGCCCACGGGCACAGGCGTGCTCCACGGCCTGGGCGGCAGTGGCAAATACGGGGCCCAGTTCCGGTGGTGAGGCAACCCGGTACTCATCGGGTTCGAACGGCCCGGACCAGTCGCTCTCCACCTTGCCCGCAGGCCCCCAGACCCGGCTGCCCACCACCACCCGCAGCAACCCGCCCAAGACCGTTTCGCGCACCAGGTCGCCAGGCTGCAACGTGCCGTCCTGCAATTGGTGCTGCACTTCACTGCCACCGGGGCCAGGGGCGACGCGGGCACGCAGGTCATGGGCCATGCCCGGCGCAAACGGCTCATAGCACAGCAGGCTGTCCGCCGAGCCCGACAGGTAGGCCAGCGGGACGTCCTGTTGCAGGCCGAACACAGCATGCAAATCCGTGTCCGTAAACATCTGGCCCGCGATTGCCGCTTCCTCTTCAGACCACTTGAAAGCGCCGTTCTCGGCGCGTCTGCGCGAGCTATAGATACCCCGTACACGATGCCCCTTCGGCAGCAAGATGAGCTGGCCATGGCGGTCCAGCGGGTAGACCTGGCTCAAGTCGAAACGCCCGCCTGGGTTTGCCAACGGCTCGGTCGCGACGAAGCGGTGATCATCACGCTGCAGAATCAGGCCGATGTAGCTGTGATCGCGCCGGCTGCCGATTTGCTCGTGGGCGTAGCGCGCGGCATCATCAGCCATCACGAACGCCGGACCAAAGGTCAGGGCATGACGGGCATAGGGTTTCCACTGCGCACCGACGCGTCCGGGAACGTCCCACAACAGGCTGGTGCGCAGCACCGTCAGCTCGCTGGCTGCAGCCACTTTCCGTACAAACTCCAGGGGCGTCATAACGCCCGCCACCAACCCCGCATTCAGGTTGTTGTCGATGCCGCGCTGCGACGTCGGTGTTGGATTGAAAAATGGCGACTGCGCCTGGGCATTGGCGAACAGCAACTTGAGTTGCGCACCGTCATAAGTGCTCAGATAAAACCCGAACCCGGGCCCGCCGGTGACCACCCTGGACAAATTGATAGCATGGGCCAACGGCAGCGGTTGGATAAAGCGCTCATACAACCACGGTTGCCTGACCTTCGGCGGCGCGGGCACATCGGCACACAATGTATAGGCGCCCACAAGTGTCCAGATATGCGGGATAAAGAAATTGCCGTCGTTGTCCGACCGAAACACAACCGCTGGATCGAACTGCACCTGAGCCACCACTACCGGCTCGGTCGCCATGAATGCCTGGCGGCTGCGGTGCTTGAGGATGAATCCGACTTGCTGCGCGTCGGGATTACGCAGCAGTTGCTCATGGACCAGCGCCATGACCTTTTCGGGGTCGTCCAGGATCGGCCCCAGGTAAGGCTCTTGGACAATGGGGTTCGGATTGGGCAAGTAGGCACGCCACTGGCTGGACAGGTCTGCACGCCACCCCGCCCAGACCGGCGAGCTGACGACCACCGATACTTGGCCGACCGCCAGCAATTCCTGGATGTAGGCTTCGACCGGCTCGCTGTCCAAGGGTAGCGCCGGTGTCGCCTGCCCCTTCAGCCGAGCCCGCATGCGCAGGACAAAGTCCTGTGGCATCGGCCCCTCATTGAGCACGAACCTGACCAGGGAGCCTTGCGGCCCAACGGTGTAGAACACCCTTAAAAAGCTGGTCGCCAATACGGCCTCGAAGCAGGGGACACTTTGCGTGAGGGTAATGCGGGAGGCCGACCAGCCCGGGCGCAGGCGGCTGATCTGGGCATGACGGTCGATATCACAGAAGTAGTACGCCTCGTATTGATAGCCATGGTTTCGCATCTGAACGAAGGCCGGGACCATGGTCTCGACATCGCTGAACAGAAAATCCTCCAACCGCCCTTCTTGAGGGTACGAAGCGCGACAGTAGCCCTGCGCGTCGGTAAAGATATACCCGCCGCAGGATCGGCCCTTGGTCCTGTCGATCTGCGCCGCCGCGTAACGTGCGGCATCATTCAACGCGCCAAAAGGTGGGCTCAGGCGGTGCAACAGGGTCTGGGCGGAATAGGTCATGCAGTTCACTCCTTGATAAAAGGGTGGACCACCACCCTTACAGTGCCACCATCTTGGCGAGGGGCGCAGAGAGCAGGCGTTAGATAACTAATGTGCGCGCACCATAACGGCTCAGCGAGCGGGCCGCGCTCGAGCATGGCGCACCAATACGGCGCAATTCACTGCGCCTGCCCACCGTGACGTTGGGCTTGCCCCCGGCACGTCCTTTGCTTTACCCAGGCACGGCCTAAAAAAAGACCACCTGCATTCACCATGAACCTGCCCGCCTCCACCGCCCTGTTCACCCCCAGCTGGCATGCCGAGCTGGAACTCGGCTACGCCCGTATCGGTGACACCACCCGCCCGGTGATGCGTCGCCACCTGGGCCCGCTGCGGGTGCAGAAGCACCTGTACGCCGAAGGCCCCGAAGTGTGCCAGCACATCATCGTGCACCCGCCCGGCGGGATTGCCGGCGGTGACCGCCTGGACATCCGCGCGCATGTCGCCGAAGGCGCCTGGGCGCAATTGACCAGCCCCGGCGCGGCCAAGTGGTATCGCGCCAGCGGCCCTGCCTATCAGCAACTGGAACTCACCGTGCAAGCCGGCGCCACCCTGGAATGGCTGCCCCAGGAAACCATCGTGTTCAGTGCGGCCCAGGCCGAGCTCACCACGCGCATCGACCTGCAGGGCGATGCCCGTCTGTTTTACTGGGACGTGGTCGCCCTGGGTCGCCCGGCCAGTGGCGAGCGCTTCGATCTGGGGCATTTCCAGTCTCATCTGGATATCCGCCGCGACGGCCGGTTGCTCTGGCATGAACGCCAGCGCATTGTGGGCGCCGACGGCTTGCTGGAGTCGCCCATCGGGCTGGACGGCCAGCCGGTGTTCGCGACGCTGCTGCTCACCGGTGAAATCGACACAGACTTACTGGAACACTGCCGCACCCTGCCCCATGCAGTACGCGGCGACCTGACCCAATTGCCCGGCTTGCTGGTCGCCCGTTGCCTGGCCAGTGAAGCACTGCTGGCGCGGGCATGGCTGATCGATTTATGGCGCTTGTTGCGCCCGGCGGTGCTCGGCCGGGAAGCCGTTTCACCACGAATCTGGAGTACCTGAACCATGGACCTGACCCCACGGGAAAAAGACAAACTGCTGATCTTCACCGCAGGCCTGGTGGCCGAGCGCCGGCTGGCGCGCGGAGTGAAGCTCAACTACCCGGAAACCATCGCCTACATCTCCGCCGCGCTGATGGAAGGCGCCCGCGACGGCCGCACCGTGGCCGACCTGATGCACTACGGCACCACGTTGCTCAGCCGCGAACAGGTGATGGAAGGCATCCCGGAAATGATTCCGGACATCCAGGTGGAAGCCACCTTTCCCGACGGCACCAAACTGGTCACCGTCCACCAACCCATCGCGTGAGGCCTGGTCATGATTCGTGATGCGACCCAAGACGACTTGCCGGCGATCCGCGATATCTACAACGATGCGGTACTCAACACCACAGCGATCTGGAACGAACAGCCGGTGGACCTGGGCAATCGCCAGGCCTGGTTCAGTGCGCGGCATGCCCAGGGATACCCGATCCTGGTCTCGCTGGAAAACGATGAAGTCACCGGTTATGCCTCGTTCGGCGACTGGCGCCCTTTCGAAGGTTTCCGCTACAGCGTCGAGCACTCGGTGTATGTGCGTCACGACCAGCGTGGCAAAGGCCTCGGCCCACGCCTGATGCAAGCGCTTATCGAACGTGCGCGGGAAGGCGGTAAATACGTGATGGTCGCCGCCATCGAAAGCGGCAACCTGGCTTCCGTGCGCCTGCATGAACGATTGGGCTTCGTGACCACCGGGCAAATGCCGCAGGTAGGCATCAAGTTCGGCCGTTGGCTGGACCTGACCTTCATGCAACTGGCCTTGAACCCGGGCGCCGAACCGCCCCAGGAGTGAAAACGATGAACGCCACGCACCTGCGTCGAGTCAATGCAGAAAGTTTTGCCCATTACCGCCCGGGCTTGATCGAGTTGTTGCTGGATGCCGTCAGGCACGGCGCATCGGTCGGCTTCATGGCGGACTTCGATGAGGCCCAGGCGCGTGCTTACCTGAGCACTGTGCGGGCGAGTATTGAAGACGCCAGCCTGTTGCTCTGGGTCGTGGTACGCGACGAACAGGTGATCGCCAGTGTGCAATTGGCCTTGTGCCAAAAAGCCAACGGCCTCAACCGCGCCGAAGTGCAAAAGTTGCTGGTACACAGCAGCGCGCGGCGTCATGGCCTGGGCCAGCAACTGATGCACACCCTGGAGCTCGCCGCACGCCAGCACCAGCGCGGCCTGCTGTACCTGGACACCGAAGCCGGTTCACCGGCCGAAGCCTTCTACCAGTCGCTGCGCTACACCAGGCTCGGTGAACTGCCCGACTACTGCCAAAGCCCGGACGGGCGCTACAGCCCGACCGCCATTTACTTCAAGAAACTGGGGCAACCTGCATGATTCCTGGCGAATACCGGATCCAGCCTGGCGACATCGAACTCAACGTGGGCCGGCGCACCGTCACCCTAAGCGTGGCCAACAGTGGCGACCGGCCGATTCAGGTGGGCTCGCACTACCATTTCTTCGAGACCAATGACGCACTGACGTTTGACCGGGCGGCGAGTCGTGGCATGCGCCTGAATATTCCGGCGGGCACGGCGGTGCGGTTCGAGCCGGGACAGAGTCGCGAGGTCGAGTTGGTGGATTTGAGTGGTGGCAGGCGGGTATTCGGCTTTGCAGGTCGGATCATGGGTGATCTTTAGGGCCTTATCGGGGGCAAGCCCCCTCCCACATTTTGACCGTGTTCACACATCAAGGTGGGAGGGGGCTTGCCCCCGATAGCGATCTCACATTCAACACATATCTTCAGGGCAACCACATGAAAATCAGCCGCCAAGCCTACGCCGACATGTACGGCCCCACCGTCGGTGACAAGGTCCGCCTGGCCGACACCGAGCTGTTCGTCGAGGTCGAACAGGACTTCACCGTCTACGGCGAAGAAGTGAAATTCGGTGGCGGTAAAGTGATCCGCGATGGCCAGGGCCAAAGCCAGTTGCTCGCCCATGAAGTGGTCGACACCCTGATCACCAATGCCTTGATCATCGATCACTGGGGCATCGTCAAGGCTGACGTGGGCTTGAAAAATGGCCGCATCCACGCCATCGGCAAGGCCGGCAACCCGGATATCCAGCCCGGCGTGACCATGGCCATCGGCGCCAGTACCGAAGTGATCGCCGGTGAAGGCATGATCCTCACCGCCGGCGGCATCGACAGCCATGTGCACTTCATCTGCCCGCAGCAGATCGAAGAGGCCCTGAACAGCGGCGTCACCACCCTGATCGGCGGCGGCACAGGCCCCGCCACCGGTACCAATGCCACTACCTGCACCTCTGGCCCGTGGCACCTGGCGCGCATGCTCCAGGCCAGCGACTCATTCCCGATGAATATCGGCTTCACCGGCAAAGGCAACGCCAGCCTGCCCGAGCCATTGATCGAGCAGGTCAAGGCCGGCGCCATCGGCTTGAAGCTGCACGAAGACTGGGGCACCACCCCCGCCAGCATCGACAACTGCCTGAGCGTGGCCGACGAGTACGACGTACAAGTGGCGATCCACAGCGACACCCTCAACGAGTCCGGCTTTGTCGAAACCACCCTCGCCGCGCTCAAGGGCCGCACCATCCACACCTACCACACCGAAGGCGCCGGTGGCGGCCACGCGCCGGACATCATCAAGGCCTGCGGCTTTGCGAATGTGCTGCCCAGCTCCACCAACCCGACGCGGCCCTTCACCCGCAACACCATCGACGAACACCTGGACATGCTGATGGTCTGCCATCACCTCGACCCGAGCATCGCCGAAGACGTCGCCTTCGCCGAAAGCCGTATCCGCCGCGAGACCATCGCCGCCGAAGATATCCTGCATGACCTTGGCGCATTTTCCATGATCAGCTCCGACAGCCAGGCCATGGGCCGCGTCGGCGAAGTCATCACACGCACCTGGCAGACCGCCGACAAAATGAAAAGACAGCGCGGCCCGCTGCCGGGCGACGGTGCAGGCAACGACAACTTCCGGATCAAGCGCTACATCGCCAAGTACACCATCAACCCGGCGATTACCCACGGCGTCAGCCATATCGTCGGCTCCATCGAAGTGGGCAAGTGGGCCGACCTGGTGCTGTGGCGCCCGGCGTTCTTCGGGGTCAAGCCGACGCTGATCCTCAAGGGCGGCGCGATTGCCGCCAGCCTCATGGGCGACGCCAACGCCTCGATCCCCACGCCGCAACCGGTGCACTACCGGCCGATGTTCGCCAGCTTTGGCAGCGCCTTGCACGCCACCAGCCTGACCTTCATCAGCCAGGCGGCCCGTGACGCCGGGCTGCCCGAGGCCCTGGGCCTGAAAAAGCAGATCGCCGTGGTCAAGGGTTGTCGCGACGTGCAGAAAACCGACTTGATCCACAACGATTACCTGCCCGACATCGACGTCGATCCCCAGACCTACCAGGTCAAGGCCGACGGCGTGTTGTTATGGTGCGAACCGGCGGATGTGCTGCCGATGGCCCAGCGTTACTTCCTGTTCTGAGGTGTACGGCCTGCGTCCGGTTACAAGTCCTGGTACAAGTCTTCGATGCTGTCCAACTTGGCGCGCTGTAACGCTTCGTCGGTGAGCTTTTCCACTTGGGCCCGGTCTTGCGCCGCCAGTTTCTCCATTTCGGCGTCGAGCTGCGCCTGGGTCATCAGTGCCCCCGGCGGCACCTCGGCGGCCGGCTTGCCCAGGTGTTCCGCCAGCCGCAGTACCTCGCTGCGCCAACGGTCCTTTTGCACCGGATCAGCGGCGTCGAGCCAGGCTTGCTGGGCATCGCGCAGATCCAGCCAGGCCTCTGCCTTGCCTTGCAGCGTCCTGAAGGGCTCTGTGTGGGCCTGCCGGAGATAATCCAGCCAGAACGGCTGCTCACTGATCGATTGCCGCAACAGGTTACCTTCCTCAAGGGCGAGCACTCGCTTGCGGGCCTGTTCGATCATGTCCGCGGTCACGTCCGGCTCCGAGAACATCATCCGAGCGGATTGCCAGGGCAAGTGCAATTTGTCCCGGGGCGCCAATTCGGTCGCGTAGATCAGGTAGACCTCTACCTCGTCGATGTCGCGCATCGCATTGCCCTGCGCATCGCGATGGGTGATGCGTTCGCCATCGGCGTCGCGCTCGGGGTATTTGCGCCCTTCGGCCAGCAGCGCATCGACCCGGGCACGAGCGATCCGACCCAGTTCATCCAGGCGTGACTTGCCGCGCGCCACAGCCAGCAAGTCGCGCTCCACCGTGTCCGGGAGAAGCGAGTCGTACGCCCGCGCCACCAGCACTTCAACGCCCATGGCATTGAACAGTTGGGCACCGGCATCCACACAGGTGGTGGGCGCCGCGGCCATGGCAAACAGTTTTTCACGCAAGGCTGTGTTGGCGGCCGCGGATTCGATCATTTTCCACACTTTGCGCGTGAGATCGATTTTGGCCGCGCCCTCTTGTTCAAGTGCATCCGCCGATTCGGACAGTTTGCGCAACTCATCGAAAAACGGCTCGGACCCGTGCTCATTTTCCAGGGCGTCCCAGGTGTCCTGTTTGGCCTGCCACTGCTCATCGCTCAGGCCGCTGCGCCAATGGATGCTGTCCATCACCCCACGCAGCGGATAGGTACGGTCCGGCTCCAGCCCGACGGACAGTCGGTAGCCCCTGACGATCTCCAGATTCTGCGCAGAAATGAACGTCGGTTCCACGCTGATACGGGTACGTGCCACGGTGTTTGCGTGGCTTGACCCAGGTTCGACCTGGGGAACGCTGTCCAACCGATTGGCGCTCAGGTCCAGCACGAACGAACGCGCCCGTGGTTGCTCAAACAAGCCCGTGGGCCAGGTGGTCTGCCCGCTGTTGCTGAGCAGCAGCATGCCCAGGTCCGGCATGCGGCCGATGTCGGGCGCGCGGCCAAGCGGATTGCTTTCCAGCCCCAGGTAGTTCAGCTCCGTAAGCCCACTCAAGTGGTTGACGGCGTTCGTGTCCAGGACGATCCGATTATCGGACAGGTCCAGTGCGGTCAATCGCTGCATCTGACCTATCGGCTCCGGCAGCACCCTCAGTTTGTTGCCATCCAGGCCCAACCGCCGCAGCCGCTTGAAATAACGCAGGAAGGGGCTGGGGTCGGTCGAGATTTTCGCATCCGATAGCTCAAGGGCCGAAACATGGTCGAAATTGGCGGTCAACAGCGGCAGTTGCTCAAGCTGGCCGTGCAGGTCTTCGCCGGACAGGTCGAGGACTTGCCCATGGGCATACCCGCTGATATCCACATCCTCGGGGCCCGTGCGGCGCCAGGCTTCGCGCAAGGCCTTGACGATCCGCAGCCGGGCGAACCGTTGTTGCTGGAACGCCCCGGAACGGCGCTGCTCCTCGGTGACCTGGTTGAAGTGTTCGCGCTGCCAGTTCTGCAACGTGTTGTCGAGTGTCTTGTACTCCAGCTCCAGGGCCTTGAGCCGGGATTGGTACTCCAACCCCATGTCGTCGATGAACGCGTTTATTTGCTCGAAGGTAAACCCAGGGAAAAGGGTGCGCACGCGCTCCTCGATGATATGCCCCCAGACCGTATTCTGACCGTGGTTGCTGGCCAAGTACCCCAATTTCCCGCTCGCCAGGCGCAGTGACGGCCGATGTGAAAAGAGGTACCGCCGCTGCTGGAGTTTAAGCACCGTGCGCAACTGGTCACGGGGCAGCGCCGCGGCAATGATCCTGGCCTTCAGCTCCTGCCCTTGCTTGATGTTCGGCAAGCCGATGGCCTGGCGGTGCTCGTCGGGCAAGGCGTGCTGGATGGCTGAGTAGAGGTCGTCGGGCTCATGCAGGGTTTCATCGCGGACATTGCGTGCCTGGTAACGGCCCTCTCCAACCCGCACCAACACCTTGCGTTCAGTCGCCTGCTGCGGGCCGAAACTGGCCCGTAGCTCACCGTCCAGCTCTGCCTCACGCACTTCCAGGCGCAGGTTGTCCTTCCATCCCGCCAACCTCGGCACTGAATTGACGACCAGGGCTTCGGTGTCCTTATCCGCCAGCGCCTCCAGGTACAGGCCCTCGTAGGCGTGGGTCAGGCGCATGTTCTGCTGCAGTTCGTGTGCCTGCTGCGCCAGCCGCAGCGGCACACGCTGCTGGGTGTCGAGCACTGCTCTCTCCTGCGCAGTAGCGCTTCCCAACAACTCCTGGACCATCAGCGTCGGGACCCGCGCAAACTGGCGCTTGATCAATTGGGTTGCGGCGTCCGTGGGCGGCTGCTGCTCGGCGTAGAGGCTGCGCATCAATCGCGCGCGCTGGGTGACCGCGAAGGTTTGCAGGCGCGTCTTCAGGGCCGCGCTGCGCAGTTCCGGCGTCCTGGGGGTGTAGCCAGGCAACAAGGTGTGGATCTGGGCTTCATCGAGAAAAGCGATCACCCGCGCGGGTAACTGGCCGTTCATCAGTTCTGTACGGCTGATCCGCAGGGTGTCGCGGGTGGAAGCGCCGGGAGCGCCGTACTTCACCGACGGGCTGCTTGGCTCGGTGTCCGAAAACGCTTCGATCGCCAGCTGTTGCGGCCAACCCGTGAGGTCCACGGCCAGTGAGGCTGGAAAGCTGCACAATGCGCTGGAATGCTTGCCCGCGCCGATTTCCTCGGCCACCGTCCCCGCATCGCGATAGGCACGGAACTGGCGAACGGTATCCAGCAGGATCGCCGGCACCGGCTCACCTTCGACATGCACCCGACGCAAGCGGTCTTGCGTCACGCCACTGGCGTGGCGGATCTGTTCCAGCTCGGTGTCACTGAAACCGTCCATCACCGGCCCCAGGCGGCGCATCAGGGTAGCGCCTTGCCACTTCAAGGGTTGCTCAAGTTCATGGTTCCAGGCGCCCTCGCCATTGGCGGTCAGGCGCGGCAAATAGGCATCGTCCCGTGACGGGTGCTCGATATGAAAACGCTCGGTCTGCGGGTCTTGCCGTACCGCATAGCGCTTGCCCTCCAGTTCCAGCAGCTGTTTGCCGTCGACCTGGTGCAGCCCCTGTGCGTCGGCGACGGAACCGGCGGGCAACGGCGAAGTATGCTCGTAGATGGACAGATCGGGCTTCCACAGCCGGGTCTTGCCGCTGGGCAACTGCACCGCCTTGAGCTGCTCGATGAAGGGCGACAGGGTCAAGTGAGCCACGCCCACACCGGCCGCCAGCAGGGCCAGGTTTTCCAGCACATCGGTGATATGCGCCCAACCGGCTTCGCGGTCCCCCTGTGCCCACTCGATAACACCGTCCAGCACTTCGTATAGCAACTGCCCCGCCGTGACCAGGGACATCGCCACCCCCAGCGGCGGAACCACCATGCCCAGCAGGTTCACGGCAAACAGGCCGGTATTCAGATAATGCTCAAGACGCCGCGCACGTTCAGCATCGTCCGCGTCGGCAGTGCTCACGGCCTGGGCCCGCGCATCGGCATACAGGCGCTTGCGCAAGCTTTCGTAGCGATGGGGCCACAGGTCCACTTCCTCCCACAGCCCCTTGATCGCATTCGCGCCGATATTGAATTCCGGCGCGCTGATCGGCACCCGTATCTGCTGCCGAGGCTCACCGAAAATCGATGGAATACTCTGCAGGTACGACGGCGTCACCAGTGACGTGAGGTACTGGCCCCATTCGGACCGCAACCAATCCTCGATGAACGATCCTGGCGGTGCATCCACCACCAGCTCGGTAAGCCGGCGAAAGTAGTAGGGGCGATGCCGGTAATCAATGAACCGGCTGTAGAACCGCTGGTATTCGGTAACCGGTAACTCTACGGAGCGGTCGCCATGGGTCTGCGTGCCGGCAGTAAGACGGGCTGTCACGGCGTTGCTGAAGTCGGCGAATGACGCGTACCGCTTGATCGGATGCTCGGGGTCGTCCGGGACGTAGATGATCACCCATTGGGAATAGCGATATTTGACGCAGGGGTCGATGACCAGGCAATCGCTCATGCGCAGGTTCATCATGCACGGCACGCGGTACCACACTTGCTTGTCGCCCAGCATGATCGATTGTTCACCGGCCAGCACACGCATCAGCAAGGCATGATCGCTCGCGTCGATATCACCCTTGATCAGGGCCAGGTAGGCCGCCGCCTTGAACGCGGCTTTCTGGTGGGTCAGGTAGCGCTCGCGCAGCAAGCCCTCGGCGACCGCGTCCTGGGGTTCCAGGAAGGTCTTGAGGTAGGCCTGGTACTGCGCGCCAAGGTCCAGGTCACGGCACAATTGCACAAAGGTTTCGATCTGCAACGAAGTGGCATGGCGTTCGAACTGGCCGCGCGCATCGGGTGGGGTGATAAAGCCTGAGGATTGGTTGAAAAATCCCTTCTCGGCCTCCCGCGCTTCGAAGTTGTTCAACGCCGCCTGCAACAACGAAAAGGACTTGCTCTTGAACCCGCCCGTTGGCCGGCCGAAGGCATCTTCCACCGGTGAATAAAGCCGCAGCCAGGTTTGATGGACGTCCAGTTCGAAGCCCGCTTTTTTCAAGGCCGCCTCCAGCAACGGCTGGGCAAACGCAGTCACTGACTGCAATTTGCCCATGGACTTTTCCAACTGGTTGAGCGCATCGCAGCGCGCATCCATCAGGGTCTTGAGCTGGTCCTTCTGGACCTGGGAGGCGGCGGCGTACCAGTCGGGAATTTGCGGCGCAGTCTCTTTGAGGGCCTGACGACGCTCAGGCGAGGCCTGGATAAGGCATGGTGCGATGGCCTGTTTGATCAGCGTGTAATGCTGGCCTTGATCGATGGGTGCGGACGATGCGGAGGGTTCCACTGCGAGGGACTTGGACATGGGATGACTACTGTGTGACTTGAAGATCACCGGATCCTAGCCCCCCCGCAGGAGGGAGCGGGGTTAACTATTTATCCGACCGTCAACGCGGTTACGCGTGTGCTGTCCAGGCTCCGCGCCCCGTCCGTTCGTGCGCCCCCTGCCGAGGGTGATCGACTCGAAGAGGTCGCGGGTCACGTCCTCGACGGGCGGGCTCTCCAGTAGACTGTTCATCTGAGTCTCAGGCAGCACCGCCGCCTCCACGGCAGCCCTCAATTGCTCTGGGTTCGACAAGTGCAGGCGGCTGCGTTCCTGGGGCCGCAATGCGTCCCAGACCAGTGTGTAGAAATCCCGCCTATCCTCCTGGGCGGGCACTTCCAGCATCCTGCCGGGTTCAGCCGTCTCGATCCCGATGGCATCCACGGGAGCGCCCCCCAATTGCTGCTTGAGCTCAATGCGAGTGCCCGATTCCCAGCCGGGCAGTGTCTCCAGCAAGCGCAAGCCCAAGCGCATGCTGTCCAGGGCCGGCGGTGTACCGTACTGCAAGTCCTCATAGAGACAGAATTCGCGGATGAACCGTTCGCACACCCTGGCCTGTTCGGCCTGCACCTGCGGCAACAGACCGCTGCTACGAAACGCCCGTAATTGCTCGGGATTCAATGTCGCTACCAACCGCTGAGCGATGGGCGCAGATAGATGGGGACAGGCATCGAGCACACTGCGCACGTCCCGGCAGACTTGCCTGGCGAGGGCCTGCATGAGCGCATCAATCCGCTCACGTCTGAAGCAACCCGCATAGCGACCCAGGGTTTCGCGCAATTTGCCGGCGCGCACCGCCAACGTCTCACCCTCTTCCCCAGGTATTTTCTGCAGGGTTGGATCGCTGCGCTGCAACACGCGCAGCACTTCTTCCAGCACTTCGCCTCGCGCCAATTGCTGTTCACTCAGGGGCAGCCTTATGGGCGGCGTGGACGAAGCAATCAGATCATCGAAGTACACCTGCCCGCCCCCCAACACTTGCAGACGCGGTGCATCGGGCAAGAAGCCGCAGTGTTTCATGAAGTACAGTTGATACCTCGGATCGGCGTGGGAGTAGACCAGCGGATCCGTGCTTTTCATCTGCTCGACAAACATTCCGAGGTGCTGACGCATACGAGCGCGAAGCCGTGTGTAGTGCAGTAATGAGGTCAAAAGTGGCTGGGACTGCATCAAACTCTGGCACGACACTCCCACGGAGGAAGACGGCAGAGGGGTCGCAGCGGAGGTTGTGCGTGTTTCGTCGGTCATGGCGATGCTCCTGAAGCATAGGAAGACTGAATCTGAGCCTTCCCCACCTGCAGGTGGCGGTAGATAGTTAATCTGCCTGTGCATACCTATCTACCGCGTCATGTCCCTGCGCGGGTGATGTGCTGTCCGCTCCCAAATCCAAGGAGTGACTCATGGCAGCTTTACCCCCAATGGACGAGATTCGCCCAGCCGTCTCGGAGAGTGTGCACACCACTTTCCTCGAGAGCGCCATCCCCGACTGGCTGAAAAAAGCCACGCCGCAACAGTTAGATGCACTCAAGACCGCGCCCGACGCACTGCCAGACTGGTACCAGCACGCCTCTGCGGCGCAACGCCAGTCGCTTATGGACTGCATCACCGCCGGCTTCACGGCCCAGAGCACGCTGGACAACGCCATGTCCCAGTTGCAGGACATCGACACCTTCGCCCGGCCGTTGTTGGTCAAGGCCCTCAAGGATCAGTTCAAGGTCGAGCTGGACGTCGACAAAACCTATATCCGCCTGAGAAAGAGCGTGACGATGGGTGTCTTCAACGTCACCGCCGGCTGGTTCGAGGCGCTCAAGCTGCCACTGCTGCAAGCCGCCCTGCACAACTTCGAAGCCGCGGAATGCGAAGCCGGTGCCTTTCATGCCTCCTCGGGGTTCGTGGTCCAGGCGGCGACTGGAACCGGCTTTGACCCCGTCACCACCACGCTGACCGTGGAGCAATTCACCCGCCTGTGCCGCACGCTGGATATCGGCACGCAGTACCAGGCCTATCTCAAGGCGTTCCTGGAGCCCGAAGACGCGGTGGCGCAAGCCGTGTTACGCAACAAATTCACTGTCGCCCACACGACCGCCCTGCACGTGGCCGCCGAACAAGCGCTGATGAAAAAAGACATCAGCGACGCCGAATACCGCATGGTGCTGTCGGTGGTCGCCGGTGAACACGAACCTTTACTGAACGGCAAGCGTGTATGGTTCCGCGACTTGAGCCTGATGAAGCACCGCCTCACGGGCGTTGTGGTGTTTCTCTTCAGTACGTCCCAGATCCGCGATGAGAGCGAGTTGCTGCTGTACAT
>NZ_JBYSZX010000015.1:0-133984 GCF_058787615.1 Pseudomonas sp. FW305-3-2-15-C-LB1 | reverse complement strand
TATCGGTCACCAGTCGCCAGGGAGAAGTTGGCGGCGTGAAACCTTAATCGGTGTCCAAGATTACTTGACCAGTTCAAACACCCTCCCACAATGGACCTGTGCTGTGTTTCAGACGGCGTTCACGGTGACCCAGCGCTCTTCTTTGGCCGCCACGCGAATCGCCGTTGCCAGTCGCTCAACCTCCCACGCCGCTTCAAAGTCCGTGCCATCCGCACCTTGGCCTGCCAGCGCCAGAATCAACTCCTGCACCTCCAGCGTCTTCAGTTCGTTGTACCCCAGTTGATGCCCCGCCGCCGGGCTGAACGCCGCATAACCCGGCAGGGCAGGGCCGGCGAGCAAACGCTGGAACCCCTCCTGACCCACGCGGCACACCTGCAATTCATTCAAGCGTTCCTGATCGAACGCCAGGGTGCCTTGCGTCCCGCTGATCTCGAAACTCAGGTGGTTCTTGTAGCCGTGCTTGAGCCAACTGCTGCTGACGGTGCCACGTGCGCCATTGGCGAAACGCAGCAGGGCATGCACCTGGTCATCCACGGCGATGGATTTCAGCTCGGCGCTGCCTTTGACGGCAGGGCGCTGGCCATGGACGGTCTGGGTGTCGGCGCACACGCTCAGCACATCCCCCACCAGATAACGGGCCATCGACAACAAATGACTGCCCAGGTCCGCCAGGGCGCCACCGGCATGTTCGACTTCGCACCGCCATGACCACGGGGAGGCCGGGTCGGCCATGAAGTCCTCGCTGAACTCGCCCTGGAAGCTGATGATTTCGCCGAGCTCGCCGCTGGCTATCATCTGCCGCGCCAGTGTGATCATCGGGTTGTGCTGGTAGTTGTAGCCGACCCGCGTCACCACCCCGGCGGCACTGGCGGCGCGGCGCATGGCGTCGGCCTGTTCCAGGCTCACGGCCAGGGGTTTTTCGCAGTACACCGCCTTGCCCGCGGCTATCGCGGCCATGGCCATGGGATAGTGCAAATGGTTGGGCGTGGTGATAGCCACCACATCGACGCTCGGATCATTGATCAGCGCCTGCCAATCGCCATGGGCCTGGGTAAACCCCCAGGCGGTGGCACAGCGCCGGGCGCGTTCGCTGTCGGCATCGGCCAGGGCGGCCAGCTTGAGGTGTACCGGCAGTTCGAATACCGCACGGGCGTTATTGAATGCCAATGCATGGGCGCGGCCCATGAAGCCTGTGCCGATCAAGCCGATTCCGAGTTCACGCATCGCCGTGGTCCTTTGGATTATTGTTTTCAGGAAGGCTATTAATGGAATAAAAATTCCTTAAATTCAATAGATGGAATAAAAATTCATTTGTGCGCTGGCAATCACCCCGGCGAATGCAGCTACATTCACCATGGGGCCAAATGCCTTCAGTTAACAAAAGATAACGTAGCGCCGATTGTCAGACGATTCGAAAGCCCGATAGGATGGCCCCTGCTTCCTCCAGGCGCTCTAGATTGCAGGTTCCAAGGCCCCGGAAGGCGAGCGATAACAATAATAAATGGGAGAAGGGTCTATGAGTGAGCCTGTCATGGGTTGGGTTGTCTGCCGCCCACGCGCCGCACGCAGGGTTGCGATGCTGGCCGCAGCGCTCTCGCTGTTTGGACTGGGGGTAGCGTCAGCCGCGTTGTCGACCTCCGTCCAGGCCGCCGGCGATACCACTTTTGCGATTGAATCCCCCAAGGCCGCCAAGGGCCTGATGATCGACGTGGTCCACGCAGGCAAGCGCCTGGTGGCGGTCGGTGATCGCGGGCACATCCTCTATTCGGACGACCAGGGCAGCACCTGGACCCAAGCCAAAGTCCCCACCCGGCAATTGCTCACGGCGGTGTTTTTTGTCGATGACAAGCAAGGCTGGGCGGTCGGCCACGATGCACAGATCCTCGCCAGCTCCGACGGCGGCGCGACCTGGAGCCAGCAGTATCAGGACCTCAAGCGCGAAGCGCCTCTACTCGATGTGTGGTTCAACGACGCGAACCACGGCCTGGCCGTGGGCGCCTACGGTGCGCTGATTGAAACCACCGACGGTGGCAAGACCTGGAATGACGTCAGCGACCGCCTCGACAACGAAGACCAGTATCACCTCAACGCCATTGCCCACATCAAGGATGCCGGCCTGTTCATCGTCGGCGAGCAGGGCAGCATGTTC
Organism: Pseudomonas sp. FW305-3-2-15-C-LB1; assembly: GCF_058787615.1. Classification (NCBI taxonomy): domain Bacteria; kingdom Pseudomonadati; phylum Pseudomonadota; class Gammaproteobacteria; order Pseudomonadales; family Pseudomonadaceae; genus Pseudomonas; species Pseudomonas sp. FW305-3-2-15-C-LB1. The sequence goes on along the minus strand of NZ_JBYSZX010000015.1, from coordinate 131,835 downwards.
CGCTCCAGTGACGACGGCCAGACCTGGGAAAAACTCGAAGGCCCCTACGAGGGATCGTTGTTTGGCGTGATCGGCACCGCCCAAGCGCAAACGCTGTTGGCCTATGGCTTGCGCGGCAACCTGTACCGCTCCACGGATTTCGGCAGCACCTGGGAACAGGTCGAATTGAACGCGGCGCGGGGAGCGCTGGAGTTTGGTTTGTCGGGCGCGGCGTTGCTGGATGACGGTGCCATCGTCGTGGTGGGCAACGGCGGCAGCGTGGTGGTCAGCCATGACGATGGGCTGACCTTCAGCGTGTTCAACCGTCCGGACCGGATTTCGCTGTCGTCCGTCACGGCGGCCGGCAACGGCAACTTGATTCTGGCCGGGCAGGGTGGGGTGCGGGTTGCCACGCCGACTGGCGCCGAACTGCTCCTGAAATAAAGAGCCAAAATAAGAAGAAGGCGGGGAACCATGAGCAGTCATCACAACGATAAAGCGACCTTTCTTGAGCGCCTGATCTTCAACAACCGCCCGGCAGTGATCGTGATCTGCCTGCTGGTGAGTATTTTCCTGTTCTGGCAGGCAACGTTGATACGCCCGTCCACCAGTTTTGAAAAGATGATCCCCCTCAAGCACCCCTTCATCGAAAAGATGATGGAACACCGCAACGACCTGGCCAACCTGGGCAATACGGTGCGCATCTCGGTGGAGGCCAGGGACGGTGATATTTTTACCAGGGAGTACATGGAGACTCTGCGGCAGATCAACGACGAGGTGTTCTACATCTCCGGCGTCGATCGTTCGGGGCTCAAGTCGCTGTGGAGCCCCAGCGTACGCTGGACCGAAGTGACCGAAGAGGGGTTTGCCGGCGGTGAAGTGATCCCGCAGAGCTACAACGGCTCGCCGGAAAGTCTCGATCAACTGCGCAACAACGTGCTCAAGTCTGGCCAGGTCGGGCGACTGGTGGCCAACGATTTCAAGTCGAGCATTGTCGACATCCCGCTGTTGGAGTCCTACCCGGACCCGCAGGACCAGGGCAAGTTGCTGGCCCTGGACTACCGCAAGTTCTCCCACGAACTGGAAGACAAGATCCGCGACAAGTTCGAAGCCCAGAACCCCAACGTCAAGATCCACATCGTCGGCTTCGCCAAGAAGGTCGGTGACCTGATCGACGGCCTGGTCATGGTGGTGATGTTCTTCGGCATCGCGTTCGTTATCACCCTGATCCTGCTGCTGTGGTTCACCAACTGCCTGCGCAGCACAGTCGCCGTGTTGAGCACCACGCTGGTGGCGGTGATCTGGCAGCTGGGGTTGATGCACTTCTTCGGTTTCGGCCTTGATCCCTATTCGATGCTGGTGCCGTTCCTGATCTTCGCCATCGGGATCTCTCACGGCGTGCAGAAGATCAACGGCATCGCGCTGCAGTCCAGCGAGGCGGACAATGCGCTGACCGCCGCCCGGCGCACCTTCCGGCAACTGTTCCTGCCGGGGATGATCGCAATCCTGGCCGATGCGGTGGGCTTCATCACGCTGTTGATCATCGACATCGGTGTAATCCGTGAACTGGCGATCGGCGCGTCCATCGGCGTGGCGGTGATCGTGTTTACCAACCTGATCCTGTTGCCGGTAGCGATCTCCTATGTCGGTATCAGCAAGCGCGCAATCGCCAAGAGCAAGAAAGACGCGAATCGCGAACATTCGTTCTGGCGTCTGCTGTCGAATTTTGCCAACCCGAAAGTCGCGCCGATCTCCATCGCCCTGGCGCTTGTCGCCTTTGGAGGCGGCCTCTGGTACAGCCAGAACCTGAAGATCGGCGACCTTGACCAGGGTGCGCCGGAGTTGCGCCCGGACTCGCGCTACAACAAGGACAACAACTTCATCATCAGCAATTACTCCACCAGTTCCGACGTGCTGGTGGTGATGGTCAAGACGAAGGCCGAAGGTTGCTCGCGCTATGAAGCCATGGCGCCCATCGACCAACTGATGTGGAAGATGCAGAACACCGAGGGCGTGCAGTCGGCGATTTCGCTGGTGACCGTGTCCAAGCAGATGATCAAGGGCATGAACGAGGGCAACCTGAAATGGGAAACCCTGTCGCGCAACCCGGATGTGCTGAACAACTCCATCGCCCGTGCCGATGGCCTGTACAACAACAACTGTTCCCTGGCGCCGGTGCTGGTGTTCCTCAACGACCACAAGGCCGAGACCCTCGACCGTGCGGTGCATGCCGTGCAGGACTTTGCCAGGGAAAACAACAAGGACGGCCTGGAATTCATCCTCGCCGCCGGTAACGCCGGGATCGAAGCGGCCACCAACGAAGTGATCAAGGAGTCGGAACTGACCATCCTGATCCTGGTGTACCTGTGCGTGGCGACCATGTGCATGATCACCTTCCGCTCCTGGGCCGCGACGCTGTGCATCGTGCTGCCGCTGGTGCTGACCTCGGTGCTGGGCAACGCGCTGATGGCATTCATGGGCATCGGCGTCAAGGTCGCGACCTTGCCGGTGGTGGCCCTCGGCGTGGGGATTGGCGTGGACTACGGCATCTACATCTACAGCCGCCTGGAGAGCTTCCTGCGTGCCGGTTTGCCGTTGCAAGAAGCCTATTACCAGACCCTCAAGTCCACCGGTAAAGCCGTGCTATTCACCGGCCTGTGTCTGGCGATCGGCGTGTGCACCTGGATTTTCTCGGCCATCAAGTTCCAGGCCGACATGGGTCTGATGCTGACCTTCATGTTGCTGTGGAACATGTTCGGTGCGCTGTGGCTGTTGCCGGCCCTGGCGCGTTTCCTGATCAAACCGGAGAAACTGGCGGGGCAGAAGGGCAACTCGCTGTTTGCGCACTGAGTCGCCGCCTCCGAAAAAGCCGCACAGGGTGCGGCTTTTTTGCGGGTTACAGTTTCAGGAACAGTTTCTCATCCAGTGGCTTGCCAATCTGCGCACGGACAAGATCCACCGCCCCGGCAGAACCCGGCTCGTTGACCAGGTCTTTCTGGGTCAGGTAGCGCTGGGCGGGTATCTTCAGGTGCGCCGCCGTGTACGTGTCACGCGGTGCGCCGGGTTGTGGGTAGTGAAAGTGCGCAAACCACAACGGCTCCACAGTGCCTTTTTTCCTGACCACGTACTCGGTGAAGACGTCGCCGCTTGCGGTGGGTATATCGCGCCGCACCAGGTTGATATCGACGAAGCCGTTGCGCCAGAGGAAGTCGACATTCTCCGGCTTGGGTTTCACTGCGAAATAACCATCCGCCGCATATTGCCGTGCTTTGCGCTGTAGCTCATCCGCCTCGTTTCTCCAACGGGCCACGAGCTCAGCGGTTTCCGGACGCGTTCCCTGGTGGTGCTCGGCTTGCTGGGCCAGTTCTCGCAACTTGTCGGCGCGCTGTTGCAGCATATCGTGCCAATCCAATGGATCAACGGTGTCCCGGGTTTCGGGTTTCTCGAGTTTCTTTTTCTGATGCTTGATCGACGCCTCTTTCTGCGCGGCTTCCACCATCACTGTGGCGGCTTCCTCTTTGTAGGTCGCCAGTGATTTCGGCGGACGAGGAAGCTGGGGGGCGGACGGTTGTCCCTCAACTATCTGAACCCATTTGCCTTCGGTGACATGTTCGCTGTAGCTGGCGAGGGTCTCCCCCGTCTGGGGATCTTTCACGTCAATGATGTTGAACGGCGCAGTCTTGGGTTCACGCAAGGTGCCTGTTAGTGTCTTTTTGTCACGGGTTTTGAACACCTGCTGTTTCTTTGTTTTGGGCGGGCGTTTCTTGCTCGCGGGTCGGGGGGGCGTCAGTTGCAGTTCTTCCCGGACGACATCGGCCAGATCACGTTCGGCAGCGGCGATGAATTCGTTCAGGCGTTGGTGGAATACATTTTGGTACTCGGGACGGCACAGCTCAGGGCTTGTTTCAGATAGGGCAGTGCTGTCGTGCAGGCTCTGTTTGTAGGTGTCGATGATGGTTTGCAATAACGCTTTGCGTTCATCGAGCGTGTAGCCGCTATATTCGTGCAGATCCCTAAACGCCCGACTCACTGCGTCCAGCGACGTTGTGTGAAAGCGATTTGCATAAAACTGAGCGTCTGACCCCTCTGCGATTCTGGCAAACCGGTTGACGCTGAGTATCTTGAGCGTCTTCAAAAGTGTTAACTTTTCTTCGAGCGCTACGATGATCGGAGGCCGCGTTGTTATGCGGTCAAGGTAATGATCGACTTCTGCGGCGGCGAAGGAGGAGTCATTGCGCCACTCTTCTTCCAACGTCGCGAAGGCTTGCTTGGCCTGCCACAGTTTTTCACGGTTCTGGTAAATCGCTTTCGTCCCTTCGATGACTCTTGGGTACGTGGCTGCGGAACCCGATCGAAGCTCTTGAACCAGCTCGTTCATGGGCTCGCCATGAGCGGTGTGCGCCTGGCTCTCTCGGAGCAGTCGTTTGTAGACGATAATCGAGTTATTCAGCGCTTTTGACATGCTCATATAAAGCAACGAACGTCGCATCTTGTTTTCCAGGAGATCATCGATGTCAGCAAATTTTTTGGGCCGGAGGACTTCGATGGCATTTCTGCCATGCTGCAGGAATTCAGCAAGGTAGGGTTCGAGCTGGGTGAGATGTTGGTCGATCTTGCTTTTCAGTGCTTCCGTGGTACGCAGTTGTTCTGCATATTGAGCGTCAAAACGTCCGCTCGAAGGGTCCGTTCGGGTGAGTTTCCATAGCGTTATGAGTTTCTTTCTGGCACCTTCGTAGCCAACCAGGTCTTTGTCGCCAACCAGGTCTTTGTTGAGCTCATTGAGTGTTTTGAGATAGCTATCCGAGGCCATCTTCACTTTGTCAGTTTGCTGATCGAACTCGGCCTCTTTCAGCGCCTCTGCCCTGAGGTTTTCATCCATCTTACGTGCGATGCCGCCTTTGGGCATGCCCCCCCTGAGCTTGGGGCTGAGGTCGAAATCCCAGCGGCCGGCGTCATCGCGCTTCAGGGGCGGCCCTGTGCGCGCCTTGTCCTGCTGATCAATCACGAACACCCCGTCCAGGTCCCGTGCCACGCGGAACCACAGGTTGCCAATGTGCGCATGCAGTTTGTCATCAATACGGTACAGGCCTTTCAAGCTCCCTTCAGTGATCGCCGTGCCCGGTTCGGCAGGGGCGGGTACGCTGAATGTCTGCACGTGTGCCCATTGGGCAGGGCTCAGGTCTCGCGGGCTGGAATAGGCGAAGTCAAACGCCCGTTGGCTATCGATGAATCCGGGGGCGGACGCGGGGTCACCCTCTTCGACCAATATTTGCGAGGGAGGACTGACGGCATCGGTGCGACGTAGCGCAATTTCGACTTCCGTGCGTTGTGCAAAAGGCACGTCACCCACGGGGCGGACCGGCTTGGTTGTGACGGCGGTGTGGCTCAGCAATGTGCCGACATTGACCAGCAGATCGACCATGTTGGCGGCCGGATCACGGGTATTCGGTTCACTGCCTTCTTTGATGTCGTGCTCGAGGCTGGCCAACTGCATCAGCCAGCCAACCATCGCGCCCGGGCCGCGTAAAACGGGCAGCAGTGTGTTGAACAGCAGCCATCCCAGCTCCTTGCAGGACGCCCAGCGACTCTGGGCGTCGGAGGTGGATTGGTTATCGGCCAGCGTCACCAGGCTGCGAGCGTTGGCGTTGAACAAATATTGCATCAGGTCGCCGTTCTGTACATCGTGGTGCAACTGCTGTGCCGCCGGGTAACCACCGACCGCCAAGGTGGTGGGAGCGGGCTGGCTGGGGGCGTCGAATTCGTTGAACACGCCGTAACGGGCGATGTTGGGTGTCTTGAACCCGCCGTTACCGTAGATCGCACGGGTTTTTTCGTCCGGCAGCCAGGCCAGGATGCGCTGTTGCAGCGTGCCGGGTTCCTGGATCGCGGCCAGCAGCGCATCGCGGCTGGGAAACTCTTGCAGGCTCGGGGACAGTTGCGGGCCGTACAGGATGTGCGGGCCTTTCGCGGGGTCCACGGGCTCGATCAGGAACATGTTGGCGACCACATCCGGCGTGGCCCCCGGCTTGCGCAGGAACGCCAGGGGACGCACGGTGATTTCCTGGCCGTCCACCCGGCGCGCGCCGGCGCCGGGTTGAGCAATGGCTTCGACAAACTGGTAGCCTTTCGCGCTGATCCCCGCTTGCCCCTTCAACTTGAGTTCCAGCGCCTGCATGGCCAGTTGGATCGGCACTTGCTCGCAGAACAGCGCGGCACGTTCCCGGGCCTGGGCAGTGTCACTGAGCAACTGCTGGTTGAGCAGGGCCGGATAGTGCTGGCCGATGTCGACTTTGCTGATCAGGTCCTTGAGTGTCTGCGCCATCTGGGGATCGTTCACCGGCTGTCCGCGCAAGCGAATATCCATGGCTCCCTTGGGCAGCCCCGCGAGATTCTCCAGCGCCATGTCCACCAGGCTCATCCTGACCGGTTCGATATAGCCGCTGCCCATGTTGCCCACGGGGACTTTGAAGGTGATTTCCAGGTCCTTGGCGGTGTAGCCCTTGGGTGCCAGTTCTGCATCGAGTTGTTGTTCGGCGTAGGTGCGCAGGTCCGGGATGTCGGTAAGGAAGGTTCGGCCCTGATGGCGTCGCACGCTGCTGGCCAGGTCCAGGATATGGCGTTGGTAGGCAAAGCGCTCGGCTTCGCCGGCCTTTGCCAGCCAATCGGGCAGGTTGCGCTTGAACTGCTCCAGCCGGTTGGGCGGCAACTGCGAAGTCGTGCTGAACCACGCGGCGGTATCGGTGGCTTGGGAAAACAGTTGTTCAAGATCGGTCCCATTGCCCTGGGCGGGGAGCTTGATTGCATTGAGGTTCTGCAATTGACGGTCCAGGAGAATGGCGGCCTGGATATCGAAGATGTTGCCGTCCGGCTCCACGCGCTTCCAGTTCAGGCGGTCGAAGCTGAACTGCGCGCCGAGCTGACGCTCCCAGGCCACGGCAAACTGCTCCAGGGACTCATAGGGCGTGACGACGCCCGCGCTCGTCACTTGCAGAACGACGGTATGGCCGTCGACCTCGTGGGTGATCAACAGGTCCGGGCTCAGCACGTCAGCGCGGGTCTGGCCGTGTTTCAGGATAGAGTCGAGGGTGAATACCTTGGCGGCGTTCGCGCCGTGGACCTGGGTTCGTTCACGGGTATCCGGGTAGCGCGTGACCTGATCCAGGGTTGCGCGCTGCCGCTCATCCAGGCCGGGCTGCTTGAGGCCGGCGATACGCAGGGTGTCGCAGAGGGTGTCGCTGAGCCACCGCCAGCGGCTGACGGAAGCGCCTGCTCCCGTGGCCTGCACGAAGGCGTCCTGGCCCCAATACTGGCTCAGTGCTTGGGCGTAGGCATCCTTCAGGCAGGATTTCAGGCTGCCGATGGCCAGCTCGACGGTCTGCGTATCCAGGGGCGTTGCACGATTGCCTGTGCTGTCGACGATTTTCAGCGTGCTGCCGCTGGTGGAGTCGACCCACTTGCACGGCTCGCCGTAGCGGTCGCTGAAGTCTAGTTCGGCGCCGGATGCCAGATGTTCAAGCACCAGGTCCACCAGTGGCCTGAGCCGGTACTGCAGCGGATCGGACTGTGTCGCCACTGCCACGGAGGTCTTGTCACTGTCGAACTCCAGTGTGGGGTATCGATGCCTCACGGCTTCATTCAGCAGGGAGGCCACCACCGAACGCACCGTTGGCCGTGTTGCGAATTGGTCAGCCACCACCTGGGCGGGCGAGTCATGCACTACTGGCGTGCCTGGGGTGAGCTGAGCAAGGAACCTCGATCCCGGGCCTGGCAGTGGAGGACGGGCACGTCGGGGTTTCGCCGCTGCGGTTGGCCGCTCCAGTAGGGGTGAGTGTGTGACGGGCGCCTGGCTGATGATGGCCGGCAACGTAGTGCTGAACGGGGCGGAACTGAGTCGATAGGCGCTGTGTACTGATGGCATAGAGGCACTTCCTTGGCTTCAGGTTGATAAGCGCCAGAGAAAGTACAAGCTCGATGCAGCGAAGGTTTCGAAAAAGCGTTTTGAACTGTGTCGAGTCGCCGCCGACACGTTTGCCAAGCCTTGTCGTACCGCGCTTGAGCGCGCCTGTTTCAGTGTGTGAACAGACGGCGCCAACGGGTACGTGACCGCCACGTCGACCGTCGTACCCGCTGGCGACCACGCTAATACCCCATCCTCTGGTCAGCCGGCCTTGTTCACGCCTGAACACCCTTGGGCTTGGGCGCTATCTTGAGGAACAGGTTGTCCAGCGGTGGAGTGATGAGCACGTAGACGATTTTCGTCACGGGTTCGCTGCCCGGGTCTTTCACGCGGCTCAGGTAATCCTGCACATGGGCCTTGAGCAAATCCTTCTGGGTGAGTTTGCGTTGCTCCGGCAATTTCAGATGGGCCCGCGTATAGCCATCGGGCGGCGCGTCGGCGGTGGCGTAGTGGAAATGGGCGTACCACAACACCACCGGCGGTTTTTGCGCCTTGTCGTACACCGCGTATTCGGTGAAGAAGTCTCCACTGAGGGTCGGGCGTTGCGGGTCGGCCTGGCTCGTGAGGTTGATATCGATCTGCTGGTGGTCCCAGAGGTAGGCGACGCTTTCCATTGTCGGCCACTGGCGTTTGTAGGCATCGCTGCAGATGCGCTGTGCCCAGCGATTGATGTCCTTGGCTTGCGCCAGGCATTCGTCAATCAGGTTCTGGGCCGTGGGTGCATCGAGATGGTCGCGTTTGATTTCATTGGCGAGTTGGGTAAGTTTTTCGGCTTGCGCGTTGAGCAGCGTGTCCCATTCGCCGGGATTGGCATCCTGGCGAGTGAGGGGGTTGTCCAGTTTCGCCTGGTCCGCCGCGACCAATTGCTCCAGGTCCTGGCGTTGTCCGATCAATCCCTGGGCTTCACTCTTGAGGGTCGCGAGTGAGCGAAGCTGCGGGGCCGGCGTCGAGGTGGTTGCCTCGTCGATGGGGGCCCAACCGTCCGTATGCTGGTTATACGAAGCCAGGGTCTTGCCCAGCAACGTGTCGGTGATGGTGATGTGTTCCTCGCCGTTATGCGCGTCGGCGGGCTTGAACTCTCCGATCAGGTATTCCTTTTTGCGGGTCTTGAACACGCGCTTTGCCGGGGGCTTGGCACGCAGTGTCTTGGACAGTGGCAGTTCGACCTTGAGGTCTTCCTGTTCTCTGACCACCGCCTCCAGTTCGTTTTGCGCCAACGCCCTGGCGAATTCGAGGCCCTTGAGCACACGTTCGGCTTCGGGCCCCAAGGCATCGGGCTTCAGCGTCTTGAGGGCCCTCAGGGCGAACTCGGCCTGCTGGTATTTATCGAGAACTGTCTCGTAGACATTGCGTTGCTCGGCCAACGGGTATTCGGTACTGCTGCGTACCTCGATGTGGGATTTCAGGCCTATGTCCAGCCCGCACACCTGATAACGCGCCTTGTAATACCACTGCAACGCAGACAGTGATGAAGGCATCTTGAAGCGTAGTTGGCTCAGGCTGGCAAGCAGTTCCAGCGCGCTGAGCTTGAGGTTGTCGGAGAAAAACAATTCAACGATTGGAATGCCTGCCAGCAGTTCCTGCCGTACCGCGCGCGCTGCAGCGGACGCTTGTCCCAGATGCTGGAGGGTGGCTTCCATGGTGGCGGAATGCGCGGCCATGTGTTCGAGGTAGTCGATGTAACCGGTGACCATCCGCAGGTTTTCGTCGACGAGGGTCAAGTCTCCCGCGACGATTCGCGGTTGCATCCGTTCGTGCCATGCCGCCAATGGCTCGCCCGCCTCGGTAGCGGTATGAAAATCCAACGCTTCCAATTGCATCTTGTGGAGGAACAACTGTTGGTTCCAGAGCTCTTTCAGGATGGTTGACGCATTGATCAGGGGCAGGTCGGCAATGGCGGCGGCCTCCAGCTGGCGGGTCAAGGTGGCCAACTCAAAGCGCACGGGCAGGGATTCGGACAGTTGAGTTTCGAGGTGCTGCAGCAATACACCAAACTGGTTGCGAAGGCGTTTGTACTCGGAGATTTCAGTCTGTTGGCGTATTTCCAGGTCTGGACGCTGGGTTTGCGAAGCCTTGAGCAGCAGATCCTGAATGATTCGCAGGGTCTTGAGTTGTTTCTCCAGGCCCTTGAGGGCGGATGCCAGTTGCGCTCCTGCCTGATCAATGGGGACCATGAGGTACTGCGCCTCCTGAGCGAGCTGGAGCAAGCGATCCTTCAACCTTTCGTTCTCAAGTTGTTTTTCATGGCGCAGCTCCTGCAACCGCTTGCGTCCGCCCCCCTGCAACTTGAGACCACGGTCCAGCGTCCAATGGCCGTTGCCGTCGGTTTTCAGCTTGATGCCCGGGTGATCCGGTTTGAGCGGGTGAATGATAAAGACTTCACCGAAACCCGGCACGATGTTGACCCTGAACAACAAGCCTCCCACCGAGGCATGCCATTGGTCGTTGATCTTGTACAAACCCCGATAGGGCCCGAGATTGACCGGTTCGGGAGCCGGCGTGGGCCAGGGCACATTGACGGCCCGCAGTCGCTCGAAAAGCGCCGCCGAGGCGCCATCGCCGGCCAGGGAGCGATCAAAGTCCAACAGCGTGCGACCACCCCCCGGTGGCTCGGAAGGCAGGCCGACAGCGCCTCGTTCAACCACCGCCGGCCTGATCAGACGCTGGCCTGGCAGTGGGTGCTTGAAGGGCAAAGGGATCGTGGCCTGTTCATCGCGCTGGGATTCTTCGTGCGACGCGCCGGTCGATCCGTGATGCAACATCGCCATGCCGATATTGAGCAGCAGATCAATCCACGCCAGCTCCCTGGCTGTGGGATCGGCACTCTCCAGTGCCGGCAGGTCCTTCACTACGCCATGCATGGCCTGCATCAGCCAACCGACTGCCGCCATGGGGCCGCGTACAACCAGCAGCAGGGTGTTGAATCCCAGTTGCAGGCCTTCAAGGATAAGCGCCCAGCGGCTTTCACTGTTGGAGGTCGACTCCCTTTCGGCCTGGTCCACCAGTTGCTGTGTTTCACTGCCGAACAGATATTCCATGAGGCTGCCGTTGCGCAGCGCCAGGCCTATTTCATCGTTGCTTTCGTCGTCGGCACCGGCCAGCTCGGCGGGCTTTGGCACGCTGGGCAGGTTGTCGAACTCCGAGCCCATGCCGATGCGCACGTAGTGAGGCTCGTTGAAACCGCCGTTGCTGTAGACCGCCCTGGCCTGGTCCGGCAACCAGGTCAGTACGCTCTCCTGCAGGTCGCCGGGTTGCACGATGGCCGCCAGCAACTGCTGGCGATTGGGGTATTCCAGCAGCGCCTCGGCATAGGCCGGTCGATACAGCAGGTGCGGTCCCGACTGCGTGTCGCGGGGTTCGATGACGAACATATTGCGCACCACATCCGCGGTGGCGCCTGGCTTGCGTACAAAGGCCAGCGGCCGGATGACAATATCCTCGACATTGACCCGGCGCTCCAGCGGGTTGGGGTTGACCAGCGCTTTCACACACTCGAAACCACGCTGGGTGAGGCCGGCTTCGCCCTTGATCAAACGCTCCAGTGCCTGGGTTTTCAGATGCAGGGGGCGCAGTTGCTCGAACAGGCGTTGACGTTTGCGTGCCGCTTCGGTCTGCCCCATCAGCTCCCGGCGCAGGTAAGCGGGGTAGTTTTTGCCGATGTCGACGCGCTGGACCAGTTGAAGGAGGTAGTCGGGTGTCAGCCAGGCTTCGATCGCGCGGCCTTTGACGTGGCGTATTGTCATGCGGCCTTTGGGGCGGCCCGACAGGTTCTTCAGGGCCAGGTCGACCAGGTTCATGACGACCGGTTCGACGTAACCGCCTTCGAGGATACCGACCGGCACATGAAAGGTCAGTTCCAGATCGCCAGCATCGTAGCCGGTCGCCAGCGCTTCATGGGTGCAGGCGCGCAGTCCGCCCTGGGCAACCGCACGGTCCATGCACAGTTGCTGGTTCACATGCGCGGTGGCATAGCCGCGCAGTGTTTCCAGGCTATCGAAGTCGGCGTCGCCAAGGGTCTGGCGCTTGAGGCTGGCGTTTTCCAGCAGGGTGTGTCGGTAGGCCAGGCGGTTGGCGGCGCTGGTGGCTTGCAGATGATCCGGCAGGGCGGCCTGGATGGCCGCCACCGTTGCCGGCGACGTGGCGTTTGATGGCGCCAGCCACTGCGCAGGGTCGGTGGTGACGGCAAACAGGCGTTCCACTGCTTGCCGCGTGGATTGGGCGGGAAGCTGGAGAGTCGCGAGATCGTCCAACTGCTGGTTCAGGATGAGCGCCGCTTGCACTTCGAAAATATTGCCGTCGGGTTCGTACTGCTGCCAGGTGATGCGCTCGGCCATGAAGCGCTGTTGCAACTGCTCGCCCCACGCCTGGCCGAAGGTTTCCAGGTCGGGGTAGGTCTGGATCTCACCGTTCAGGCGAAAAAGCAGTGCTTGCTTACCGCGCACCACCAAGATCTCGGTGCCTTGTACGGTCAGCCGCTTGCCGGCGCGTTGCAAGTGGGTTTCCAAGGTGTAGGCGTGGACCTCGTTGGCGGGGGCGGGGCTGAGCGTGCGCGATGCCCGGTCGGGATAACGGTTCAACGCGCTGAGTATTTCAATGTGCTGGGCAGCGAGGCCGGTCTGGCGTGTGGCGACCTCGAGCAACACACCTTGCAGCACATCGGCCAGCCACTTCCAGCGGACGCTCCCTGCGTCGCTGTCCTGTCCCCAGTACGCAGCCAAGGCTTCTTGAAAACCGATGAACAGCACCCGTGGCAGCTCCCGGATGAGGGCTTCGATAACCCGCAGGTCGAAGTCGCGGCGCTCTCCGTTCTCATGAGAACCGAGCCGGGTGCCAGTGGCATCGCTCAGGTAGCAATCCAGGTTCTGGCGTGCCGTCAGCTCGGGGAAACTGCCGTCGGCGATATGGTCCAGGGCAACGTCCAGCAACGGCAGCAGGGCGCGGCCGCCGCCTTCGCGGGGGACGGCCAGCCGAAGGTCGGCGACGGGCAGTGTCAGGGGCGGGTACTTCTCCACCAGGTGGGTGCCCAGCATTTGCGCGGTGACGGTGCGCAAAGTGGGGCGCCCGAGAAATTGCGCTGCAATCGCTTGTCGCGTGGGGTTTGCCGCTGGGGCGGGGGGCTGTACAGGCATATGGGTTCCTTGATGTCGGATAAGAGTGCGTCCTTGCAAGGTAATGCCCAGCGTTGTCGCCATGCGGTAGCCCGCTATGGTTTTAGGCCCTGGCGGCAAACTGGCCTATGATTAGCGCTTTGAACCTGATGAAAGACTGTGATGACTGAGAATTTGCCTGCCGTCCTTGAAACCAGCGACATGCTTGAAATCGATGGGCTGCATGCCTTTGATTTTGAACTCGACAACGAAAAACTGCTGATCACCGCCATGGACGGCCGTGCAGAAAAACGCTGGCGTTTCAGCCTGGAACAGGTCAACGCCGCGACGTTCGATGACACCTTGCAAAGCTGGACCCTTACCGGTGATTCGGGCGAGCACCGCCTGATCTGCATGAGCGCCTTCACCGGCAACAATAACGACGAGGATGAAGCGGATGATGATGCGTAAATTCTGGCCGCTGCTGATGGCCGGCAGCGTGGGAGCGATGTCGGTGCAAGCCGCGCCCGCCGATACCTATGAACTGTTGGTGGGCAGCTACACCGCCGGCAGCAGTGAAGGGATCTATCGCCTGAAGTTTGACAGCCGCACAGGCCAGTTCAGCGGTAAACCGGTGCTCGCGGCCAAAGCGGCCAACCCGTCCTGGCTGACAATCTCCAAGGACCAGAAGCACCTGTTCGTGGTCAACGAGAACGGCCCCGGCCAGAAGGACCCGGTCGGGCGCGTCAGCAGCTACAGCATCGATCCGCAGACTCGCCAATTGACCCTGATCAACCAGGTGCAGAGCCTGGGCAACGAGCCGACCCATTCCAGTTTGGCCGCTGATGGGCGCTACCTGTTCGTCGCCAACTATTCGGTCGTGGAGGACCCGGGTGGCAGCTTGGCGGTGCTGCCGGTCGATGCCACGGGCAAGCTGTCGCCTCCGGTGCAACTGAGCGGGCACCCGGCCAGCCGCGTGAACCCTGAGCGCCAGGCGTCCAACCATGTGCACTCGGTGGTGTCGTCGCCGGATGGCAAGTACGTGTTTGTACAGGACCTGGGGGCGGACAAGCTGTTTGCCTACCGCTACGACCCCAAGGCCAACCATGAGCTGCCATTGACCCCGGCCAATCCGGCCTCGGTGCAACTGCCGCCAGGCAGCGGCCCGCGTCACCTGTTGTTCAGCGCCGATGGCAAGCACGCCTGGCTGACCACCGAGATGAGTGCGCAGGTGGCAGTGTTCGACTACAAGGATGGCCAGTTGACCCAGACGCAGCTGGTGGACTTCGCCGCCGGCCAACCGGTGTCCGACAAGGCCGGTGCCGCGTTGCACGCCTCCAGTGACGGCCAATTCCTCTACGTGAGCAACCGTGGCACGGCCAACCAGTTGCTGGTGTTCAGCATCGATCCGGCCACCGCGCACCTCACGCAATTGCAACGTCGCTCGGTGGACGGTGACCACCCACGCGAATTCAGCCTGGACCCCAGCGGTCGGTTCCTGCTGATCGCCAATCAGAAAAGCAACGAAATCGTCGTGGTCGAACGCGCCCCCAAAACCGGCCTGCTGGGTAAAACCGTGCAGAAATTGCCGATCGATGCCCCCAGCGACCTCAAGTTCCTGGTGCGTCAATAAGCCACAGGCCCCGCCGTGCGGGGCCTGACCCTTTCTATTAATTCTGTTAATAGCGGCTACTGTTTCAAAGCATTTCTAAGGTTCAGCCCTCGGGCGTAAGTTTGGTTCCAAGGCCTTCCCCGGCCACTCAACCAAACGAACACAAGGGTTACCGACATGAATCTGAACCTCTTCTCCATCATCGCCGCTTCCGCTGTTTCCGCCACCGTTGCCCTGCCTGCCGCAGCCAGCGTGGAAGTCACCGGCAAAAAATCCAGCACCAGCGCCTATACCCAGAAATACTTGCAACAGAGTGCCAACTTCTACGCCGCACTGGATCACAAGACCCAGCACTAAGCGGTAGGTCACTGAGATCAAATGTGGGAGAGGGCTTGCCCCCGATAGCAGTGGGTCAGCTACAGATTAGCTGACTGATCCACCGTCATCGGGGGGCAAGCCCTCTCCCACATTTGATTGTGCCGGCCTCAGGGTTTTGTCATCACGGCGATAAATAGCGGTGAAGTAAGGACGCGCTGAAGCCAGGCTTGTAACCGTTGATACGGCGTCCCGGCGAACCACTCCCGATCCACATGGGCAAACTGGCGTACAAACGGCGCCAGGGCCATGTCCGCCAGGCTCGGATGCTCTGCCAGCAAGTAGGCGCGTTCCCCCAGCAGGCCTTCCAGCTTCTGCAAGAACGCCTCGCCCTCGGCCCGATAATGTTCCATCGGGTGTTCCGGGTAGCGGTCGGCGTACTTGTATCGATCCAAGTGATACTTGAAACCCTGGTCGTTCTCGGCAATCAGTGCCAATACCGCCGGGTCACCCTGCAGCAGCCAATCATCCGGATCGTGCTGGGCCAGGGCCCATTGCATGATCTCCAGGCTCTCTTCAATCACGCGTCCGTCAACGCTCAGTACCGGCACCGTACCCTTGGGCGACAATGCCAGCATCTCGGCCGGCTTGGCCTTCAGGCTCACCTCGATGATCCGCACGGGCACGCCCGAGTAACGCAAGGCCAGGCGCGCCCGTATCGCATACGGGCAAAGCCGGAACGAATACAGCAGCGTCTCGCTCACTTGACCTCCAAGGTGCTCAAGCCATTGCCCTGACGCTTGACCTGGATCTGTACCGGGATGCGTTCGTGCATTTCCTGCACGTGGGAAATCACCGCCACCTTGCGCCCCTGGGCCTGCAAACCGTCCAGCGCGTCCATCGCCAGTTGCAGCGATTCCGGGTCCAGGCTGCCGAAGCCTTCATCGATAAACAGCGACTCGATCTTCAAGGTGCTGGATGCCATCGACGCCAGGCCCAAGGCCAACGCCAGTGACACCAGGAAGGTTTCGCCGCCGGACAACGAGTGCACCGAGCGCAGTTCGTCGCCCATTTCCGTGTCCATCACCAGTAGCCCCAACATGCTGCCGCCGCGCTTGAGGCGATAGCGGCGCACCAGTTGGCGCAATTGCACGTTGGCGTGGTGCACCAGCAGGTCGAGGTTGTAGGCCTGGGCGATCTTGCGGAAGGTGTCACCGGTGGCTGAGCCGATCAGTGCGTTCAGGCGCGCCCAGCGTTGCCATTCGTCATACGCCTTGGCGATCTGTTCGGCAAAGGCCTGGTTGGCGTCCTGGCGGCGCTGGTCTTCGGACTGGCGCGCGCGCAGTTCGGCGCAGTGTTTCTCGGCCTCGGCCAACTGTTGGTTGAGCGTGGCCAGGGCGGTGTCCAGTTCATCGGCTTCGAAGTTGCCATTGTGCTGGGCTTGGTGTTCGGCGAGGCGTTGCTCACGTTCTTGCAGCAGGACCCTGGCCTGTTCGACGGCTTTCTCGCTGTGTTGCAACTGCTGGCGCAAGTGGCTGACCTGGGCATCGTCGTAGGCCAGCAAACGGTCGAGGCCGGCGTCGTCGAGTTCCGGGTGCAGCGCGCGCCAGTCGTGCAGGCGCATGTCGAGGCTGTGCTGTTCGGCCTGCAATGCCTGCTCGCGTTCCTGCTGGGCCTTGAGGTCGGCGGCCAGTTGGATCAGGGTGTTGTGGATGTCCTGCAGTTGTTGGTTGGCGTCGGTTTCGCTCTGGCGTGACTGTGTCACGGCGTGTTCCAACTGTTGCTGCCACCGCTCGGCGCTGGTGTGTTCACCGAGCAACGCGTTGAGTTTTTCCTGAGCCGCTTGCTGTTGGGTCGCCAGTTCGGTGACTTGCTGGAGCAGGGCGTCGAGTTGCTGTTGGCGATGCTGCTGGTGGGTCTGTTCCTTCTCGATCGCCTGTTGACGCTCTTGTTGCTCGGCCAATTCGTCGCGCTGATGGCCCAGTTGTTCCAGGCGCTGGCTGACCTGCTGGTCCAGCTGCATAAAGGTGGCAGCGGGCTCGGCGCGCAGACCTTCCAAGGTGTCTGCGGGCAGCAGGCTGGCGAAGGCACTCAGTTCCTGCTCAAGGCGTTCGCGGTCGCTGGCCAACTCGCGCTGCTGGTCCACCAGCAATTGACGGGCCTGTTGGCTTGCTTCCTGGGCGGCTTGCAGTTGTTGCTGCAGGCGCCCGGCGTTTTGTTGCAGGTTGAGCAGGGCGCCTTGGCGCTGTTCATCCTGGGTGATGCTTTGGGTCAACTGGCCCAGTTGCTGCTCAAGCCAGGCGCTGCGCTTGGCCGGTTCCTGATTGAACAGCGACGCGGACAGCGGGTGTGCATCCAGGCTCGGTTTCAGCGCTTGCTGTTGCGTCGCCAGGTGTTCCTGCTGTTGCAGGTATTCCTTTTGCTGGGCGATCAAACCGCCCACTTCGCCACGCAACTCGGTGAGTTTTTCCTTAAGGGTGTCCACCGCTTTCTGCGCGCTGGCTTCTTCGTTTTCGTCATGACGACCGAGGCTTTGCAGCAGGGCTTCGGGCTGGTGGTACGGGTGTTCGTGGCTGCCGCACACCGGGCAGGGCTGATCGTCCTGCAACTGCTCGCGCAACTCCTCGACGCTGGCACTGCGGGCCAGGCGCTGGCGTTCCAGCAGTTGTCTGGTCACGTTCAGCGTTTGTTCGGCCACCGTCAGTTCGGCCTTGGTTTGCAAGCCGGTCTGGTTCAACTGCTCGCGTTGCTGTTGGGCCACGGTGAGCTTTTGCGTCAGGCCAGCGGCTTGCTGATCCAGCTGTTGCTGGTGGTCCCACAGGCGCGTCAGGTCTTCGAAGGCACGCTGCTGTTTGCGATTGTCTTGCAGCAGGCTGGCCAGCAATTGGATTTGCTCGGCCACGGCGTGAGGTTCGGCACCGGCCTCCTGGTACAGCAAGTCCAGGGCTTCGCGTTGCTGGGTTAACTGTTCGGCGGCGCGGGTTGCACGTTGCTCCAATTGCGGCAGTTCGGCCTGGCCTTTATTCAGGCGGTTACCGATCAGCATCAGTTGTTGCAGGCGGTCGCGGTAGGCGGTCCACGCATCACTCAAGGGCGCGAGGGCGGCGCTGCGCTCAAGCTCGGTGGCCAGGCGTTGCAGGCGCTCTGCGACTTCGCTCTGTTTTTCCAGCAGGCCGGTGAGCCGGGCCTGGCCTTCGGTGCAGGCGCTTGCGTGTTGCTGTTTGTCCTCGGTGCGCTTGGCCAGCTCTTTGGTCAAGTGGGTGAGGGTGCTGTGTTCGTCGAACGCCTGGCGCAGCAAAGGCGCGGCATCGGCCTGGTTTTTCAGGGCTTGCGCCAAGGCGGTTTGCGCGCTGGCCAGTTGCTGCCGGGCCTGATCCTGGCGGGCCTGCAATTCGGCTTGTTGCCGCGTATGGGACTGAATCTGCGCCGCCAACGGCGCCAGCTGTGTGCCGAGTTCCGCCTGGCGCACGAACAGATGACGCTGCGGCGCCAACTGTTCCAGGCGGCCCAGGTCCTGGCGTTGCGCGTCCTGGTTATTCCAATCGGCCTGCGCCTGCTGCAGCTGTTCGGTGGCGGCGAGTTGGCGTTCCTGCCATTCACGCAGTTCCTTGAGCCAGGTGTGCTGAAGCTCCAACTGCTTGAGTTGGGCTTGATGGACCTTGAGTTGCTGCTGCGCGGCATCGAATTGTTGATCGAGCTCGGCACGGGCTTCAGGGGCCAGGGGCACCACGCCGGTGGCCTGGTCCTGCAACTGTTTGTGCGCATCCCGGGCCTCTTTGGCCTTGTCGAAGGCACGCCGGCCCAGCTGGGTGTACAGGGCCGTGTCGGTGAGCTTTTCCAGCAGTTCGCTGCGCTCGTTGTCCTTGGCCTTGAGGAACGCACTGAACTCGCTCTGCGCCAGCAACACGGCGCGGGTGAACTGTTCGAAGTTCAGGCCCAGGGCCAATTCCAGCTGGGTCTTGTATTCGGTTTTCTGGCTGGCCAGCAGTTGGTCGCTGTCCAGGTCGATCAGGCTCTGGCGGCTGTTCTGCAACTTGCCGCTGGCCTTGTCGCGCGCGCGATTGGCTTCCCAGCGCGCGCGGTAGCGGCGGCCACTGACGCCGACAAAATCCACCTCGGCATAACCGCCACCGGTGCCGCGGCGCAGCAGGGTACGTGGGTCACCGATGGAGATGTCGCTGTCGGCATCCGGCATCTTCGCCTGGCCGGTATCACCCAGGCGTGGCACGGCGCCAAACAACGCCAGGCACAAGGCATCGAGCAAGGTGCTTTTACCGGCGCCGGTCGGCCCGGTGATTGCGAACAACCCGGCGCTGGCCAGGGGCTCGGCGGTGAAGTCGATCTCGAACGGGCCGGCCAGGGACGCGAGGTTTTTCAGGCGGATGGCAAGGATCTTCATGGCTGTTCCTCCTCTTGCTGCACTTCCTGGAGCAACACGGCGAAGTCCTTCAAGGTCTGTTCATCCACCTCGCTGCCGTAGCTGTCCTGCCAGGCGCGGCTGAACAATTCCTGGGGCGTGAGCCGGTCGAGTTCGATCAGGCGGTCGTCGCCTTCGTCCTCACGGGGGCCCTTGCCGGCGTACTCGGCAGCGATGCGCACCAGGCGCACAGCCTTGCCTTGCAGCGCGGCTTCGATTTGCTGACGCAGGTCGGGCTGCGGTTCGTCGAGCAGGACGCGCACTTCGAACCAGGGGTGGCGTTGGGTTTCAGCCAGCAGGTCGATGTCCGGCAACTCGGCCAGGGCCTTGAGGATATCCGCCAGGGGCGCGGCTTCCAGACGTTGCAGGTCGACCGAACGCGGGATCAGGATGGGTTCGACGCTCACCAGGCATTGGCCCTGGAACACCACATCGAGGATCTGGTGCTTGTAGCCGATTTCGGAAAACGACAGTGGGATCGGCGAGCCACTGTAGCGAATACGTTCTTCGCCATTGACCTTTTGCGGCTTGTGCAAATGGCCGAGGGCAACATAGCCGACACTTTTATCGAACAGGCTGGCCGGCAGCGCCTCGGCATTGCCGATGATCAGGCTGCGCTCGGAGTCTTCCGACACCGAACCACCGGCCATGTGCGCATGGCTGATGGCAATCAGCGCCTGGCCTTTTTTGCGCTTGGCATTGGCCGCGGCGATCAGCCATTCATGCACCTGGCCGATACCCCGCAGGTAGTCGTCACCCAGGTGCGCGCCGGTGACTTCCGCCGGGCGCAAAAAGGGCAGCGCCAGGCACCACGCGGCAACCTTGCCTTTGGCGTCGGGCAGAGGGATCAGCAGCCGTTCGGCGTCGAGCTGGCCATCGTCCAGCCACAGCACGCGGCCGAGGGCATGGGTGTGCAGGCGGCGCATCAACGGTGCCGGCAGCTCGATACGTGAGCCGGAGTCGTGGTTGCCGGCGATCATCACGATGGTCAGCTTGGGGGTTTGTTCGTGGGCGCTGATGATGAAGTCATACAGCCGCTCCTGGGCCTTGAGCGGCGGGTTGACCGTGTCGAAGATATCGCCGGCGATGAGCAGAGCGTCCGGCTGATGGGTCTTGAGTTGGCCCAGCAGCCATTCGAGGAAACAGGCGTGTTCGAAGTCGCGTTCCTGGCCGTGGAGGTTTTGCCCCAGGTGCCAGTCGGAGGTGTGAAACAGACGCAAGGCGAACTCCGTGGAATAGATGAAAAGGAGGGGAGTTTACCTGTAATGCGACCATGCTGCCCCAGGCGATACAGATTCAATGTGGGAGGCGGCTTGTTCCCGATGGCGGTGGGTCAGTCAGTGCATTTCTATCTGACACATCGCCTTCGCGAGCAAGCCCGCTCCGTGCCAAGGGTTAGAATATTTCTCTGAAAAAACGCAAAGCAAAATGTTATTAAATGCCGATCCCATAAGTGGGCGGCAGGATTAGGAATCGCCTTACTTATTCCGACACTAAAAAATGACAGGACTTTCCTTCCAGGATTTAGGAAGCAGCTGGCTTACTTTGATAAAAAATTCATGCAGTCTGGCAAGCGTGGAGTGGTCAAGTAACGCGCTCCTCGTGTGATGCGCTTTTGTGTTTTCTTAATATGGATGGAGATTATTATGAAAAGCCTTATTGCATTGCCGCTTGCTGTATTGATGTTGATTGCCATGCCAGCCTCTGCGCTATGCCTCTATATCACTGATAGTTACAATGGAATTATACCGCCTGAGGAGGAAATTACTGCTCATGGTCCATTCGCAATAACCTCCGCCAACGGCTGTTACGGGGCGAGTATTGATGCAATGGTCACAGTAGGAGGGGCTGGAAGTACTCCTGGGATTTTTATCGAGCGTGAAGTAGGCGGGACCTGGAAAAAGGAAACTTTCAGTATAGGCAGTAACGCCTCGTACTCAGGCCCGTTTGGTAACTATCGAGTCAGGCTGAAAAACAACGAAGCGACACCGAAATCCTACTCAGGTACGATCAGGTACGGTCGCTGAGGGGTTAAAGGCAGTGCGTCAGGGCAGTCCCCGACGCACTGTGCTTCACGCTGTGCATTTAAGCACGCTCATTGACTGATAAATTACTATGCGTTGATTTTACGAAGTAGGCCAGCGCATTGATAGCTTGATTGGCCTCGACCATGCTTCGTAAATGGTCCATGGCACCATCGCGCTTGCTGATTCGTGGATCAGTTTTAAAATAAGCTACCGTGTCTTCCAGTTGTTCGTTGAATAACGCTATGCCGTTAAATTTCACATGGGTATTTGTCTGGCGCCCATTGGCATCGGATGCGCCGTCACCAGAAATGAACATTCCAAATGCACGCTCACTGATCATTCCGTCGTCAAAAAGCCGTCTGCCAACTTTCTTCAATTCTGCGGTACTGATTGACGTCATATCATAATCTTTCAAAAACTCCTTAAGCTGACTGATCTTCTCCTGATCGCCAAGCTTCAATGTATCCGCCGCCTCGGAGGCTTCGGTAATGGTGAATGCATTCGTGACTTGCTGCGGATTTTTGATGGTATAAGCATCTGTCTGCTTACTTAATGGCGGATAGGAAACATTCAACGTAATGGCCATTTTAAAAACTCCATTAATCGAAAGCTACATGGCTTTATCGGCCATGCCTGTCCTATCTTGAGTAGTGACCTTGGCTACTTGGGATACAGCGGCGGCAGGCTGGTGGTATCCGCCGCCGGGTCCGGTTCGCGCTCAGCTATCGGAATCGCCTTCACCGCACGCCACAGGTCTTCACCCAACCAGAAATGCCCGCTCTCGCTATACAGTGCACCATTCAAGCCGTCCAACGCGTCCGACAGCGGCACAAACCGCGCCGCCATATCCGCCAGGGTTTCCGGCTGTTGCCGCGCCCAGGCGTCAAGGGCCTGGCGGGTGGCTTGGGGGTCGTTGGCCTGGGTGGCGCGTTTAAGGTCGTCGAGCAGCGTGCGCGGGCTCGGGCCGGTCTGTGCGGCGCGCTGCACGGCCGGTTGCCGACGTGCACGCCACCACAGGCCAAAACCCAGCAGGGTGGTGCAGGCCAGGATCAGCGTACTCAGTTGCCACAGCCACAGGCGTTCATCGTCCGGTGCGGTGATCACCGTCGGCGTAGCGGGGGTATCCACGGCCAGGCTCGGGTTGATGGCGACCTGCAAGGTGCGCGCTGGCAGGCTGGTGCGTTCGAGGTGGTCTTCGTGGGTGTTCCACCACACCACGTCCACGGCGGGCAGTTCCAGATTGCCGGCGCGAGTGGGCACCAGGGCCTCGCGGTCTTCGCGGCTGCCGATCAGGCCATGGTCGCTGGTCTGGTTGCCGAGCACCGGCTGGTCCGGGTAACGACGCAGGCCGTTGGTTTCGGTGCTGGGCAGCGCCGGCAGTTGTGCGCTGGAAAGACCCTCGGCCTTGACCGTAAGGCTGCGGGTCAGGGAGTCGCCGACCTGCACATGCTCGGGCTCCGGGTTCCAGTGTTCGCTCAAGGTCAGGCTGCGTGCCGGCAACCACGGCGCATCGGCGGGATACAGCGCCGGTTTGGGTTTGACCACCAGCGGCAGCTCTGCGGAACTCACGTGGATCAACTTGCCCGGCTTGGTGCCTTGCAGGGTGTTTTCCTGGGGCGGGCGCGATTCCACCAGGGTCGCGCTGAAGGTCTGCGTCGGGATCGCCAATGTGCCGCTGTGCTGCGGGTAGATCGCGTAGCGGGTCTCGATCACGCCGTGGCGGATGCTGTTGATGACCTTTTCATAGGTGCGCGACTCGCCCAACTGCTCCACACGCGCATCGGCAATCTGCAACGGCGTGAGGCTGCTGTCGTCATACAGCGACACCGAGTGGTAGACGCGCACGGTCAACAGCGCCTGGGCCTGGACATAGACGCTGGTCTGGTCGAGGTTGGCCTCGATAAATACCGGCGCCAGCTCGGCAGCGGTGTTCTGGCTGGCGGTCTCCACCACTTGCAGGCTGATCGGCTGGGTCTTGTGTTCGCCCACTTGCAGGGGCGGGATGACCACCGTGCCGTTTTCCCTGGGCAGCAGGGTGATGATCCAGCGCGTGGTGGCGTGGTTGTCGCCGCCCAGCGTGGTGAGTTGGTTGATCTGCCGCGTGCCGCTGACTTCGAACTGCGCATCCAGCGGCGACAGGTCGGGTTTGCCGAACTGAGTGACGTCGCTGGACTCCACCGTCAGTTCCACCGTTTCCCCGGAGTTGACGCGGCTGCGGTCGACGCTGGCGACCAGGCTCGCCGCCTGGGCGTGGC
Source organism: Pseudomonas sp. FW305-3-2-15-C-LB1 (assembly GCF_058787615.1). Taxonomy (NCBI): domain Bacteria; kingdom Pseudomonadati; phylum Pseudomonadota; class Gammaproteobacteria; order Pseudomonadales; family Pseudomonadaceae; genus Pseudomonas; species Pseudomonas sp. FW305-3-2-15-C-LB1. Next base: position 108,186 of record NZ_JBYSZX010000015.1, on the reverse strand, counting down.
CGGCCGACAAGGCGAGCAGAAGCAGTAGGGTGGTGCGGCGGCTCATCGAGTCTTGTCCTGATGTTGTTGCTGTTCGTACCAGAATTTGCGGCGCAGCAGTTCGCCGGGGTTGTCCGGGATCTCCTGCAGCCATTGCTCCAGGGCCTGGCGATGTTCACCGTCGAGGCTGGCATCGCTAGGCCGCAGCGGTGGGGTGGTGGTCTGTTCGTCGCCCAGTTCGCTGCCCGGTACTTCATTGCCCGCGGTTTGCGGCGCGTTGCCGGGCTCGGTGTCGCCAGTGCCGGCTTCACCCTGGCCTTGGGATGACTGTTCGCCGCCTGTGGCGTTTTGCCCAGTGGCGCCCGGTTGCGCAGTTTGGCCGGGTTGGGTGGTTTCGTCATCCTCGTTTTTTGCCGCAGGAGACGGCTCCGGCTGGGCCTGTTCCTGCATAAGGGTTTCTACCAGCGCTTTGTTTTTCAGCGCCGGTTGCAGGTCGGGCTGGGCTTCGAGGGCTTGCTCGTAGGCGTCGATAGCGGCTTCCAGTTCCCCGGATTTTGCCAGCGCATTGCCCCGATTGTAGTGGGAGTAGGCGTCATTGCCTTCGGCAAACAGCTTGATGGCCTCGGCATAGTTGCCGGCCTCGTAAAGCGCCACGCCCTTCCACTGCGGGTCCTGGAAGTGTTCGGCGGCTTCGGCGGGGCGTTTTTTCTTCAGCAGATATTGGCCCTGCTGGTCGGGACGCAGCCACAGGTCTTGCAGGCCGAAGGCGTAGCTGGGTTGCGGTGCAATCAACAGCAGCAACGGCAGGCAGAACAGCCAGCCGCGCCGACCGGCGCAGGCGGCCAGCAGCAACAGCGGCAGGAGCAGCCAGTAGCCCTGGTCGGCCCAGGTGTCGAGGTGCAGCAAACGGCCGTCGTTGCGCAGGGTTTGCGGTGGGTCGAGCACGCCGAGCTGGCGCAGGTCCTTGTCGTCCAGCCGCGCAGCGCGGTAGCGGCCACCCATTTCGCTGGCGAAGGCCTTGAGGGTCGGGCTGTCCAGGCGCGGCACCAGGATCGCGCCTTGTTCGTCCTTGAGGAACTCGCCGCTTTCCTGGGTCACCGGCGTGCCCTCGCGGCTGCCGATGCCGAGGATCGACAAACTCGGCGCCTGGCCGCTTTGCAGCAATAGGCGGATGCCCTGGCGCTCCTGTTTGGACAGCGAAGAACCGATCAGCAACAGGCGGCCCTGGCCGAGGCCGCCTTGTTTGAGCAGACCCAGGGCCTTCTCGACGGCCAGGTCGGCGCGGTGGCCGGGTTCGGGCATGATCGAGGGACGCAAGGCCTCCAGCAGGTTGCGGCTGGTGGCCAGGTCGTCCGACAGCGGCACCAGCGTGTGGGCGCTGCCGGCATAGACGACAATGGCGGTTTGCGCATCGGTGCGCGCCTGCAACAGGTCGTACAGCTTGCGCCGCGCCTGCTCCAGGCGGTTGGGCGGGCTGTCGGTGGCGAGCATTTCCGGGGTCAGCTCCAGCAGCACCACCAATGGGTCGGACGGTTTCTGGCTGGACTGCTCGACTCTTTGCCAACTGGGGCCGAGCAACGCCAGCACTGCCAACAACCAGGCAATGCCCAGCACCACCCAGGGCGATTTGCTCTCGCGGCCGTTGCCACCGCTGAGCAATACCGCGTGGAAGGCCGGCGGCAGGATCATTTGCCAGCGTCCGGCGCGCTTTTGCCGGTGCCACAGATGCCACAGCAGCCAGCCGAGCAACGGCAACAGCAACAACCACCAGGGACGGAACCAGTGCGGCCACAGGTCGATCATCGACGCCTCCGCAAACGCAGGCGTTTGAGGCGCTGGCGCCATTCCGGGTGTTGCTGCAGGAAAATCCCCTTGCTCGACAGCTTATTGAACACGCGTTGCAGGGCGTTGTTCGGCCAACGTTCCTGGATCACCAGCAACATGCTCAGCACCAGCGTGAGGGCCAGCGGCGCGCTGTACAAGGCCAGGGCGGGCCGCGCCTGGGTGGGTTGTTGTTCGACAGGTTCGAGCTTGTCGAGGGTTTGCTTGATCGCTTGCAACTCTTCGCCATCACGTGCTCGGAAGTACTGGCCGTGGGTGGCTTCGGCGATGGCCTTGAGCGCCGGTTCGTCGAGGTCCAGGCTCGGGTTGACGCCAAGGATGCCCAGGGAACCCGTTTGCTCCGGGTCGGCGCCGATGCCGATGGGGTAGATCTTCACGCCTTCTTCGGCCGCCAGGCGCGCAGCGGTCAGCGGGTCGATCTGCCCGGCATTGTTGGCGCCGTCAGTGACCAGGATCAGCACGCGGCTCTGCGCCGGACGCTGGCGCAGGCGTTTCAAGGCCAGGCCGATGGCATCGCCAATCGCAGTGTTCTTGCCGGCAATGCCGATGCGCGCTTCATCCAGCCAGGTGCGCACGGTGCGGCGGTCGAACGTCAGCGGTGCCTGCAGGTAGGCCTGGCTGCCGAACAGGATCAGGCCGACGCGATCACCCTCACGGCCCTCAAGAAAGTCGCCGAGCAGGTGCTTGACCAGGCTCAAGCGACTCACGTCTTCGTCCTGCCAGTTCATATCGGGAAAATCCATGGAGCCGGACACGTCCACCGCCACCAGCAGGTCGCGGCCACTGGCGGCGATGGGCAGTGGCTCACCGAGCCATTCCGGGCGTGCGGCGGCGGTCAACAGCAGCAACCACAGCACCACGAAGGGCGCTTGCTGGCGCCAGCCCGGCAGGTTGACGCGGGCGCGGCGGCGGGCCAGGCCTTCGAGGTCGCTGAGGTAGCTGACTTTCAATGCGGGCTCACCACTGTCGGCGGCGGGCAGCACCAGGCGCATCAACCAGGGCAATGGCAACAGGGCAAAGATCCACGGCCAGGCGAACTCAAACATGTTTGCGAATCCAGGTATCGACCGCTTGGGTCAGGCCGGCGATGGCCTTGTCGTCGAGTCTGCATTCGGGTTTGTAGGCGCCTTCCACCAGCACCATCCAGCGCGTGAGGCCGGCGGCAGGGCAGCGGTTGTCGAGGAACGCCAGCCATTTGCGGCCGTTGAGGGTGTGGCTCTGGCTGTAGGGGTAGTCGTTGCGGCACAGGCGCTTGAGCAGGCCGTTGAGCTGTTGCAGCCAGGCGCCGGCAGGCGCGCCGTCGTAGGGTTTGGGCATCAGCGCCAGTTCCGCCAGGGCGGCAATGCGCAGCGGGTCCAGCGGTTGTTCGGCGCGAGCCACGGGGCGGCGGGCCGGCAGGAAACGGCGCAGGGACCACAGGCCCCAACCGAGCAGCGGAATCACCAGCAGCAACAGCCACCAACCTGGCGCAGGCGGCCAGAAGCCGATGGCGGGCGGGGCGATCAGCGGTTGCAGTTGGTCCAGGCTGCTCATTGTTTTTTAACCGGGCGTTGCGGGTTGAGGTATTCGCGCAATTGCTCGACCATTTCGCTCTGGGTGCTCAAAGGCATCAACAGCACACGCAGTTTCTGCGCGAGCAGTTCCCAGCGGGCAATGCGCGCTTCGGCCTGGGCCTTGTAGGCCTGGCGCAGGTCGAAGTTGAGTGTGTCCAGTTCCAGCTGGGCGCCGCGTTCGGCGAAGCGCAACAGCCCGGCGGCGGGCAGGGCGTGGTCCAGCGGGTCGGAGATCGGCAGCAGCAACAGGTCGCAGTGGCGTGACAGCAGGCTGAGTTGTTGCTCGGCGCCCTCGGTCAGCGCGCGTTCATCGCAGATCACAATCACCAGGCTGCCGGGGCGCAGCACTTCGCGGCCACGGCGCAGGGCCATGCCGAGGGCGTCGGCTTCGGGGCGGCTCTCGGTGTTCAGGCTCTGGTTGACTCGCACCAGGCGGTTGAGCAATTGCAGCAGGCTTTGTTTGCTGCGCCGGGGCTTGATTTCGTAGTGCTCACTATCGCCGAACACCAGCCCGCCCACGCGGTCGTTGTGGCCCAGCGCGGCCCAGCCGATCAGGCTGGCCGCCTGTGCCGCCAGCACCGACTTGAACATTTGCCCGGAGCCGAAAAACAGCCGGCAGCTTTGCTCCACCATGATGAAGATGGGCCGCTCGCGCTCTTCATGGAACAGCTTGGTGTGCGGCTCCTGGGTGCGCGCCGTCACGCGCCAGTCGATGGTGCGCACATCGTCCCCGGCCTGGTACACGCGCACCTGGTCGAAGTCCACACCGCGTCCGCGCAGTTTGGAGTGGTGCAGGCCGATCAGCGGGCTGCGCTGGCTTGGGGTGGAAAACAGCTGCACTTCGCGCACGCGATGGCGCATCTCGATCAACTCGCTGAGCGTGATGCGGATGCCATCGCCTGCGTTCATGGGTTTCAAGCGACGGCAACGACGTCGAGAATGCGTTGCACCACGCGGTCCTGGTCGATGCCGGCGGCTTCGGCTTCGAACGACAGGATAATGCGATGGCGCAGCACGTCGAACAGCACCGCCTGGATGTCTTCCGGGCTGACGAAGTCGCGACCGGCCAGCCAGGCATGGGCGCGGGCGCAGCGGTCGAGGGCGATGGAGCCGCGAGGGCTGGCGCCGTAGGCGATCCACTCGGCCATCTCCGGATCAAATTTGGCCGGCGTGCGCGTGGCCATGACCAGTTGCACCAGGTATTCCTCCACCGCGTCGGCCATGTACAGGCCGAGGATTTCCTTGCGTGCGGCGAAGATCGCCTGCTGGCTGACGCGACGTTCCGGCTTGGTTTCGCCGTTGAGCGCTTCGCCACGGGCCTGTTGCAGGATGCGTCGCTCCACGGCGGCGTCGGGGAAGCCGATCTTGACGTGCATCAGGAAACGGTCGAGCTGGGCCTCCGGCAGGGGGTAGGTGCCTTCCTGTTCGATGGGGTTTTGCGTGGCCATCACCAGGAACAGCGGCGACAGGTCATAGGTACTGCGCCCGACGCTGACCTGGCGCTCGGCCATGGCTTCCAGCAGGGCCGATTGCACCTTGGCCGGGGCGCGGTTGATTTCGTCCGCCAGCACCAGGTTGTGGAAGATCGGGCCCTGCTGGAACACGAAGCTGCCGGTTTCCGGGCGATAGATTTCGGTGCCGGTGATGTCGGCGGGCAACAGGTCGGGGGTGAACTGGATACGATGGAACTGCGCTTCGATCCCTTCGGCCAACTCTTTGATGGCCTTGGTCTTGGCCAGGCCTGGCGCGCCTTCCACCAGCATATGGCCGTCGGCGAGCAAGGCGATCAACAGGCGATCGATGAGTTTTTCCTGGCCGAGAATCTGCGTAGAAAGAAAGGTTCGCAGCGCAAGCAGCGCTTCACGATGTTCCATCGATGACGGTTCCTGGAGAGATGAGCCTTGGCGTTGTGAAAAATGCCAAGACCTGGGGCGTCTACTTTAAAGCATCGAGGGGGGTGGCGACTAACGGCGTGACGGGTATTTTTGGCAAATCTTGTAGGAAATGTGTGTGGGAACGCGGTCGATGTGGGAGGGGGCTTGCCCCCGATAGCAGTGGGTCAGACGCAGATGCAGGAACTGGTTCGCCGCTATCGGGGGCAAGCCCCCTCCCACATTTGATTGTGGGTGCCGCTTAAATTCGGGTGAAAGTGCCGGTGCCTTTCAGGATGTTTTGCAGGGTTTGCTCGACTTCGGCCATATCCGACGCCGCCGTGGCGTGGGTAATCTCCAGCTGGTCCTTGCCACCCAAGGCATCGGCATCGCCGGCAGCCAATTCGACCAGCAGGGTAGTGTCACTCAGCGTGACCTTCAGCCCATCCAGCGTCGAGGGCTCGTAATCCCAGGTCAACTCCACTTCGTCTTCATCAGGGTAGCGGGTGAGCATGAACATTTCGCCGTTCTTGCCGTGGCAGCAGAGCATGGCCATGTTGTCTTCTTCGTCGTCGCACGGCGTGGCCATCAGGGCGTCGGTTTTCAGTTGCAGCATGGGCAATCCTGTCTGGGGTAGGGCGTAATGCGCGCAATTGTGCCATTGCGGCGAATTTTGTGCTGCTTCCTGTGTCATACCCCGTGCATGACCTGGCGGGCAATATCGGTCATTTCTGATACTCGCCGGCGTGGAAATAGCCGGTTTTTCTCCCGGGAATGATGGGTTGCCCAAGTCGCAACCCGGTGCCTGCTTACTGATGACCGAATATGTCGCAGCGTCGCAAGCAGCTGGCTTCCCACACTCGTTAAGCTGCGCAACGGATGTGCATGAGCCTGGCGCCTGACCTGCCCGTCGTACCGTCACCCGGCAAGGTGCACATCTTATGGAAGTTGTATGTGACCTCATTGTCTTGTCCAGCTTCACCCACCTGTCACCCTGATTCGTTTATGGTGCTTAACTCGTCACCCAGCGAACAGCGCTGACGGTCTCCCCGCAAGGGGATAACACGCGACGCTTCCATCAATAACAAGCCCAAGCGGAGTACCACAGATGGCGTTTTTCACCGCAGCCAGCAAGGCCGACTTCCAGCATCAACTGCAAGCGGCACTGGCGCAGCACATCAGTGAACAGGCACTGCCACAAGTGGCGCTGTTCGCTGAACAATTCTTCGGCATCATTTCCCTGGACGAACTGACCCAGCGTCGCCTTTCCGACCTGGCCGGTTGCACCCTCTCTGCGTGGCGCCTGCTTGAGCGCTTTGACCATACCCAACCGCAAGTGCGGGTCTACAACCCCGATTACGAACGTCATGGCTGGCAGTCGACCCACACCGCGGTCGAAGTGCTGCACCATGACCTGCCCTTCCTGGTGGACTCGGTCCGCACCGAGCTGAACCGCCGTGGCTACAGCATCCACACCCTGCAGACCACCGTGCTCAGCGTACGCCGTGGCGCCAAGGGCGAGTTGCTGGAAATCCTGCCAAAAGGCACCCAGGGCGAAGGCATCCTGCAAGAATCGCTGATGTACCTGGAAATCGATCGTTGCGCCAACGCCGCCGAACTGAACGTGCTGAGCAAAGAGCTTGAGCAGGTGCTGGGCGAAGTGCGCGTGGCCGTGGCCGATTTCGAACCGATGAAAGCCAAGGTCCAGGACCTGCTGGCCGGTATCGATGCGAGCCAGTTCGCTATCGACGGTGAAGAAAAAGCCGAGATCAAGAACTTCCTGGAATGGCTGGTGGGCAACCACTTCACCTTCCTCGGCTATGAAGAGTTCGTGGTACGTGACGAGGCGGACGGCGGTCATATCGAATATGACGCCGGTTCCTTCCTCGGTCTGACCAAGCTGCTGCGCGCCGGCCTCACCGCCGACGATCTGCGCATCGAAGATTACGCCGTGGCCTACCTGCGTGAGCCAGCCGCGCTGTCCTTCGCCAAGGCCGCGCACCCGAGCCGCGTGCACCGCCCGGCCTACCCGGACTACGTGTCGATCCGTGAGATCGACGCCGACGGCAAGGTCATCAAGGAACACCGCTTCATGGGCTTGTACACCTCCTCGGTGTATGGCGAAAGCGTACGGGCCATTCCATACATCCGCCGCAAGGTCGCGGAAATCGAACGTCGCTCGGGCTTCCAGCCCAAGGCGCACCTGGGCAAGGAGCTGGCCCAGGTCGTTGAAGTGCTGCCCCGTGACGACCTGTTCCAGACCCCGGTCGACGAGTTGTTCAGCACTGTGATGTCGATCGTGCAGATCCAGGAGCGCAACAAGATCCGCGTGTTCCTGCGCAAGGACCCGTACGGTCGTTTCTGCTACTGCCTGGCCTACGTGCCACGCGACATCTATTCCACCGAAGTGCGCCAGAAGATCCAGCAAGTATTGATGGATCGCCTGAAGGCCTCGGACTGCGAGTTCTGGACCTTCTTCTCCGAATCCGTGCTGGCCCGTGTGCAGCTGATTCTGCGGGTTGATCCGAAGAACCGCCTGGATATCGACCCGCTGCAACTGGAAAAGGAAGTGGTGCAGGCCTGCCGCAGCTGGCAGGACGACTACTCCAGCCTGGTGGTGGAAAGCTTTGGAGAAGCCCACGGCACCAATGTGCTGGCGGACTTCCCGAAAGGCTTCCCGGCCGGTTACCGCGAGCGCTTTGCCGCGCACTCGGCGGTGGTCGACATGCAGCACTTGCTCAGCCTCACCGAAGCCAATCCGCTGGTGATGAGCTTCTATCAGCCGCTGGGCCAGGTCTCCGGCCAACGCGAGCTGCATTGCAAGCTGTACCACGCCGACACCCCGCTGGCGCTGTCCGACGTGCTGCCGATCCTGGAAAACCTCGGCCTGCGTGTGCTGGGCGAATTCCCGTACCGTCTGCGTCATGCCAATGGCCGTGAGTTCTGGATCCATGACTTCGCGTTCATCGCCGCCGAAGGCGTGAACCTGGATATCCAGCAACTCAACGACACCCTGCAGGACGCGTTCGTGCACATCGTGCATGGCGACGCCGAGAACGATGCGTTCAACCGCCTGGTGCTCACCGCTGGCCTGCCATGGCGCGACGTCGCGCTGCTGCGCGCCTACGCCCGTTACCTCAAGCAGATCCGCCTGGGCTTCGACCTCGGTTACATCGCCAGCACCCTGAACAACCACACCGACATCGCCCGCGAGTTGACCCGGTTGTTCAAGACCCGCTTCTACTTGGCGCGCAAGCTCACCGCCGACGACCTGGAAGACAAGCAGCAACGCCTGGAGCAAGCGATCCTCACCGCCCTGGACGATGTCCAGGTGCTCAACGAAGACCGCATCCTGCGTCGCTACCTGGACCTGATCAAGGCGACCCTGCGTACCAACTTCTACCAGACCGACGCCAACGGGCAGAACAAGTCGTACTTCAGCTTCAAGTTCAATCCGCACGCGATCCCTGAATTGCCCAAGCCGGTGCCGAAGTTTGAAATCTTCGTGTACTCGCCACGGGTTGAAGGCGTGCACCTGCGCTTCGGCAACGTCGCCCGCGGCGGCCTGCGCTGGTCCGACCGTGAAGAAGACTTCCGCACCGAAGTGCTTGGCCTGGTCAAAGCCCAGCAAGTGAAGAACTCGGTGATCGTGCCGGTGGGGGCGAAGGGCGGCTTCCTGCCGCGTCGCCTGCCTCTGGGCGGCAGCCGTGACGAGATCGCGGCCGAGGGCATCGCCTGCTACCGCATCTTCATTTCCGGCCTGCTGGACATTACCGATAACCTCAAGGACGGCGCCCTGGTGCCGCCGGCCAACGTCGTGCGCCATGACGACGATGACCCGTACCTGGTGGTGGCGGCGGACAAGGGCACTGCGACCTTCTCCGACATCGCCAACGGCATCGCCATCGACTACGGTTTCTGGCTGGGTGACGCGTTCGCCTCCGGTGGTTCCGCCGGTTACGACCACAAGAAAATGGGCATCACCGCCAAGGGCGCATGGGTCGGCGTGCAGCGTCACTTCCGTGAGCGCGGCATCAATGTGCAGGAAGACAGCATCACCGTGGTGGGCGTCGGCGACATGGCCGGTGACGTGTTCGGCAACGGCCTGTTGATGTCCGACAAGCTGCAACTGGTCGCGGCCTTCAACCACCTGCATATCTTCATCGACCCGAACCCGAACCCGGCCACCAGCTTCGTCGAGCGCCAGCGCATGTTCGAGCTGCCGCGTTCGGCCTGGACCGACTATGACACCAGCATCATGTCCGAAGGCGGCGGTATCTTCTCGCGCAGCGCGAAGAGCATTGCCATCTCGCCACAGATGAAGGAACGCTTCGACATCTCGGCCGACAAGCTGACGCCGACCGAACTGCTGAATGCCTTGCTCAAGGCGCCGGTAGACCTGTTGTGGAACGGCGGTATTGGCACTTACGTCAAGGCCAGCAGCGAAAGCCACGCCGATGTGGGCGACAAGGCCAACGACGCCCTGCGCGTCAACGGCAACGAGCTGCGCTGCAAGGTGGTGGGCGAGGGCGGTAACCTCGGCATGACCCAGCTGGGTCGTGTGGAATTCGGCCTCAATGGCGGCGGTTCCAACACCGACTTCATCGACAACGCCGGTGGCGTGGACTGCTCCGACCACGAAGTGAACATCAAGATCCTGCTCAACGAAGTGGTGCAGGCCGGTGACATGACCGACAAGCAACGCAACCAGTTGCTGGCGAGCATGACCGACGAAGTCGGCAACCTGGTGTTGGGCAACAACTACAAGCAGACCCAGGCCCTGTCCCTGGCGGCGCGCCGTGCCTACGAGCGTGCTGCCGAGTACAAGCGCCTGATGAGCGACCTGGAGGGTCGTGGCAAGCTGGACCGCGCCATCGAGTACCTGCCGACCGAGGAGCAGCTCACCGAGCGCGCCGCGAACGGCAAGGGCCTGACCCGTCCGGAGCTGTCGGTGCTGATCTCGTACAGCAAGATCGACCTCAAGGAAGCGCTGCTCAAGTCGCTGGTACCGGATGACGAGTACCTGACCCGCGACATGGAGACCGCGTTCCCGCCGAGCCTGGTCGCCAAGTTCGGTGAGGCCATGCGTCGCCACCGCCTCAAGCGCGAGATCGTCAGCACCCAGATCGCCAACGACCTGGTCAACCACATGGGCATCACCTTCGTGCAGCGACTCAAAGAGTCGACCGGCATGAGCCCGGCGAACGTGGCCGGCGCGTATGTGATCGTGCGTGACATCTTCCACCTCCCGCACTGGTTCCGCCAAATAGAAGCCCTGGACCACCAGGTCTCCGCCGAGGTGCAACTGGAGCTGATGGATGAGCTGATGCGCCTGGGTCGTCGTGCTACGCGCTGGTTCCTGCGCAGCCGTCGCAACGAGCAGGACGCTGGCCGTGACACCGCGCACTTCGGTCCGCACCTGGCGGCGCTGGGCCTCAAGCTCGACGAACTGCTGGAAGGCCCGACCCGCGAAGGCTGGCAGAAGCGCTACCAGGCCTACACCGAAGCCGGCGTGCCGGAGTTGTTGGCACGCATGGTTGCAGGCACGACCCACCTGTACACCTTGCTGCCGATCATCGAAGCCGCTGACGTGACCGGGCATGACGCCGCCGAAGTGGCCAAGGCCTACTTCGCCGTTGGCAGCGCTTTGGACTTGCCATGGTACCTGCAGCAGATCAGCGATCTGCCGGTGGGCAACAACTGGCAGGCTGCGGCCCGCGAAGCGTTCCGCGACGATGTGGACTGGCAGCAACGCGCGATCACCATCTCCGTCCTGCAAATGGCCGACGCGCCACAAGACATGGAAGCCCGCGTGGCCCTGTGGCTTGAGCAGCACAAGGACATGGCCGAGCGTTGGGTGGCGATGATGGTGGAAATTCGTGCGGCGGTCGGCACGGACTACGCTATGTACGCGGTGGCCAACCGGGAGTTGCTGGACCTGGCGTTGAGTGGTCAGTCTGTGCTTTAAACGTCTGATCCGTCGTTGAAAACAAAAATCCCCGCATGGAATGATGCGGGGATTTTTTATGGGGCCTTCAATGTCGCCAGATGTTCTGGGATCAATGCGGTGCGCCCACGATGATGAAGGGGACGAAGGATTTGAATACGTGTTCTATACGTTCATGCAGGCTGACGCGGATTGCTTCGCTGGCCGAATACTGTTGCGGCGTCATTTGATGCCAAATAGCATCCATGTCATGTTGCAGGTTTTCAGCCGCGAGGGGGTTGGTCAGTTTCGGCAGAACCATGCCCAGCACTGCATAGGCCTTGGCGAAATCCCTTTCAAGTCCGTACGTCCGCGGTGCCACGGTGTGTCGCTGCACGACAAGGGACAGCCCTTGGTTAATTTGCGGCATGCCTGCCAGTGCATACCCATATTCCACCAACGCATCGAGTTGACCCAATAAAGCGAGCTGGACCAGTCGTTGTTGTTTTTCCAGAATGTCTGCGGTGGACGTTTGGGAGAAAACACGCTCAGCCAGCGCCGGCACGCTACCGCCGTCGGCCGCTTTCTGCCGAAGCTCTTCGATCAGTGCGTGACGTTCCACGGCGTTGGGGATCAGTTGCGGAGTATCGTGATAGGCCTCGGCGAGCTCGAATTGCGCTGAAGAATCGTTGAGGGCAACGGCTTTTTTCAACCAATTCACATCCTTGTCGAGTTTAAACAGGAAGCTCATGGCCTGAGTATCTCCGGCCTCCGCCTTGGGGGTGAGTATTTCAGCGGCTTTGCGCAGGGATTGGGTATCGCCCAAACGCATCAGTGCCGGGACGTAGTCTTGAGCCGCCGCCAGCCTCAGCCATTGGCGAGTTTCTTGCGAGGCAATGCGAAAACCACCGTCCCGGCGGGTAACGCAGGTTGCCATTGCGTACTGGGCTTGAGCCTTGCCTTGGGCGGCGGCAATCGTCAGGCATAGCTCGGCTTTGTCATAGCTCTCAAGCGCGAGCAGTTCAAAGCCGATCTTTGTCGCGATCTCATTCAGTTGTCCCAGTGATCCATTGATTGTTTCACCCAGTAGGCTTTTCTGCGCATTCAGCTGTGTGAGCAGCGCGAACAGCGCAGGCATGGTTTGAGTATCTACATACATGATGATGACCTGTGATTAGGCACTTTAGTTGTGCAGACACAGGGTATGGAGCAGGTCGGTATCCGGGCGGTACATACCTAGGGGGTGAGGGGCGTCGTCATTGATTCAGTTGTCTTTCCAGGTGATTCAGGTGCAGGGTCATCAGGTTGACGGCGCGGGTGACGTCCTGCTGTTCAATGGCGTCGGCAATTGCCCCATGCTCCTGCCATGCGCAGTAGGTACAGGCTTGCGCTTCATAGCGAGCGATTGCGAGTGACGTGAGCGGCACCAGGCTGTTGAGGAACTGTGCAAGCGGCTCGTTACCGGCGATCTTTGCCAGCTGCAGGTGAAACTCCCCGGATAACCGAATCGCCGGCCCACGCTGGTCGCGCTCGATGCATTCGCGCTCCCTGGTGATCAAGTCGCGCAACTGGCGTATTTTCGCGGGAGTGGCTTGGGCGCAGGCCAGTTGCACCACGGTGATTTCCGTCAGTCGCCGCGCTTCCAGAATTTCCCGGGTCTGTTGTGCGTCCGGTGCTGCCACCTGGGCGCGCTGGTTGGGGCGCAGGATGATCACTTGCTGATGGGACAGCTTGGCCAGGACCCGGCGGATCACACTGCGACTCACACCAAAGGTCTCGCCCAGGCCTTCTTCGGTAAAACGGCTGGCTGGGGCAATACGCTGTTCGAGGATGGCGTCGAACAAGCGCGGATAGATGTCATCCACTGAAGACTTTTTACCGGCGACCAGGCGCAGGGTCGGGAGGATAGGGTCGTAGTGCAAGGCGTGGGCGGTCATGGCCTGTCTCCAAAAAATCAGCTGCCCAGATGGTCGTCCGGGATGTTCAAGCGAATACCCATGCGCAGGCCTTCCCGAAGGATGTGCCGCCGCATCTCGGCACTGGCCAGGGCGCTGTTCTTGTTGCGGATGGCGCGTACTACGGCTTCGTTTTCCTGCAGGCGTTCGGCCAGGTGTTCGGGCGAGTTGCGCAGTACCTGGGCGCTTTGCTTGAGGGCATTGCTGGTCTGTTGCACCACGTTCTGGAAGATCGGGTTGGAGGTAAGGGCGAACAGCTCTTCGTGAAAGCCGATGTAGGCGTTCATGCCGGCTTCGGCGTCGCCCGCGTCGAGGGCTTCGCGCATGTCCATCAAGGTCAGGCGCAGTTGGCCGACTTCCTTGCTGCTGATGGACTGCGCTACCAGGCCGACAATGAAGGGTTCGAGGGTGTAGCGCAGTTGCAGGATGTCTTCCAGGCTGGCGTCCGCTACCGCGTCGCTGGATTGCGGTTCGCTGACGCTGGTTTCCAGCACCACTACGCCTTTGCCAGGCATGGAGCGCACAAGGCCGAGGGTCTCCAGCACGATCACCGCTTCACGCAGGCTGGGGCGGCTGATGCCCATCTGTTCGGCCAGTTCGCGTTGGCCGGGGAGCATTTCACCCCGGCGCCACTGACCACGCGCCAAGGCGGCGCGGAGTTTTTCTACGACTGAATTGACGACGGTTGAGGTGCTGATCACGTCGTGCGTCTCCCTGATCTTGCAAATGGATGTGTGGGAGAGGGCAAGCCCCCTCCGACATTTCAGAACTCTTGATGCGCCGGTAATACCGGCTTCTTGGCCTGGAAGGCATAGCCTTGCTGACCGTCCAGCACCTTGTTGGCGCGCTGGATATCGATGTCTTTTTCCCAGCGAGCAATGGCCACGGTCGCCACGCAGTTGCCGATCAGGTTAGTCAATGCACGGCCGATGCCCATGAACCAATCCACCGCCAGCACCAGCACCAGGCCCACCACCGGAATCGCCGGGATCGCGGTGAGGGTCGCCGCCAGGATCACCAGCGCCGACCCCGGAATGCCGTGGGCGCCCTTGGAGGTGATCAACGACACCAGCAGGATCGTCAGCAGGTCGGTCATCGACAGGGGGGTGCCGGTGGCGTTGGCGATAAACACAATGGCCAGGGTCAGGTAGATCGAGAACCCATCGAGGTTGAACGAATACCCCGTTGGAATCACCAGGCCCACGGTGGAACTGCCAATGCCCAGGTGCTCCAGCTTGCGCATGATCTGTGGCAATACGGCGTCAGAGGAAGCGGTGCCCATCACGATCAGCAGTTCTTCACGCAGGTACTTGAGCAGCGGCAACATGCGCAGGCCCGACAGGCGCATCACCATGCCGAGGATCAGTGCGACAAAGGCAAGACACGTCAGGTAGAACAGGCCCACCAGGCTGCCCAGGTGTTGCAGGGAGTCCAGGCCATAGGTGCTGGTGGTGAAGGCGATCGCGCCGAACACACCGATCGGCGCCAGGCGCACGATCATGCCCATGATGCGGAAAATGATGTGGCTCAGTTCGTTGATCAGTCGCGAGATGCCCGACGCCGCTTCGCCCACCAGGTTCAGCGCGCTGCCGAACAGCACCGAGAACAGCAGCACTTGCAGCACGTTGTTGTCGGCAAAGGCACCGATGACCGAGTTGGGAATCAGGTCCATCAGGAACTGACTGGTGCCGCGGATGTGCTGGCCCTTGTCGGCCAGTTCATTCAAACCAGCGGAGGACAATTGTTCCAGATGGATATTGGCGCCTTGGCCGATGCCGGTGCTGAAGGCCATGACCAGGCCGATCACCAGCGCGACGGTGGTGAGGATCTCGAAGTAGATCACTGACTTGAGGCCGATGCGTCCGACTTTCTTCAAGTCGCCGGCGCCGGAAATGCCGCTGACCACCACGCAGAACACGATCAGGCCGATCAGCATTTTGATCAGCTTGATAAAGCCGTCACCCAGGGGTTTGAGTTGCGAGGAGAATTCGGGAAGGGCCAGGCCGCAGGCGATGCCGAGCATCAGGCCAATCACGACTTGCAGGAAAATCGAACGCGAGCACCATCTGAGCATGGGAGGGATCTCTATTCGGTGCCCTGGTGGTTCCAGGGCTTAATTGTTGTGGTCTTACCGGTAAGTCCAGTGCGGGGCCAGTCTACGCCCAGTATTTTTGAAATCACAAGCAATTATTTGGCGGTTGATAGGTCCCGGTCTGACCAGTTGGTCGGTAACGGCGATGCTTGAGCGGTTGGCAGGGCGGAATTTTTTTCGCTTATCATCCGCTGCTCGGCACATGAGGTGATGGATGGACACACCAGGACTGACCACTGACGAAACCGGGCAGACCCACTGCACCTGGCGCACGGCGGCGCCGGAATACCCGCGTTACCACGACGACGAATGGGGCGTGCCGGTGGCGGATGACATTCAGCTGTACGAGAAGATCTGCCTGGAGGGCTTTCAGGCGGGCATGGCGTGGATCACCATTTTGCGCAAGCGCGAACAGTTTCGAGTGGCGTTCGAGGGCTTTGATTTCAGAAGAGTGGCGCAGTACGGCGAGGCGGATATCGCGCGGTTGATGCAGGACCCGGGCATTGTGCGCAATCGGGCCAAGATCGTGTCCACGATCAACAATGCGCGCCGGGCGTGTGAGCTGGTGGATGAGACCGGTTCGCTGGCGCGCTGGTTGTGGGCGTTCGAACCCGATGAGGATGAACGGCCGGCGGTGGTGGACATGGCTTACTGGACGGGCAATCCCACGTCGCCGGCCTCGGTGCGATTGTCCAAGGCCTTGAAGAAGCGCGGTTGGACGTTCGTGGGGCCGACCACGATGTATGCGTTGATGCAGGCGATGGGCATGGTCAATGATCACCTGGAAGGCTGTGCTTGTCGCGAGCGGATCGAAGGCCTGCGCCGCCAGTTCAAACGCCCCTGAGTCACTGACCGATACAAATCAAAATGTGGGAGGGGGCTTGCCCCCGATGGCGGCGTATCAGTAGCAGATTCATTGGCTGACACTCTGCTATCGGGGGCAAGCCCCCTCCCACCTTCCTGATTTGTGGCGTGGTGGGTTACTTGGGCAGAGGGGTAAGCACCTCGGCCTTGTCATCCAGCACCATCACCACCAGCAACCTGGCCGGCTTGGTCTGGCTGGCATTGCTCGATTCAAAGTGGCGGGAACCCGCTGGCTCGTAGAACGACTCGCCGACCTTGTAGGTTTTCGTGGGCTCGTCATTCACCCGTGAAGTGATCGCGCCTTCCAGCACATAGGCCACGGCGGTGCCGGTGTGGCTGTGGGGCACGGTGGCCTGCCCGGGGGCGTAATCGACGGTGAGCATGAGGGTTTTCTTGCCCGGGACATTGGCCAGCGCATGCTCCTGCAGGACCTTGATCGACTCCTGGTTGTACACCGGTTCGTGAGCAAAGGCGCTGAGCGAGGCGAGCATCAGGGAGGCGGCGAGCAGTCGTTTCATGATGAGGTTTCCGAGTAGTTCGAGACCTCTTCACCCTACGCCGCAGGGCCTGAGTGACCAATGACCAATCCGGCGGAAAATCCGCTAGCCAATCTGCTGGAGAATATCGCGGACCGTATCCAGCGCCGGGTCGATGTCCAGGGCCTCGATGGCACCGAAGCCGATGATCAGGCCTGGACGTACCGGCGCATCGTGGAAGAACACATCCAGGGGATACAAGCCCACTTCTGCCTGGCGCGCGAGCTCCATCAGCAGCGGCATGTCCACCGGCACCTTGCACAGCGCCGCCATGTGGAACCCGGCCACGGTCGGCACCGCTTCGAACCACGGCGACAGATCCCCCGCCAGGCGCTGCAGGATCCGCTCGCGGCGCCCGGCGTAGATCGTGTGGCAGCGGCGGATGTGCTTGAGCAGGTAGCCCTCGCTGATGAACTTGGCCAACGCCCACTGGGGCAGGGTGGAGCTGTGCTGGTCGGTCAATTGCTTGGCCTTGAGCACCGCGCCGTAGATCGCCGGCGGCAGCACTGCGTAGCCCAGGCGCAACTCGGGCAGCAGGGTTTTCGAGAAGGTGCCCACATAGGTCACCACACCACGGGTGTCCAGGCTTTGCAGCGAGTCGGTGGGCCGCCCCTCATAGCGGAATTCGCTGTCGTAATCGTCCTCGATAATGATCGCGCCCAGCTCGAACGCCCGCGCCAGCAAGGCTTCACGACGCGCCAGGCTCATGGGCATGCCCAGGGGGAACTGGTGGGAGGGCGTCACATAGATCAGCCGTGTGCCGTCGGGAATCAGGTCGACCCGGATGCCCTGTTCATCCACCGGCACGCTGGCGACCTGGGCGCCCACCGCCATGAACATCTGGCGGGCGGGGCTGTAGCCGGGGTCTTCCATCGCCACAACGCTGCCCGGTTCCAGTACCACGCGGGCAATCAGGTCCAGCGCCTGTTGCGCGCCGTTGGTGACCACGATGTCGGTGTCGCGGCAGTTGACGCCACGGGAGAACGCGATGTGCCCGGCGATTGCGCTGCGCAGCGCCGGCAAACCTTCGGGTTGGCTGTAGAAGCCACTGTTCTGGGCAATGCGCCGCAGCGCGTCCTGGGTGCAGCGGCGCCATTCATCCAGGGGGAACTGGTGGCGGCTGGTCGCACCGCCGATAAATTCGTAGCGCAAGGTGCTGTCGCGGGTGGGATGACGCATGGGCGAGGGCAGTGCCTGCCATTTCGCCAGGTTGGCGGCGCAGGCCAGGTCGGTGGCGGTTTGCACGCGATTCGTCTGTGGCGCCCACGCATTGACGAAGGTGCCACGGCCAATCTTGCCCACCAGCAGGCCTTCATAGGTCAACGTGGCGTAGGTGTCGGACACGGTCTTGCGCGATACGCCCAATTGCTCGGCCAGCAGGCGGCTGGGTGGCAATTGCGCGCCCGCCGCGAGTCGGCCGGTGGCGATGGCTTCACGCAACTGCTGATAAAGCTGGGCAGCCAGGTCCTTGCGCCCGTTGATGACGATGTGGAGTTCCATGTTTCATCCTGGGACAGTTCGATCTGCGCCAAGGTTACGCGCAAATCGATCTGTAGAAACCCAGGTGTACTCAGGACAGGAAACCGCCGTCCACATTCAGCGATACGCCGGTGGTGTAGCTTGACGCGTCACTGGCCAGGAACAGCACCGCACCGGCCATCTCGCTCGGGTCGGCCACACGCTTGAGCGGGATCTGCGCCAGGGCCATTTTCAGGATGGAATCGTTCTTCACCAGCGCCGAGGCGAACTTGGTGTCGGTCAGGCCCGGCAGCAAGGCGTTGCAGCGAATGCCGAACGCCGCGCATTCCTTGGCGAACACCTTGGTCATGTTGATCACGGCTGCCTTGGTCACCGAGTAGATGCCCTGGAACACACCCGGCGAGATCCCGTTGATCGAGGCGACGTTGATGATGCTGCCGCCGCCGTTCTCGCGCATCAGCTTGCCTGCTTCCACGGACATGAAGAAGTAGCCGCGGATGTTCACGTCCACGGTCTTCTGGAACGCACCGAGGTCGGTGTCCAGCACGTTGCAGAATTGCGGGTTGGTCGCGGCATTGTTGACCAGGATATCCAGGCGGCCGAACTGCTCGCGGATACCGGCGAACACCTGGGTGATCTGCTCCATTTCACCGATATGACAGGCGATGGCCGTGGCCTTGCCGCCGTCGGCGATGATCGCATCGGCGACGTGCTGGCAGCCTTCCAGCTTGCGGCTGGAGACGATCACGTGGGCGCCTTGCTGGGCCAGCAACTTGGCGATGGCCTCGCCGATGCCACGGCTGGCGCCGGAAACGAATGCGATCTTGCCATCGAGGTCGAACAGGTGGGTCTTGGACATAGCGGTTCCTTAAAGGGACGATTTGCTGATGACGTTCAGGCTCATCTGCTCGAGCAGCTTGTTCATGTGAATGAACTGCGCAAAGCGTTTGTCCTGGGTCTGGCCATGGAAGAAACGGTAGTAGATCTGCTGCACGATGCCGGCCAGGCGGAACAGGCCGTAGGTGTAGTAGAAGTCGAAATTGTCGATCTGGATGCCGGAGCGTTCGGCGTAATAGTCGACGAACTCACGGCGAGTGAGCATGCCGGGGGCGTTGCTCGGCTGGCGGCGCATCAACTGCACCGGCGCCGGGTCCGCCGCTTCGATCCAGTAGGCGAGGGTGTTGCCCAGGTCCATCAGCGGGTCGCCGAGGGTGGTGAGTTCCCAGTCCAGCACGCCGATGATCTGCATCGGGTTGTGCGGGTCGAGGATCACGTTATCGAAGCGGTAGTCGTTGTGCACGATGCTGGACGTGGGGTGATCGGCCGGCATCTTGTCGTCGAGCCAGGCGCGTACGGCTTCCCAGCTTGGTGCGTCGGGGGTCAGGGCCTTTTCGTAGCGGTCGCTCCAGCCGCGGATCTGGCGCGCCACGTAGCCGTCGGGCTTGCCCAGGTCGGCCAGGCCGCAGGCGTGGTAGTCCACCTGGTGCAGTTCCACGAACTTGTCGATGAAGCTTTTGCACAACGCCTCGGTCCTGGTCGCATCCAGGCCCAGTTCGGGCGGCAGGTCGGAGCGCAGGATGATGCCGTTGACGCGCTCCATCACATAGAACTCGGCACCGATCACCGACTCGTCAGTGCAATGCACATAGGCCTTGGGGCAATAGGGGAAACCGTCCTTGAGCTGGTTGAGAATGCGGTATTCGCGGCCCATGTCATGGGCGGACTTGGCCTTGTGGCCAAAGGGTGGGCGACGCAGCACGAATTCCTGGCCGGGGTATTCCAACAGGTAGGTCAGGTTCGACGCGCCACCGGGAAACTGGCTGATCCTGGGCGTGCCGTCCAGGCCCGGGATATGGGCCTTGAGGTAGGGATCGATCAGGCTGGCATCAAGCTCTTCGCCTGGGCGAATCTGGGTCGATTGGTCGTTCAGCGCCATGCTTATCCCTTCTGCTTATTCTAAAGGCCTCGGACTATTTCCTAATCTAATGCGCACAACCGCCCAGCGACAAGGTCGGGGCGGCTTAATAGGTTAGCGTGTTGGAGGATGATCAGCGTGCCTGATCGGTCATTTCGTAGGCGGGGGCAGGGCAACCGGAGTGAGCACCGGGCGGCCGGCAAAGTACTCCACCAGGTTGTCGGCCACGCGCTGCACGGTGTCATGGGCCGCTTCCGGCGACAGCCCGGCCACGTGGGAGGTGAGCACGGTATTGCCGAGTTTCTTGAGCGCGTCGGGCACCTTGGGCTCATCGTCGAACACATCCAGCGCGGCGCCACCGATGCGACGCTGCTCCAGGGCGGCGACCAGGTCGGCGGTGACCACCACGCTGCCACGACCGATATTGACCAGGTAGCCATTCGGCCCCAGGGCATCCAGGGCGTGGCGGTCGATCAGGTGGCGGGTGCTGGCACCGCCCGGCGTGGCCAGGATCAGGAAGTCCGAGGTCCGCGCCAGTTCAACGGCGGTGGCGCAGTAGGTGTAGTCCACATCGTCACGGGGCTGGCGGTTGTGATAGCTCACTTGCATGCCGAACCCCAGGGCGGCGCGCTTGGCGATCTCCATACCTACGGCGCCCAACCCGAGAATGCCCAATTGCTTGCCGCCCAGGGACGGGCGCATCACTTTGGGCCATTCGTTGCGACGCACCGCAGCGTCGGTCTGCGGGATGCCGCGCACCAGCGCCAGCAGCAACGCCATGGCGTGATCGGCCACCGACGGCGCATTCACCCCGGCGCCGTTGGTGACCACGATCCCGCGATTGCTGGCGGCCTGCAGGTCGACGTGTTCGTAGCCGGCGCCGATCACGCAGATGATTTCCAGCAGGGGCAGGGCGGCGATTTCCTCGGCGTACAAGCCCAGCGGACCACGGGTCAGCACCGCCTTGATCTGGCTGCCGTGGGCCTTGATGGCTTCGGCGCGTTCGGCGGGTGTCGGCGCGAGGATCACATGAAAGTCATTGCCCTCGATGATGGGCAGGTATTCGTTGATGGTTTCAACCAGGACCAGAACAGTGGCGGTCATCGGAAGGCTCTTCCTGAAGGGTTTGAGGGGAGGAGTATGCGGTATTTGTGCGGTCAGAAGCGGGTCTCGACTGCGCTTGCCCACCGCCGGAAGCGGTCGTGGTGGTACGGGTGAGGGACGAACCGGAAAAAGTTCATGGCCTGGTCATGCCGGGACGTGGGAAGGGCTGTCAACGGGCAGGAGGGCATTTCTTGCAGCCTTCAGGAACTCGTCCGACAGGCTATTGCCCCGTGTCGCACGTGCCAGGGTCACTGCGCCCACCATCATTGCGTACTGGGCCAGCATGGCTTGACGGTCACCGTCCTCGAGTTGGGCGAAGATCTCCAGGGACTTTTCAACGCCTTCTATAAACGTGCGCTGCAAAGCGGTATCGGCCGGTTCATGGCACATGTCCGGGGCGAAAGCCGAGACCGGGCAGCCGTCGCCGGGGTTGTCGCGGTGGGTGGCGGTCAGGTAGGGCCCCAGCACCGCCTGGCGCGCGGCCTGTTGATCGTCGCTGTGCTCGATTTTGGCCTGCCAGCCCAGGTTGGCGTGCTCGAATGCCTGTTGGCAGGCTTCGGTGGCCAGGGCTTCCTTGGAGGCGAAGTGCCCGTAGAATCCGCCGTGGGTCAGGCCGGCAGCAGCCATCACGTCTGACAGGCTGATACCGTGCAGTCCGCGCTCACGAAACAGGTGCGTGGCGGCCTCGACGATGATTTCGCGGTTGAGATCGGCTTGTTTGCGGGAGACGCGAGGCATGGCGGGGCTCTCTGGATAAGCGGCGGGCGTTGTGTGAAAACTACAGTAACAGCCGTGATTCTAAAATAGATTGGTACGGGAATGTATATTCTGCCTTCAGCCACAGGCCCCGAAAACCGCCGTCTACAGCCGCCCCTGCGGGCTTGCACCGCACCACCGTTCCTCAGCTAAGTCTTTGCTTCTTCAGAAGAATCCCGGACAATCCGGCCCCTTCTATGGTCGGGGCGCTGCCTGTCAGGTTTTTCTGACTCGTCCCGGCCGTGTAAATGCGGAGATCCGACCGGATGAATGATCAGGCCAATAGCGTCGACGAACGCTATGCAACGACACCTGCAACCCTCACAAGCTGGAGCCGCCAGGACACCACCTGGATGCTTGGCCTGTTCGGTACCGCCATTGGCGCCGGTACGCTGTTCTTGCCGATCAACGCGGGCCTGGGCGGCTTCTGGCCCCTGGTGATCCTGGCGCTGCTGGCGTTCCCGATGACCTTCTTCGCCCACCGTGGCCTGACCCGCTTCGTGCTGTCCGGCCGTGAAGGTTCCGACATCACCGACGTGGTGGAAGAACACTTCGGCATCAAGGCCGGCGCGCTGATCACCTTGCTGTACTTCTTCGCCATCTTCCCGATCCTGCTGATTTACAGCGTGGCGTTGACCAACACGGTCGGCAGCTTTATGGAACACCAATTGCACATTGCGCCACCGCCCCGGGCGATCCTGTCGTTCGTGCTGATCCTCGGCCTGCTGGCCGTGGTGCGTTGCGGCGAGCAAGTGATCGTCAAGGCCATGAGCCTGATGGTGTATCCGTTCATCGTCGCGTTGCTGTTCCTGGCGGTGTACCTGATTCCGCACTGGAACGGCGGCATCCTCAGCACCGCCAGCGTCATCCCCGCACCGTCCGCACTGCTCAACACGTTGTGGCTGGCGATCCCGGTGATGGTGTTCTCGTTCAACCATTCGCCGATCATCTCGGCCTTTGCGGTGGACCAGAAGCGCCAGTACGGCGCCCACGCCGATGAGCGCAGCTCGCAGATCCTGTCCCGCGCGCACCTGTTGATGGTGGTGATGGTGCTGTTCTTCGTATTCAGCTGCGTGCTGACCCTGTCGCCGGCGCAACTGGCCGAAGCGAAGGCGCAGAACCTGTCGATCCTGTCGTACCTGGCCAACCACTTCAATAACCCGACCATCGAGTTCGCAGCGCCGTTGATTGCGTTCGTGGCGATTGCCAAGTCGTTCCTGGGCCATTACATCGGCGCCAGTGAAGGTCTCAAGGGCCTGGTGCTGAAGACGGGTCGTCGTCCGCAGGCCAAGCGTCTGGACCGCATGACGGCGGCGTTCATGCTGGTGGTGTGCTGGATCGTGGCGACGTTGAACCCGAGCATCCTCGGCATGATCGAGGCGCTGGGCGGTCCGATCATTGCTTCGATTCTGTTCCTGATGCCGATGTATGCCATTCGCAAGGTGCCGGTCATGGCCAAGTACCGGGGGCAGGCGTCCAATGTGTTCGTCACGGCGGTTGGCCTGGTGGCGATTACTGCGGTGGTCTATTCGTTCTTCGCTTAAACCTGACGCGGTAAAAATGTGGGAGGGGGCTTGCCCCCGATCGCGGTGTCTCAGTGCCGGATTTATTGGCTGACCCACTGCTATCGGGGGCAAGCCCCCTCCCACATTTGTACTGCATTCCAGGCATAAAAAACGCCGCGTACCTCACGATACGCGGCGTTTTTTCACATCAACACCTTAGGCTTGAATCACCGGGATGTTGGCGCTTGCTGCGATCTTGCGGAACTCGGCGATCTGGTCGAAGTTCAGGTAGCGGTAGACGTCACTGGCCATGGTGTCCAGTTTCGCTGCGTAGCCCATGTACTCTTCGACGGTCGGCAGGCGACCCAGGGTAGAAGCTACCGCTGCCAGCTCGGCCGAAGCCAGGTAGACGTTGGCGCCGTCACCCAGACGGTTCGGGAAGTTACGGGTCGACGTCGACACCACGGTCGAATTCGGCTCAACACGTGCCTGGTTACCCATGCACAGCGAGCAGCCCGGCATTTCCATGCGCGCGCCAGCCTTGCCGTAGATGCCGTAGTAGCCTTCTTCGGTCAGTTGGTGAGCGTCCATCTTGGTCGGCGGCGACAGCCACAGACGGGTTGGCAGCTGACCCTTGACCTGCTCCAGCAGCTTGCCGGCCGCACGGAAGTGACCGATGTTGGTCATGCACGAACCGATGAACACTTCGTCGATCTTCTCGCCGGCAACGCTCGACAGCAGGCGGGCATCGTCCGGGTCGTTCGGTGCGCAGAGGATCGGCTCGTTGATGTCGGCCAGGTCGATCTCGATGATTTCGGCGTATTCCGCGTCGGCATCGGCTTCCATCAGCTCAGGGTTCTTGACCCAGGCTTCCATCGCTTGGGCGCGACGTTCCAGGGTGCGTGCATCGCCATAGCCTTCACCGATCATCCAGCGCAGCAGGGTGATGTTGGAGTTCAGGTATTCGGTGATCGACTCTTTCGACAGCTTGATGGTGCAACCGGCAGCCGAACGTTCAGCCGAGGCGTCGGACAGCTCGAAAGCCTGTTCCAGCGTCAGGTCGTTCAGGCCTTCGATTTCCAGGATGCGGCCGGAGAAGGCGTTCTTCTTGCCTTTCTTCTCTACAGTCAGCAGACCCGACTGGATCGCGTAGTAAGGAATGGCATGAACCAGGTCACGTAGGGTGATGCCAGGCTTCATCTTGCCTTTGAAGCGCACCAGGATCGATTCCGGCATGTCCAGTGGCATCACGCCAGTGGCTGCGGCGAACGCAACCAGACCGGAACCGGCCGGGAACGAAATGCCCATCGGGAAACGGGTGTGGGAGTCACCACCGGTACCCACGGTGTCCGGCAGCAGCATGCGGTTCAGCCAGCTGTGGATGATGCCGTCGCCTGGACGCAGCGATACACCGCCACGGGTCATGATGAAGTCAGGCAGGGTGTGGTGGGTGGTCACGTCGATCGGCTTTGGATAGGCCGCGGTGTGGCAGAACGACTGCATTACCAGGTCGGTCGAGAAGCCCAGGCACGCCAGGTCTTTCAGTTCGTCACGGGTCATCGGACCGGTGGTGTCCTGGGAACCCACGGTGGTCATCTTCGGTTCGCAGTAGGTGCCAGGACGAACGCCTTTGCCTTCTGGCAGGCCGCACGCCTTGCCGACCATTTTCTGCGCCAGGGTGAAGCCTTTGCCGGTGTCGACAGGCGCTTCAGGCAGCTTGAACAGGTCGGTTGGGCCCAGGCCCAGCTCGGCACGGGCCTTGTCGGTCAGGCCGCGACCGATGATCAGCGGGATACGGCCACCGGCGCGGACTTCGTCCAACAGCACCGGAGTCTTCATTTCGAAGGTGGTGATGACTTCGTCGGTGCCGTGTTTGCAGACCTTGCCAGCATGCGGGTACAGGTCGATCACGTCGCCCATGTTGATGTTGGAAACGTCGAATTCGATGGGCAGTGCGCCGGCATCTTCCATGGTGTTGTAGAAGATCGGGGCGATCTTGCTGCCGAAGCAGAAGCCGCCAGCGCGCTTGTTCGGCACGTACGGAACGTCGTCGCCGAAGAACCACAGTACGGAGTTGGTCGCGGATTTACGCGAGGAACCGGTACCGACCACGTCACCGACGTAGGCGATCGGGAAGCCCTGGCCGCGCATTTCTTCGATCTGCTTCATCGGGCCGGTCTTGCCTTGCTCGTCCGGCACAATGCCTTCACGGGCCATTTTCAGCATGGCCAGGGCGTGCAGTGGGATGTCGGGACGGGACCAGGCATCCGGCGCAGGGGACAGGTCGTCGGTATTGGTTTCGCCGGTCACCTTGAATACGCGCAGGCTGATCTTGTCGGCCAGGGTAGGGCGGTTGCGGAACCACTCGCCGTCAGCCCAGGACTGGATCACGGCTTTGGCGTGTTCGTTGCCGTTCTTGGCTTTTTCGGCCACGTCGTGGAACGCATCGAACATCAGCAGGGTGTGCTTGAGTTGGGCGGCGGCGACGGGAGCCAGTGTGGCGTCGTCCAGCAGCTCGACCAGGGTCACGATGTTGTAGCCGCCTTGCATGGTGCCAAGCAGTTCAACGGCGCGTTTCTTGTCGATCAGGGGGGAAGTGGCTTCGCCCTTGGCCAGGGCAGACAGGAAACCGGCCTTGACGTATGCAGCTTCGTCAACGCCTGGTGGAATGCGGTTGGTGATCAGGTCAACGAGGAATTCTTCTTCGCCAGCCGGAGGATTTTTCAGCAGCTCGACCAGGCCTGCGGTTTGTTCGGCGTTAAGCGGCTGGGGAACAATACCCAGGGCTGCGCGCTCTTCGATATGTTTGCGGTAGGCTTCAAGCACAGTTATTACCCTCATCAGTGGTCCCACGGGACGCTCATCCAGAAATGAACGGCACGCATGCGCTCGGGGGCTTTTTGGGCCGCAAAGCCAGCGCTGCCGGCATTCCTCACAGAAGCTGCTTTCAAAGTTTTACGCCTGCAGAACGGAGCTGATGAGGGTTGGCGAGGGCTTTGACCTACCGAGTCAGGGCCCGCGCCAACACCGTTCTGAAGGAACGACTGTGCTCGTGACGCTTTGAAAACAGCTTCCAGCGGATTATTGGCGCCTTACAAGGCCGGATGATTCTACGGCAAAAAATTTCTAAAGGTAAGTTGCCTGACCAAGTTTGCTGGGTGATCACGCTTAGACAAAGGGCTAACATGGCGCATTGTTTTGCTGATCTGCGTGTCGTTACCCATGTCCAACCAAACCATCAAGACCCCCTGCGTCGGCCTGTGCTCCACGGTTTACGGCGATCTGGTGTGCCGTGGCTGCAAGCGCTTCCACCACGAAGTGATCCAGTGGAATGGCTATAACGAGGAAGAAAAACGCGCGGTCTGGCTGCGATTGGAGCAGCTGTTGGTGCAGGTGATGGCCGGCAAACTGGAGGTCTTCGACCCCAAGACCCTGCGCGGCCAGCTGGAACAGCGCAAGATCCGCTTCGTGCCGCACCAGTCCGAGTACTGCTGGGCCTACCAGTTGATCGCCCGGGGCGCGCGGGTGATTTCCAACCTGGAGGCGTATGGGATGGTGCTATTACCGGAATTTCGCGATTGGCCGTTGCCGGACCTGCGCGACGCGATTGACCGTGAGTTCTTTATCCTGTCCGAGGCGCATTACCAGCGCTATATCGCGCCCGGCTTTCTGCGTGATGTGTTTTCCAGCTGACAACGGATAACCCCTGTTGGAGGGGGCTTGCCCCCGATGGCAGTGTGTCAGCCCGGGATGTATCAACTGACACACCCTCATCGGGGGCAAGCCCCCTCCCACATTTTTATCTTCATTGTTTGAAAGGTCGGCATCAGGCCTTGGTGGCCTGCTCCACCAGACGGTCCATCACTTCGTCAGGTTTCAGCACCAGCACATCACTCTCCAGGGCATCCAGCACCACCTCTGCGGTGTTACCGATCAGCGCCCCGGAAAGACCTGTGCGCCCCACGGTGCCGAGGATGGTAACCGCCGCCGGCAATTGGTGGGCAAGGTAGGGGATCAGTACATCGGCAGGGCCTTCTTCAATATGCAGGTGCTTGTCATCCACATCGAACTCAGCCTGGAACGTCCTGCATTGCTCGCGATACCGCGCCTCGATGGTTTCCTTGAGTTGGAACGTCGGGTCCGCCGCCGACAGCATCGGTGACGGATGTGCGCTGATCACATGCAACTGCGCCTTGGCCAGGTTGGCGATATCAAAGCCATGGTCAATGATCGAGTTGTGCAGCGAACGGTGTTCGCCATCGGTATTGCCTACGTCGATCGCCGCCAGGATCTTTCCGCCCATCCAGGGTGTAGACGTCTTGACCAGCAATACCGCGCTCGGGCAATAGCGCAGCAGCTTCCAGTCCGCCGGCGTCAGCAGGGCTTTTTTCAGTGGGCTGTCCGGGAAATGCTGCTTGATCACCAGCCCGCAGCCTTCGGCCTGCTGCACGTCGATAATGGTTTCATGCAGGCTGGTATTCCATGCCTGCTCGGTGCTGACGCGGTAGCCGTCTTCCTGCAGGCCCGCCTTGAGTAGCGCCAGCAGCGCCGAGTGCTCATGCTTCTTGTCGCAGACCAGCAAGTGCAGGTGCGCGTCGGTGACCCCGGCGATCAGCTTGGCGCGCTTGAGGGCCAGGCTTTCCGAGTGCTCGGGCTCGATGATCACCAGAATGCTGCGGATGGCTTGCATGATCGGGATCTCCATAAAAAAGGGCGGGGCCTGGAACAACTATAGTTGCTGGCGCGCGCACGTCATGTTGATGCACATCAAGGCCGGTGGCTGGTGGTCTGCGGCGGGGTCGGTATAATCGCCGGCCTTTTGTGATCCTTTTGCCCGTGAGCCCGATGAACCTGCCAGAAATCCACGAATTCCTCGGTTGCCGCACCCCTGATGCCTGGGTCCAGGCCGCGCTGGCCGATCAGGAAACCCTGCTGATCGACCACAAGAACTGCGAATTCAAAGCCGCCAGCACCGCCCTGAGCCTGATCGCCAAGTACTACAGCCATGTCGACCTGATCAACATGATGTCGCGCCTGGCCCGCGAGGAGCTGGTGCATCACGAGCAGGTCATGCGCCTGATGAAAAAGCGCAAGATCGAGCTGCGCCAGCTGCATGCCGGGCGCTATGCCTCGGGCTTGCGCAAAGTGGTGCGCAGCCATGAACCGGTGAAACTGGTGGACACCCTGGTGGTCGGCGCCTTTATCGAAGCGCGCAGTTGCGAGCGTTTCGAAGCCCTGGTGCCGCATTTGGACGAAGAACTCGGCAAGTTCTATTTCGGGCTGCTGAAGAGCGAGGCGCGGCACTTCCAGGGTTACCTGAAGCTGGCGTACCAGTACGGCGACGCCAAGGACATCGCCCAGGTGATCGAGCGGGTCAGGGCGACCGAGCAGGACCTGATCGAGTCACCCGACATCGAGTTCCGCTTTCACAGTGGCGTGCCAGCCTGAGGCCACGGCCACACCGAGCAATGCGGCGATCCCGGCCAACAGCAGGATCACCGCCTGCGTCCCCAGCGGCGCCGCCAGCAACGCCACCGCCAGGCCCGCCAAGGGTTGCGGCAGGTTGTTGAGCAGGGTGATCACGCCCACGGTCTTGCCGAAGTCCTGCACGGGGATCACCCGCTGGCGGGTGCTGCGCAGGTAGACGTTGAACATCTTGTCGAAGCCGGTCACCAGCAGGAAACCCACGGCATACAGCCATACGCCGGGGCTTGCGGCCATGATCAACGCCCCCATCCCGATCATCGAATACGACAAGCCACCCAGCACTTTCAACGGCAGGCCGGCCCGGGCCAGATAAAACAGAATGCCGATGGTCACCAGTGCACCCGCTGCCTGCAGCAGGGCATAGGCGTCCTTGTCTGCTGCAAAGTGGCCGGTGACCATCGCCGCCGATGTGGCCAGGGTGACGCCAATGATCAGGTTCACCCCCACGGCCAGGGTGATGATCCGTTTCAAGTCCGGCAGGCTGCGGATATGCCCGAACGCAATCTTCAGGGGTTGCAGCCAGATATCCTGATGCTGTTCGAAGGTTTCCAGGTGCGCCGTGCTGGAGCGTTGCCACGCGCGCATCGCCAGGTCGGCCAGTACAAACAATCCGGCCACTCCCAGCACCACCCAATGCCAGGCCCAGACTTCCAGCATCAGCGCCGCCACCAGCGGCCCCAGCACCAGCCCGCTCTGGTCGGCGATCTGCGAGTAGGAGAGGGTC
Source organism: Pseudomonas sp. FW305-3-2-15-C-LB1 (assembly GCF_058787615.1). Taxonomy (NCBI): domain Bacteria; kingdom Pseudomonadati; phylum Pseudomonadota; class Gammaproteobacteria; order Pseudomonadales; family Pseudomonadaceae; genus Pseudomonas; species Pseudomonas sp. FW305-3-2-15-C-LB1. The sequence goes on along the minus strand of NZ_JBYSZX010000015.1, from coordinate 78,598 downwards.
TTGGCGTAGCTGTAGTGCGCGAAGATGTGCGGCATCAGCACTTCCCGCGCCATGATGCCCTGGGTCGTCAGCACCCCGCACAACGCCGAGAGCAGGACAATCCAGTAGAGGCCATCGAACACCCCATGCAAGACCACCGCGAGCACACACGCCAGCGCCCGGTAAACCTGGCTGATCTGCAGCAGGCGCACTGGCGCGAATTTATCGCACAAGGCGCCACACACCGGGAACGCCAGGTAACGCGGTAGCGACTCGACGAAGAATGCCAGTCCGGCCCAGGCTACACTCTGCGTGGTCTGGAATACGATCAGGGGCACGATGAATAGCAGGATCTGGTCCGCCAACCGCGAGAGGAACAGCGAAACAAAGAACGCCAGGTAATCCTTGCGCATACAACTCCCTGTGGCTGGCGTTAAAGAGTGCGGGGTATTTGTTAAAAACTCTTAAAAGCATGAAGCTTCGTCGGCAACGGCTGGCCAGTTGCTTAAGTTGGGCAGCTTGCCACTTATAATGCCCGCTCTTCAATCTGCGTCTGCACACTGAGAACTTATGGAAAATCTGGGGCTGGGCAAGGTCTTGCTCGTTGAAGACGACGAAAAACTCGCGGGGCTGATCGCGCACTTCCTGGAGCAGCATGGCTTCGAGGTGCGCGTGGAGCACCGGGGCGATGAGGCCCTTGCAGCGTTTCTGGCGTTCAAGCCGAAGATCGTCGTGCTGGACCTGATGCTGCCTGGCCAGAGTGGCCTGCATGTGTGCCGTGGGATCCGCACGGTATCTGACACGCCGATTGTGATCCTCACGGCCAAGGAAGATGACCTGGACCACATCCTGGGACTGGAGTCCGGTGCCGACGATTATGTGATCAAACCGATCAAGCCGCCCGTGCTGCTGGCGCGCCTGCGTGCCCTGCAACGGCGCCAGGCCCCGGAGCCGACGGTGCGCGGTGCCCTGGCGTTCGGGCGGTTGGCCATCGATCGCAGTTGCCGGGGGGTCAGCCTGGGGGATGACAAGATCGATCTGACCACCATGGAGTTCGAGCTGTTATGGCTGCTGGCCAGCAACTCAGGCACGATCCTGTCCCGCGATGACATCCTCAACCGCATGCGCGGTATCGCGTTCGACGGCCTCAACCGTAGCGTCGACGTGTACATCAGCAAACTGCGCAGCAAGCTCAACGACAACCCCCGTGAACCGGTGTGCATCAAGACCATCTGGGGCAAGGGCTACCTGTTCAACCCGTTCGCGTGGGAGGCTTAAATGCTGCGGCTGTTTCTGCGCCTGTATGTGATCCTGGCCCTCGGTCTGGCGGGGGCGATCTGGCTGGTCAACTACACCTTCGACGAGCTGCTGCCCGAAGCCAACGAAACCTATAACCGCGAAGCCTTGCGCGGCCCGGCGTATGCCCTGGTGGAACAGCTGCGTCCGCTCGGCGCCGAGCAACGCCAGGCCCGGCTGGCCGAGTTGCAGCCCCATTATGGGCTGCATTTGAGGTTGGTCCAGAAGGACACCCAGGCGCTCACCGAACGCGAGACACAACTGCTGGCCGCTGACTTGCTGGTGGTGCGCGGTGATTTCATGGAGTTCCTCGCCAGCATTGACGGTGGCCCGCAGTTGCTGGAAATCAAACTGCCGGAAGAGCCCAAGTGGCTCTACCTGTGGGCCTATGGTTTTCTCGGGGTGTGCCTGGCGATCGTCCTGTATTTCTGGGTGCGCCCGCACTGGCGCGACCTGGAGCATATTCGCCTGGCCGCACAACGCTTCGGTGACAACGACCTCGGTTCACGCATCCTGCTGCCGCGCCGTTCCACCGTGCGCGAGCTGGCGGGGCACTTCAATCAGATGGCCGAACGCATCGAAAGCCTGATCGCCAACCAGCGCGAACTGACCAACGCCGTGTCCCACGAGCTGCGCACGCCGATTGCGCGCCTGTCGTTCGAACTCGACCAGCTCAAGCAACAAGTCGACCCGCGTCTGCGCGGCGAACTGATTGCCGACATGTATGCCGACCTGGGCGAGCTGGAAGAAATGGTCTCCGAACTGCTCACCTACGCCAGCCTGGAGCGCGGCGCCACCCAGGTCACCCGCGAGCGCATCGAGGCCCACAGTTGGCTCGACAGTGTGATCGGCAGCGTGGCGCTGGAGGCCGAAGCCGCCGGTATCCAGTTGTCGTTGCGCACCTGCGAAGTGGACTACATCCAGATCGAACCGCGTTTTATGGCGCGGGCGGTGATCAACTTGCTGCGCAATGCCATTCGGTATGCCGAGCGGCGTGTGGAAGTGTCGCTGGTCAAGTTCGGCAGTGGCTATGAAGTGCGGGTGTGTGATGACGGCCCTGGCGTGCCGGAGGAAGGCCGCTCGAAGATCTTCCAGCCCTTCATGCGCCTGGACGACAGCCGCGACCGTCGCACCGGTGGCTTCGGCCTGGGCCTGGCACTGGTGCAGCGGGTGTCGCAGTGGCACGGCGGCCAGGTGCAAGTGCAGGATTCGGAATGGGGCGGCGCGTCGTTCCGGATGACCTGGGCGTACGCCGAATAGCGCTTTTACATTCAATGGAGATCCAAGTGTGGGAGGGGGCTTGCCCCCGATAGCGATATGGACTGATGCACCGCCATCGGGGGCAAGCCCCCTCCCACCTATCCAATCAGAACGTGTATTCCAGCACGCCCATCACCGACGTCTGCAACCGTCGCTCCACAATCGGGCTCTTGCCCGCTTCATCCGCCAGGTACTGCACATCCAGCAATGTCGAGAACTCGGTGTGCTCGCTGATCGGCAGGCTCCAGGCCAGGTTCAGGCCATTGCTGATATTGCCGGCACCGGCCTTGTAGGCCTTGAAGCGGCTGCGCGCGGCTTGGCCGGTAGTGACGCCGTACCAGGTCTGCATATAGTCCCGGTCGCCAAAGTGGCTGTTGATGCTGGCATCGACGGAGCCATAACGCCCCTCGTACAGCGTGGTGCCCAGACTCAATTCCAGATGGGTGAACGCCTTGCCGCTGTCCTTGTGGTCATCTTCCTTGAGGGCGTGTTCCAGGGTCGCGCCGACAATGGCGCCGCCGAGATTGTAGTGGGCACTCACGCCCAGTTGCGGGCGTGACTTGATTTCGCCCATGCCCTTGAGGCGCTTGGAGCCCAAGTGCAGGGATTCGTTCTTGTCCTTGCGCGATGCGCTGGCGCCGACATACGCACTGAAACTCAAGGCGTTGCCTTCGTAGCCCCAGCCCAGGCCCTTGTCGGTATCGAGGAAAATTCCCCAGGGGCTGACAATGGCGCCGCCGAACACCGGGGCGGTCATGCGCTCGTCGCTGCCGCTGTAGCGCGGCAGATTGGCCACGCCGGCTTTGAGGCTGTAGGTCCAGTCCTCGGCCAGTGCTGCGTCGGCGCCTACCAGCAAACACAACGAGGTGAGGGACAGGCAGAGGTTTTTGGGGCTCATCAGGGTTTTCATGTCGGTCAGAAACTCAAGGGTGGATGGGTACGTTTGAAGGAGTAGCCCGAGGCGCTCAGGCCGTTGACTTGGCGGCTGACGGTGTCGCCCAGGCCATAGCCGTTGCCGGCGAGCACGGCATGGGCGTTGTCCACGGGCAGCAGGATGTAGTCGGTCAGTGGCTCGTCGTGCAGTTGGCCGCGAATCACCAGGAAACCTTCTTCCAGGCGCACGCTGATGCCGCTCAACGGCGCATCGGGCTCGTGGGTGTTGAGCACTTGGTAGGTCCCGACGGTGTCGGCCCAGGCCATGGGCAAGGGTGGCGGGTCGATGCGTTCACCGATGGCGATGCGCTGGCCGTGGCTGCGCGCGGTGAGCATCTGCCGGCCTTGCACGGTGATCACATCCAACTGCACGCGGCCGAGTTCGCCGAGGTCCTTGAGCCAGAACCCCAGGACTTTCTTCTGCGCGCGCAGCCAGCCGTGGTCGTCACGCAGCAGCTCGAAGTCGTAGCCGGCCAGTTCACCGCGCAGCCGACCGGCGTCGTCCCGGATGCGGAATACGCCCCAGGCGGTGGCGTAAAACCCGGACAGGCGCTGGCGGTCGACGGCGGCCGGCACCTGGCGCAACTTGAGCCCGTGGCGGGGCGCCTGGCAGTCTTCGCTGCACACCGGTTCGCCGGTCTGCGCCTGGAGCATCAGGCGCAGGGTGTCGGTGGTCAGCGTGGCAACCAGGTCTTCGGCATTGCTGTCGTTGGCCATGATGATCACCGCCAGTTGCTGGTCTGGCAGCAGGCTCAACTGCGCGGCGAAATCATCGCCGCCACCGCTGTGCTGATAGGTGCGCACCCCAGGCCCGACCGGCTCGTCACCGCACGGTGCGAGAAACCAGGCCAGGCCGATCCGGCAATCGAAGTCCAGGGCGTTGCCGGTGTTTTGCTGGGTAAACATGTCATCGATGGAGCGCTGGTTCATTACCCGGTTGCCCTTGTACAGGCCCTCGGCGAACAGCATCTGCACGTAATGGCTGAGGTCCTTGGGGCTGGCCCACAAGCCGCCGGCCGCCAGGTCACGCACTTGCGCGTCGGTGCTGGCGATACCGTCCTGATAACCCTTGGCGCGATAGCTCACCTGTGCGGCGGTGCCGATAAAACTCGCCTGGTTCATCTCCAGCGGCTTGAGCAGGCTGTGTTGCATTTGGGCCTCGAACGCTCTGCCGCTGCTGCGCTCGATCGCCGCGCCGACCAGCGCATAACCCAGGTTGGAATACGCCACCTGGGTGCCGGGCGGTGTACTCAGCCAGACGCCGGACAGGCGCATCGGCATCTGCCCCATGGCATAGCTGTTGCGCAGGTCGCGCAGGTGCTCGCTGGGCAGGCCGGATTGATGGCTGAGCAGGCGGCGCAAGGTGATGTCGCGGTCGGCGGCCTGCTGGTCGGTGTGGAAACGCGAGCGCACATAGAACTCGCGCAACGTCTGTTGGATCGGTGCATCCAGCGCCAGCCGCTGCTGTTCAACCAGTTGCAGGGCCGCGCTGGCGGTGAGCAGCTTGGAGATCGCACCGGCGCGAAACGCCGTGTTCGGCGTCACCGGCACGCCCAGTGTTTTGTCGGCCAAGCCGAACCCAGCGGCCCAGATCAACTCCTGGCCATTGACCAGGGCAATCGACAAACCGGGCACGTTGGCCTGGGCCATGTCCCGGGGGATGCGGGTTTGCAGGTAGCGGATGATCGCGCTGTAGTCGCCCTTGGGGATCGGCGGCGGGGCAGAGGCTTGCCCATGGCAGCCGATGCTGCCCAGCAGGCAACCGAGCAATGGAATACCGCGCAATGTGCGAAGCATGAAGAGCACCCGGCAGGTGGTTTGGATGCTCGAATGCTAGGGGCGTGGTGCCTGGGGGTCTTTGACAGCTTTGTCGAGAAACTGTCAAAGAGTGTTAACGCACCAGCCCATGCCGCTCATGCCACTGGGCAATGGATTCTTCGGGATATTCATTGAACTGCTGATCGCCCTTGCGCAACGTGACCTCCACCCACGGCGCCTTCGACCCCAGCATCAAGTGCGTATGGTCCGGCGGCACCGGCAATGGTGTGTCGATGGCCGAGGCAAACGGGTGGATCAGCTCCGGCCATTCCGGGCTGAACACCCACAGCGCGCTGCCGCACTGCGAGCAGAAGTGCCGCTCGGCGCTACTCGCATGGGCACGGTTGGCGCCTTCGGGCTTGAGTCTGGCGTGGTAGATCGTAATGGATTTGCGTCCGCGCACCTTCAAACTCGCGGTGTTACCGGCCAGGTTGATCGCGTAACCGCCACCGCCCTGGGTCTTGCGACAGATCGAGCAGTAGCAGCGCTGGTAAGGGTAGGGGTGGGCACTGGTGAGGCTGAACGTGACGGCGCCGCAATGGCAGGATCCTTCGAGCTGCATGGGCTGACTCCTTTGGCAAGGTGACTGATCAGCTTAGGCGTTTTCCGGCATCAACGTGGCAATCAACGCCCGAATGGTGCCGGGCAGCGCCTCCAGCTCCCGCACCAGGATGCTGCGCTCGCGGATTGCCCAGGGCTCATCCAGCTTCACCGCCACCAGTTGCATGGTGCGGCTGTGGCGTACAGCGGCGGACTCGGGAATGATGCCGATGCCCACGCCGGCTTCGACCATCCGGCAGATCGCCTCGAAACTCGACACCTGGATACGCAGCGACAAGTGTTTGCCCAGCCGCTCGACGTGTTCACGCAGGAAGCTCAGCAAGGTGCTGCCTTCATGTAGGCCGATGTGCTGGTAGGCGAGGGTCTGTTCCAGGGTGACTGAGGGTTGTTGCGCCAGTGCATGCCCCACCGGCACCATCAGCACCAGTTTATCCGTGCTGAAGTGCAGCACCTGCAACCCCGAGGCTTCCACGGGGCCGGCGATGATGCCCATGTCGCTGGTGCCATCCAGCACACCACGCACGATGTCGCGGGACAGGCGCTCCTGCAGGTCCACCGTTACGCCAGGGCGCTGGGACAGGAAGCCCGCCAGCACCTCTGGCAAGAACTCGGTGACCGCCGTGGTGTTGGCAAAAATGCGGATATGCCCGGCCGAATCCACGCCGTATTGGGTGAATTCGCTTTTCAGGTAATCCACCTGGCGCATGATCAACCGCGCATGGTGCAGCAGGCGCTCCCCGGCCGGGGTGATCTCCACGCCACGGCTGTCGCGGTACAGCAGGCGGGTGTCGAGTTGGCCTTCGAGGGCCTTGATCCGCGCACTGGCGGCGGCCGGCGAGAGGAACGCGCGCTTGGCGCCCTGGGTCAGGCTGGGGGATTCGGCGATGTGGATAAACAGGCGCAGGTCGGCCAGATCGAAGTGCATGCAAGACTCCCGGGACAGGATGGCGGCGTTCAGCATAACCGAACGCTGGTTTATTGAAATGCAAATTCCCGGAACGGGTGCGTCCTTGCATGATCCGGGGCAGACACTCACTGCCCGAGGACCTGCACCCGATGAGCGCCACCGATTGGATCGGCCGAAGCGAAACCGCCCACGACCACCTCAGCCATAACCTGCTCAAGCGTATTGCCGCTACCTTCGGCGAAGCCGTGCCCGAGGATGGCGCGGATATCCCGCCGCTGTGGCAGTGGTGTTTCTTCCAGGACCCACTGCCGGAAACCGCCCTGGGCAGCGACGGCCACCCGGCCCGGGGCGGCTTCCTGCCGCCGGCCGACAATCGCAATCGCATGTGGGCCGGTGGGCGCATCGAGTTCCTGCATGCCCTGCGTGCCGGTGAGGCGGCGACCCGGGTGTCGACCATCACCCAGGTCGAAGAAAAGACTGGCCGCACCGGCGCGCTGCTGTTCGTCACCGTGCGCCACGACTACTCCCAGGAGGGCCGCCTGGCGATCCGCGAGGAACAGGACATCGTCTACCGCGAACCCACGCCGCCCAAATCGGGCAGCGGCGAGGCGCTGGAGCAGGGCGAGTGGTCCGAAACCGTCGACCCCACGCCGACCCTGCTGTTTCGCTACAGCGCGGTGACCTTCAACGGCCACCGCATTCACTACGACTACCCCTATGTCACCGGCACCGAAGGCTACTCGGGACTGGTGGTGCACGGGCCGCTGATCGCCACCCTGGGCCTGCGCGCGTTCTGCCGCGCCCATCCTGAAGCCACCTTGCGCCGGTTTGCCTATCGCGGTGTGCGCCCGTTGATTGCGCCGCAACCTTTTGAAGTAGGCGGGCGCGTCACCGAGAGCGGCGTAGCCCAACTGTGGGCCGGCAATACCGATGGCCTGGCGCAGCAAGCCCAGGTGCATTTCGAATAATCCAAGAACAACAGGCGGAGAGCCGCAGATGAACCCGAATGACAACGAAGAACTCAATGCCATCCGCGACGGCGTGCGCGCCTTGTGCGCTGAATTCGATGCCGCTTACTGGCGCCGGATCGATGAAGAGAAGGGCTTCCCCGAAGCTTTCGTCAAGGCGCTGACCGACGCCGGCTGGCTGTCGGCGATGATCCCCGAGGAATACGGCGGTTCCGGCCTGGGCCTGGCCGAAGCTTCGGTAATCCTTGAAGAAGTGAACCGCTGCGGCGGCAACTCCGGCACCGTGCACGGCCAGATGTACAACATGTTCACCCTGTTGCGGCACGGCAGCGAAGCGCAGAAACGCTTCTACCTGCCCAAGCTGGCCAGCGGTGAATTGCGCCTGCAATCGATGGGCGTGACCGAGCCCACCACCGGCACCGATACCACCAGGATCAAGACCACCGCGATCAAGCGCGGCGACAAGTACGTGATCAACGGCCAGAAGGTGTGGATCTCGCGGATCCAGCATTCCGACCTGATGATCCTGCTGGCGCGCACCACGCCGTTGGCCGAGGTGAAGAAGAAATCCGAAGGCATGTCGATCTTCCTCGTCGACCTGCGCGAAGCCATCGGCAACGGCCTGACCGTGCAGCCCATCGCCAATATGGTCAACCACGAGACCAACGAGCTGTTCTTCGACAACCTGGAGTTGCCGCTGGACAGCCTGATCGGCGAAGAGGGCAAGGGTTTCAAATACATCCTCGACGGCCTCAACGCCGAACGCACGTTGATCGCCGCCGAATGCATCGGCGACGGCCGCTGGTTTATCGAAAAAGCCAGCGCGTATGCCCGTGACCGCGTGGTGTTTGGCCGGCCCATCGGGCAGAACCAGGGTGTGCAGTTCCCGATTGCCGAGGCGCATATCGAGATCGAAGCGGCGGACCTGATGCGCTGGCGCGCCTGCGAGGAATACGACAGCGGTAAACAGGCCGGCGCCAGCGCCAACATGGCCAAGTACCTGGCGGCCAAGGCGTCCTGGGAGGCGGCCAATGCCTGCCTGCAAACCCACGGCGGTTTCGGCTTTGCCTGCGAGTACGACGTGGAGCGCAAATTCCGCGAGACGCGCCTGTACCAGGTGGCGCCGATCTCCACCAACCTGATCCTGTCCTACGTGGCCGAGCACTTGCTCGAACTGCCACGCAGCTTCTGAGGGCCCGACCATGAGCCATACCCAAGCCTTGTGTCGCTTCCTGGCGGACCTGCACTACGCACAGTTGCCCGAAAACGTCCTGGCGCGCACCGAAGATTTGTACCTGGACTGGCTGGCCTCGGCGCTGGCGAGCAAGGGCGCGCATCCGATTCCATTGTTCGAGCGTTATGCGCAGAAGATGGGGCCGAGTAACGGCCCGGCGCAAGTGATCGTCAATGGCGCCGGCAGCAGCGCCTACTTCGCCGCGTTGGTCAACGGTGCTTCGTCGCACCTGGTGGAGCAGGATGACCTGCACAACAGCTCCGTGTTGCACCCGGCCACCGTGGTGTTTCCGGCTGCCCTGGCCGCCGCCCAGGACCTGGGCAAATCCGGCCGCGACTTGCTGCTGGCCTCGGTGGCCGGCTACGAGGCTGGTATCCGTATCGGCGAATTCATGGGGCGCTCCCATTACCGCATCTTCCACACCACGGCCACCGTCGGCACGTTGGCGGCGGCGGTCGCGGTGGGCAAGCTGCTGGATTTCAACCAGGAACAATTCATCAACCTGCTCGGCAGCGCGGGCACCCAGGCCGCCGGCTTGTGGGAGTTCCTGCGCGATGCCGCCGACTCCAAGCAACTGCACACCGCCAAGGCGGCAGCGGATGGCTTGCTCGCCGCATACCTGACGGCGGATGGGCTGACGGGGGCGCGTAATATCCTGGAAGGTGACCAGGGCTTGGCGGCGGGCATGTCCAGCGATGCCGAGCCGAGCAAGTTGTCCGCTGGCCTTGGCAGTCGCTGGGCGCTGCTGGAAACCTCGTTCAAGTTCCACGCCTCGTGCCGCCATACCCATCCGGCCGCCGATGCGCTGCTGGACCTGATGCAACGCGAACGTCTCGCCGCCGCCGATATTGCCCGCGTCGAAACCCGCGTGCATCAAGGCGCGATCGATGTGCTGGGGCGCGTGAACGTGCCGACCAGCGTGCACCAGGCCAAGTTCTCCATGGGCACCGTGCTGGGCTTGATTGGCGTGCATGGCAAGGCCGGTCTCACCGAGTTCCATGAGCTGGCATTGACCGATCCAGCCGTCTCGGCTTTTCGCGACAAGGTCAGCATGACCCTCGACCCCGAAGTCGACGGCGCCTACCCGCAACGCTGGCTCGGCCGCGTCACCGTCACCACGCAGGATGGCCGCACGCTGCATGGCGCTATCGACGAGCCCAAGGGCGATCCGGGCAACACCCTGAGCCGCGCGGAGCTGGCGGATAAATTCCAGCGGCTGAGCCTGTTCAGCGGCGCCCGCACCCCGGCCCAGGCCAACGCCCTGATCGAGAAGGTCTGGAATTTGCGCAACGCCACGTCCATGGCCCACTGGCTCTGAGGAACTGTCATGACTAACCCGAGACCGCTGGACGGCATCACCGTTGTCAGCCTGGAACATGCGATTGCCGCGCCATTCTGCACACGCCAGTTGGCAGACCTGGGCGCCCGCGTGATCAAGGTCGAACGCCCCGGCGCCGGCGACTTTGCCCGTGGCTACGACGAGCGCGTGCGCGGCCTGGCCTCGCATTTCGTGTGGACCAACCGTTCCAAGGAAAGCCTGACCCTGGACCTCAAGCAGGACGAGGCAGGCGATATCCTCGGCACCCTGCTCGCCGATGCCGATGTGCTGGTGCAGAACCTGGCGCCCGGCGCGGCGGCGCGCATGGGCCTGTCGTTCGAGGCGCTGCACGAGCGTTTCCCACGGTTGATCGTCTGCGATATTTCCGGCTACGGCGAGGGCGGGCCGTACGAGAAAAAGAAGGCCTACGACCTGCTGATCCAGAGCGAAGGCGGTTTTCTCTCGGTGACCGGTGGCCCTGGCGACGACCAGATGGCCAAGGCTGGTTGTTCCATCGCCGACATCTCGGCAGGCATGTACGCCTACAGCGGCATCCTCTCGGCGCTGCTGCTGCGCGGCAAGACCGGCAAGGGCAGTCGCATCGACGTGAGCATGCTGGAAAGCCTGGTGGAGTGGATGGGCTACCCGATGTATTACGCCTTCGACGGCGCACCGCAGCCACCGCGTGCCGGCGCTGCGCACTCAACGATCTACCCCTATGGGCCGTTCCCCACTGGCGATGGTGGCACCGTCATGCTGGGGTTGCAGAACGAGCGCGAATGGGCGGCGTTTTGCGACAAGGTGCTGCTCACGCCTGAACTGGCGGCGGACGAGCGTTTCAGCGCCAACTTCAAGCGCTCGGCCAACCGTGAAGTGTTACGCCAGATCATCGTCGACCGCTTTGCGCAATTGGATGCCGAAGCGGTGATCCAGCGCCTGGAGGAGGCGCAGATCGCCAGCGCCCGGGTCAACGATATGCAAGGCGTGTGGGACCACCCGCAACTCAAGGCGCGCGACAGCTGGCGTGAAGTCGACAGCCTGGCCGGTCCGCTGCCGTCGCTGTTGCCGCCGGCCCGCAATGCCGCGTTCACCCCACGCATGGACGGCGTTCCGGCATTGGGTCAACACAGCCAGGACATTCTCGATCAGCTCGGTTACTCCGGCGATGCCATCGACAGCCTGCGCGCGCGCGGCGTTATCTGAATAAGGAATTGTGTCATGCCAAAGCCATTGGTGCGTTCGGCGTTGTTTGTACCCGGTAGCCGACCGGAACGATTTTCCAAAGCCCTGGCCAGTGGGGCCGATGCGGTGATCGTGGATTTCGAGGACGCGGTGGAAGAGCCGCTCAAGCGCCAGGCGCGGGATAACCTCGGGGTGTTTTTGAAGGCGAACCCCGCTGCCCAGGTGTGGGTGCGCATCAATGCGCCGGAACATGCCGAGCATTTTGAGGATGTGGCGTTCTGCAAGGCCCATGCGAATGTGGCGGGGGTGTTGCTGCCTAAGGTTGAAAGTGCCGCGCAGGTGGCGGTGGTTGCCGCCACCGGCAAAGTGATCTGGCCGATTATCGAAAGCGCCCGTGGCTTGTTGGCTGTGGCCGAGATCGCCCATGCGCCGCAGGTGCAGCGTCTGTCGTTTGGTGGGCTGGACCTGGCGCTGGACCTGAACCTGAGCAGCAACTCCCCGGCTGCGCAGTTCGCCCTGGACCAGGCGCGCCTGGCGCTGATCGTACACTCCCGCGCCGCCGGGTTGGTCGCGCCGTTGGACGGCGTCCACCCGGCCATCGATGACCCGGAGGGCCTGCGCCGTTCGATCCGGCATGCCTATGAAATGGGCTTTGCCGGGGCGTTGTGTATCCATCCCAAGCAGGTCGCGGTGATCCATGAAGCGCTCGCACCGAGCGCCGCAGACCTGGCCTGGGCGCAGCGGGTGGTGGACGCCGGCGCCCATGGGGCAGGGGCCTACCAGATCGATGGGCAGATGGTGGATGCGCCGGTATTGCTGCGTGCACAAAGGTTGTTGGCGGCCCAGGCGCAGCGTTCGGCCACTCCGAACGCAGGTATCTAAAATTCGAAATTCACTACACGCGTCACATCAGGCACCTTGCCTTACAACACAACAATAAGAAGGTAATTTTCCATGCTCAAGCTCTCCCGGGCGCTGCTGTGCGCCGCCACCTTGTTTGCCGCAGGCCTGGCTCAGGCGGCGGACCCGATCGTGATCAAGTTCGCCCATGTGGTGGCCGAAAACACCCCCAAGGGCCAGGGCGCGCTGTTGTTCAAGAAGCTCGCCGAAGAGCGTCTGCCCGGTAAGGTGAAGGTCGAGGTGTACCCGAACTCGTCGCTGTTCGGCGATGGCAAGGAGATGGAAGCGCTGCTGCTGGGCGACGTGCAGATGCTGGCGCCGTCCCTGGCAAAGTTCGAGCAATACACCAAGCAGGTGCAGATCTATGACCTGCCGTTCCTGTTCAATGACCTGGCTGCTGTCGACCGTTTCCAGGCCGCCCAGGGCAAGGAACTGCTGACCTCGATGCAGGACAAGAACATCCTCGGCCTGGCCTATTGGCACAACGGCCTCAAGCAATTGTCCGCCAACAAAGCACTGCATGAACCCAAGGACGCCCGTGGCCTGAAGTTCCGCGTACAGGCCTCCAGCGTACTGGAAGAGCAGTTCAAAGCGATCCGCGCCAACCCGCGCAAGATGAGCTTCGCCGAGGTGTACCAAGGCCTGCAGACCGGCACCGTCAACGGCACCGAGAACACCTGGTCGAACTATGAAAGCCAGAAGGTCAACGAGGTGCAGAAGTACTTCACCGAGTCCAATCATGGCCTGATCGACTACATGGTGATCACCAACGCCAAGTTCTGGAACGGCCTGCCACCGGACATCCGCAGCACCCTGGAACAGATCATGGTCGAGGTCACTGTCGAGGTGAACAAGCAGGCCGAAGCGCTGAACCAGTCGGCCAGGCAGAAGATCGTCGACGCCAAGACCAGCGAAATCATCGAACTGACCCCGGAACAACGCCAGCTTTGGCGCGAAGCCATGCGCCCGGTGTGGCAGAAGTTCGAAGGTGAGATCGGGGCTGATCTGATCAAGGCTGCGGACGCCTCCAATCGGTAACCCGCAATGTGGGAGGGGGCTTGCCCCCGATTGCGGTGTGTCAGCTTGCCCATCTGTCTCTGACCCACCGCTATCGGGGGTAAGCCCCCTCCCACATATCGATATCTCATTTGCTTTCGCGAGGTTTTGCCATGCAAACGCTAAGGCGCGTCTGGGAGCACCTGGAGGAAGGTTTCATTGCCTTCCTGCTGGCCGCCATGACCCTGGTGACATTCGTCTACGTCATGCTCAACAACATCTACACGCTGTTCTTTGCCCTGTCGGACAAGTGGGCCTTCAGCAGCACCTTCTTCGGTGCCCTGGGTGACCACACCATGACCTGGGCCCAGGACATGACCTGGAGCGTGGCGCTGACCAAGGCCATGTTCGGCTGGCTGATTTTCTTCGGTATTTCCTACGGCGTGCGCACCGCCGGCCATCTGGGCGTGGACGCCCTGGTCAAGCTGACCAAGCGCCCGGTGCAACGCGTGCTCGGGATGTTCGCCTGCCTGTGCTGCCTGGCCTATGCCGGGCTGTTCATGATCGCCAGCTACAAATGGGTGAGTGCGGTGATGACCGCCCATATCGGCGCCGAAGATCTCGACCAGTACGGCATCGACGTCGGTGACATCGTGATCATCGTGCCCATCGGTTTTGCCATGGTGTTTATCCGCTACCTGGAAATTTTCTACCGCATCCTTACCCACCGTCAGGTCGGGCTGGGTTTGGCCGACGAGGCCGGTGAGGCCAGCAAATTGGCCGGCAGTCATGAGGAGCGTCACTGATGGCCGTGCTCTGTCTGTTTCTGTTGTTGTTCGTGTTCATGTTCCTCGGCGTGCCCATCGCGATTTCCCTGGGCCTGTCCGGTGCGGTGTCGATCCTGATGTTCAGCCAGGACTCGGTGAGTTCCCTGGCGATCAAGCTGTTCGAGACCTCCGACGCCTACACCTTCCTGGCGATCCCGTTCTTCCTGTTGTCCGGGGCGTTCATGACCACCGGCGGGGTGGCGCAGCGGCTGATCGACTTTGCCAACGCCTGTGTTGGGCATATTCGTGGCGGCCTGGCGATTGCGGCGGTGTTGGCGTGCATGCTGTTTGCGGCGCTGTCCGGTTCGTCACCGGCGACGGTGGCGGCGGTGGGGTCGATTGCCGTGGCGGGCATGGTGCGTTCCGGTTACCCGAAGGAGTTCGGTGCGGGGATCATCTGTAACGCCGGCACCCTGGGCATCCTGATCCCGCCGTCGATTGTGATGGTGGTGTATTCGGCGGCGACTGAAACCTCGGTCGGCAAGCTGTTCATGGCAGGGGTAATTCCAGGGTTGCTGCTGGGCCTGATGCTGATGATCGCCATCTACATCGTCGCACGCATCAAGAAGCTGCCGGCCCAGCCCCGGGCGACGTTCCGCGAATGGCTGACCTGCGCGCGCCGCGCCTTCTGGGGCCTGTTGCTGCTGGTGATCATCCTCGGCGGCATCTACAGCGGCATGTTTACCCCGACCGAAGCGGCCGCAGTGGCGGCGGTATACTCGGCATTCGTGGCGTTGTTCGTCTACAAGGACATGAAGCTGCGCGACTGTCCCAAGGTGCTGCTGGAGTCCGGGCGCCTGGCAATCATGCTGATGTTCATCATTGCCAACGCCATGCTGTTTGCCCATGTGCTGACCACCGAACAGATCCCCCAGGAAATCACCGCGTGGGTGATCTCCGAAGGGCTGACGCCGATTGGCTTCCTGATCATGGTCAACGTAGTGCTGCTGGTAGCGGGCAGCTTCATGGAGCCGTCGGCCATTGTGCTGATCCTGGCGCCGATCTTCTTCCCGATTGCCATGAAGCTGGGCATCGACCCGATCCACCTGGGGATCGTGATGGTGGTGAACA
This sequence comes from Pseudomonas sp. FW305-3-2-15-C-LB1, assembly GCF_058787615.1. NCBI lineage: Bacteria > Pseudomonadati > Pseudomonadota > Gammaproteobacteria > Pseudomonadales > Pseudomonadaceae > Pseudomonas > Pseudomonas sp. FW305-3-2-15-C-LB1. Next base: position 63,348 of record NZ_JBYSZX010000015.1, on the reverse strand, counting down.
TGGAGATCGGCCTGGTGCACCCGCCGGTGGGGCTGAACCTGTTCGTGACCTCGGCGGTGACCGGGTTGACCCTGGGGCAGACCATCCGCGCGGCGATGCCGTGGCTGATGATTCTGTTGGTGTTCCTGATCATGGTCACGTACTTGCCGTTCATTTCGCTGGCGCTGCCGCATTGGCTCGGTATGTAACCCAACGTGCAGGAGCCGGCTTGCCGGTTCCTGCGGGGCGTGTGTATCAGTGGTCCAGCGCACTCAGGATCGCATGGGCCACTTTCACCCGTTCGGCATTCGGGTAGTTCTTGTTGGCCAGAATCACCACCCCCATGTCCTTGCTCGGCACATAGGCCACATAGGCACCGAACCCACGGGTCGAGCCGGTCTTGTTGTACAGCACGTTGGCCGGCTGCGCCTGGGCCGGGGCCAACCATTTCACCGTGTGCGGCTCCATGGCCATCGGTGTGGAGTTGCCCTCCATCAGCGCTTGCAGCGTGATCGGGTAGGGGTAGTACTCCCAGCCCAGGCCCTGGGTCATGCCGTTCACCGTGTAGTAACCGGTGTGGGTGGTGGCGATGGCCTGTTGCAGCGGTTTCTCCAGGGTTTGCGGGTGCATGTTCAGCATCACGTACTGCGCCAGGTCCTGGGTGCTGGTCTTGATGCCATAGGCTTCGCTGTCCAGCGCGCCGGGGCCGACGCGCACGGGTTTCTGGTCCTTGTCGTAGCCTTGGGCGTAGGTAGGGATTTTGTCTGCCGGCACGCTGACATGGGTGTTCGTCAGGCCCAGCTTGGGCAGCAGGGTTTTCTCCATGGCGACGTTGAACGGCTGGCCCAGGCTTTGCGCACTGAGGTAGCCGAACAGGCCAATGCTGGGGTTGGAATACAGACGCTGTGCGCCTGGGGCGTAAGTGGGTTTCCAGTGCTGGAAATAATTGAGCATGGTGTCGGCACTGTCGGCGGCATCTGGAAACTGCAGCGGCAGGCCGCCAGGGGTGTAGGTGGCCAATTGCAGCAGGCTGATGCGGTCGAAGGCACTGCCCTTGAGTGCGGCCAGATGCTGGCTGGCCATGTCCGACAGCTTCAGCTTGCCGCTTGCCGCAGCGTAGCCGCCGAGGGTGGCAGTGAAGGTCTTGCTCACCGAGCCGATCTCGAACAGCGTGTCTTCGGTCACGCGTTGTTGCATGTCTTTGTTGGCGACGCCGTAGTTAAAGTATTGCACCTTGCCCTTGTTCACCACCGCCACCGACAGGCCGGCGATGCCTTGCTGCTGCATCAGGGGTTCGACGCTGCTGTCTACGACCTGGCGCAGGTCGGTGGCGGCCATGCAGGTGCCGGAGCTGATAAATAAGGCTGAAATCAGGAAATTTCTGACGTTGGAATTCATGGTTATTCGCTTCCATGTAAATGATGCACTGACGATCGGGGCCTGCGCAGGCGTGGCAAATCTAGTCAGGTTCGGTTCCTTCGACAAACGATGATATCTTGCAGCTGCCATTAGAAAATCTAGGGTAGGACATGCTGCGTTCCCATTTGCCCCTCAACGCCCTGCGCGCGTTCGAGGCGTCGGCCCGCCATTTGAGCTTTACCCGGGCGGCCATCGAGTTGTGTGTGACCCAGGCTGCGGTCAGCCATCAGGTGAAAAGCCTGGAGGCGCAACTGAATGTCACCTTGTTCAAACGCCTGCCACGAGGGCTGATGCTGACGCGCGAAGGTGAAACCCTGCTGCCGGTGTTGCGCGAGTCCTTCGACCGTATTGCTCACACCCTCGGTCAATTTGAAGGCGGGCATTACCGCGAGGTCCTCACCGTCGGTGCGGTCGGCACGTTCGCGGTCGGTTGGTTGCTGCCACGCCTGGCGGATTTTCAGCAGCGCTACCCGTTTATCGACCTGCGTCTGTCGACCCACAACAACCGTGTCGACGTGGCCGCCGAAGGCCTGGATTACGCCGTCCGTTTCGGTGCCGGCGCCTGGCACGGTACGGATGCCTGCGAACTGTTGGAGGCCCCGCTTACCGTACTCTGCATACCGCAACTGGCCGAACAGTTGCACGCACCGTCCGACCTCTTGAAACACACCTTGCTGCGGTCCTACCGCGCCGATGAGTGGAACCTGTGGTTCCAGGCTGCCGGCTTGCCCGCCGACACCCTGCTGCCGCGCAGTATCGTGTTCGATTCCTCGCTGGCGATGATGGAAGCGGCCTTGCAAGGCCTGGGCGTGGCCTTGGCGCCAGCGATGATGTTTGCGCGGCAACTGGAGAGCGATGTGATTCGCCAGCCGTTCGATGTCGGCATCACCACCGGCAGTTACTGGTTGACGCGCTTGCAGTCGCGGGCCGAGACGGCGGCGATGCTGGCGTTCAAAGGCTGGTTGCGGGACATGGCTGCGGAAGATTGAAACGCTTTTTTTGAAACATAATGAAACATTTGTCGAGGGCCAGCGCTCTACCGCAACACCTGCACTGAGTTTTTCCATGAAGATACCGCGCCCCTCCGCCCGCCTGCCGCACCTGACCCAACTACGCAACCTGAAAATGGCCCGCTCTGCCCACGCCTACGTGCGCGGCAGCACCGTGCAATTCTACGAATGGCTGCACAGCCAGAGCGGGCGCCGCTTGCCCCATGGCCCGGCGATCTGGATCTGCGGCGACTGCCACGCCGGCAACCTGGGGCCTACCGGCGATATCAAGGGGCGCATCGATATGCATATCCGCGACCTTGACCAGACGGTGATCGGCAACCCGGCCCACGACCTGGTGCGCCTGGCGCTGTCCCTGGCCACCGCCGCACGCGGCTCGGACCTGCCCGGCGTCACCACCGCGCGCATGCTCGAAGAAATGATGGTGGGCTACGAACAGGCGTTCAAAGACAAGCCTGACGAAGCGCCGCCGCGTCCGTCCCAGGTCAAGGCGGGCATGCGCAGCGCCGTGGCGCGCACCTGGAAGAACCTGGCGCGTGAACGCATCGAGAACGCTCGCCCGAGTATTCCGCTGGGCAAGCATTTCTGGTCGCTGTCGCGGGCCGAAAAGCACGCGCTGCAAACGCTCTGTGCCTCCGCAGACATCCATCAATTGGTGACGTCACTCAAAGGCCGCCCCAAGGACGCCAGGGTCGAGCTGCTGGATTCGGCCTATTGGGTCAAGGGCTGCAGCTCCCTGGGCCTGCAGCGTTATGCCGCCTTGCTCGGCGTGGGCGACAAGGACGACCAGGAATATTGCCTGATCGATATCAAGCAGGCCGTCGGCGCGGCGGCGCCCCGTGTGGCACGGGCGAAGATGCCCAGGGACAATGGCCGCCGGGTGGTGGAGGGTGCCCGTCAACTGTCACCGGGTTTGGGGGAGCGCATGGTGGCGACGCGGATGCTGGACAACGGTTTCTTCATCCGCGAACTGCTGCCCCAGGACATGAAGCTGGAATTGGACGAATTGAGCGAGATCGACGCCATGCACGCCGCCGGTTACCTGGCGCGGGTGGTGGGTGTCGCCCATGCCCGGCAGATGGACCGCGACACCCGCAAGGACTGGATGGCGGTGTTGCAGGAGAACCGTTCCAGACAGCTGGATGCGCCGTCGTGGCTGTGGACCAGCGTGGTGCAACTGGTGGGGAGCCATGAGCAGGGTTATCTCGACCATTGTCGGCGCTATGCACTGGAACACTGAGCCCGTCCCTGTGCGCCCCGCGCTCAAACCAGGTATTTGCGGAACCAGCCCAGTGTGCGCTCCCACGCCAGGTTCGCCGCCGCTTCGTCATAACGCGGCGTCGAATCATTGTGGAAACCGTGGTTGGCCCCCTTGTAGATGTACGCCTCATAGGTGGTGCCGGCTGCTTTCAACGCTTTTTCATACGCCGGCCAGCCTTCATTGATCCGCGTATCCAGCTCAGCGTAATGCAGCATGATCGGCGCCTTGATGCGCGGTACGTCCTTGGCTTCCGGCTGGCGTCCATAGAACGATACGGCCGCGCCCAGTTCCGGGTAGGCCACGGCCGCCGCATTGGTCACGCCACCGCCATAACAGAAACCGGTAATGCCGACCTTGCCGGTGCTGCTGTCGTGGTGCATCAGCCATTCGATGGCGGCGAAGAAGTCGTTCATCAACTTGGTCGGGTCGACGGTCTGTTGCAGTTCCACGCCTTTTTCGTCGTTGCCGGGGTAGCCGCCCACTGAGGTCAGGCCATCCGGCGCCAGCGCGATAAAACCGGCCTTGGCCAGGCGCCGGGCGACGTCTTCGATATAGGGGTTGAGGCCACGGTTTTCATGGACCACCACCACCGCCGGCAATTTGCCCGTCGCCTTGGCCGGGCGCACCAGGTAGCCGCGCACGCTGCCGTTGCCTGTGGGCGACGGGTAGGTGATGTAGTCGGCGACGATGTCCGGGTCGGTGAATTTCACCTGTTCGGCCAGGGCGTAGTTGGGGCTCAGGGCCGCGAGCAGGGCCGAGGCGGTGAGGCCGCCGAAGGTGAACAGGGCGGCGCGGTCGAGAAATTCGCGACGGTTGAGCTTGCCATGGGCGTAGCCGTCGTAGAGTTCCAGCAGTTCGGGCGCAAAGTCTTTCGCGGTGAGACGAGTCATCGGTGCAGTCCTCGATTAGCGGTGGCCATCAATGTAGACCAGGATCAGCTGTCACGGCCATGGGCGGCGGCGGCCAGTTGGCCGGTGTCGACGCGCACGAAGATCGAGTCGCCTACGGCGGTCAGCACGTCACCGGCGTACACCTCGCAGATCACGCGGGTTTTGCGCCCCACGTCGCCCTCGACACGGGCGCGCAGCGTGAGGGTGACGCCCATGGGGGTCGGCTTGATGAATTTGATGCCCAGGTTGCCGGTCACGCAATCGATGCGCGGCAGGCTGCCGGGTTCGCGGTGTTCGGCGCGGTAGTGGTAGGCCATGGCGGTCCAGTTGGAATGGCAGTCCACCAGCATCGCGATCAGGCCACCGTAGACCAGATCGGGCCAGCCGCTGTACCTGGCCTCGGGCAGGTGTTGGGCGACCAGGTGGATACCGTCCGCGTCCCAGCGGCTCTTGATATGCAGGCCATGGGGGTTGCTGCCGCCGCAGCCGTAGCAGATGCCTTCCGGCGCGGTGGTGTCCTGGAGCGAAGGGGCGTGCATGCAGCGTCCTTATTGTTGTGGGGCGACTACTCTGTTTAGCAGGACAAACGCCCGATGGGAATAAATCCCTGGTATGAAGTGTCAGCTCGATACTGTGTCCTTACCTGTTGCGGAGTGCTGCATGAAACCTCGAAAGTCCCCGGTCGCCGTCCTCGCCTTGATCCTTGCCTATGGTGCCGGCGCCCAGGCGGTGGAGTACAAGGACGTCAACCGCACCGCCAGCCAGATCAGCTTCACCTACAAGCAATTGGGGCAGCGGGTATACGGCACCTTCAGCGACTTCGAGGGCACCTTGACCTTCGATACGCAACAGCCGGAAGCCGGGCATGCCTTGCTCAGGATACAGCTCGCCAGCATCGACGCCGGCAGCCCGGACGCCAACGATGAGCTGCAACGCGCCTCCTGGTTCGATACCGCGACCTACCCGGTGGGCGTGTATGAATCCACCGGGGTCAAGGCGCTGGGGGGTAACCGCTACACGGTCAGCGGTAACCTGACAATCAAGGGCACCACGCGGCCGGTGGACGTCGACGTGGTGCTCAAGGAGCAGGGCGGCATTGGTGTGTTCGACGGCGAGTTCATCCTCAGGCGTGGCGACTTCAAGATCGGCGAGGGCGAGTGGGCCGGCAACAGCGTGGTGTCCAATGACATCAACATCAAGTTCAAGATGGTCGCGCCGCAGCGTTAACGGGCGAACTTCTTCGCGCCAGCCACACAGCCGATCACCGCGACGGTGACCAGCACCATGCCCAGGCTGACCTGCTCATGCAACAGGCCCGCCGCCAGCGCCAGGCCGAAGAAAGGTTGCAGCAATTGCAACTGGCCGACGGCGGCGATCCCGCCCTGGGCCAAGCCGCGATACCAGAACACAAAGCCGATCAGCATGCTGAACAACGCCACATAGCCCAGGCTGAGCCAGGCGGGCAGCGTGATGTCGCTGAAGCTCGTGGGCGCCAGTATCAGGCTCAGTGGCACCACCACCGGTATCGAGACCACCAACGCCCAGCAGATCACCTGCCAGCCGCCGAGGCTGCGTGACAGCTTGGCGCCTTCGGCATAGCCCAAGCCGCAGACCAGCACCGCCAGCAGCATCAGCAGGTCGCCGGCCGGCGCGGCGCTCAAACCCTGGGCGAAGGCATAGCCCATCACCAGCACACTGCCCAGGATCGAAAACAGCCAGAACACCGGGCGCGGACGCTCGCCGCCGCGTAGCACGCCAAACACTGCGGTGGCCAATGGCAGCAAGCCGATGAACACGATGGAGTGGGCCGAGGTTACGTATTGCAACGCCAGGGCGGTGAGCAGCGGGAAGCCGATCACCACGCCCAGGGCGACAATCGCCAGGGGCATCCACTGCTGGCGGGCGGGGCGTTTTTCCTTGAACAGCCACAGCAGCAACACGCCCAGCAGGGCGGCGATGGCCGCGCGGATCATGGTGAGGAATACCGGGTCGAACTCCATCACGGCCAGGCGCGTGGCGGGCAAGGAGCCACTGAAGATCACCACGCCGATAAAGCCGTTGATCCAGCCTTGGGCGCTGGTATTCAAGGTGTCGAGAGAGGAGGTGCGTTCCATGATCAGGCGTCCGGACAAGGAGGGGTTGCGTTGCGGTCATCCTAGGGGTGAGGATTGAGACAATCAAAAAATTGTCATGGATACAGCCCAATGCCCCGCGCCCGCTACAAGTCGTTGGTCGATACCTTTGCCCAAGCCATCCGCAGCGGAGCCATGTCTCCCGGCACACGCCTGCCAACCCACCGGCAACTGGCCGCCGAGCATGGCCTCGCGCTGGTCACCGCCAGCCGGGTGTATGCGGAGCTTGAGGGGATGGGACTGGTCAGCGGTGAAGCCGGGCGTGGCACCTTTGTACGCGAAATCTCGCTGCCGCCGGGGCAGGGCAGCGGGCAGATGACGGTGGCGCCGGGCATGCTCGACCTGAACTTCAATTACCCCTCGTTGCCGGGCCAGGCGGATATGTTGCGTACGGCGTTGCGCCAGTTGGCACTCTCCGGCGACCTCGAAGCCCTGTTGCGTTACCAGCCCCATGCGGGCCGCTTGCATGAGCGCGCAGCGTTTGCGCGGCATTTGCTCAGTCGAGGGTTGAGGGTGGACGCCGAGCAGGTGCTGCTGGTCAGCGGCGCCCAGCACGGCCTGGCGGTGACGATGATGGCCTTGCTCAAGCCTGGCGATGTGATCGCCGTGGATGCCTTGACCTATTCGGGGTTCAAGGTGCTGGCCGAGACCCTGCACCTGGAAATCGTCGCGATCCCGGTCACCCCGCTGGGGCCGGACCTGGATGCGCTGCACAAGCTGTGTCGCAAGCGCCCGGTGCGCGCGGTGTACAGCATGCCAACCCTGCACAATCCATTGGGCTGGGTGATGGACATGGCCCGGCGCGAACAGCTGGTGTCGATCGCCCGTCAGCACAATCTGATGATCATCGAAGACGCGGCCTACGCGTTCCTGGCCGAAGACGCGCCGCCGCCGCTGGCGACATTGGCACCCGAGCGCACGGTGTATGTGGGCGGGCTGTCGAAAAGTGTCGCGACCGGGTTACGTGTCGGGTTCGTCGCAGCGCCAATGGAATGGGTAAAACCACTGGAGCGCACCCTCATGGCCACCACCTGGAACGTGCCGGGCGTGATGAGCGCCATTGCGGTGGCCTGGCTCGAAGATGGCACGGTGGCGCAACTGGAAGCACAGAAGCGCCAGGATGCCCAGGCGCGGCAGACCTTGGCGGCGCAGGTGCTGAAGGGGCTGGCCTACGTGAGCCATCCGTCCTCGTATTTCCTATGGTTGCCCCTCGGGGAAGAGGCGCGGGCCGATCAGGTGGCCATGAGCTTGCAGCGCGAGGGCATTTCCGTGTCCACCGCCGAGCCGTTTGCCGTTTCGGCCCATGTGCCCCACGCACTGCGCCTGGCCTTGGGCTCGGTGGCGCTGCCAGCGCTGCGCGAAGCGCTGTTGACGGTGCGCAAGGGGGTGGCGTGGTGAGCCGGTTTCAGCGGCTCACCGCTGGGCATCAGTACTTGTAGGCCTGACGTCCGATCAGCAGCCATTTGCCTTTTTGCTTCTGCCAGACCTGGAAGTTGTCGATATCGGTGGGCACTTCAACGCCACTGTTCACCGCCAGGGCATGGAAGTGGTTGCGCACCAGTGCGGTGTCGCCTTGCAGGGTGATGGTCTGGTTTTGCATTTCCAGGGTCTTGAACGCGCTGGTGTGGGTTTCCAGGTCAGCAATGAATTGGTCTTTGTTCTGCACCTTGCCGCTGGAGTGGCCGTAGGTGAGCTTGTCGGAGGTCAGTGCGTGAAGCTGCTTGAGGTCCAGGTGCAGCATGGCCTGGGTCAGTTGGTCGACCGCTTGGGCCACGTCCTTTTCGGCTGGGGCAGGCGCTGCGGCGACATAGCCGCTGAACAGGCACAGAAAACCGATCAACACTTTGACGTTTTGCATGGATGTTTCCTTATTGTTGTTGGGGGCTGGCACGACGGGTTAGGTCGTCGTACAACCATGCAATATTTCAGATGGGGAAGGAAAGTGAAATTTTGAAATATCCTGAAAAGCTTCGGCTTTATGGCGTTATAAATAGATCTTGTGCTTATGTGATGTCCTAAGACATCAAGCAATGCACGCCTTGCTTCCTGCACGGGTAGCACATCGCTATGCTAGCGCCGAAACCCCACGGCGCCCGGGAGACAACATGGATTTTGACTGGCACAGCGACCCCATCACCCGCACTACCCCCGTCACCCCGCACTACAAGAACACTCAGAACGTTCGCCGCTTCATGCTTGAACACTGCGGCCCAGGGTTCAAGTTCGACCGGCCGTTCATGGCCTGGATTCGCAACGACAGGCCCAAGACCCTGGGCGACGTGGTGGATGAGTGGCAACGTCGCAACGAGGAAGCACGCCCATGACCCGCGACGAAAAATACCAGGCCGCCCAACTGCGCATCGGCTATCAGTTGAATGAGTTCAAGATCGGCGGCAACTACACGCCGCTGGTCCGCGATGGCAACCACCTGTATATCAGCGGCCAGATCCCGCGTGTCGGCGATGCCATCGTGCTGCCGGGCAAGGTCGGTGACAGCCTGACCCTGGCCCAGGCGCAAATCGCCGCTGGCATCAGCGCGTTGCGCTGCCTGGGGTTACTCCAGCAAGCCCTGGGTTCGCTGGACCAGATCAAGGCCATCCCGCGCATCACCGTGTACGTGCGCAGTGCCGAGGATTTTGATCAGCAGAGTGAAGTGGCCAACGGCGCGTCGGACCTGTTGCACGAGATTCTCGGCAGCGCCGGGGTGCATACGCGGACGTCGATCGGCGTGATGCAGCTGCCGAAGTCGGCGGCGGTGGAGATCGACATGATTGCGCTGGCGCACGGCTGAGCGAGCGATGATTACCCACGGCACGGCAATCCTGTTGATTGCCGTGCCCCTGCCTTGAGTTAGAGTGCCGGCGTACGCGGCGGCACCAGGCGCTTGCTGCCGGTCGACTCATACGCCGACGCAAACCGCAGCAACGCCGAGTCATCATAGGCGCGCCCGGCAAACGTCAGCCCCACCGGCATGCCGATATCGGCCATCACGCCCATGGGCACGGTGACGGTCGGCACGCCCAGGTGGCGGATGGCAAGGTTGCCGTTGGCCACCCACACGCCGTTGCTCCAGGCGATGTCGGCAGAGGCTTCGTTCACATCGGCGTCAGCCGGGCCTACGTCGGCCACGGTGGGGAACAGCACGGCGTCGAGGCCAAGCTTGTCCATCCAGTCTTCCAGGTCGATCCGGCGCGTCTGTTCCAGGCCGCGCAGGCCATCGGGGACGGTGCTGATCCGGTCCCACGGGGTGATGCCACGCTGGGCCATGCGCACGTACTCGTCCATGCCGGCGGCCAGGTCGTCTTCGCGGTTGGGCAGGGTGCCTGGGTCGTGGGGGAAGATCTTCGGCCCGTCCACATCCGCCAGGCGGTTGAGCGCTGGGTCGTCGTTGGCGCGCAGGAAGTCATCGAAGGCCCACGCCGAGAGCTCCCACAGTTCATCGTGCAGGAATTCCTTGGACACCAGCCCACGGGTAAACACGGTGGGCGCGCCGGGGCGGTCGCCTTCGCAGTTGGACACCAGCGGGAAATCCACGTCGATCACTTCAGCGCCGGCCGCCACCAAGGCTTGGCGGGCGTCGTTCCACAGGTCGATAACGCTGGCGCGGGTGTTGATCTTCTGCCCGGTGGGGCCGCCGATGCCGGGTTTCTCGCTGGTGCCGGCGTCGGGGTCGGCATTGATGTACATGCGCGGTACGCCAAAGCGCTTGCCTGCGAGGGAGGCCGCGCTCACGGCCAGGTCAGCGTAAGACGCCGGGCGCACCGAGGCGACGCTCGGGATCGGCACCCAGGGCTGCAGGCGCCACAGGTCGCCACGGGTGTCCGGGTCTTCGGCCACCACCACATCGAGCACTTCCAGCAGGTCGGCCATGGTGCGTGCGTAGGGCACCACCACGTCCATGGTGGGTGTGAGCGGCCAGTTGCCGCGCACCGAAATCACCCCCCTGGACGGCGTGTAGGCGCACAGGCCGTTGTTGGACGCCGGACCGCGCCCGCTGGACCAGGTTTCTTCGGCCAGGCCAAAGGCCGAGAAACTGGCTGCCGTCGCCGTGCCGGCACCGTTGGACGAGCCGGAAGCAAACGGTGCCGTCAGGTAGTTGGCGTTGTACGGGCTTTCCGCCCGACCATAGACGCCACGCTGCATGCCGCCATTGGCCATCGGCGGCATATTGGTCTTGCCCAGGCAGATAGCGCCGCCGGCGCGCAGGCGCTCGATGGTGAACGCATCGCGTTGGGCCACCAGGTCGGCAAACGCCGGGCTGCCGGAGGCCGCCGTCAGGCCCTTGACCAGGTAGCTGTCCTTGGCGGTGTAGGGAATGCCATCCAAAGGCCCCAGGGTTTCGCCTTTGGCCCGGCGCGCATCGGACGCCTCGGCTTCTTCGAGCGCCCGTGGGTTGCGCACCACCACGGCGTTCAAGGCAGTGGCGGTCTGCGGACCGTCATAGGCATCGATCCGCGCCTGGTAGGCTTCTACCAGTTCAACGGCCGTGGTCTGGCCGGATTCAAGTGCCGCGCGCAATTGGGCAATGGAAACTTCGGTAACTTGCATCAGGTTTTTTTCGCCGCCTTCAGGTGGGGGTATGGCGGCAGTCTACGTACAGATATTTCACAAAACCAGCGCGGCATAACTCGCATAGGCCGCGCGCATCACCTGCCAAGTGGCGTCGTCGGCAGGAATCAGATGTTCGATGCGCAGGGAGGAAAGAGTGATGTCCTGGGGCATGCCGAAGGTGGTGAAGGTGGAGAGAAAACTCAGTTCGCCCCGGCTTGAGCGGATGCGCGTCAGCACCAGCGGCGGCATGTCGGCGGGCAGCTCGGTGCTGGCCGGCGTCGGTAAACGCGCCAGCAGGGCGGCCAGTTCAGGATTGCCCAGCGCCTCACGGGTGGCGCGTTGCCAGGCGAGAGTGCGGACCTCGTTGGCGTTGATCAGGTGATCGCCCAGGCCGCCCGACTGCAACAGCGTGGTCAGCAGGTTAAAGTCCTCGGCTGAATCGGACGGGATGCCAGCCAGATCAAACAACACGGCGGTGCTGGCGGTCGCTGGCTTCGCTGGTGCCGTATTTTGTGCTGACGGCGGTGTTTGTGTCGGTGGGGCCGTTGCTTTATCTGGTGGTGAATGGGCTTGAACCGTTCAGCGAGAAGACCGTTTGACGCAAACTTCCTCTGTTGAGAGGGCTTGTTGTGGCAAGCCCGCTCGCCACAACAGATTCGTTCGGCTCAAGGGTTGAGGAAGGCCTGGTAGTTGTCCTTGGTGATCTGCTGATAAGGAATGGTCAGCTCAGCCGTGTACGGCTCCTTCTTAACCATTTTCACCGCCAGGTCAATCGAGCCCACGGCCTGGCCCTTGTTGTCCTGATACACCGTCACCAGCAACTGGCCTTTCTTCACTGCATCCAGCCCGGCAGCCCCGCCGTCGCTGCCCGCCACCAGGATGTCCTTGCCCGGCTGCATGCCCGCCTGGCTGATCGCCATGGCCGCGCCGATCGCCATCTCATCCGCGTTTGCCGCCACCGCATCGATTTTGCGCCCGGACACGATCCAGTTGTTCATCAGGTCAATCGCTTTGCTGCGCTGCCATTCCGCGCTCTGTTCCTCGACGATCTTGATGTCGGGATACTCCTTGAGCACGGTCTTCACCCCCAGCGTCCGATTATGCGTGGCGTTGTTGGACAGAAGCCCGAGCATGATCGCCAGGTTGCCCTTGCCACCCATTTTCTCGGCCAGGTAGCGCATCTGGATTTCACCGGCCTTGACCTCGTCCGAGCCCACATACCCCACGCCCGGTGGCAACTGCTGGGCATCCGGGCGGCGGTTGACGTACACCAGCGGCGTCTTGGCTTGCTGGGCGTTGGCGGTCATTTTTTGCGTGGCGGCAGTGTCCACCGGGTTGACGATAATCGCGTCCATGCCCTGGGCGGTGAAGTTCTGCACCTGGTTGAGCTGGCGCACCACGTCGCCCTGGGCGTCTTCGAATTGCAGGGTCACGCCGGGCAGTTGCTTGGCGTGGGCGGCCATGTAGTCACGCATCTGCGCGAGGAAGACGTCGTCGACCTGGGCGATGCTCACGCCGATGCGTATATCGGCCAGCGCCCAGGGGCTTATCGCCAGGGTCAGGAGTGCCGCAAGGAGTTGCTTCTTCATGATGGTGCTCCGTTGTTTTTGTTGTTGTTGAAACAGAGGGTTCACGCCTGGCGCTTGGTCCGCAGTTGCTCCACGGCAGCGGCAAACGCCGGGAATGGCCAGCGTTCGTCGAGGGCTTGCTGCATCAGTTGCTGCCCGGTTTGCGGGGCCAGGCCCTTCAAGGGCGGGTCGGTGTCGAGGTTGGTGGGGAAGGAATAGCCGTCGGCGGTGCAGGCGATCACCGCCGCCACGGCCTGGGCATCCAGTGCGGTGTTGTCCAGCAAGGCCGGGTACACCGCCAGCATCATGCGGTCGCGGTCGAGGGCTTCCATGGGCTTGCCGAACGCCGAGGAAATCTGCAACAGGTTGGCCATGCGTTGGCGGTCGGCTGTGCGGTTGGTGCCGGCGGCATGGAACAGCGCCGGGTTGAAGAACAGCAGGTCGCCCTTGTTCAGCGGCAGTTGCACGGCGTGCTGCTGGAAATAGTCGATAAACTCCGGACGCCGCCACGCCAGGTAACCCAGGGCGTATTGCTGGGAAAACGGCAGCAACTGGGTCGGGCCGGTTTCCAGCGGCATGTCCGAGTGCGCCACCGCGCCTTGCAACGTCAGGTACTGGGACAGCAGGTGCAGGGGCAGGGGAAAGCGCTCCACTACATCATTGGTCTGAAAGCCCAGGTGGTAATCGCGGTGCGGTTGCTGGGCCTGGCCACCGGGATGCACCACGTTGACCTGCGCCGTGACCTGATAGCTCGGCCCCAGCCACGCCTCGGCAATCAACCCCAACAGCGGGTTGGCGTAGTACTCCACAAACGACGCCGGCGACTGCAGCGCGGCTTTCTGCAATGAATTCCAGATGCGCCCGTTGCTGCCGGCCTTGGCGAAGTGATCGGCCGCCACGCCCTGCGCCGCCTCATGGGCAAAGATCGCCTCGAACACCTGGCTGTGGCGGTCGACCACTTCCAGGTCTTCATAGGCCCGGCGCACCACCATCACCCCGGGCCCCTCGCGGAACAGGTGGTGCAGTTCATTCATCACCGCCAGGCGGTCGCTGTTGCGCAGGGTGTGGGCCTGATAGATCGGCACATTGCTCTGCACTTGAGCGCAGAGAGGGTAATCCTCTCGGCTCACGCGTTGCGCACAGATGTCATTGAAATCCGCCAGGCGCACGGCCTGTTCCGTCACGAACGCCGACATCACACACCTCCCAGCGCCTGATTCGGTTGCGGGCTGCCGCCGTCGGTACAGCCGACCACGCCTTGCTCCAGGTCGATCACCGAGCCGGTCATCATTCCCGACTCGCTGGACAGCAGGAAGGCCACGCTGCGCGCCACTTCTTCAGGCTTGAGCAGGCGCCCGAACGGCTGCGCGCGCTCGGCCTTTTCCAACCAGCCATCCTGGGCACCGTGGTACTGGCGCTGGATGTCATCTTCGTGGGGCGTGTCCATCCAGCCGATGTTCAGGCCATTGACTCGGATGCGATTGCGCAGGGCACTGAACGCCACATTTTTGGTGAGGATCGCCAGCGCGCCCTTGGACGCGGCATAGGCACTCAGGAACGATTGCCCGCCGTGCCCGGTGACGCTCTGGATATTCACCACCGCGCCTTCCACGCCGTTGCTGATCATCAGCTTCAGCGCCTCCTGCATCAGGAAAAACGGCGCCCGCACATTCACCGCCATCAGCCGATCAAACAGCTCGGGCGAGGTGTCCAGGATGGTGCCGCGATCCGACATCCCGGCGCAGTTGACCAGCCCATGCAAGGTGCCGAAGTGGGCACGCGCCGCATCGATGATCGCGCGGCAATCCTCGACCTTCTCCAGGTCCGCCTCGACAAAAAACGCCGGGCAATCCAGCTGGGCCAACTGCCGCACCTGCTCTTCACCCTGGGCGCGTCGTCGCCCGCAGATGATCAGCCCGGCGGCGCCACGTTGCGCCAGGGTACGGGCGACCGCCGCGCCCAGGCCCTGGGTGCTGCCGGTGACGACAAAGTATTGGCCGCTGAACGACGTGGCGAAATCGGTGTTAGGCATGCAGTTCTCCAGGAGTTTTTGTTGTTGTGCATCGTCCGGCTCGACGCCGGACAAAACTGAGACTAGCATTGCAAAACCTCAGTAATACCCAAAAAACACCTCAAAAACACCTCATGCGAGGCTCCATGCTCGAACGCGCCAAACACTTCTCCATCAAGCAACTGGCGATGCAGGCCGGCGTCAGCAAAGCTACGGTCGACCGCGTCCTGCATCAGCGTGGCAGCGTGCATGCCCAGACCCGGCGGCGTATCGAGCAGGCGCTGGAGGAGTTGGAGTCCCAGGAAAAAAACGGCCTGGCGGTAGGGCGCACGTTCCACGTCGACGTGATCATGCACACGCCCAAGCGCTTCAGTAGCGCGGTGCAGACGGCGATTACCGCACAACTGGGCAGCCTGGCGCCGTTCCGCATTGCTCCGCGCTTTCACCTGTTCGAGGAGATCGAACCCCAGGCCATGCACGATCAACTGCTGCGCTGCCTGGATACCGGCAGCCAGGGCGTGGTGCTCAAGGCCGCCGATGAGCCGGCGGTGAACCTGGCGGTCAAGCAACTGATCGCTGCGGGGATTCCGGTGGTGACCCTGGTTACGGATTTGCCGCAAAGCGAGCGCATCGGCTATGTCGGCATGGACAACCGCACCGCCGGCCAGACCGCTGCCTACCTGATGTCGCGCTGGCTGCCGACGCAGCCCCAGGACGTGGCGGTGGTGATTGGCAGCGAACTGTTCCGTGGCGAAGAAGAGCGCGAGATGGGCTTTCGTGCCTGGCTGCGTGGGCGTGCCGCGCACCTGCGAGTGCTGGACGTGAGCGGCGGCTTTGGGGTGTACGACCGCACCTTCGAGCGGGTGACCCAGGCGCTGCAACAGCATCCCGAGCTCAAGGCGGTGTACAGCGTCGGCGGCGGCAATCGCGCGATTGTCGACGCGTTCGCGGCCCTGGATCGGCCACTGGAGGTGTTTATCGGTCACGACCTTGACGAAGAAAACCGCCAATTGCTGCGCGAAGAAAAGGTCGCGGCGATCATCGATCACAACCTGCAGATCGATGCCCGCCACGTGTTCCTGCACATCCTGCACTACCACCGGCTATGGAAGGCCGGGCCGATTGCACCGTCCCAGGTGCAGATCGTCACGCCGTTCAACCTGCCGGACTGAATCTCCCTCAATAACAACATCAGGAGTTCGACCATGCTGAGAATCGCCGTCCTGGGTGCCGGGCGCATCGCCAGGATCCACGCCGCCAATGTCGCCGCCCATCCCAATGCCACGCTGGTGCTGGTGGCCGACCCCTGGCGCGAAGGGGTCGATGCCTTGAGTACCCAACTGGGGTGTGAGGCGGCCTACGATTGCGCCGCGGTGCTTACGCGTAATGACATCGACGCCGTGGTGATCGGTACGCCCACCGACACCCATATCGACCTGTTGCTGGCGGCGGTCGCCGCAGGCAAGGCGGTGCTTTGCGAAAAACCCATCGACCTCGATATCGTCAAGGCCCGTAGCGCCGCCCAAGCCGTGGAGCGCCAGGGCGGCCGCGTGATGCTCGGCTTCAACCGGCGCTTCGACCCAGACATGCTGCGCCTGCGCGCAGCCCTCGACGCCGGGCAGATCGGCGCGGTGCGCCAAGTCATCATCACCAGCCGCGACCCCGGCCTGGCCCCGCGTGACTACCTGGCCCACTCCGGTGGCATCCTGCGCGACATGACCATCCACGACTTCGACACCGCCCGCCACCTGCTCGGCGAAGAACCGGTGGAAGTCAGCGCCATCGCCAGCCGCCTGGTCGACCCCGCTCTGGCCGAGATCGACGACTACGACAGCGTGATGGTGCTGCTGCGCACCGCCTCCGGCAAGCAATGCCACATCAACTGCTGCCGCCAGGCGGTGTACGGCTACGACCAGCGCGTCGAAGTCTCCGGCGCCACCGGCGTGCTGCTCACCGACAACCACCGCCCCAGCACCCTGCGCCACTGGAGTGCCGAACACACCGAGGCGCTGGAGCCGTTGCAGCACTTTTTCCTGGAGCGCTATGCGGATGCGTATCGCAATGAGCTGGCGCAGTTCATCGACGCATTGAACAACGGCACAGCATTGCCCACCAGCGTGCGGGATGGGTTGTATGCGTTGCATTTGGCGGAGTGTGCGTTGGAGTCGGTGAGGACTGGGCGTGGGGTGACGGTCAGTTACGACCTTTAGCCAAAGGGGCTGGCGCCCGTGCGGTCGACGAGACGAATGCTATCGCGCCCACCGCGCTTGGACTCATACAGCGTGGTATCCCCTTGCTCGATCAGCGCCGTCAAACTCGGCGGCGGCTGGTCGAACAGGTTCGCGCCAATGCTCAGCGTCACCGGCGCCGGCGTGGTGAAGTGCTGTGCGGCCAGTTGCTGGAACTGGTCGCGCAGGCTGCTGCCCAGTTCGACAATCTGTTCGGTGGACGCCGGGTTCAGCAGGATCACGAATTCATCCCCGCCCAGGCGGGCGGCCAGTGCGCCTTGGGGCACCACGCTGCGGATCATCTCGCTGAGGGCGACCAGCAGGCGGTCGCCGGCGCTGTGGCCGTGGAGGTCGTTGACCGATTTGAAGTTATCGATGTCGATCAGCAGCAGGGCACCCGGTTGGGCGGGTGAAACCTGGGCGAGCAAGCGTGGTGCGCGCAGGTCAAGGGCACGGCGGTTGTAGAGGGCGGTGAGCGGGTCGCGGGCGGCGAGGCGGGCGATCTGCTGTTCGCGGCGATAGCGTTCGGAGCCGGTCATCGACAGTGCGATGAGCATGATCGCCATGGCGCCTTCCACCAGGGAGATCTGGATGATCTCGCCCTTGAAGGCCGCGAGGTCGATCAAGGTGCCGGGTATCAGCACCGAGAGCGCCTTGGCCACATAGAACGCGCCATGGATCAGCAGCACATAGCGCAACTGCACCGCGCCGATGCTCAGGGACTTGCCGTGGGGGCGCAGCAAGAAGCTGGCGCGCAGGGTCGGCAGCACCACCAACAGGGACTGCACCGCCAGCATGGCTTTGGACCAGGATGGATCGGCCGGCAACATCAGCATGCCCAGCCAGACCAGCAGCATCAGTAGCCACACGGGCGACAGCCGTGTTTGGGTGAACCGCGCCACACCCAGTAAAAACAGGAAGTGCGCGGTCACCAGCAGGCCGTTGGCGAACCAGATGCCGATCATCAGCAAGCCATTGAGCCGCAGCAGGGCGAGGGTGGAGCCGACGGTGATCGTCGCGAAACCTGCGCTCCAGCACAGCAGCGAAGGTTCGCGCACACTGCGCCATTCAACGGCCAGGTACAGGGCGGCAGCGGCTGCCAGGGCAACGGTGAGTGCCAAAATGGTGGGAGGGTCGAGCGTCATGTCTTGCCGGGTCTGCCTGGTGTGCGTTTAGAACCGGGATTGTAAGCGCACACGCAGGTTTTTCAGAGCATTCCGTGTGATGGCACACGGCCAGGCGATGTTCGGCAGGTCAGGCGCCCTTGGTCGAGGGCAGCAAGATGGTCAGGATGCCCACCAGCGGCAGGAACGAGCACAGTTTGTAGACATACTCGATGCCGTGGGTGTCCGCCAGCAGGCCGAGCAGCGCCGCGCCAATCCCGCTGAAGCCGAACATCAGGCCGAAGAAGATCCCGGCGATCATGCCCACATTGCCGGGCACCAATTCCTGGGCATACACCACGATGGCCGAGAAGGCCGATGCGATGATGAACCCGATCACCACGCTGAGTACCGCCGTCCAGAACAGGTCGACGTAGGGCAGGGCCAGGGTGAACGGTGCCGCGCCGAGGATCGAGAACCAGATGACTTTCTTGCGGCCGATCTTGTCGCCGATCGGCCCGCCGGCGAAGGTGCCGACGGCCACGGCGCCGAGGAACAGGAACAAATACATCTGCGAGCTTGCGACCGACAGCTGGAATTTCTCGATCAGGTAGAAGGTGAAGTAGCTGGTCAGGCTGGTCATGTACCAGTACTTGGAGAACACCAGTACGGCCAGCACCACCAGGGCAAAGGTCACGCGGCCTTTGGACAGGCCATGGGTGGCTTTGCCGCCTTGCTTGAGCTTGAACAGGTTGAGGTGGTGGCGGTACCAGCGGCTCAAGCCATACAGCACCAGGATGGCGAACACCGCAAACAGCCCGAACCAGGCGATATGGCCCTGGCCGTAGGGGATGATGATCGCCGCTGCGAGCAGAGGGCCCAAGGCGCTGCCGGTGTTGCCGCCGACCTGGAAGGTCGACTGCGCCAGGCCGTAGCGCCCGCCGGAGGCCAGGCGCGCGACGCGGGAGGTTTCCGGGTGAAAGGTCGACGAGCCCACGCCCACCAGGCCCGCCGCCAGCAGGATCGCCGGGAAGCTGCCGACAAACGCCAGCATCAGGATGCCGACCAGGGTGCATACCATGCCCGCCGGCAGCAGCCAGGGTTTGGGGTGGCGGTCGGTGTGATAGCCGATCCAGGGTTGCAGCAGGGAGGCGGTCAACTGGAAGGTCAGAGTGATCAGCCCGACCTGGGTAAATGTCAGGCCGTAGTTGGCCTTGAGCATCGGGTAGATCGATGGCAGCACAGCCTGGATCAAGTCATTGATCAAGTGGGCCAGGGCGCAGGCACCGAGGATGCGCATGACCAACGGGCTGGCCTGGGGCGCAGTGGTTGCAGCGGCGGGTGACGCGGTAAGGGTCGACATGCAGGCATTCCATACAAGGCAGCTAATCAGAGGCGGCCACTTCTTAAGGTGGCCATCCATTACAAAATGATTCGGCGTTCATGCTAGATTTGTCAGTAATGCCTGTCTCGCGCAATTGGGGCGGCAACTGTCGCAAAAAGGGCGAAATGATCAAACCTCTGAACGAATTTCTCCAGGAAATCAACGAAGGCGCCTGGGCTGTCATCAGTTCCGCCACCGATTACCCGGAAAACTGGGTGATCCCCGACCACAGCCACGAGAAGCATCAACTGCTCTACGCCATCGAAGGCGTGATGGTGGTGTACTCGGCGCTGAACCAGTGGACCGTGCCGCCCAACCGTGGCATCTGGATGCCCGCCGGGCACGTGCATTCCCTGCGTTGCGTGGGCACCCTGAAAATGCGCAGCGTGTTTGTGCGCCCGGATCGCTTCCCGAACATGCCCGGCGAGCCGAAAACCGTGAGTATCTCGCCGTTGCTGAGCGAGCTGATCAAGGCGTCCGTGAGCCTGAAGCCGCCGTACGCCGAAGACTCGCGGGATGCGCGGATCATGCACCTGATCCTCGACGAACTGGCGATCCTGCCGGCGTTACCGCTGTCCTTGCCGCAGCCCGCCGACCCGCGCCTGCAACGCATCTGCCTGGCGCTGCAGGAAGAGCCGGGCGATGCCTCCACCGTCGCGGACTGGAGCGAGCGCCTGCACCTGGACCAGAAAACCATCCAGCGCCTGTTTCGCAAGGAAACCGGCATGACCTTCGGCCAATGGCGCCAGCAGGCGCGTTTGCTGCTGGCGCTGGAGCGCATTGCGGTGGGCGAGAAGGTGATCGATATCGCCATGGAGCTGGGTTATGACAGCCCGAGTGCGTTCACCAGCATGTTCAGGAAACAGTTTGGCAAGACACCGAGCCATTTTTTCCGCTAGCGCCGAGCAGCCCGTTGAACGTGTCGATATCCAGCGGCCGACTTAGGTAGTAGCCCTGGCCTTCGTCGCAGGACACCGCCCGGAGCATCTCCAGGTGCCCGGAGGTCTCGATACCCTCGGCGGTCACCGTCAATGCCAGGGCACGCCCCAGGCCGACGATGGCCTGGATGATCGCCTTGTCATCCTCACTGTCTTCCAGGCGGCTGAGGAAGCTGCGGTCGATCTTCAACCCGTCGAAGGGGAAGGCCCGCAGGTAGCTCAACGAAGAGTACCCGGTGCCGAAGTCATCCATGGCAATACGTATGCCCAGGCGTTTGAGGGTGTGCATTACCGCCAGTGCGCCCGCGGCGTCTTCGAGCATCACGCTTTCGGTGATTTCCAGTTCAACCCGCGCCGGATCGATCCCCGACGTCTTGAGGGCGTTGCGAATGCGCTCCACCAGGTCGCCACGCTTGAACTCCGTGGACGACAGGTTCACCGACACAAACAGTGCTTCGGGCCACTGGGCGGCGCAGGCGCAGGCGGTTTGCAGTACCCAGTCGCTCAGCGACAGGATCAGCCCTGACTCTTCGGCAATCGGTATGAAGGTGTCGGGTGGAATCAGCCCGCGCTGTGGGTGCTGCCAGCGCACCAGCGCCTCGGCGCCGACCATCCGCCCATCGGCAATGCGATAGCGTGGTTGGAAGTGCAGGCGCAGTTCGTTGTGCTTGATTGCAAAACGCAGGTCGCTTTCCAGGCGGCGACGCTCGATGATCCGTGCATTCATCTCCCCTGAGTAAAACCGCCAGGTGTTGCGGCCAGCAGCCTTGGCTTCGTATAGCGCGATATCGGCATAACGCAGCAGTTCGGTGGCTTCGCTGGCATCGTCGGGGGCCAGCACGATGCCGATACTCGCGCTGACGAACACTTCCTGCTCACCGATCCTGACCGCCTGTTCAACGGACTCGATCAAGCGCAGGCACAAGGACTCGACATCGTCCTGGGTCCCCGCATTCGTGAGGATCATCACAAACTCATCGCCACCCACCCGGGCTACCAGGTCGCCGTGGCGCACGCAATCGGCCAGGCGGGTCGACACTTCGTTGAGCACGTGGTCGCCCGCGGCGTGCCCGAGCAGGTCGTTGACCGGTTTGAAGCGGTCCAGGTCCAGGCTGAGCATGACCAAAGGCTGCCCCGACGCCGGCAGTGCCTTGAGCTTGTCGTCGAGGAACGCTTGCAGGCGCGTTCGGTTGGCCAGCCCGGTGAGTGCGTCGTGCTGAGACAGGAATTCAATGCGGCGCCGTGCTTCGACTTCCTCGGTCACGTCGGTGGCGGTTCCGCGGAAACCGCCACAGGGCATTTGCCTTGCCGCGAGCCGTGTGGTGCGTTCCTGGCCGTGGGCGTCGACGTAGCGGCATTGCACGCTGAGGTCCGCGGTACGGCTGGGGGTGTTCAGCCATTGCGAAAGCGCGCCGGCTTCCGTGTCCAGGAGCTCGTTGATGGCGGCGCCGATCCAGGTATGACGGGCCAGGCCGGTTACGTTCTCGAAGCGCTCCGACAAGTACGTGAAACGCCAGCCGGCGTCGATTTCCCAGACCCAATCGGAGCTGGCTTCCACCACATCGCGAAAGCGCGCTTCACTGGTAGTCAGGGCATTCTGGCTGTCTAGCAGCGACGCATGGCTGGCATCCAGGGCCAGGGCAGCGGCACTGGCGCGGCGCAGGATCACCCAGGTCATCAGGCATACCAGCAATGCGGCCAGGCCCAGCAGCGGCAAGCCAACACCCATCAACCGCACGCCTGGGCGCGCCGGCTGCCAATGCAGGCTGCCGGCTGCACCGTTTTCGCCCAGGGGGACCAGCAAGGTATTGCCGACCTCATCGGCGCTGGCGATATGCAGTTGATTCACCCCGAAATCATTGCCGATCAGGGCCAGGTGGGCGCTGTCGAGAATGTCGACAAACACCAGTACCGACGCGGGGCGCCCATCCACCTTCACCGTGGGGTCGGTGCCGGGCGTGATGGCGGCTGCGGCCACGAGTGCCGGGCTGCCGCGCACGTTGATGAAGGCGGTGACCGGCGTTTCCTGTTCGGCTCCGGCACGAGCCTGCTCGAGGACCTGCGTGATGGGCTGGGCGAGCCAGTCGCTGAGGTCAATGGGTTGCAGCTTGCCTTCGATTACGGCGTACACCGTGCTGTTGGCGTCGTTGACCACAAACAGCCCCTGGAAGCCGAAATCCTGGAACAGTGTGGCGCCGACGTTGCCGCGACCGTAGGCCCAATCGGTGTCCACCTTGAGGTGCAAGTGCTTGTAGGCGTCGCTCCAGAAGGCGTAGTCCTTGACGGTCACCCGCAGGGATTTTTCCAGGGACTGCACGGCTTTACGCGTGTAAAACGCGTTTTCCTCTTGCTCGGCGTGGTCCAGGTCATGGGCCAGGTAGATCAGCGAGTAGGCTGCTGCTGCAAATACCAGGACCAACAGGGCCGTGAAATTGAACAGTGAGGTCCGTGTCAGCGACAGGCTGGTGCGGTTGGAGAGCGTTCGGGTGATCGGGACGAGAGTGTTCGGCATTGTTTCCCGCAGGGCAGCGCTGCAAGTCAGGGGTATCCCTGGTTATCGGCGGCGCTGCTGGAAAACTGAACGCTCAGGTATCGCTGGTCGTCAGGTTGGCGAAAAAAATGCAGCCGATCAGCCGAGCAAACAGGCTGAGGGTTTCCGGCAGGTTGGGATCTTCGAACAGCATTGCCCGCGAATCCAGTGCACACAGCGCGCCGAACAGACGGCCGTCGGGCAGGAAGATCGGTGCACCGGCATAGCTCTCGATGGCGTATTGCTTGACCACCGGACGTGCGGCGAAGCGGCCGCTCTGGCTGATCTGCGGGATGAACAGGGTCTGTGGGTTGATACAGAACTCGCTGCACAACGTTGTTTCCAGCTCAAGCACGTCATCGACATGAATGCCCATGTCGACGGTGTCATGCACGGAGCAGACCACCCATTCCAGGTCGGTGAATTTGGCGATGCCGGCGAAGCGCATGCCGGTCAGGCGGGTAACCAGTTGCAGGATGCTGGTGGTGGCTTCTATTTCGGCAATGGCGGCGCGTTCATCTGCGCTGAGCAACGACTGTGGTGCGGTGACGCTTGGAACCATGGTTGAACTCTCCAGAAACATGGCGGCGGGTGGGGCCGCCATGCAGGGTCAGGCTTCAGTTGATACGCGGATGTTGCTGCACCAGGGTCTGGCGCTTGGCTTCCAATTCGGCAATCTGCGCGTCGATATCTTCGATCTTCTGCTCGATGTTGTCGTGATGTTCCTGCAACAACTCCTTGGCTTCTTCCATGTCCGACGCCGCCGGCGCTGCGCCACGCAATGGCTTGTTGGCGGTTTCCTTCATGGTCAGGCCAGTGACCAGGCCGACCACCGCAAACACCATCAGGTAGTAGGCGGGCATGTACAGGTTGTCGGTGCTTTCCACCAGCCAGGCCACGGCGGTCGGCGTGACACCGGCGATCAATACCGAGACATTGAACGCACTGGCCAATGCACTGTAGCGCAAGTGAGTGGGGAACATCGCGGGGAGTGTGGAGGCCATTACGCCGATGAAGAAGTTGAGGATCACCGCGAGGATCAGCAGGCCGGCGAAAATCAGGCCGATCTTGCCGCTGGTGATCAGCATAAACGCCGGAATGGACAGGAACAGCAGACCGATACTGCCAGCGATGATGAACGGCTTGCGGCCGATCTTGTCGCTGACAAAACCGATGAACGGCTGCACGAACAGCATGCCGACCATGATCGCGATGATGATCAGCACGCCGCTGTTTTCTTTGTAGTGCAGGTTATGGGACAGGTAGCTCGGCATGTAGGTGAGCAGCATGTAGTACGTCACGTTGGTGGCCGCGACGATGCCGATGCAGGTCAGCAGGCTGCGCCAGTGCTTGGTCGCGACCTCCTTGAACGAGACTTTGGGGCCGTGGGTCAAGCCTTCGCGGTCGCCCTGTTCCATTTTGTCCATGTGCTGCTGGAACGCCGGGGTTTCCTCCAGGGCGTGACGCAGGTACAGGCCGATGATGCCCAGGGGCAGGGCAAGGAAGAACGGCAGGCGCCAGCCCCACGACTCGAAGTCGGCTTCGCCCAGGATGCTGGAAATCAACACCACCACACCGGCACCCAGCACGAAGCCGGCGATGGAACCGAAGTCCAGCCAGCTGCCGAGGAAGCCGCGCTTGCGGTCCGGCGCATACTCCGCGACGAAGATCGACGCACCGGTGTATTCGCCACCCACCGAGAAACCCTGGGCCATTTTGCACAGCAACAGCAGGATCGGCGCCCAGATGCCAATCGAGGCGTAGGAGGGGATCAGGCCGATGGCGAAGGTGCTCAGGGACATGATCACGATGGTCGCGGCCAGGACCTTTTGCCGCCCGTATTTATCACCCAGTGCACCGAAGAACAGGCCACCCAGGGGACGGATCAGGAACGGCACGGAGAAGGTACCCAGTGCTGCGATCATTTGTACGCTGGGCGAGGCATCGGGGAAGAACACCTTACCGAGCACATAGGCGACAAACCCATAGACGCCAAAGTCGAACCATTCCATGGCGTTACCCAAGGCGGCGGCGGTGATCGCCTTGCGCACCTTGGTGTCGTCGACGATGGTGATGTCTTTCAATCCGATGGGCTTGACGCTTTTCTTACGTAATTTCATGCGGGGCACTCTAAAACAGAACATGGGAGGCGCCATCACTGCGATGGCACCGCTCTGTCACTTCAGATACAAGCGGACATGAAATAATTCACCACTCTTTGCGTTTTTTTGCAGATGGATTGAACTTTGTCCCTCCACACACGAGTTATGCGAATGCCAGCCGCCCATTCCCGCCTAGTCTACCGCCAGCCGCAGCCGGGCGACCTGCAGCGATTGTTCGCGATCTTCGGCGACCCGCAGACCAACCTGTTCAACCCATCGGGCCCCATGGCCAGCCTGGAGGCGGCGCAGCGTCTGCTGGATCACTGGCTTGAACAGTGGGCGACCCAAGGGTACGGCTGGTGGGCGATTGCACGGCGCGAGGCGCCGGACCACATCATCGGCTTCGGCGGTATCGCGCCCCTCAACTACCTGACCGAGCGGCGCATCAACCTGGGTTACCGTTTTGCGGTGCAGGCCTGGGGGCAGGGCTATGCCACCGAGTTGGGGCACGACGCGTTGGCGCTGGCATTCGACAGCCTGGGGTTGCCCGAGGTGTTCGGGCTGGTGCGACCGGATCATGGGGCCTCGATCCGGGTGCTGGAAAAGATCGGTATGCAGCCTTTTGGTGTGCTCGACGATGTACCGGGCAAAGCGCCCAGCCTGGTCATGCGTATTTGTCATCCTACAACTGTATTTGCCTGACCTTTTACAGACCCACGTAGAACCTCGATAAACGGCAATCTTTCAGATTGACAGCCGGTAGGCGGCCCGATATAAAAGTCGCAGTTGTACGACGACATATGACGTTACATATGTCCTACCTAACAAAAATAAAAAGTGATGCCATGAACTTGAACGAGCCCATCCACGCTCACCGCGTTGGCCAAGCGGTAGGCAACTATCGCTGGACCATCTGCGCGATGCTGTTCTTCGCGACTACCGTCAACTACCTCGACCGCCAGGTGCTCAGCCTGTTGGCACCGCAGTTGTCCACGCAATTTGGCTGGAGCAACACCGACTACGCGAACATCGCGGCGGTGTTCCAGTTTGTCTACGCGATCTCCATGCTGTTCGCCGGGCGCTTCGTCGACAAGATCGGCACCAAGGCGGCCTATGTGGTGGCGATTGGCATCTGGTCCACGGGCGCGATCATGCATGCCTTCTCGGTGCCGATGGGCGAGGGCATCGCGGTCATCAGCGGCGCGATCGGCCTGGCGGTGATCCCGGTGTCGATTGCCGGCTTCATGTTGTCCCGTGCGGTGCTGGCGATTGGCGAGGCGGGCAACTTCCCGATTGCGATCAAGGCCACCGCCGAATATTTCCCCAAGAAAGAACGCTCGCTGGCCACCGGTATCTTCAACTCCGGCGCCAACGTGGGCGCGATCCTGGCGCCGATCTGCGTGCCATTGATTGCCGGTCTGTGGGGCTGGGAAGCGGCGTTTATCGTGATCGGCGGGCTCGGCTTCGTGTGGGTCGCGGTGTGGATCGCGCTCTACCGCAAGCCGGAGGAGCAAAAACGCCTGTCGGCCGCAGAACTGGCCTATATCCGCAGTGACCAGACCGTGCAGCCGTTCACCCCGTCACCGGCCGGCGCCGTGGAGAAAAAAGTCTCCTGGTTCAAGTTGCTCACCTATCGCCAGACCTGGGCCTTTGCCTTCGGCAAGTTCATGACCGATGGCGTGTGGTGGTTCTTCCTGTTCTGGCTGCCCACTTACCTGTCGGCGCAATACGGTATGAAAGGCGCCGATATCGTCATGCCGCTGGCGGTGCTGTACAGCATGACCATGGTCGGCAGCATTGGTGGCGGCTGGTTCCCCAGCTACTTCATGGCGCGCGGCGATGCACCGTACGACGGGCGCATGAAAGCCATGCTGGTGATCGCATTGTTCCCGCTGGTGGTGTTGCTGGCGCAGCCGTTGGGCTATATCGGCTTCTGGGTGCCGGTACTGCTGATCGGTGTGGGCGCCTCGGCGCACCAGGCGTGGTCGTGCAACATCTTCACCACCGTCTCGGACATGTTCCCGCAGAAAACCGTGGCCTCGGTGGTCGGTATCGGCGGCATGGCCGGCGGCCTGGGCGGCGTGGTCATGACCAAGATCGGCGGCTGGGTGTTCGACTACTACAAGTCCATCAACGACATCCATACCGGCTACATGATCATGTTCGCGATCTGTGCGCTGGCCTACCTGGTGGCCTGGAGCGTGATGAAGACGTTGGTGCCGCGCCACAAGGAAATCACTGACCTGTAAGGCTCCACGTCCCGCGCCGCCATGGCGCGGGGCTGTTTCACAGCGGGCGAGCCCAGGTCTGGCTGACCAGGGCTTTGCCGAAGCTGACCATCGGCTCTTCCTCCACCAGCTCGAACCCGGCTTTCTGATACAGCTTGCGCGCGTCGGTCAGAATATCCACGGTCCACAGCAGCATGCGTGTGTAGCCCACCTGGCGGGCAAAGCGTACGCACTCATCCACCAGGCGCTGGCCGATACCCATGCCCCGTGCGCTGGCATCCACGTAGAGCATGCGCAGCTTGGCCGTGGTCTGGTCATGGCGGATCACGAACACCGAGCCCACCACCTCGCCGTCCTTTTCCGCGATCCAGCAGCGCTCGCACGTGGGGTCATATTCGCGCAGATACTTGGCGACGATCTCCGCCACCAGCGCTTCGAATTCCCAATTCCAGCCGTATTCACGGGCATAGATCGCGGTTTGCTGCTGCACCACGCGGCCCATGTCGCCGGGTTGCGGGTCACGCAGCAGATAGCTGGGCGCGGTGCCTTGCAGCAGGGCCTGGATGCGCTTCATCGCTTCGGTGAGTTGTTGCTGTTGCGGTTCGGGCAGGCTCTCGAGCAGGGCGATGACTTCGCGCTGGGTTTGCTGCTCCAGCGGCGCCAGCACGGCGCGGCCGTGGTCGGTGAGGTGCAATTGCACGGCGCGGGCGTCGGTGGCGCAGCGGACTTTCTGGATCAGGCCGCGCTTTTCAAAGCCACTGGTCAACCGGCTCAGGTAACCCGCGTCGAGGCCGAGCATCTGGCACAGGTCGGCGCTGGTGAGGTCACCCCGGGAAGACAATTCGTACATCACGCGGATTTCAGTGAGGGAGTAGTCGCTTTGCAGCAAGTGTTCCTGCAACACGCCGATCTGGTGGGTGTAGAAGCGGTTGAAGCCGCGCACGATGCCGGCGCGTTCGACAAGCAAGGGGGTGGACATGCTGAAATGCTCGAATGGTTGCCTGAGGCAACAATATTGTTGCTTCAGGCAACCATGTCAAACATTTTGTTTAGCGGTTCCGCGTCACGCGCCAAACGGTATTGGCCAGGTCATCGGCAATGATCAGCGCACCTTTCGGGTCCACCGTCACACCCACCGGGCGCCCACGGGTCTTGCCGTCGTCGCCGCGAAAGCCGGTGGCGAAGTCGATGGGCTCACCGGACGGCTTGCCATTGCTGAACGGCACGAAGATCACCTTGTAGCCCACCGGGTTGTCGCGGTTCCAACTGCCGTGCTCGCCGACGAACACACCATCGGCAAACTGCTCGCCCATCTGCGGGATGGAAAAGTCCACGCCAAGGGCGGCCACGTGGGAGCCCAGGCTGTAATCCGGCTTGATCGCGGCGGCCACCTTGGCTGGGTTCTGCGGTTGAGCGCGTGGGTCGACGTTCTGGCCCCAGTAGCTGTACGGCCAGCCGTAGAACGCGCCTTCACGCACCGAGGTCAGGTAGTCCGGCACCAGGTCCGGGCCCAGTTCGTCGCGCTCGTTGACCACCGTCCACAGGTGCCCGGTGTCCGGCTGGATGGTCAGTGCCGTGGGGTTGCGCAAGCCAGTGGCGTAGGGCTTGTGCGCCCCGGTGGCGGCATCGATCTGCCAGACCATCGCACGGTCGATCTCCACTTCCATGCCGCGTTCGGTGACGTTGCTGTTGGAGCCGATGCCCACATAAAGCTGGCTGCCATCGGCGCTCACGGCCAGGGACTTGGTCCAGTGATGGTTGATCTGCGCCGGCAGGTCGGTGACGGTGCTCGGCGGGCCGCTGGCTTTGGTCTGGCCGTCGGCGTAGTCGAAGCTCACCAGTGCGTCCTGGTTGGCCACGTAGAGTTTGCCGTTGGCAAACGCCAGGCCATAGGGCGCATTGAGGTTGTCGGCGAATACGGTCTTGAGTTCGTAGGTGCCGTCACCATCGGCGTCGCGCAGCAGGGTCAGGCGGTTGCCGCTCTTGACCTTGGTGTTGCCCTCGGCCTTGATCAGGCTGGCGATCACATCCTTGGGCTTGAGCTTGGCCGCACTGCCGCCACGGCCTTCGGCAACCAGGATATCGCCGTTGGGCAGCACCAGGGTCTGGCGCGGGATCGCCAGGTCGGTGGCAATCGCGGTGATGCTGTAGCCGTCCGGCACCTTGGGTTTCTGTTCGCCCCAGGGCGCAGGTTCGGCGATTTTCATGCTCGGCAACAGGCTGCTTTGCTGTTCCGGCAGCTTGGGATCGGGGCCACGGGCCTGGGTCTTGTCGCCTTCGCCACCGCAGGCACTCAGCAACAGCGCGGCGCTCAATAGGGTCAGGGTGCTGGACGTTTTCATTTGACACCTCCCGAACGCAGGCCGGTCCATGTGGCCGCCAACGTCAGCAGCAAGACAATGGCCGACAGGATCAGGCCGCCGGGCATCGAGGCGTAGGCGTCCTTGGCATGCTGGAAGGCATTGACCAGGCCCAGTACCCAAGTGGCCAACAGCAACAGCACATAGCGAGTGGGTTGACCGGCCTTGTGCTCGGCGCGCAGCAGGTTGACCAGCGCGAACAGAAACGCGAAACCTGCGAACACCAACGCGCCGGCAATCAGCCAGGAGGCGAAGTTGGCCCATTGGATCTGGTAGGTCTGGGTGTAGGCAATGTCGCTGAGCAAGGCACCAAGAAACAACGGCACGGTGCCGGCGAGCAAGGTCGCATGCAGCGGCCCTGGGGCATATCGGTAAACGGGGAGGGTAGTCATACGGGGGCGGCTCCTTGTTGTACAACGCCCCTGGACGGGGCAGCGCATAAGAAGTGAACGCAGCGCCGGTGAGAAAGTTCAGCGTGAAACGTTTCGAAATAGTGGGAACCCGCCTGGGTCGACCCCGGACTAACCCCGTATCATTCGCTCCTTTTTCCTACGCCAGGCGCCTCCATGACTCACTCACGCATTGGCTTCGCGTGCCAATACAAACATCCCGAACGGCTACTGTCGGCCAGCGCCCAAAAGCTGATCGAAGGTCCGTTCAACCCGCGCACCACCACGTTGCGTTGGATGGACAGCGTTACACCGCAGGTGGCCCGGGACAAACTGGTGGAAGTGGTCACGCACAACCTGGCCGCTCAATTGCGCCTGCTGGCGTATGTCGCTGAATTGCCTTCGACCCTGCGCATGCTGCGCTTGAGCAGCGACCTGTTGCCGTTCTACAGCCATCCCAAAGTGGCCAGCGTCTACAAGGACCCGGCTATCGAGCGTCAATTGGTTGAGGGTTTTGCCGCCATCGGTGAGCTGGCCCGCGCCTCGGATATCCGCCTGTCATTCCACCCGGGCCAATACTGTGTACTCGGCTCGGAAAACCCCGGCGTGGTGGAAAACAGCCTCGCCGAATTCGAATACCACGCCGACATGATCCGCATGATGGGTTATGGCCGGCGCTTCCAGGACCTCAAGTGCAACGTGCATATCGCCGGCCGCCTCGGCGTGGAAGGCACCCGCGCCGTGTGGTCGCGCCTGTCGGAGGTGGCGCGCAACTGCATCACGTTCGAGAACGACGAAAAGACCTATGGCCTGGACCATTGCCTGCAAGTCGCCGACCTGGCACCGGTGGTCCTGGACATCCACCACTGCTGGATCAACGAAAACGACTACATCGACCCCCACTCGGAGCGGGTCGCCCGGGTAATTGAAAGCTGGCGCGGCGTGCGACCGACCATGCATTACTCCCAGCCCCCTGAGAGCCTGCAAGAGCTGGGCTTTGATGCCGAACACAAGCTGGAAATGGACGCGCTGTTGCAGGTGGTGTCCAAGCGCGACCTCTACGCCCACAGCGCACAGATGTGGAACCGCTGGACCAACGATTATGCGCTGCAGTTTCTCGACCGCTTCGACATCATGCTCGAAGCCAAGGACAAGAATGTCGCGGCCCTGGCGTTCCACGAGCATTGGAAACGGGGCGTTGTGTGATCAATCCATGGCGGTCATGCTGGCGGGACTGACATAAGGAACCGCCCCATGCCAACCCTGCATTTGCTCTGCGGCAAGATCGCCTCCGGCAAGTCCACACTCGCCAAGACCCTCGCCACTGAGCACGCTGCCATTGTACTCAGCGAAGACCACTGGCTCGCCACGCTTTACCCCGGTGAAATCCACGCCATTGCGGATTACATCAAATGCGCCCAGCGTATTCGCGGCGTACTGGGCCCCTTGGTGATCAATGTGCTGCAGTCGGGCCTCGACGTGGTGCTGGATTTCCCTGCCAATACAGTGGCCAGTCGCGAATGGCTGCTGGGGTTGGCACACGCCGCCAAGGCCCGGCACTGCCTGCACTACCTGGAGCTGGATGACGCCACCTGTCGGGCCAGGCTGCATGCGCGCAACGCCCAGGGTGAGCATGACTTTGCCGCCACTGATGCTGAGTTTGATCTGATTACCCGCCATTTCAGTGTACCGAGCGAGGCTGAGGGCCTGGTGATCGAGAGGCATCATCCATGAGCCCGGCGCAATCCACGGGGGTGGACGCTGAGGGCTTTATCCTTACGGTTCCCCACGTCCCCGTGCAGCGTGAGTTTCAGCCACTGCTCGAGGCTGTCTGCAACGTGCTCTCGCAGCCTGACTTGGGAGTGGACGGCCTTTATCTTTATGGCAGCGTCGCGCGTGGCGATGCGCTGCCGGGCGTTTCCGATCTTGATCTGACGGTGGTGCTATGTGAGCCGCCGACCTCTGCAGTTTTGGAGCGGTTGGAACGGGTGCGATGCGACCTGGCCGTGCGGTACCCGCAAGTCACCAAGGTGGATTTCGATATTGGCAGCCGCGCACAGGTCCTGGCCATCGAAAACAGCAACAGCTGGGGATTCTGGCTCAAGCACCACTGCCGGTGCGTGTGGGGCAATGATCTGTCGGCGCAGTTCGAGCGGTTTCGGCCATCACTGGATATTGCCCTGGCCGTGAACGGTGACTTTGAAGCGGTGCTCACCGCTTACCTTGGCCGCATCGCACATGCCGCCAACGAGCAGGAGCGACTCCGCCTGCAGCGCGAAGCGTCACGCAAGCTGCTCAGAGCCACCCAGATACTCTGCGGTGAGCAGGCATCGTGGCCGCATACGCTGGAAATGCATGTGGCGCTGTTCGTGAAGGAGTACCCATCCAAGATGACTCAGGTGGCCTTCTTTTTGTTCGAGGCCCGGAACCCGAGTGCCGACCGTGAAACATTCACGGCTCGACTTCAGGCGTTCCACGCCTGGATGGTTGCG
Organism: Pseudomonas sp. FW305-3-2-15-C-LB1; assembly: GCF_058787615.1. NCBI lineage: Bacteria > Pseudomonadati > Pseudomonadota > Gammaproteobacteria > Pseudomonadales > Pseudomonadaceae > Pseudomonas > Pseudomonas sp. FW305-3-2-15-C-LB1. The sequence goes on along the minus strand of NZ_JBYSZX010000015.1, from coordinate 30,773 downwards.
CAATCGCGCATTTGAGCGTTTGCCATATGGCGCCAGAGCACTGACTTCCTCAGGACTTGAAGCGCCCCACCAATCCATTCAATTCATCCGACAGAGTGGACAAGCGCCCCGAGTCGTCCTGCGCCGAGTTGGCCAGGCTCTCCACCAGGCGTGCCTCGTCGTAGATCTGCTGGATGTGCCGGTTGATCTCTTCGGCCACGCTGTGTTGTTCCTCGGCGGCGGCGGAAATCTGCAGGTTCTGGTCGCGGATCTCGTTCACCGACGTCTGGATACCTTCGAAGCTGTCCCGCGCACTTTCGATGGATGACACACTGGCCCGCGACAAGTCCAGGCAACTGCCCATCTTCTGGGTGACTTCCTGGGTCTTGTTTTCCAGGGTGCCGAGCAGTTGCTCGATCTCGCCGGTGGAGTCGGACGTGCGCTTGGCCAGGGCACGCACTTCATCGGCCACCACCGCGAAGCCACGGCCCTGGTCACCGGCCCGGGCGGCCTCGATGGCGGCGTTGAGGGCCAGCAGGTTGGTCTGTTCGGCAATCGCGCGGATGGTGCCGAGGATCTGGTTGATGCTGCGGCTGCCAGCTTCCAGTTCGACCATGGCCTGGGACGACTCGGTGAGACGGCGCCCCAGGCGATTGACGTTGTCGGTGGTGACTTCGATCTGCTGCTTGCCCTCGGCCACGCGCCGGTGGCCGTTTTCGGCGGACTCCGCGGCGCCGCTGCAGGAACGGGCGACTTCGTTGGCGGTGGCGACCATTTCATTGAATGCGGTCGACACCAATTCAACGGCCTCGCGCTGGCGTCCGGCCGCCTCGTTCATATTGTGCGCCACCTCGCTGTTGACCTTGGAAGCGTTCTGCAAATTGGCCGACGCCGCGCCGATGTGCTGGATCAGTTGGCGGATCGCCGCGAGGAACTTGTTGAACCAGCCGGCCAGCTCGGCGGTTTCATCCTTGCCCTGTACCTGCAGTTCGTGGCGCAAGTCGCCTTCGCCCTGGGCGATGGACTGCAAGCCGGTGCTGACCTGGCCGATGGGCTTGACGATGACCTTGGAGAACGCCGCCGCGATCAGCCCGAAGATCAGCACCAGCACGCCGACGATGATGGCCGTGAGGTAGGTCATGCGCGTGGCTTCGGCCATGACTTCACGGTGTTCGATCAGGCCGATGTAGCGCCAGCCAAGGCCGGGGGAGGTCCACACGTTGGCCATGTAGCGCACGCCATCGATCACCACCTCGGTGGATCCCTGAGGCGTGTCGGCCAACTGCGCGTAGGGCGCGCCCAGGTCCTTGAGCGGCTTGAAGCTGTGGGCGGCGTCACGCGGGTCCACCAGCACCACGCCGTCTTCGATCAGCATCACGTAGCCGCTTTCGCCCAGCTTGATGCTCTTGACCAGCTCGGTGAGGTTTTTCAGGGAGACGCTGACCACGAACACGCCCTTGGCCTTGCCGTTTTCCAGCATCGCCCGGGCGGTGCCCACCAATGCTACATCGTCCTTGTCGTAGTAATACGCGGGGGTGCGCACGGTTTTGCCGGGGCTGGCCATGGCCGCCTTGTACCAGGGGCGGGTGCGCGGGTCGTATTTGGCCAGTTGGGGGTCATCCGGCCATTTGGCGTAGGTGCCGTCTTCCAGGCCGATGGACAGGATCGCTGCCGCCGGGTGGGTGGCGCCAAAGCGTGCGAAGCGCTCGATCACGGCTTGCGCCTCGGCCGGCAGCGGTTGGCTGGCGGCATCGGCGGCCTGGTAGTTCTTCAGCGTGCCGACAGAAGTGTATACAGGATCAGTGGCCATCTGATCGACGTTTTGCAACGTGCCATCGAAGAACTGGCGAATGTTACCGTCGATCTGGCGAATCTCCCGGGTGCTGCCATCGATGAACTGATCCACCGCCTGGGTCCGCGTGTTCATGACCGAAATCACGGCCACCAGGCTGACCGGAATAAATGCAACAGAGACAAATGCCAGGACCAGCTTATTTTTTATTTTCATCGAGACGACCATCAGCGTGAAGGGCGGCCAAATCGCTGCATTCCTCGATCAGGAGTCAGGCGATTTGCTATCACTGCTGTTTCGGCCTGGCACCGATAAATCTTTAGGGTTTTTTGTACACAATACAAAGTGCATATTGTTCTGTATCCAATCAGTACACATCACGCAGATAACGCTTCTGTTCGCTCATCTGCCGCCAGTACTCTACGGCGCCCTCCACGCCAAGCCCGCCGTGGGTTTGCGCGACCAGGCGCAAGGCCTGGTCGACGTCCTTGGCCATGTGGCTGGCATCGCCGCAGACGTAAAGCCTGGCGCCGTCCTGTAGCCAGCGCCAAAGCTCGGCGCCCTGATCGCGGATGCGGTCCTGCACATACACCTTTTGCGCCTGGTCGCGAGAGAACGCCAGGCTCAGGTGGGTGAGCAGGCCATCGCGCTGCATACCTTGCAACTCGTCCTGGTAGTAGAAGTCGCTGGCGGCGTGCTGCTCGCCGAAGAACAGCCAGTTGCGTCCCTGATGACCCAGCGCCCGGCGCTCCTGCAAGAACCCACGGAACGGCGCGATGCCGGTGCCGGGGCCGATCATGATCATCGGCACCTCTGCGTCGCTGGGCGTGCGGAAGTGTTTCGACGGTTGCACGAACAGCGGCACTTCCCCGTCACCGACGCGGTCGGCGAGGAAGGTCGACGACACGCCTTTGCGCTTGCCATAACGCACAGCGGCCACGGTGAGGTGCACCTCGTGCGGGTACGCCTTGGCGCTGGAGGCAATCGAATACAAGCGCGGTTGCAGACGCTTGAGGGTGCCCAGCAGCTCGTCCGCCGAACAGTCGATGGGGTATTCCTGCAACACATCCGCCAGTTGCCGGCCCCACAGCCAGTCATTGAGTTCGGCCTTGTGCTCGGGGTTGAGCAAGTGCTTGAGACCCGGGTTGGCGCTGCGCTCGGCGATGAAGGCCAGGGTGTCGCTGCTGGGCCGGGCGATTTCGAAGTGCTGGGTGAGGGCCTGTTGCAACGGCACATCGCCGAAGGTGTCGATGTTCACGCAAGTACTGGCATTCAGGCGGGTGAGGTCGAGCAGTTCGCTGACCAGTTCGGGGCAGTTGCGTGGTCGTATGCCCAGGGCATCCCCGGCTTCATAGGTCAGCCCGGAGTCGGCCAGGTCCAGGGCGAACTGGCGGGTTTCCTTGTGCGCGCTGTGCGGGTTGAGATGGCGGTTGAGCAGCAGGCGCGAGCCGTACAGCTTGGTTTTACCGGTGGGAGTCGCCGGTGCCACCGGTTTTGCCGGGTTGAGTGCCTGCTGGAACCGCGCCAGCCAGGCATCCGCGGCGGCTTCGAATTCAGTGTCGCAGTCCACCCGTTCCAGCAGGCGCGTTGCCCCCAGTTCCAGCAGGCGCCGGTCCAGTTGCTTGCCGTGGTTGCAGAACTGCTCGTAGTTGGCGTCGCCCAAGGCCAATACCGCAAAGCGCAACGACTCCAGGCGAGTCTCGGCGGTGCGCAGGCTGTGCCAGAAACCTTCGCCGTTGTCGGGCGGGTCGCCGTCGCCAAAGGTGCTGCTGATCAGCGCCAGGGTGTGGGTGCTTGCCAGTTTACTCGCGGGGAAATCCGCCATCGCGCTCAGTTCCACGCTGATGCCTGTTTCGCGCAGGCGCTTGGCAAAGCGTTCGGCCAGGGCTTCGGCATTGCCGGTCTGCGAGGCCCACAGCAGGGTGACGGCCGGGGAGGGCGCGGCGAGGGGTTCTGTAGGACTGAACAAGCCGGCGAGCAAGCCGTTCAGCCATAAGCGTGACGCCTCGGTCAGCGGCGCAGTCGCCGGCAGGGTCGGTACGCCGAAACCCTGGCGCGCGGCGCTGGTGTGCAAGCCGCTGAGGAAGCCGGCGAGGTAGGTGCGTTCGCTGTCGTTCAGGGGCGGTGGCGATAGGTGGCGGATGCCGGTGATGTCGGCGAAGGCGTCGAGGCGCGACATGGCGGTGTCCTCTGCTACGGGGGAAGGGAGGTCGAGGAACTGGTGGTCGATCAGCTCGACACGGCTGAGGGCGACGGCGCAGCACTTGAACTCCGGCTGCAGGGAAATCGGGTCCACCGCATCATGGGTCACTGCGTTGATCGCCAGGTGTTCGCCGAACACATCGTTCCAGTGAAACGGCGCAAAGCAGTTGCCCGGCTGCACGCGGTCGGTGACCACGGCGGGCAGCACGGCGTGACCGCGCCGGGAGCGTATTTCGACCCGGTCCTTGTCCTTGATGCCCAGGCGGGCGGCGTCTTCGGGGTGCAGTTCGACGAAGGGGCCGGGGTTGAGTCTGTTCAGGGTGGCGATCTTGCCGGTCTTGGTCAGGGTGTGCCACTGGTGCTGCACACGACCGGTGTTGAGCACGAAGGGAAACCCGTCGTCGGGCATCTCGGCGGGCGGCATATGCGCGCGAGCGAAGAACCGCGCCTTGCCGCTTTCGGTGGCGAAGGTGAGGGTGCCGCCATGACGGTAGCGGATCGGGTTGCGGTGCGCTGCCTCAACCGATGCGCAGGGCCATTGCACAGGGTTTTCACGCAGGCGCGGGTAGCTGGCGCCACGGATGTCGTAGCCGGTCTTGGGGTTCCAGGCCTGTTTGATTTCTTCAAAGACCTCGGCGGCGGATGCGTAGGTGAAGGCCTCGGCAAAGCCCATCTCACAGGCGACCCGGGCGATGATCTGCCAGTCGGGCAGGGTCTCGCCGGGCGCGTCCACGGCCTTTTGCATCAGGGTCAGGTTGCGCTCGGAGTTGATCATCACGCCCTCGGCCTCGGCCCACAGTGCGCCGGGCAGCAGGATGTCGGCGTAGCGGTTGGTCTCGGTGTCGAGGAAGGCGTCCTGGCTGATCACCAGCTCGGCGGTGTGCAGGCCGTTGATCACGGTTTGCCGGTTGGGCACGCTGGCCACCGGGTTGGTGCAGATGATCCAGCAGGCCTTGATCCGGCCGGCGGCCATCTGCTCGAACATCGCCACGGTGCCACTGCCGGCCTGGCGCGGCAGGCTGTCGTGGGGGATCTGCCACAGGTTTTCGATGAAGGCGCGGTCCGCGTCCACCAACACTGAGCGCTGCCCCGGCAGGCCCGGGCCCATGTAGCCCATCTCGCGGCCGCCCATGGCATTGGGTTGGCCGGTGAGGGAAAACGGCCCGCTGCCTGTGCGGCAAATGGCGCCGGTGGCCAGGTGCAGGTTGCACAGCGCGTTGGTGTTCCAGGTGCCGTGGGTGCTCTGGTTGAGGCCCATGGTCCAGCAGCTCATCCACTCGGTGGCCTGGCCGATCCAGTCGGCGGCTTGGCGGATATCCGCTTCGGCGAGGCCGGTGATGGCGGCGACGTGCTCGGGGTAATAGTCCTCCAGAAATGGCGGCATCGCCTCCCAGCCTTCGGTGAAGTTCGCGATGAAGGCAGGATCGGTATGGCCGTTTTTCAGCAGCAGGTGCAACAGGCCATTGAGCAGGGCCAGGTCGGTGCCGGGGTTGATCGGCAGGAACAGGTCGGCCTTGTCTGCCGTGGCGCTGCGCCGGGGGTCGACCACGATCAGCTTCGCCCCGGCCTTGACCCGGTCCATCATGCGCAGGAACAGGATAGGGTGACAGTCGGCCATGTTCGCGCCGATCACGAAGAACAGGTCGGCGCGGTCGAAGTCTTCATAGGAGCCCGGTGGGCCGTCGGAACCGAGGGACAGTTTGTAGCCACTGCCGGCGCTGGCCATGCACAGGCGCGAGTTGGACTCGATGTTGGCGGTGCGCACAAAGCCCTTGGCCAATTTGTTGATCAGGTACTGGGACTCCAGCGACATCTGACCTGATACGTAGAAGGCCAGCGCGTCCGGGCCGTGTGTGTCGAGGGTCTGGCGCAGGCGCCGGGCGGTTTCGCTGATGGCCTTGTCCATGCCGAGGCGTACGGGGTCATGGTCGCGGGCCTGGCGCACATAGGCGTTCTCCATGCGGCCGGACTCGGCGATGGCCTGGCCGCAGGTAGTGCCCTTGGTGCACAGGCGCCCGAAGTTGGTGGGGTGGGCCTTGTCGCCGATCACCTTGACCACTTTATTGTGCTCGACCTGCAGGATGATGCCGCAGCCCACGCCACAATAGGGACACACACTGCGTATGTTTTGGTTGGCCATCTGAAACCCGTATAAACAAAAAAGGCGCCTTGTAACCCTCCGTTCAGAACGGGAGTTACACGGCGCCTTTGTCGTGAGAGGGCAGTCTGCGTTGACTGCCTGGTTGGAGTGTTCCTAGCAAGTCACGCGCCAGGTTTTTTTGTGGCGAGCGGGCTTGCCCCGCGTAGGGCTGCGAAGCCGCCCTACGCGGGGCAAGCCCGCTCGCCACAGAAGGGGTTTGTGCACTTTTATGACGCGAGGCGCACCAGTTGGAGGCGATTACGCGCAGTTTCATCGCCTTTGTTTTGCGTGTGATGCCTTGAGTGCGGGCTTTGTCTTCGCTTGGCACAGACCCTGCAAGCTTCCCATCAACCCACCTCGGTCAACGACGATCGACAACCAGGGCAATAGCGGTGAATCCGGCGCAGTCGCCTGGTCCGAACCCGCACAAGAACAGGCAAAGACGCCTGGAACCGCAAGGTTTCAGGCGTTTTTTTTTGCTTTTAAAACCGTGATGAGCGTTGTCAGGTGCTTACTATGAACCCTCTCAAAACCTTGATCGTCGTCGGCAATGGCATGGTCGGCCACCACTGTGTGGCGCAACTGATCGAACGCGGCGCGTTGGCTCACTACCGTTTGCACGTGTTCAGCGAGGAGCCGATGCGCGCCTATGACCGGGTGCATCTGTCCGAGTATTTCACCGGGCGCGATGCCGAGTCGCTGGCGCTGTCCGACGCTGCGCTGTACCAGACGCCGGGGGTGACCCTGCACCTGGGCGTGCCGGTGCTGGAGATCGACCGCGCCCGCTGTGAAGTGATCACCGCCGACGGCTGTGTCGCCTACGACAAGCTGGTACTGGCCACCGGTTCCTATCCGTTCGTGCCGCCGATCGAAGGCGCCGAGGGCGACTCACGCCTGGTGTATCGCACCCTTGAAGACCTGGATGCGATCCGCAAGGCCGCCGCCAATGCCCGACGCGGCGTGGTGGTGGGCGGTGGCCTGCTAGGCCTGGAAGCCGCCAATGCGCTGAAAAGCCTGGGCCTTGAAGCCCATGTGGTGGAGTTCGCGCCGCGCCTGATGCCGGTGCAACTGGATGACTTCGGCGGCCTGGCGCTCAAGGCGCAGATCGAGCGGCTGGGCGTGGGCGTGCATTTGTCCCGTGCGACCCAGTCGATCAGCGCCGGCGAGCAGTACCGCTACCGCATGAACTTTGCCAATGACGAATTCCTCGAAACCGACCTGATCGTGTTCTCCGCCGGCATCCGCGCCCAGGACGCACTGGCCCGCAAGGCCGGCCTGGACATCGGCCCGCGTGGCGGTGTGGTGATCAACGATGAATGCCTGAGCTGCGACCCGAATATCTACGCGATTGGCGAGTGCGCTTGCTGGAACGGCAGCCTGTTCGGCCTGGTCGCGCCGGGCTACCAGATGGCGCGAGGCGTCGCCGCGCTGCTCTGCGCGCAAACCGCCGAGCCGTTTGTGGGCGCCGACATGTCGACCAAGCTCAAGCTGCTCGGCGTGGACGTGGGTTCCATCGGCGACGCCCATGCCCACACGCCCGGGGCGCGCAGCTACCAATTCATCGACGAGGCCAGTGCCAGCTATCGGCGCCTGGTGGTGGATGCTTCGGGCAAGCAGGTGATCGGTGCCGTATTGGTCGGCGATAACAGCTACTACGACACCTTGCTGCAGTACATGCAGAACGGCATCGCGTTGCCGTCCGAACCGGCCAGCCTGATCCTGCCGTCTTCCAGCGGCGCACCCACCCTCGGTCCCGGCGCGCTGCCGGAATCGGCTACCGTGTGCTCTTGCCATAACGTGACCAAAGGCGCGATCTGCTCTGCCATCGACGGCGGTTGCAGCGAGCTCGGCCTGCTCAAGTCGCAGACCAAGGCCTGCACCGGTTGCGGCGGCTGCGCCGGGTTGCTCAAGCAGGTGTTCGAGCATGAGCTGATCGCCCGTGGCGTGAGTGTCGATAAGAGCCTGTGCGAACACTTTGCCCATACCCGCCAGGAGCTGTACGCGCTGGTGCGCGTGGAAGGCATCGTCACCTTCGACGAACTGCTGGCCAAACATGGCCGTGGTCACACTGGTTGCGACGTGTGCAAGCCGGCGGTGGGCTCGATCCTGGCGTCGTGCTGGAACCAGCCGATCATGGACCCGTCCCTAGTGCCGTTGCAGGACACCAACGATACGTTCATGGCCAACATGCAGAAGAACGGCACCTATTCGGTGGTGCCGCGTATTCCGGGTGGCGAGATCACTGCGGACAAACTCATTGTGATCGGTGAAGTGGCGAAGAAATATGACCTCTACACCAAGATCACCGGCGGCCAGCGCATCGACCTGTTTGGCGCACAGCTGCACGAGTTGCCGGATATCTGGGGCGAATTGATCGCGGCCGGTTTCGAGACCGGCCATGCGTACGGCAAGTCCACGCGTACGGTGAAGTCCTGCGTGGGCAGCACCTGGTGCCGCTACGGCGTGCAAGACAGCGTGAAAATGGCGCTGCTGATCGAAGACCGCTACAAGGGCCTGCGTTCGCCGCACAAGCTCAAGTTCGCGGTGTCCGGTTGCACCCGCGAGTGCGCCGAAGCCCAGAGCAAGGACGTGGGCGTGATCGCCACCGAGAAAGGCTGGAACCTCTACATCGCCGGCAACGGCGGCATGCGCCCGCGCCATGCGGAGCTGTTCGCCACCGACCTGGATGACGCCACGCTGATCCGCTACATCGACCGCTTCCTGATGTTCTACATCCGCACCGCCGACAAGTTGCAGCGCACCTCGGTGTGGCGCGAGAGCCTGGAAGGCGGCCTGGATTTTCTCAAGGACGTGATCCTGCACGACAGCCTGGGCCTGGGCGCCGAACTCGAAGCGCAGATGCAACAGGTGGTCGACCGCTACGAATGCGAGTGGGCCAACGCCCTCAAGGACCCGGAAAAACTCAAGCGCTTCCGCACCTTCGTCAACGACAAACGCCCCGACCCGGACATCCACTTCGTCCAGGAACGCGGCCAGCGCCGGCCAATCATGGCCGCCGAACTCAACCTGATTGCCGTCACCGAGGAGATTGCCTGATGAGCCAAGCCACTACCCAACGCAACCTGGCCACCTGGACGCAGGTGTGCCGCGAGCAAGACCTGGTGAGCAACTCCGGCGTGGTGGTGTGGCTGGACGGCGCGCAAGTCGCACTGTTCTACCTGCCGGGCGCGCAGGCGCAGACGCTGTATGCCATCGACAATCACGACCCGCAGTCGGGGGCGAATGTGATCGGTCGCGGTTTGATCGGCAGCATCAAGGGTGAACTGGTGGTGGCAGCGCCGATTTACAAACAGCATTACCGCCTGGCAGACGGGCAGTGCCTGGAGGCGCCGGAGCAGCGCTTGCGGGTATGGCCGGTGCGGTTGAACGGTGGGGTGGTGGAGTTGGCGTTGGATTGATGCCGTGCGCGGGCTTGCTGAGGTGAACGGGCTTGCTGAGGTGAATGGCCTTGCTGAGGTGAATGGGCTTGTTGTGGCGAGCGGGCTTGCCCCGCGTTGGGCTGCGCAGCAGCCCCAATCCCAGCACCTCGGTCTACCTGAAGCAGCGATGTGGCCCTGAGAGAGGGGGGCGCTTCGCGCCCCAACGCGGGGCAAGCCCGCTCGCCACAACAAGCCCGCTCGCCACAGCAAACCTGCAAATGGATGGCTTCAGGAAATACCCTTCGTCGCACGCACGGAATCCTCCTTGATGTCCTCGGCAAACTTGCGCATCAGTCGCACCAGGTTGTCGAAATCGCCTTCCTCCCAGGTGGAGAAGATCGACATACCGATCCTTTCCCGCGCGTCATCGACGCGGTCGGTCATGGCCTTGCCTTTCTCGGTGATCACCGACTCGCGCACTCGGCGGTCGAGTGCGCTTGCCTGTCGCGTAACCAACCCCTGGCTTTCCAGCTTCGCCACCTGCCGGCTCACCGTGGTGTAGTCACGGCCCACGCGGTCGGCGAGTTCGACCACGCCAATCGGCCCCAGGCGCTCGACCAGCACCAGCAACGGAAACAGGGCGCGGTCCAGGGAAATCCCGGCTTCGCGCACCATCGCCTCGTCGCGTTGCGGGCGATTCATCACCCCTACGATCTCGACCAATGAGCCATGCAGGTCACGCAGCTGGGCGGATATATGTGCCTTTTGCACACTTTTAATTGACACGGTGTTGGCCTCTCTTAATATGTGCGTATTGCACATATAGGTGATCCATATGAAAGCGCAATTGGCTGTCGATGTACTGATTTGCGGTGCCGGTGCCGCCGGCCTGACCCTGGCGATCGACCTGGCGAGAAGGGGCATCAGCTTCCGCCTGATCGAAAAAAACCACCAGCCATTCCAGGGCTCACGTGGCAAGGGTATCCAGCCCAGGTCCCAGGAAGTCTTCGAGGACCTGGGGATTCTCGACCGTTTGATGGCGGTGGGTGGAGTCTATCCGACTGACCGGCGCTACCGCGACGATGGCAGCTACAGCGATGCCGAATTCACTGCATCCAAGGCGCCGACACCGGCCGAGCCCTACCGGCAACCCTTGATGGTGCCGCAGTTTCTGACGGAACAGGTGATGCGCGAGCGCCTGCTTGAACTGGGCCACTGGCCTGAGTTCGGTTGTGAACTGGTCGGCTTCGAACAGGATGCCGATGGCGTCACCGCCAGGCTGGCCGGCCAGGGCGGCGAAGAAAGCCTGCGTGCCCGCTGGCTGGTGGGGGCCGATGGTGGTCGCAGCTTTGTCCGGCATGCGCTGGCTATCGGCTTCCCCGGCAAGACCCTGGGCGTGCGCGCCCTGGTGGCGGATGGGGTGCTTACCGGCCTGACGCGTGAGGCCTGGCATCGCTTTGGCGAAGGGGATATGCAACGCCAGATTGCGATCTGCCCGCTGGCCGGCACCGACCTGTTCCAGCTTCAGGGGCCGATCCCGGCCGATGGCGACATCGACTTCAGCGCCGAAGGGCTCACCGCACTGATCGCCCAACGCACTGGTCGCGCCGATGTCCAGGTGCACAGCGTGAGCTGGTCATCGGCCTACACCATGAATGCACGCCTGGCCGATCACTACCGCCTGCGCCGGGTGCTGCTGGTGGGTGACGCCGCGCATATCCACCCGCCCACCGGTGGCCAGGGCCTCAACACCAGTGTGCAGGACGCCTACAACCTCGGCTGGAAGCTGGCAGCGGTGGTGCAGGGCGCCCCTGAGGCTTTACTCGATACCTATGAAGAAGAGCGCCGGCCGGTGGCTGCCTCCGTGCTCGGTTTGTCCACCAGACTGCTGGGAGAAATGCAGCATGGCGAACTGCGCCGGGGCAGGGAAGTGCATCAACTGGACATCGGCTACCCCGAGTCCTCACTGGCGTTGAAGAGCCCCGTGCGTAAAGGCGTTGCAGCGGGCGACCGGGCGCCGGACGCGCCGGTCCGAGGTGCCGCCGGGCAGGCGCTGCGGCTGTTCCATCTGTTCCAGGGCACGCACTGGACACTGCTGGGGTATGGCGTCACGCGTGATTCAGTGCCCGCTTGGCCGGGCGTGCAGGTCCATATCGTTGGGCCTGAGGGAGATGTGATTGACGAGCAAGGTGAGTTTCAACGTGCCTACCAACTGGCGATTGGCGAGTGGGTGCTGGTGCGGCCTGATGGGTATATCGGCGCGATTGTAACGTCCGGGCAACGAGAGGAACTGGAGGCCTATCTGTTGGTTTACGCCGGGATAAGCCCGGCGGCCTGATAACTCTGGATCAGTTCGTCATATAAACTGATATCGAGGCGCGTGCGGGCCGTTTTATGACTGGACGCATGCGCTGCCACATGCCGAAAGCGAGCATGGAGACCTGCGCAAGGCGATTCGCTTGCCGGTCTGATGCGTCATGCTCACAACCTATCCAGGATTTCAGTGGTCTCTACAACCTTGGCATAGTCCATCGCCAGATTGCTCAGCGACAGCGCATGCACATCCTCGGCCGGCCACAGGCGCCCGGACAAATCGGTCTGGTCGAAGGTGTAGCAGGCGTCGGCAACCACCGTCACCTCAAAACCCAGGTTGCCGCCCGAACGTGCCGTGGACTCGACCGAGTTGTTGGTGATCACGCCGACGATCACCAGTTGCCGGACCCCACGCACATGCAGCCAGCGCTCCAGCCCCGTGGCCGTGAAAGCATCCGGGACGTTCTTTTCCACCACGTGCTCATGCGCCAGCGGTTGCAGGGTCGGCTGGAACTCGCAACCCGGTTGGCCCGGCCAGAACACCGAGTCGGGCGAGCGGGATATGTGGCGGATGTGCACCACCGTGCGGTTGGACTGCCGCCACGCCTGCAGCAGGCGCTGTATCTGCGCTTCGGCGCCGGGGTTGTTGCGTCGTCCCAGCTTCGGCTGGTTCATGCCTTGCTGCATGTCGATGATCAGCAGTGCGGCATTGCTGGTTAACGGTGGCATAGCGCTTACCTTTGCTCGTGAGGCTCGCAACATATCAGCCAACCTGGGCGCCCAGACAGAGATTTGTTCGAAGCCGGATAGCCCCGTCGCCATCCGGCGAATATAAACGGTCATGAGGCGTGGTTTTACTGGAAGGCCATTGCTCGAAAAAGGAATACCGGCATGATCCGCAAGGCATTACCCGACGACGCAAGGGCCATTGCCCAGGTGCATATCAGCAGTTGGCAGGACGCCTACCGTGACCTGATGCCGGCCGAGTATTTGAGCGGGTTGCAAGCCACCCTGGCGCAGCGTGAATCCTTTTGGATGCGCTCGATTGAAGCGGACGAGCCCAAGGTTTGGGTCGCGGAAGTGGACGGACAGGTGGTCGGTTGGATATCGGTCGGTGCCAGCCGTGACGAGGAGGCTGCGGGTAAAAACACTGGTGAGGTCATGGCCATCTATGTGTTGGCCGGGTACTGGCAAACGGGCGTGGGGCTGGCGTTGTGGAAAGCGGGCTTGCAGAACTTGATGGTGCAGGGGTACCAGGATTTGACGCTTTGGGTCTTGAGCCGGAATGACCGAGCTATCCGGTTTTATCGCAGGGCGGGCTGTGTCGAGGACACAGGCAGCGAGCGTACGCTCCAGAGGGGCGGTGTCACACTGGAAGAAGTGCGGTATCGGTTGGCTTTTTAGCGCGGGTGTCGGAGAAACTGTCAGTGAAATTTCCAATTGTTGCCTGAAACCGCGATCCTGCTGGTCTCCGGGTATGCCGAGCGTGAGGGGCTGGACCCGGATCTTCCGCGGCTTACCAAGCCGTTTCGCCAAAGCGAACTTGCAACAAGCTTTGCCGCGCTTCACGGAGGGTTGAGCGCCTTTACATAGGCGCGAAACATATCAGCCATTCCCTCGGCATACACAGCAATTTTTTCCGTCGTGCGCGGGCTGCACGAGAACTCCTTGCCCACTGAGCTGAGCGTGGTAAGCATCAGGTCGCAGGCCAATGTGCGTGTGTTCTCGGCCACCTCGGGCAGCAGCTCCAGCATGAACGCTTCGAAAGTCTCCCGGCCCGCCGCCCGGACTTCCAGCGCTTCCGGTGCATCGCGATAGAGCGGCGCCGCATCGCTCAATGCCCCGCGCATCTGCGCTTCCTCGCATTCCGACTGGATAAAGGCATGCACCAACGTGCGCAGGCGATCCAGCGGCGCTTCATCGTGTTTCTCCAGGATGTTGCGCAGCATCCGGGTGGTCTGTTGCCACTCATCACTTTGCAAACGGAACAGAATCGCCGCTTTGTTGGGGAAGTATTGGTACACCGACCCTACGCTCACGCCGGCCTTTTCAGCGACCCGAGCGGTGGTGAAACGGGTGGCGCCTTCCTTGGCCAAAACCTGAACAGCCGCTTCGAGAATCGCCGCCACCAGCTCGGTGGAACGCGCCTGTTGTGGCTGTTTGCGCGTGGAAATACACGGGGGCTGGCGGCGGGTCATACGGGGCTCCGTAAGCAGGGCGAATGCGAATAGCGAAGGATGGGAATCACTCGCATACTTTTAATGCGACGAATGAGTCGCATCTTAGCCCCAACCCTACGGAAATCCATTATGTCTAGCCTGACCACTGCGCCTTTGGCGCCCCTGATCGAACGTCTTTATACCCAGGCCAGCGCCGCTACCAGCCCCTTGGTGAACTCGCTATCCAAGGAGGAACGCGATCGGCTGATGCGCAGCAAGACCGAATACGTGGCGCTGTATTCGCTGCTCAAGGACCTGTGGCTGCCGGTCTCGCGGGACACCGGCAAGCTGCTCTACCTGTTGGCGCGCAGCAGCAAGGCGCGGGCGATTGTGGAGTTTGGCACGTCGTTCGGCCTGTCCACCTTGCACCTGGCCGCTGCGCTGCGTGACAACGGCGGCGGTGTGCTGATCGGCAGCGAATTCGAAGCCTCGAAGATTGCCCTGGCGCGTGAGCACTTCATCGAAGGCGGGGTGAGTGACTTGATCCATATCCGCGAAGGCGACGCACTGGTCACCCTGGCCAGCGACCTGCCGGACAGCGTGGACTTGCTGCTGCTGGACGGCGCCAAGACGCTGTATGGCGATGTGTTGGGCCTGGTGGAAAAGCACCTGCGCCCCGGCGCGCTGGTGGTGGCGGACAACACCGATTACTGCCCTGAATACCTGGCCCACGTACGCGCACCGGAGAACGGCTACGTGTCTGTACCGTTTGCCGATGACATCGAACTGTCCATACGGCTCAGCGCCTGCTGAATGCCAACCGCGCTGCAAACACTATGAAGATCATTCCAGTGGTGCGGTCCATCCACTGGATGACCTTTTCCCGGCGCAGGAAACCGGACAGCGGCTGCGTGGCACCCATCAACACCAGTGACCACGCCAGGCCGAGCAGCACATGGATGCCCACCAGGCCGAACGTCCACAGGATCAACGGCTGGCCCTGGGGGATGAACTGCGGCAGGAACGACACATAGAAAATCCCCACCTTGGGGTTGAGCACATTGCCCAGCATGCCCTTGATAAACCAGTTGCCGGCCGGCTTGCCCTGCACCTCGGCGCCGGCCAGTGAGCGGCGCGGACGCAACAGCATGTTCAACCCCAGCCAGGCCAGGTACGCCGCGCCGCAGTACTTGAGCAGGTTGAAGGCGACTTCCGACACAGCGATCAGTGCGCCCAGACCGAAGGCAACCGCTGCGCCCCACAGCAGGCAGCCGGCGTTGATGCCCAGCGTAGCTTGCAGTGCCTGGCGCTTGCCTTCCACCGCCGCGGTCCTGAGCACCAGGGCTGTATCGAGGCCGGGTGTGAGCGTCAGCAGGGTGGCGGCGAAGGTGAAGGCGAGGAGGTTATCCGTGATGGACATGGGCGGGCTTCGTGATTGGGTGGAGGTGAACCCAAGCATACTATGTTGTAGTGAAGGAAATTGTTGTGGCGAGCGGGCTTGTTGTGGCGAGCGGGCTTGCCCCGCGTTGGGCTGCGTAGCAGCCCCAAAACCAGACACTGAGGAATACCTGACACATCGCAGCTCTCATTGATGGGGCTGCTATGCAGCCCAACGCGGGGCAAGCCCGCTCGCCACAGGTCACCGGTTAGCTACAGGACACCGGCTAGCCACAACAAACCGGCTAGCCAGGCGTTCAGCGAAGGCTCAGCGGTTGAACCGCTCCACCAACGCATACTGGGTGGACGCAGTGTTCGTCAGTTCCTTGCTTAGGTCCGTGGATTGACGGGCCTGGGTCGACGTCTGGTCGGCCAGTTCGGCGATGGTGGTGATGTTGCGGCTGATCTCTTCGGCTACCGCGCTCTGTTCCTCGGTGGCGGCAGCGATCTGGGTAGTCATGTCGGTGATATGCGACACCGCCTCGCTGATACCCACCAGGGCCTGGTCGGCTTCGAGTACCCAGGCCACGCCTTCCTGGGCCTGGCGTTGACCGTTCTCCATGCTTTGCACGGCGTTGTTGGACGACGCCTGCAATTGGGTAATCAGCCCGTGGATCTGGGTGGTGGACTGGGACGTGCGCTGTGCCAGTTGGCGCACTTCATCGGCGACCACGGCAAAGCCACGGCCTTGCTCACCGGCCCGCGCTGCTTCGATGGCGGCGTTGAGGGCCAGCAGATTGGTCTGGTCGGCAATGGCCTTGATCACGTCCACCACGCTGCCGATTTCGTCGCTGTCCCGCGCCAGTTGCGCTACGGTCGCGCCGGTTTCGCTGACCACGCTGGACAAACGTTCGATGGCCTCACGGGTGTCCCGTGCCACTTCACGGCCGCGCCCGGTCAGCACATTGGCTTGCTGGGTGGCATCCGCCGTGCGCTGGACGTGGCTGGCGACTTCCTGGGTAGTGGCGGCCATTTGGTTGACGGCGGCCGAGACCTGTTCGGTTTCGACGCGCTGGCGGTCCAGGCCCTTGGAGCTGGCGGTGGCCAACTGATCGGATTGCCCGGCCAGGGCGCTCAATTGTTCGGCACTGTCCTGCAGGCGCGTGAGGCAGGTTTTCAGGCGCGCGGCCTGGCTTTGGAACGCAGTTTCCAGGCGTGCCTGTGGCCCGCTGGCGTCGCTGTACATCTGGGCGATCAAGGCGTCCGAAGTCGAAGGTTCTACGCCCTGCAGCAGGCGCAGTGTGCTGCCTTGGCGCCAGCGTGAGCAGAGCACGCCCACCGGCACCGCGACGGCGACGGCCACGGCAATTGCGAGCGGCGCGTCGAGGAACAGACCGGCGAGGCTGCCGGCCACTGCGGTGGCCACGTAAGGCACGCAACCGAGTGCGGCCGGCAGCCAGGCGTCCTGGCGCGGGACGGCCGGTTTGCCTTGGCTGATCCGTTGATACAGGGCCTGGGCCCGGCGGATTTCATCGGCCGTGGGCTTGACCCGCACCGACTCGAAACCGACGACCTGGCTGCCATCGAAGATCGGCGTGACGTAGGCGTTGACCCAATAGTGATCGCCGTTTTTCGAGCGGTTCTTGACGATGCCCATCCACGGCAGGCCTTGCTTGAGTGCACCCCACATGTGCGCAAACACGGCGGGTGGCACATCCGGATGGCGCACGATGTTCTGCGGCGCGCCGATCAGGTCGGCGCGTTCAAAGCCGCTGATGTCGACAAAGGCGTCGTTGCAGTAAGTGATGACCCCTCGGACATCCGTAGCGGAGATGAGTTTTTGCGAAGGCGCGAGGGAAATCTCACGCTGTGTTACGGGCTGGTTATTGCGCATTCCGACTACTCCCTGGTTGCCCTCAGTCCATCGGCGCCAAACGCAAAAAGGTTAATCCACATTGGCCAATTCGCCAGCCATTGCTCAAAAGCCTGAAACTTCGCGGTGAAACCCCTCATAATGGCGGCCATTTTTGTTTAGCCGTTATTCTGGTGTGCCCCCCATGGAAATCAAGGTCAACTTTCTCGACAACCTCCGGCTTGAAGCCAAGTTCGATGACTTCACGGTGATTGCCGACCAGCCCATTCGCTACAAAGGCGATGGCTCGGCACCGGGGCCGTTCGATTACTTCCTGGCGTCGTCAGCGCTGTGCGCGGCGTACTTCGTGAAGTTGTATTGCCAGACGCGCAATATCCCCACCGACAATATTCGCCTGTCGCAGAACAACATCGTCGACCCGGAAAACCGCTACAACCAGATCTTCAAGATCCAGGTCGAGTTGCCGGCGGATATCTCCGAGAAGGACCGCCAGGGCATTTTGCGTTCCATCGACCGCTGCACCGTCAAGAAAGTGGTACAGGCCGGGCCTGAGTTTGTCATCGAAGAAGTCGAGAACCTCGACGCCGATGCCCAGGCGTTGCTGATGCCGAATTCGACTTCCGAGGGCGGCACCTACATCGCCGGCAAAGACCTGCCGCTGGAACAGACCATCGCCAACATGTCCGGCATCCTCGCAGGCCTTGGCATGAAGATCGAGATCGCGTCGTGGCGCAATATCGTGCCTAACGTCTGGTCGTTGCACATCCGCGATGCGCATTCGCCGATGTGCTTCACCAACGGCAAGGGTGCGACGAAGGAGGGCGCCCTGGCGTCGGCCTTGGGCGAGTTCATCGAGCGGCTCAACTGCAATTTCTTCTACAACGATCAGTTCTGGGGCGAGGAACTGGCCAACGCACCGTTCGTGCATTACCCGGATGAGCGCTGGTTCCAGCCTGGCCCCAACGACGAGCTGCCGAGCGAGATCCTCGATGCCTACTGCCTGAAAATCTACAACCGCGACGGCGAACTGCGCGGTTCGCACCTGTTCGATACCAACTCCGGCAATGAACAACGCGGCATCGTTTCGCTGCCGTTCGTGCGCCAGTCGGATGGCGAAGTGGTGTACTTCCCGTCCAACCTGATCGAGAACCTCTACCTCAGCAACGGCATGAGCGCCGGCAACACCCTGGCCGAAGCCCAGGTGCAGTGCCTGTCGGAGATCTTCGAGCGTGCCGTGAAGCGTGAAATCATCGAAGGCGAGTTCGCCTTGCCGGACGTACCGGCGCAGGTGCTGGCCAAGTACCCCGGCATCCTCGCCGGCATCCAGGGTCTCGAAGCCCAGGGCTTCCCGGTGTTGGTCAAGGACGCCTCCCTGGGCGGCGAATTCCCGGTGATGTGCGTGACCCTGATGAACCCGCGCACCGGCGGCGTGTTTGCGTCCTTCGGCGCCCACCCAAGCCTGGAAGTGGCCCTGGAGCGCAGCCTTACCGAACTGCTGCAAGGCCGCAGCTTCGAAGGCCTGAACGACTTGCCGGCGCCGACCTTCGAAGGCCAGGCGGTGACCGAACCCAACAACTTTGTCGAGCACTTCATCGACTCCAGCGGCGTGGTGTCGTGGCGCTTCTTCAGTGCCCAGTCGGATTACGAATTCGTCGAGTGGGACTTCACCGGCGAAGGCGCAGACTCGAATGCCCAGGAAGCCGCGACCCTGTTCGGCATTCTCGAAGGCATGGGCAAAGAGTCCTACATGGCCGTGTACGAACACCTCGGCGCCACCGCCTGCCGCATCCTGGTGCCGGACTACTCGGAAATCTACCCGGTGGATGACCTGATCTGGGACAACACCAACAAGGCGCTGTTTTTCCGCGAGGACATCCTCAACCTGCACCGCCTCGACGAGGAAGAATTGCAGGCGTTGGTCGAGCGCCTGATCGAAAGCGAGCTGGACGACTACACGGATATCACCACCCTGATCGGCATCGAATTCGACGACAACACCGCCTGGGGCCAACTGACCATCCTGGAACTGAAACTGCTGATCTTCCTGGCCTTGCAACAATATGAAGAGGCCAAGGAGTGCGTGGAGATGTTCCTGCAATACAACGACAACACCGTCGAGCGCGGCCTGTTCTACCAGGCGATGAATGCGGTGCTGGAGATGGAACTGGACGACGACCTGGAACTGGCCGACTACGAAGCCAACTTCCGCCGCATGTTTGGCGATGAGCGGATGGATGCGGTGATTGGCTCGGTGAAGGGCGATGTGCGCTTTTATGGCCTGACGCCGACCAGCATGAAGCTGGAAGGGTTGGACCGGCATCTGCGCTTGATCGACAGCTACAAGAAGCTGCATGCGGCGCGGGCCAACATCACCTCCGCCTGACGCCTATCTGGCTTGCTGTGCTGAGCAGGTGTGCTGTGGTGAGCAGGCTTGTTGTGGCGAGCGGGCCTGTTGTGGTGAGCGGGCTTGCCCCGCGTTGGGCTGCGAAGCAGCCCTAAAACCAGACGCCGCATTCTGCCTGAAAGAATGCGGCGTTTTTATTGGGGCGGCTTCGCCACCCAACGCGGGGCAAGCCCGCTCGCCACAACTAGCCCGCCCATCACATAGACCGAGCCAACCTATTCAGATATGTGCCAGTGCTTGAGCCAAATCGGCACGCAGATCCTCCACATCCTCAACCCCCACCGACAACCGCACCAACCCATCGCCAATCCCCAGCTGCGCCCGCGTCGCCGCCGGGATGCTGGCGTGGGTCATGATCGCCGGGTGTTCGATCAGGCTTTCCACACCACCCAGGCTTTCGGCCAGGGCGAAGATCCTGACGTTTTCCAGGAAGCGCCTGGCGCCGGCCAGGTCGCTGTTCAGGTCGATTGAAATCATCCCGCCAAACCCCCGCATCTGTTTGCGCGCCAGTTCATGCTGCGGGTGGGACGCGAGGCCCGGGTAGTAAACCCGCGCCACTTGCGGCTGTTGGTCCAGCCAGGTGGCCAGGTCGAGGGCGTTGCTGCAATGGCGCTCCATGCGCAGGGCCAGGGTTTTCACGCCACGCAGGGTGAGGAAGGCGTCGAAGGGCCCGGCGATGGCGCCGACCGAGTTCTGCAAAAAGCCCAGGCGTTCGGCCAGTTCGGGGTTGTCGCCGACGATGGCAATGCCGCCGATCACATCGGAATGGCCGTTGAGGTATTTGGTGGTGGAGTGCACCACCACATCAAAGCCCAGCTCCAGCGGGCGCTGGATCCACGGGCTGGCGAAGGTGTTGTCGGCCACGCAGATGATCCCGCGAGCGCGGCAGATGCGTGCGATGGCGCTGAGGTCGGTGAGGCTCAGCAGCGGGTTGCTCGGGGTTTCGACCCAGACCATGCGCGTGTCGTCCTGCAGACTCGCTTCAAAGGCCGACAGGTCACTCAGGTCGACAAAGCTGAAGCGGTGCCCGGCGCTGCGTTGGCGCACCTTGTCGAACAGGCGGAAGGTGCCGCCGTACAAATCATTGCCGGACACGACATGGGCGCCGGCGTCCAACAACTCCAACACCGTCGAAATCGCCGCCAGCCCGGAGGCAAAGGCAAACGCCTGGCTGCCGCCTTCCAGGTCGGCCACGCAGCGTTCCAGGGCAAACCGCGTAGGGTTGTGGGAGCGACCATAGTCAAAGCCCTTGTGCACGCCGGGGCTGTCTTGCAGGTAGGTGGAGTTGGCATAGATCGGCGGCATCAGCGCGCCGGTGGTTGGGTCGGGAGATTGCCCGGCATGGATCACGCGGGTGGCAAACGCACTTTTATCGGACTGACTCATGCAAGGGATCTCCGTAGATGGTTGAGCAGGTCGACGCGGGTGATCAGGCCATGGAAGCCCGACGCGTCGGCAATGATGGCGACCAGGCCGCGATCCAGCTCCGCTTGCAATTGCGCGAGGCTGGCGCTGGGGGCCAGGGTTTGCAGGGACGTGGTCATGGCGCTGGCGACGTTCAGGGTGAAGTGGCTGGCGTCCTGGTGCAGGCCGAGCAGGATATCGGATTCGTCGATCACACCGACTAGTTGCTGGCCGTCCACCAGTACCGGGAGTTGCGAGACATCCGCCAGGCGCATGCGCTGGAACGCGGTGAGCAGGGTGTCGTCGGGGCTCACGCTGATCACGCGGCCGTCCTCGAAGCGCCGCGCAATCAGGTCGCGCAGGTCGTCGTAGTGTTTGTACTGCAACAGGCCGGCGTCGGTCATCCATTGGTCGTTGTAGACCTTCGACAGGTAGCGCGTGCCGGTGTCGCAGACAAAGGTGACCACACGCTTGGGCGTGGTCTGTTCGCGGCAATAACGCAGGGCGGCGGCGAGCAGGGTGCCGGTGGAGGAACCGCCGAGAATGCCCTCGGCCTTGAGCAACTGCCGGGCGTGATCGAAGCTTTCCTCATCGCTGATGGAATAGGCGTGGCGCACGCTGGTCAGGTCGGCAATCGACGGGATGAAGTCTTCGCCGATGCCTTCTACCGCCCAGGAGCCTGGCGTTTCCAGCTTGCCGCTGCGGCTGTACTCGGCCATCACCGAACCCACCGGGTCGGCAAGCACCATTTGCAGTGCCGGTTGCACGCGCTTGAAGAAGCGCGTCAGGCCGGTGAGGGTGCCGGCCGAGCCGACGCCCACCACGATCGCATCCACATCGTGCTGGGTTTGTGCCCAGATCTCCGGCGCGGTGCTGGTTTCGTGGGCCAGGGGGTTGGCGGGGTTGTTGAACTGGTCGGCGAAGAACGAATCCGGAATATCCCTGGCCAGGCGTGCGGCCACGTCCTGGTAATACTCGGGGTGGCCCTTGCCCACATCGGAGCGGGTGATATGCACCTCCGCGCCCATGGCCTTGAGGTGCAGTACTTTTTCCGTGGACATCTTGTCGGGCACCACCAGTACCACCCGATAGCCCTTGGCCCGGCCGACCAGCGCCAGGCCCAGGCCGGTGTTGCCGGCGGTGGCTTCGATGATGGTGCCACCGGGGCGCAGGCGGCCATCGCGTTCGGCGGCGTCGATCATGGCCAGGCCGATGCGGTCCTTGATGGAGCCACCGGGGTTCTGGGATTCGAGTTTGAGAAACAGCGTGCAAGGGCCGGTATCGAACCGGCTGACCCGAACCAGCGGCGTGTTGCCGATCAGTTCGAGCACGGCGGGGCGGGGCAGCGTGGGCATGTCGTCACCTGAATACGGATGGGTTGGACAGCAAAAGGCAAAGCCTGGGTTCGACGATAGGCCGGGATCGGTCCGGTCGCAACCGGACGGTCCGCTCGTTGTCTGTTTTTGGCGCATTAGCCGAGCAGGTTCTGCACCTGCTGCAAACGGGCGACAACTGCCACGCTGGCTGCCTGCATCGGTGCGCGCAACTCGCTGCCGATCAAGCCTTGCAGGGCCATGGCGGCTTTCACCGGTGCCGGGTTGGGCTCCATGAACAGCGTGTTGATCAGCGGCACCAACTGCATGAACGTTGCCCGCGCGTCGGCCAACTGGTTGTCGCGGACTTGCTGGCACAGCGCGACGAACTGTTCCGTATTGACGTGCGCCGAGGCTGCAATCGCGCCCGTCGCGCCCAGGCACAGCGCGTTGAAGATCTGCAGGTCTTCGCCACACAGCACATCCACTTCACCGCTGGCCAGCAGCGCGAGGGTATTGTCCAGGTTGCCGCCACAGTCCTTGATCGCCACGATGCGTTCGTGGGCGACGATGTTGAGCAAGGTGGCCTGCTCGAACGTGGCGCCGGTGCGGTAGGGAATGTCGTACAGAATGATCGGCACGCTGGAGGCATCGGCCACGGTGCGGAAGAACGCTTCCAGGCCGGCCTGGGACGGGCGGATGTAACTCGGCGCCGGCACCAAAAGCCCAGCCACCGGGCGTTGCAGGATTTCACGCTGAAAGTGCAGCAGCTCAATCTGGTTATAGCCCGCCAGGCCCATCACCACGCGGTGCGCCGGCACCCATTGCAACACCGCATCGAGCACCGCCAATTGTTCCTGCCGACTCAGCGACGCCGCTTCGCCGGTGGTGGTGCACACCATGATCCCGGCCACGTGTTTTTCCAGCAGGTGGTTGACCAGGCGGTGCAGGCCAATGAAATCAATGGCGCCGTCATGGAACGGCGTGACCACGGGAACCCAGATACCTTGAAACGATGACATGCACTTTCTCCTGATGATTGACCGCTTGAGTCACCGTCAGAAGGGCAGGGGCAATTGTGCAAGGGAGAGTAGACCGTCGCGCTCAATGTCCTGTCAGCTCATCTGACGGGACAGCGCGCCCCGGTCACATGAGCGACTGTTTCTTCGATTTGAGGGCGTGCGCAACGCAACCTTGCGCCTTGGCAATCAAGCCAATGACGGAACGGTTAACGGAAGGCATTGCGGACATAAGCTGACACACCCTGAACAAGGCCTCCATCTTCATGGAATATTGCAGAGTGTGTCAACGGGGCTTATTCGAATTTATCGATACGCGAGTCAGAGTAGAAAAACTCGTTCTTGTCGGTGCTCGATTCAAAGAAGTAGGCGTAGTCGGTCAGGAAGTACAGGTGGTTGACGCGCTTGTACTTGTCGTCGTCGGTTCGGCAGGACAACGCCTTGGCGCTGCCCGCCAGTTTCGCGTTGAGTGCGCTGGCCGGCAGTTCACGCTCGACCTGGCAACGGTTGGTCTGCGTGTTGGTGCTGCTGCCGATCAGGCTGTTGAGGCTGGAGCGTACGGTGGTGTAGGTGACGGTCTCGCCCACGGGCAGGGCCTTCCAGTTACCGGTGAAGCTCAGTTGGGTCAGGGTCGAGCTTTCCGCCATGCCCGAACCGCCGTAGGTGGCTTTGGACACCAGGTGGAACAGGTTGCGCCAGCTCACGGCCTGGCTCTCATAACCGTCGCCACGGGTGGCCAGGGCCAACTGGCCGCTTGGTGCGTCCTGGCTGATGAACTGCGTGCTTTGGTTATCGCTGGTCTTGCCACGGTAGTTGCTGGTGCCCACGAACTGGACGTATTTGAACGAGCGGGTGGGCTTGTCCAGGTTCAACTGGGTGATGGCCGCCAGCACCGCCGGTTGCACCGAGGTCAGGGCAATGGTGGCCGGCGCTTTCATGCGCGGTTTGAACGCGGGCAGTGCGGCGATCTTTTCCGGGCTGACGCAGACTTTGTTGAACAGCAATTCGTAGTCGGCATTGCTGCCAGCGATGTTCTGCGGCGTAGGGAAACTGTCGACCCGGCCGTCGCTGACGCGGTTGTCGGCATCCATGTCGTAGCCGGCCAACTGCTTGTAGGTGCCGCCTTTGCACGACACCGCAAAGTGCTCGCGTTTTTGCGCGTACGGGGCGTTGTAGGGCAGGTCGTTGAGCACCGTCGGGTTGTCGAAGGCGGCCCAGAAGCGCGTTTCGCCGTTGGCGTTCTTGATACTGTTGGCGTCGATCAGCACCTGGTTGTCGCGCTCGTTGGTCTGTACCAGGCGCCAGTCGGGCTTCGGTGTTTCCGCGCAGGCACGGACGAAGGTCTGGTTGGCGGCCAGGGTTGCACGCAACTGCGGCGACAAGCTGCGGGGCGAACTGTAGCGGCCGGCACTGGCGGGGTAGACCCGTTGCGAACCGTCCAGGTACAGCAGGTGCAGTTGCGGCGAGGAACAGGCGGCCTCGACTTGCAACGTGCGGCGCAGGGCGCCCGGATCGCCAGGCATCAACAGCTCGAAGCTGAGCACGTCGCCTTCGCGCACGATGCTGTTTTCCACCAGGGGCTGGGCGAGGGCGCCGGCGAGCATGGTTTCGACCTGGGTTTTCTGGGTGGCACAACCGGCCAGGGTGGCGATGCCACCGATCAGCAAAAGCGGAGTGATAAAACGCACGAGAGCCTCGTTGAGTCCATTCGGGGATGTCAGGGTGACGGCGGGTGACGCGGAAACTTTAACGGGATGTTGCAGGCGCCAAGCCTAACCAGCCGGGTGGTTGCTGTACAGCCGTGATGTGGCCGCCGCTGGATATGTGCGCGTCGCAATCGTTCCTGTGTGGTTGCCGCCAACCGGTAGTCTGTGCAGACATTCCGGGAGAAACGCAATGATCCGACGTGCGTGTTTGGCCGCTCTGCTGACTCTGTCCGCCTCGACCGCCTTTGGCGCCTCGACCTACGATCACCTGTATGCCTTCGGTGACAGCTATTCCGACAACGGCGCGGGCGAAGCGCTCACCACACAGCTCGCCGCACAGCACATCAAGGACGCCCAGGCGTTGCCTGGGCCGCTGTACTGGAAGGGGCGCTGGAGCAACGGCCCGACCGCCGTCGAGGGCCTGGCCCAGGCTCTGCACACACCGCTGACCGACTACGCGGTGGGCGGCGCCAAAAGTGGCCACGGCAATTACTACGCCTGGATGATGCCTTCCCAGGATACCGGCGTATTGGGGCAGGTCGCCGAGCACTTGCAGGCTGCCAAGTCCCACAAGGCCGACCCCAAGGCGCTGTACTTCATCTTCACCTCGGCCAATGACTTTTTCGAGTGGGCCGACTTCTCCCACTCGCAAACCCTTGAGGCACTGAGCGAATCGAGCCTGGCGAATATCCGCAAAGCCACTGAGCAACTGGTGGCAGCGGGTGCCCGGCATGTGATGGTGGTGGGCACCACAGACCTCAGCCATGTGCCTGCGGTGGTGCAGGGCAACCAGGTCGACAATGCGAAAAAATACCAGCAGTTGCTCGCGCAGAAACTCCCGGCCGTGCTGGCGCAGATCGGTACGGCGAAGGTCAGCTACTTCGACCACCTGGCTTTCAGCGACGCACTGCGCGCCAACCCGACAGCCCATGGTTTCACCGACCTCGATACGCCGTGCCAGGCCACTTATCCGGAGGCTGAACCGGTGTGTGCCAACCCCGACGCGCATTATTACTGGGACGAATGGCACCCCACCCGCAAGGTCCATGCCCTGGCGGCCAACGCCATGCTGGATGCCCTGCCTTAGCCCGCCGCTATCGCCGCCTCAATCGTCGCGATGTCGATCTTTCTCATGGTCATCATCGCGTCAAAGGCGCGCTTTGCCGTCGCCGGGTCGGAGTGGGTCACCGCATCGGTCAGCACGCGTGGGGTGATCTGCCACGACAGCCCCCACTTGTCCTTGCACCAGCCGCAGGCGCTTTCCTGGCCGCCGTTGCCGACGATGGCGTTCCAGTAACGGTCGGTTTCGGCCTGGTCATCGGTGGCCACCTGGAACGAAAAGGCCTCGGTATGCGGGAAGATCGGCCCGCCGTTGAGGCCGATGCAGGGGATGCCCAAGACGGTGAAGTCCACGGTCAATACATCGCCCTGTTTGCCGGACGGATAATCGCCGGGCGCCAGGTGCACGGCATTCACCCGGCTGTCCGGAAAGGTCAGGGCATAGAAGGTCGCGGCCTCAAGGGCGGTGCCGTTGTACCAGAGGCAGAGCGTGTTTTTGTGGGTCATGATCGGTCTCCACGTGAGAAAGGCGCTGTGGAGTTTAGCCGCCCAGTTGCTGCGCGATGGCCGCTTTGTCGATCACCGACCAGACGTGGGCGAATGTGCCGTCGACCACCTCATAGAACACATTTTCGTCGAACGTCACCTGGCGTCCATTGATCGGCAACCCGAAGAACTCGCCCCTGGGCGTGACCTTGAAGTTCAGGCGACTGGCCACGGTCGGCGGGTCGGCCACCAGCAGCTGGATGCGGAACACCAGGTCCGGTATCTCGCGAAAATCCCGCTCCAGCATGGCGCGGTAGCCGGCGAGGCCGACGACTTCGCCGTTGTAGGTCACGTCCGGATGCACGAAGTCACCCAAGTGCTCCCAATCCTGACGGTTCAGGCAGTCGATATAGCCTTGGTAAAAGGCAGCGAGTTCGTCGCGAGTCATGGTTCAGGCCCTGCGCGCCATCAACAACACCGACGCCGCCGCCGACAACAACCCGGCGCAGCAGCGATTGAAGATCCGCTTGCCCCGAGGCTCGGCAAACCAGCGCCGCATATGCAGGCCCATATAGGCGTACGCACTGATGGCGATCCACTCCAGTCCCAGGAACAGCGCGCCCAGCAGCGCGAACTGCGGCGTGATCGGCTCGCCGGGCACCACGAATTGCGGCAGGAAGGCGGTGAAGATCAGGATCGCCTTCGGATTGCCCGCCGCCACTAAAAATTCCTGCCGTGCCAATGCCCACAAACCGACCTTGGCCGTACCCGCCTGCGCCTCGGCCTCGGGATTCGCGCGCCACAACTGCAACGCCAGGTAAAAAAGATACGCCGCTCCCAGAATCTTGATCCCGTAGAACAACAGCTCCGACGTCTGCAGCACCACCGCCAAGCCTGCAGAGGCGAGGGCGATCATGCCGGCGAAGGCCAGCAGGCGACCGATACCGGCAAGGCATGAGGTGCCATAGCCATAGCGAGTGGCATTGCTCACGGACAGCAGGTTGTTCGGGCCCGGCGCCATGTTCAGGGCGAAGCAGGCGGGGAGGAAAAGGGCGAGGGTGGCGAGGTCCATGGCGGCTCCGGGGTCGCGGGGGCGGGTAGGGGTGAGGATAAGGGGAGCGGGGCGGTTGGACAATGCGCGCGTTGGTTCTAAGACGACACCAACGCGCGCGGCTCAGCTTAGCTCTGGCTTGCAGTTGCTTCTTCGGGGGTTGAAACCTCGGAGCGCAGCCGTTGACCGATGATGTCCATCAGGTCGCAGCCGTCACGCAAAGGGATTGCCAGCAATTGTGCAAAGTCAGAAAGCACTACGGAATCGGTTTCCGACTCGCTGCGAAAGGCAATGTTTTCCAGTACTTGAGTCACGGTGCGGATGCGGTAATCCGCCATCGCTTGCAGCACATCCAGCGGCGCTTCCGAGTCAATGAGCAAAGAGGCCGGAACCAGATCGATTCCAGTCAGAGGGATGTATCGTTCCGTCTTGAAAACTCCGATAAGTGCAGTAGTTGACCGCCACTCAGTCGTCGCCAAACGATAGGGTGACAGCTGTACGCAGGTTGGCGAACCGGTATCGGAAAACCCGGCAGACCCGAAGGTCTCCCGCGCACAGCCGCCATTGAGACAACTTTGCAGGTGTGCAACAGCATCTACAAAAGAGCGCAGTGCTTTTGCATCCGATAGTCAGGTCGCCAAACCTGATCGCCATGTGGGCGACGGGGCGGACTATAAGCGGCATTGGCTTTTGGGGGCAACTGGAAGGTTGTAAGAGTATGGTGGCGCACAAAGCCGCACATAGGGTCATATTGTCCAGGACTGCTTAGTCTAGAGCCGTATTTCCAGATCAAGCACAAGCTCAAGCAGCACGGCATTGTCCCGTTCTCCTCCAACTATGCGCTGTACGGCGACATGAGCGAGCGCGTGATGAGCCTGATCGAGGCGATGGTGCCGGCGGTTGAGGTGTACAGATTGACGAGGTGTTCGCCGACCTGACTGGTATCGGTGAGTTGGATGCCTTAGGCCGGCAGATTCGTGCCCAGGTGCTACGCAATACGGACGTGGCGGAAGTGTGGGGTGTCGGTCGAAAGATGAAACTCCATCTTGATGCCATGGGTATCAAGTCGGCTATGGACCTGGCTAAGGCCGATCCGTGGACGCTCCGTAAGAAGTTCAGCATTGTGATCGAGAAGACTGCCAGGGAGTTGGGCGGCACGCCTTGCCTGGAACTGGATGAGCCGGATCCTCCAAAGCAGGAGATCTGCTGCAGCCGCATGTTCGGCATGAGGCTGACAGAGCTGCCGCCAATAAGAGAGGCGGTGGCCACCTACATGATGCGTGCCTCTGAGAAGCTCCGCGCTCAGAAATCGCTGTGTAAGAAGGTACGCGTGTGCATCCGAACTGGCATGTTCAATCCGGAGGAGGCGAAGTATGCCAATGGGGTGGTGGTGGATATGCCATATCCCACTGATGACGTGCGGCTGCTTACTC
Organism: Pseudomonas sp. FW305-3-2-15-C-LB1; assembly: GCF_058787615.1. Classification (NCBI taxonomy): domain Bacteria; kingdom Pseudomonadati; phylum Pseudomonadota; class Gammaproteobacteria; order Pseudomonadales; family Pseudomonadaceae; genus Pseudomonas; species Pseudomonas sp. FW305-3-2-15-C-LB1. Next base: position 1,683 of record NZ_JBYSZX010000015.1, on the reverse strand, counting down.
AAGCGGCGCTGGGTGCGCTTGATCGGATATTTCGACTAGGTTTAAGTACAGCAAGGTTGAGGTGATGTTGCTGAACCTCTGCCAGCCTGGAGAGTACACCGATGATTTGTTTGCTCTATCACAGCCGGCGGAGGCGACTGGGGTGATGACGGTCATGGACCAGATCAATTAGCGATGGGGTAGGGGAGCGTTGCGCTCGGCTTGTGTGCCGGCAGATTCTGATTGGGGCATGCGCCGCGATTTGATGAGCCAAAGTTATACGACGAAGCTCGATCAGCTTTGGTCCGTCGCCTGTAGGTAGCGACAGGTTTCGGCCAGAAGCCGTCCTTCGCGCGCCATCGTTTTGGACTCAAATTAACTTTCTGAGGTAAACATGAGCTATCACGTCACACACAGGTACGGCGCCATGAGCTCCAACCCTGGCATACACACGTTCCCTGAGCTTCTTGCCGAACTGAAAACTGGCCCGGAAGATGAGGAACACGGTGATGTTTCGGTGACTGACGAGGCTGACTGGTGCATTTCGGTGAACCTGTCACGAACTGTCACTTTTGAAAACCTAGAGTCCGGAGAGCCTCGCCACATGAAGGGCGTTCCAGAGACAAAGATCTTGGAATTGTGGCGTCTATTGGCCATTGGAGACGTTGCAGCAATCGAGCAGGAGCCGTGGTTGCCTGGTTACCTCTAGGTTGCCGCCGAAGGGCAGCAGTCGGCCGATTCTGTTGAAAAAGTAGCTCCCCCGTCTGGCCTGCGGCAAAATTCTAGCATCGGCCAGCAGGGAAGCACGCAGCATGATGGGACAGTTATCGAGTGGGCAGGAGCGACTGTTTTACTCGTTCAACCTTGAAGATCACATCCCCGCCAATCACCTTCTGCGCAGCATTGATCAGTGTCTCGATCTGAGCGACCTGCGCCATCACCTCGCCGATTTTTACAGCCCAATTGGGCGTCCTTCGATTGACCCAGAGTTGATGATCCGCATGCTGATCGTGGGCTATTGCTACGGTATTCGCTCCGAGCGGCGGCTGTGCGAAGAGGCTCATTTGAACCTGGCGTATCGCTGGTTCTGCCGGTTAAGTCTTGAAGATGAAGTCCCCAATCACTCGACCTTTTCCAAAAATAGACACGGCCGTTTTCGGGACAGCGATCTGTTTCGCTGGCTGTTCAATGAAGTGCTGCGTCGTTGCATGGACGCCGGCCTGGTCAAAGGCGAAGGCTTTGCCGTGGACGCCAGCATCATCAAGGCGGATGCGAGTCGGCAGCGCGACGTACCGGGTGATGAACAGGTCAACTGGAGCGATCCGGCCCTGAGCACCCGTGCCGTACGTGAGTACCTTGAAGCCCTCGATGAAGAGGTTCTGGCCGAAACGCTACCGAAGCGCCTATCGCTGACTGATCCTCAAGCCCGCTGGACCGCAGCTCCAGGTGGCCCAGCGTTCTACGCTTACTCCACGAATTATCTGATCGATACCGAGCACGGCGTGATCATGGATGTGGAACCCACACCTGCTCATCGCACGGCCGAAGTCGAGAGCACCAAGACGATGATCGACCGGGTCGAAGCGCAGTTCGACATCAAGCCGGAACGCCTCATTGGCGACACCGCTTACGGTACCGCGTCGATGCTGGCCTGGATGTTGGAGGAAAAGGACATCGAGCCACATGTGCCGGTGTGGGACAAAA
>NZ_JBYSZX010000014.1:0-159978 GCF_058787615.1 Pseudomonas sp. FW305-3-2-15-C-LB1 | reverse complement strand
AAGCGGTTTCTTTTTGGTTGGCATACATGCACCTCTTACTCATGTTATGCCCGAACACAAAATTTCTGACAGTCCCGGTTGATCCATACGACCCCGATGAGCAGAGTTAAAGGCCTCAGCGAATAACCTTGCTTGCTATGCCAACACCACTGGCTCCAGCAGCTTTTGCGTCCACAACACCAGTGGTCAGACCTTGTAGGGCGCCGCCTGCATGCACACCCACCCAAGAAATCGCGGTAATCCAAAAGGTTGGCAGGATCAGAAACATCGTCGCCATCACAAAATTCAGCAACATGTCCCCAAACGAATTATTCAACCCCATCAGCGGGTTGAAATTACTCTGCGGCGAACTCCAACCATACAACGCGTCCAGAATCGTACTGTCGATCCATCGCGCCAGCTGAAACCAGAAATCCACAAAAAACAGCGCAAACTGCACGCAACTGATGGTCACCAGCGCCTTCAACTCAAACGTGCCGATGATCAGCACCAGCGGGATGCAGATCGTCAGCGCCATCTTCAAGAACGACAGCACCATCGGCAGTGCCTGTCGAACCATATCCATCGCGGGGAAAAAACCTAACGAGCCAACCGTCAGCCCCAGATCCGCCGACCCACGCGCTGCAATATTGGAGACTTTCATATCCACCTGCCCGCCGTAATCGGTATAGACCTGTCCTTGGTTCAGCGTCTGCTGGCGGGGCGCTGCAATCGCACGAATCAGCGCATCGTCCACCTGGCCTTTATCCAGAAAACCCGCCCAACGACTTAGGGTAGAGAGCAGTTCAGGGTCCACCTGAGTCAACAGGCGAGGGCGTAATCCAACATCGGCATCCGACCACCATTGCCGGCAATTCGGATAACCGCCTCCACTGGGCACTTGAGTCAACCCTGCGTCCCGATTTGCGTCATAGGGCCAGGCGCTGCGCGGTGTTTTGGCACGATAGCTGTCGTAGTAACCACTGACGTTCAGAAAAAGCCTTGAGCCAATCCAGTTGACATCCGCCATCTGCTTTTCATCCAGCTCCGGGCGGTTCGTAAACAATTTCGCCCGGGCAGGCCCGTAGCAGTCATGGCTGAAGTCGGCCACTTCCTGAGCCAATACCGGATCATCAATTCGAGTGGCGTCGATCTCTATACGCATCTGCCTCAGGTCAGTGCCACAAGGGATGGCAGCCACCGCCGCACTCGTCAGTGCCTTGGACAGGGAGTGCATAAAGAACCACCACACTGGCACATACGCGCTCTGGTTGTTCAGCACAGTAAAGGCATTTGCCCAACGGGTTTCCTGCGGTTTCGCCACTTTGATCTGGCATTGCGCGGAGCGGCTGTTGTCATAGGTCAACGTGTTCAAGTCCACTGGGATAAAGGGGATGCCGGCGAACATCACGACCACAATCGCCACCCATACCCGATTCTCTACGCGCAACGTTGATAGCACGCCCTTATTGCCCTCATCGGCGCCTTCGGTGCGGGCGCGCAACCATTCCTGCAGCACAATGGCGAAGAATGGCAGGGCGATAACGCCGCTGGCGATCAGCAGGTCCCAGATGCCGTTATTGACGATCCAGGCCACGAGGGTCAGGTAATATTCCAGGTAGTCATCGGTATAGAGCGTCATGATTGCCAGGCCTCAACGCAACAGCTTTAGGCTGTGGAATTCCAGAAGCGCTAGCACTGCCACGGCAGCGATAACCGTGCGGCGTAGCTCCCTTGGTTGACGTCCCTTGATCAGGCGAAAGGTGGTGTAACCCAGGCCGGTGTACAGCGCCATTCGCCAAGCGCGAAAGTAGCCGGAGGAGTCGCCGAGCCAATCGCGCCAGGCGTCGATCCCGCCTGCCATCTCAATGCCTGTCACGTTGACGATAAAAGCAACGGCCAGAATAGAGACTGCCCACAGCAAGGACTGGACGAGAGGCCGACTCCATTTCATGGCTGCCGCCGCGTCGCTGGCGGTTTTTGAATTTCATCCAGACGATTACGCAGCGGGTCGCCCTGATAAATCCCGCGGGAACCTTCGCCGCGCGCACTGTGCCGTTGTATCAACACCAGCGGCGAATTACTCGCCAGTGTGCGCCGCAGTTCCAGCTCGGTTTTGAGGTTGTTGATCTCCTGGGTCAGCGTGTCGCTCTCGGACAGAATGGCTTCTTGAGCTAACTGGTTGGCAGCGACATTTGGTTCCTTACGCCCCGTCAACAGTGTGCGTTGCAATAACAACGCCTTCTCCAACACGCTGGAGAGCGCCACCTCCGAAGCCAGGCGACGTGCCAATAAGTCCTGATCCGGCTCATCCCGCAGCGCCTCGATCACGCCTCGGGTGATAGGCAGCGATTGGCTGCTGGCCGCCTGCAGGTTCACAAAGGTGGTGGGCAGGCTGCCGTTGATCAACGCTTGCAGTGCCTGCAACTTGGTTTCGTACTCTTCCTGAATCAACGGTGTGAGGCCCACCCCAGGCGTGGTTTGGGTTTTGGCACAGTTGTCGCAGGTCCGTTGTTCGCGTTCGCCCAACACACGGGTGGCCCATTGCGTCGCCGCTTGTGGTGACGACCAGGTCTGGCAACTGAGTTGATCGGCACAGGCGCTGATGGGGATAGACGATCGATCATCCACATCGCGGCCGTTCACCAGGTTGTAGCCGGCTCGCGTTACATCGGCGATGACAAGGATAGAGGGCTGGCTGTTACCACCAGCTGCTTGCCCGCCGACCCAGGGCACGCCCTTATTGCCTCGGTCTTGTTCAGCCTGATCCACGGCGGCGACGGCATCTTTGCTGCCGACGGACTGGGTCAGCGCCATCCCTTCGGCGATTTGCCCCCAGCCGAGCTGCCCGCCAGCCACGTCTGCCATACGATTGGCCAACGCCCGGCAAGTCGACTTCGAACGATCAAAGTCCAGCCGGGCCTGCAAAATACCGTTGGTGAGCAGGTTGTAGAGCCCCGGATCCGCACGCTGGATGATCAATGCCGGCAGAGAGGCGACAGCGCCGGTCGCGTTCTGGATCACGTTGCTCATGATCGATTGGAAACCCTTGGTGATGCCATTGAGCTGGTTCTGCAAGGTGGTGTCCAGGTTCATATCACCGCAGATCAGGTTGCTGTTCCAGCCGGCACCCACGCCAATACTTTTCATATTGGCCGCACCTCCCATCGATACCGCACTGCCACCGCCAATGCTGTAGAGCACATCGTCGCCGATAACACTGCCGCTGTAGTTGAAGCGGGTATCGGTATTGGCGAGAGCGCTGCTGAAGGAGAGGAGAAGGGCGCTGATCCAGTGGGCTGGGCGATAGCTATTCATGGCGTCTCCCGCGCAAAGTCAGTGTTCCCGAGAAAGATTTGCCCCTGGCGTTTGCAGCAGCTATACGGGCGCCAGAGTGCCCAGGCGTAACCGCCATCCTCGGCCTGGATGTTAGGAAGATTATTTGGAAACACTGCGCAGCTTGCCGACGGTACCGGTGTGAGTGCTTGCCACTTTCCACTTCTGCTGTCGCTTTCCATCAGCGGCCCGGCTGGCCAGTAACCTGCGCGTGGTGGAGCCAGTAAGGGTTGATAGACATGCACTTGGCCAGGGCGCGTAACGATGTCGCCCGCACGCTGCGCTACCACGGCTGCCGCTTTACGGTCATCCACCTGATGCAGGAAGCCACCTCGTGGATAGACCGCTCCCCAAAGATTGAAGCCCAATCGACTGCCCACTTCGCGCAGGCCAGGGATCAATGCTTCGGGAAATACGGCCTCCGGAATGTTGTAGCGCCAGGCGAGTGTGTCCAGCGTGCTGAGCAGATAAGGCATCAGTGGTTTGCCTGCACCGGGGCATACGTAGCCTGACTGGCCCGCGAACTGATTGAACAACGCGCCCGCTGGATGGCCAATCACATCGGCATTTTTGAATTTGCTGAGGTTGTTTTCCTGACTGGTCGCGCTGGTGCCATCACCACCGGCTTGTGCGGTAGGGTTTGGGGCGCTGAGCAGGCGCAGTTCCAGCCATGGGTTTTGCCCTGTGTTGCTGTAGCTCGACACCACGGCATCCGGAATGTAGTGACGGACCTTGGGCGAAGTGCGCACGGAGCAGCCGAAGTTGGTGCAGCGGAGCCAATAGCAAATACCGACCGTGCGGTAGCTCAGGCAATCCGCAGAGGCTGCGGAGACTGCAATGGTCGCGCTATTGAGTGCCCCGGCGCTGAATGAATAAGCACTGAGCAAAAGGGCTGCCACAGTACGGCTGAGAGGCGATAGAAGGTTAGAGGCAATCATCGTTTGCGCCTGAAAAGTGGGGCCTTCAGTTGAGCAAACTCAGGTGCTGCTGGCTCTTTAGAAAACGGGATGGCGCAAATCCGATTAACAAAAGACGAGAGGGTGATGCGACGCAGCACGTGTACGTGTTGCGTCGCGGCAGGAGAGCGTGTGGGTGAAAAAATAAGCGATGTATCGCTTAAATCAGACCGTGCTCTGCAAATGAATAGACATCGCTGTGGCCCACGATGAACTCATCCAACAGCTGTATATCCATCTCGGCCAGCAAGTGCTTTATCTTGATCAGGGATTGCCTGTCGGTTGAGCTGGGGGTTGTCACTCCGGATGGATGATTGTGGACGAGGATGACGGCTGCGCAATTGTGTTCCAACGCGCGTTGCACGATGCGTCTGGGATGCACGTTCAAGGCATTGATCGTGCCATGGAAAAGCGTCTCGAAGGCGAGAACGCGGTGACGAGTATCAAGAAAGAGCACACCAAACACTTCATGGTCCTCTCTGCCCAGTTTCAACTGCAGAAAGCGATAGACATCGCCAGGAGACTCCAGGGCTGGCCCGGTTTTGAAAACATGGCGCTCAAGGATGTTGATAGCTTCCTGAATCAGAAACTCCTCATCCTCGGTGTAGGTGAGTGGAGCAGCTACCGGCATTGCGGCAATGAGTTGTGTGTCGGTCATGGGAAACTCCTGAGATAAAAAGGAGGTTCCCGACCCGTCAGGGTGGGAACCCCAAGGGAGGAAGGCTGTGTCCGTCATCGCAGTGGCGATGACTGTTTGCGGTATGGACACCGGGCAAACGAGTGGGTTGACGCAGCAGAGCTGCGCGGCGGCGTTGAGCTCCGCCGCCTGGCACGATTTACGGGCCTATAGTCATGTACGGGAACGTTCCAAAGTGGGCTCAATCCGGCAATCGCGTCCCCCGTGTTGTTTACCTTAAGTTCCAAAGGCTCGGCATAACCCTACATTGGGTAGAATGAGGTTTGTGCTAATGTGCCACTACGGTTTGTATCGTCACTATGGAGAGTGGTCATGGGGTGGAAAGGGACTGTTCGTTCGTTGCAAGCATCAGCAAGAAGGTCGGAGCGTAACGCCCATCGACGCCAGCGCGACCTCGAGCGTCAAAGCAAGGAATACGCTCGGATGGAGGCGCTCGAGCAAGCGGCGTACGAGGTAGATGTCTACGAAAACCACCTTGAAGTTATCTTATCCATGCATAAAGAGTGTGGTGAGACCGTTAGGTGGGGCACGTTGCTTTCGAAGTTGGAGCCCAAAGCTCCGCAGAAAAGTGATCGTTATGAGCAGATGGCCACACAGGACGTCATTCGATACCGACCTAACTTTTGGAGTCGTTTGTTCAAGCTGGAAGCTCGCCAACGAGCTGCCTTGCAATTGAAGGTAGAGGCAGGTCAGGCAGAAGACTCTAATCGTTATCAAGCAGCGTTGACTGAGTGGGAGAACACGCATTCTGAATGGGTGCAGGATCGAGATTTGGCCAAGCGTATTCTCGACGGCGATCGTCAGGCAAAACTCGACGCCATCGAGGCGTTTGAGCCGTTCAATGAGATCTCGCTTCTTGGTTCAGCCATTCATATGACCGTTCACGAACACGGTATTTTCGAGTCCCGGCTCTCGATTCATGGTTCCGATGTCATTCCTACCGAGATCAAATCACTCCTGAAAAGCGGCAAGTTGTCGACTAAGGCGATGCCAATAGGGCGCTTTAATGACCTTCATCAGGACTACGTTTGCAGCTGCGCGTTGCGTGTAGGGCGTGAACTGCTGGCTCTGCTACCGGACGATCTAGTGATCGTTACCGCAATGGACAACGTCCTTAATGGCGCGACGGGCCATATGGAAGAGTTGCCGATTCTCAGCGTTGCATTTTCGCGATCTACCATGAGCACGCTCAACCTTGATGCCATTGATCCATCAGATGCGATGAAAAACTTTGTTCATAACATGAGCTTCAAGAAGACCAATGGCTTTGCGCCTGTCGCAGTGTTGGACGCAACACGGTTCGCTGTCAGCGCCTGACCAATCTGGCGAAGGGGAGAGGCATGAGATCCATTGGGATGATTTTAATCGCATGTCTAGGCGCCTCTGCGGCCATGACAGTCAACGCTGAATGTTTCGGCGAGGACGATTACATGGTCTGTTCGGATGTTGAAACTGACGCTGATGGCGACATTCACGTCGAATCCTGGGATACCGAGGGAAATACCTATCAACTGGATACTGAGACGCGGCCCTACGCCAATGGTCATGAGATCGAATCGAGTGATAGTGAAGGGAACAGCTATTCAATCAGATCCTGGAGCGATAGCCGCGGAGTTCACTCCGAGGACAGTGAGGGGAATATTTGTACGATCACCCCGACCGGCCAGATGATTGGTTGCGGGCAGTAAAAGTCGTCTCGCTTCCCGGCTCATTGCTCAACATTACCCGCAGCTCACCCTCAAAAACGGAAAGAATCTCGATGATCTACCAGTGCAATGGATGCAACAGGACTACCTTCGAAACGGCATGCCCCTGGTGTTCCAATTCTGAGCTTTCGCCCTCAGCCGAATTGAGCTCCCGCCATCTCACTCCTTTAGATCCTTCGTTCTACCCTGACTTTCAATATCGGTCGAAAGGTCTGATCAAGGATTTTCTGGGCAAAAAGAAAGAACAGGCCCAACTCAACGATTTACTGAATAACGTCTTGAGGAAGTATGCGGAGCTCAAGCAGCCGTACTTCACCAACTTTATTCACACCACGCGTGAAGGGGCGAGCGGCGGCGATGATTCCGGTACGCCAGGTCCGAGGATGAATGGTGTTTATACCGAGAGGGAGTTGTTCCGGGAGGTCTTGATCCGCAAGGGCTTCGATGAGCTTGAGGAGCTTCCATCACTCCTGGATAAGCTGCTTCTGACGACGGCCTTCAATTCCGCCTATCTAGGATTCTCCAGAGAGCTTAGCCGTCATATCAAAGCCAATCTCTCCGACACCCTGAGGTCATGGATCGAAGAGGCAGGCACCACCTTTCGAGCGGATCTGGCGTTGTTTTACTACTACCTGTGGGAAAACGATGTCGCCCATACCGGTATTCAGTTCAATCCGCAGGCGACCTCCACCGCGGGTACGCCGCTGCTACCGATACAGGCATTCCGACAAGGGCTTAGCCTGTGTGAGACGATTTACTTCGATATTTTGGTAGAGCGCTTGGCAAGTCAGCTTGAGCACTTCAACCCTAATCGCTTCATTACGATGTACCTCGTTGACGGGATGGACGGCTTCCAGTTCGAAGCATTCTTGGTTGAGATCTGCCAGACCATTGGCTATGACGTTAAGGAAACCAAAAAAACAGCTGATCAAGGCGCTGATCTGTTTGTGAGTCGCTTCGGCAAAAATATGGTTATTCAAGCGAAAAACTATACCGGTTCAGTGGGTAACTCCGCTGTTCAGCAGGCGATTTCGGCCAAGGCATTCTATGGCTGTGACGAGGCAATGGTTGTTACCAACTCGTACTTCACCCGCTCCGCGAAGGAACTGGCCAGCACTGCGGCGGTACGACTGGTTGATCGCGAGGGCCTTCAAAGTTATTTGGATGATTACAACCAGAAGCTGATTGAGATGTTTCAAGCTGAAGAGGCTGAGTATTAAAACTCATTGAGTGGGACGGTCAGACCTTCAACCCATTGGTGGATCAAATGAGGGTGAAGGTCTGGCTTTTGCCTAGCGCTTGCCGGGTGAACCTCTAGGTGGGCTTGGGCTGGCAATACCCATCGAATGGCAGCGGTACTATCCCTCTTGCATGATCCAACTCTTGTGCCATCCGTATCGCCGCGTCCAGTTCACTAATCCCGTATTCCTGCATCAATCCATACCGCGCCGCTTTCTCCTCCGACTCCGTCATCGCCATTGCCAGATGCAAGCTCGGCGGCACCGCCCGAAACAGCACCTCCATCGATTTCGACAAAATCACCCCCTCACAGTACTTCCCCGACTCCTTGCGCGCCGACACCATCAGCGCCTTCTGTGCCGGGCTTAGCTCACGAAAGCGCGCCACTTTCTCGACCTCATCTGGCGGCATGCTCAGACAGATCCACCACTCGATCATGTTCAACATCGACTCGGCGGCCTTAGGCAGATCGTCCAGGTTCTGAGTGGCGAACCAGTACCATGCGCCGAGCTTGCGCCACATCTTGATGATCTTGACCACGTAGGGCGCCAGCAACGGGTTCTTGGTGATGATATGGCCTTCATCGGTGACGTTGATGATGGGCCGACCCAGGTACTGGTCGCGTTCGGCAATGTTGTTGACGGTATTGAGCAGTGACAGGTACGCAATGGAGAGTTGGGCGTTGTAGCCTTCGCGGGCAAGGGTAGCGAGGTCGACGATGGTGATGTCGGCTTCCGGCCAGGGTGTGCCGGGGCGGTTGAACAGTTCGCCGTCCAGGCCGTGGCAAAACATGGCCATGGCCTCGGCCATTTCTTGTAAACGGTGGCGGCGTGTCTCGGGCAGCGTGAGGTCGTTGCTGCGCTCGCGCAGCGCGTTGCAGACGTCTTCCGTCAGTACTATGCGATCAGCTGTCGCGCAGGTTTGCGCGGCCTGCAGGATGCATTGGCGGATCAGACTGCGGTCGGCTCGGGTGAGGCGCGCCTCTTCCTTGTCTTCGCCTCCCGTGATCATCAGGCGAGCGGTGATTTCCAGTTCGCCGAGGATGTCGCGCTGTTCGTCGTTATCCTGATCATCGAGGTGGTCAGCATCAAGGGTTTGGACCAGGTGGGGTGTTTCGACCAGGCGCTTTGCATCGGCAAAGGGCGCAAGGCTCACGCCGGAGCCAGACGCCAGCGTGACGCGGTGCACGCTGAGGCCAAGGCGTTGGGCAAACTCGCCAAACAGGCCAAAAGAGTTGCCAGCTTCAACGATAAACAGACGTGGCCGGTAAATGGCGGTGATTTGGTTGAGGATGTTGTTGAGGGTCGCCGATTTACCGGAGCCAGTGGGGCCGAACAAAAACAGGTGAGCATTCATCTGGCGGTCGAGACGGTTCAATGGGTCGAAAGTCAGCGTGCCGCCTCCGCGGTTGAAGAAGGTGACGCCGGGATGCCCAGTACCTTGGCTGCGCCCCCATACGGGCGTGAGGTGTGCGGCATGTTGGGCAAACATCAATTGGGTGTACCACTGACGTTTATCTTTGGCCGGGTTAAACACGCAGGGGAGGCTGCGCAAATAGCTATTGAGGGGGGCGACTTCATCCAATTCACGCACCGGCTGCACGCCGGCATTAAGCAGGGCGTTGGTCAATAGCACGCCTCGGGCGTCCAACTCGGCGAGGTCCTTGGCGCGCAGGTAGAAGGCGGCGGAGCCACGATAAAGCTTGTGTGCGCTGCCGATCATTGAGCGTGCTTGCTGCACATCCTGACGGGTCTGCTCGGAAGCCAAAGTGTCGCCGACGGATTTTTTGCCAAGGTGATTGAGGTGAGCTTCGAGCGCGTCCTGCGGTGTCACGACCAGGGTCAGGCACAGCACCGTGTCTTCAGGCAGTTGATCAAACAGACTGTTGGTGGCATCTCCTTTACGTCGTTCACCGGTCAGATGACCTATGGCGGGGGGGCTGCGCAGGCGGTCTACCAAGATGACGCGGTGTGGCATTTCATCGAAATACCACACGCCTTCGCGGGCATCCGAGCGAGGCTGGCTAAAGAACAAACATTGCGTGAAGTCATTGCCGCTGGCCAGTTCGAGGTCGTGGTCTGCGGTTGTCTCCGGGATGCCGGCTACTTGATAGAAGTGTTCCCGACTATTCGCCGATGAACCGAGTCTGATGGGATTGGGGTTGAACCAACGCAGCAACCAGTTGTGGATTTGCTCTTCGTCCAGGCGTTGAGATTTCACTCCCGCATTGGCGAGCCCTGCGACCAGGCGCTCGCACAAGGTATTCAGGGTAATCTCAGGCGACATTTCTTGCCGGGCAGATGGCGCCCCAGGCAGATGCCGATACACCATCACCCGAACTCGGCGTGTTTTCCCACGCCACGGCAGATGGGTGAGTGCGGTGTCTACAAACAGGCCGCCCGGCTTGGCGATGGCGTCCAGATGGTGGGAAAACGACCTCAGGTAGAACTCGGTAAAGGCTGAGTTGCGAGCACGCGGATGTATGTAGTCCTTGAGCGTATCGAGATAACTCCGCCAGTGCGTTTCATCTTGGGCGTAAAACTGGATTACCCAAGGATGATCATCCAGCTCGTCAAAGCTGTCTTGCAGGGCGTTTTCCAGGGCATCGCGGGCTTGTAGCAACCACTCTGCCTCACGACCTTCGGTGCCGATGGGCGTCAGCTCAAAGCACGTTGCGACTGAGCGGCCGTCATCAAGCAACAGGCATTGTGTGTCAGGCAAATATTCAATCCAGGGTAGCAGTTCCACAAATGAGGGGGCGGTGTTGTACAGCGCCTCTTCATCCGCGTGAGTGGCGGGGCCCCGTTTTGAGTGAAACATCAGTAATCGTCCACGCGCTCGCCGGGCAGGGCATATTGCACGCGTTGGTAAAAGGGAAATACGGTGCTGTAACCCGGTACCGGCACGGGGTCGCTGCCGGCCAGATGGGGGAAGACAAACATCACTAGGTCCGGATTCGGCAGGCGTTTGAACTGCTGATAAATCTCGGTTTGTGCCGTACGGGTGTAGGCGGCCTGCGAGACGTCATTTTCTATCAAGGGGCGGCGCAATTCCCCGCGTGCTTCGCTCAACTGTCGGGCCGAGGGCGTGCTGTGTTCGTCCCAAACATCAAGCATGGTACTGCCGTTGTGCGTCAGCAGTTCTTCACTGCTGGTGGAGCAACCTGTGAGCCACACAGAAAACCCTGCAAGGCTTAGTACCTTAATCCAGCTCTGGAATGACATGGCGACCTCCCACTGTATGGTCGACCTTGCGCCCCTCGGCGTCATAGTCGATGGCCAATGCCTGTTGAATATGCACGGCGACCTTTGCGCCGGGCTCGACGTACACTGCTGCAAAGGCCTGCCCATAAAGCTTGTTGACCCATTGCGACATTTCTTGCACACCGTTGGCCAATATCCGTCCCATGGCCTCGTTGCCCGTGATGCCGACGGTACCGAGAGAACCGTTGCCCGGTGTCACATACGTGGCACTGCCATTGTTCTTGATCAAAGAGGCCGCGCCAGCACCGGCGGCGGTGATCAAAGCTTGTGAGCCCAGGTACTGTAGGGCGTTGCTGCGTCGTTCACCACTGACACAGGGAATGCCATACGGATCACTGATCCAGCCCAAGCCATCCTGCGTATTGCTTTTGCCATCCGGCACCGTGCGAATGGTGCCGTCCTGGAACACGAAGGTGATCGAGCGCACCTGCCCGCGAACGCAAGACAACGTCCAATCACCTGAGGCCGTGCCGCTGACTACGGCTCCTGCGACCTCTGGCAGGTCAATGCCATTGGCGGTCAGGTTGTCCGGGCCGATCAGGATTTTGAAGGGGTAGGGGTCATTGACGGTGCCATCGATGGGGACGCGGCCGATCAGGGCGGTCATGGCGACGGAGCCCATCAAGGTCGCATTGGCCGGCACGCTGTACACCGGCGTAGGCGGGGTTACCACTTTTGCACTGCGCTCGCTCACCGACTCGGCCAGTTGTTTTAATGGCTGTTGGGCGGGGCCGAAGCGTGTTGGAAAGGTCGGTGTTTTTTCCTTGCCGCGTTGAAGGTCGGGTTGTCGCGCGTCGTCCGGCTCAACCCAACGCAACCCGTTTTTACCGGGTGGCGGCTCATCACCCGCTTGCAGGCCCAGGCCGATAGGTAGTTCCTCTGCGACATCTTTTTGGCTGAGTGCCTGTAACTGCTGTTGCAGATCCTTAAGCAGGCCTTGAGTCTGCTCCCTCTCATTACTGCGCGTGTTTTCCGTGCGTTTGCGTTCGCTAGCCAGCAGGCCTTCCATGCGCTGTTCAATGGTGCTTTCCCGCTGGCGCAAGCGATCGTTTTCGTTCTTTTGCGCCAGGCTGTCGGAGGCCGATGTTTTCAGTTCCTGACGCAGCTGTTTGACCTGGCCGACCAAGGTGGCCACGGTGTCGCGAGGCGTGTCGCCCTCAATGCCCAGGGCTTTCATTTCTTCTGGGGTCAGCGTTGCACCACGTTCCGATTTGGCAGCTGGAGTGGTGTTGGTACTGCGCAGATTGATCGCGACAACGACCGCCAATGCGACCAGAAGCAGCAACAGCCACTTGAGTAGCCCGTTACTGTTCATCGGAGGGCTCCGGAAGGTTGACCGCGGCGTCGATGGGGCTGAGTGCAGAAGGCAGGGCTTGTTTAAGGCCATGGCCTCGGGTGACCAGGTACACCGTGGTTGTGTCGGAGGAGTCGCCTTTCGGGCCGAGGTCGGGGTGCTGAAAGGTAGCGCTGATCAGGTCGCCTTGCAGCTCCCGTGGATCCAGTGCGATCCATTGATCTGAGGTGTTGGTCAGGCGAATGGCGGTAACGTGATAGTTCAGGAGACGCCAACTCGCCAATGCCTTTGTACGCAATGGCTGGGTTGGCAGCAGCTTCTCCAAGGGTATGTGTGGCGGCACCTTTAACTGGCGTACACCGGGCAGTGCTTCCACGGTTCGCAGCGGTGCATACAGGCTTTGCGCCGCATAACGGGTCAGTACGACAGGGATGGGCGTGATTGAGGATTTTGCCGGTTCCGTGACCGGAGTGGCGTTTTCCACAATCCGGATCGATTCCAGTGCTGGCCCGGTGTCCTCGACGGTAAACACGTCCAGCAAAATCAGCTCGCCGCTGTCGGCATCCTGCAACTGCACTCGGCTGGGCTCGATTGGTGCAAGAGCGCGCAAATACACTGCACCAGCCGCGCTTTGTACGCGCAAGCTTTTAGAGAGGGGCGCGGGAATGCCCACACGCACGTTACGCTCAACGAAAACCACCCGTTCTACGCCCAACTGCAGCGGAACGTTTAACGGCAGCCGCTCCCATCGCATGATTTCCACGGCAAAGCTGGTTGGCGATATCGCCAAAGGCAACCAAAGTAGCCATGCGTATTTCATGGCGCTTCTCCCGAAGGCAGGGTGGCGGTCGGCGAGAGCCTTTGTGGTGCGCCGTCATAGCAATCCAGCACCAGCCCGAACGGGTTGCGCTCTGCATCAATGTCCAGACGCAGCACCTTGATGGGGTAACGTACGAGAGCTCGTTTGACTTGCTCAGTGCCGTAGTACTCATCCACGCTGAGATCCAGGGTCACGACCCAGTCCTGATTCGAGATCGTCTTGACCCGAGCGATTGGGTTTTCGCCATACCCCCGGCCTGGAATCTCATACAGCCCACGTACCCGCTGACGTAACTCACCGGAACTGCGCCGGGACTCATAGTCCTGCAGTAAAAACGCCTGGCACCCAGGCGT
The DNA here is from genome assembly GCF_058787615.1 of Pseudomonas sp. FW305-3-2-15-C-LB1. Classification (NCBI taxonomy): domain Bacteria; kingdom Pseudomonadati; phylum Pseudomonadota; class Gammaproteobacteria; order Pseudomonadales; family Pseudomonadaceae; genus Pseudomonas; species Pseudomonas sp. FW305-3-2-15-C-LB1. The sequence continues at coordinate 146,335 of NZ_JBYSZX010000014.1, read as the reverse complement.
GAGATAAGCCGATAACGCTTGCACGTTGCGCAGGTAATCCACCTCGCCATCTGTGGGCCAGCGGTTCAGTTGCTGAAAGATGTAGAACGTGAAGGCGTAAACAGACTCCGGAGGTACCAGCCACCAAGGGCGCGAGCTGCCCGCTCGCAAATCCGGTGGGATATGAATGGTGAGATCCCTTGGTGCTTGCCACCAGCCGAAGCCCAGCATTAGCGTAATCAACACCAGTGCGGCTCCGCCAATACGCAGGGTTCTGACATGGGCCTGCAGGTTAACGACTTCATTCTTGAACTGGCTCATCTGCCACCTCGGCGCACGCTCCAGCAACCACTACGAGTGATCAACACCTCATCGCCGAATACGCCTTGCAGGCTTGGCCAGTGCTGAGCTAGGTGCCACTGTAGTTGTCGGTACAGCCAGGTATCCGGCCGGCCGCGTTTATGACGGCGCAGCACGCTACCGCCGATAAAAATGCCGAATGCGATGGTGGTTACGATCATCGAGGGGATCATGGCAATGCTGCCGGTTAGCCACGCCAGTGGCGCTCCTGTTGCCAACCCTATGAGCGCGCAAAGTCCGGTGCACAGCCAGAGTTCATCCGCCGTGAGCCCGCGTACAACAACCGGTTGGCGATTCAAACGATGGGGCAGAAAGAGGACGGTGCCTTCATGTTCGTTAATGGCTTGGGCATTCATTATCCGATCCTCACAAGATGCCGGTGGCGGTGGTCAGCAGCCAGATACCGACCACCAACAAGATCGCGCCAACCGCCACGGACAGACCGAACTGACCCCAGGTAGAGCGCCCGGAGTGGATCTCCGAATAGCGTGTATAGGCGTGGTAACACACCCCGATAAACATCGATGACACCACTAGCAGGGCGACCAGCACCACGATGTCGAAGGCGTAATTTTGCAATGTCTCGATAATCCCGCTGCCCTGGCCGCGAGAGGGATCTTCCATAGTGGGTAATTTGGCCCATACCGGGAATGGTTGCAGGAGGCCGATGCCGAACCCTAACCCTGTGCGAGTACGCATGATGTTTATTCTCCCTTCAGGAGAGCAGAAAAAAGGTCAGTGCCAGGTACAGCGCGACCACGCGCACGGCGACTGCAAAAAACTGGCGTTGACTAAGGCGCTGCTCGGCCCAACCGGTGTACGCGGTGCTCAGCGCCCAGACACTCCACAGCAACATCAGTGCAAAAAGCGCAGAGAGCAGTAACCAGGACAGCTCCGAAGGTGTGAAGCCAGCGCTGGCCTGGAAGGCTGTGAGTTGCGCGGCGGTCACGGAGATGGCTCCTGCTCATTGCGGTAGCCACCCACCAACTCCACCACATCACGCGGTTGGGCGCGGGGCGGGGACAGGTAATCCTGGATGCCTTGGCGCACGCGTTGAATGTCATGATGCAGACGCTCGTAGTCGAAGTGATACCGAGAGGGCGTGACACGAGGCTGTACGCTGCTGTGTTTCGCCATTCGCTCAATGGAATCGAGTTGGCGCATAACCAGCGTCAGTCGGGTGCGCTGTGCTGACTCATCGGCTGAATAGGCTGCGTGTGGCGTGAGTAAAAACGCCCACACGATGGCGCAAAATGCTTGTGTGCTTCGAAACAGAACAGTTGCCATCATGGTGTTCCAACAGAAGTGTTGGCGAATAGTGATCGGCAAGCTTGCAACCGGCTGCGGGGAATGGGACATGTGTCGAGACCGGATTCGCAGCTCGGCCAGGGCCTATAAATGCTTTTTGAAGTTGGCCGCTGTGATACTGGCCATCACCGCAAGCAGCACAGTCATTGGGAGGGCAACCAGCAAGGGGTTGATGCTGACCGGTGAGGCCAGATAGGCTGCCCAGGGCAGGGCGGTCAGGGGGATGAGGCAAGTCTTGGCGCGATGGTAAACAAACCCCGATTCGCGGCCTGCACCGAAGCGGCGAAGGTCGCGCCGAACCAATCCGTCGATCACACCTACCCATAACGCGGTGAGACAGAACGGCAGGCTCAGGCACAGCACCATCAACCGAACGCCAAACACCAGCACGGCATAAGCCGAGGCGATCAGGTAGTTTTCAATAAGGGCAGCGAGGCGGCCCCTGTAGTACTGAATATCCCAGCTATATCGTCGTGTCTGCTCGTGAGCAGTGCGCTTTTGTGCCGCGAGGCCGCTGTCCACCAGGATGAGTTGGTAACCCCGCATCATCCAGCGTTCCCCCGTTTTCCCAGGCTCGGAAACCAATAGGCTGCGGGTGAAATTCTCGGAAAGCTGATCAAGCTCAAACGTCAGCATCGCTTGAGCATGACGCCAGCCTTCCTGCTGCCAGAACAGGGTCATGCCCACGCACTCGACAACAATACTGAGGATTAATGATCCCAGCAGCGCGCCGAGTATATGAAACGGCAACATCACTAATCGCCACAGGATGCTTCTCGGTGGCGTCGGTTGGCGTTGCGCTGTTGCGCTTGGCGAATTCATAAGTGATGACTGCGCTCACACCCATCATCGGGTGCAGATTGCGGTACCCACCAGGCTTGCGTCGGCGCGTACTGCTGACGCATGTAACCCGCCAATACCTGCAAGTCTTCTGGCATTTGCTCATCGGGGTCAGGTACCGGCAAGGGCATACGAATCTTCCATAGCTGGCCGCCTTCCAGCAGCGCAAAGGCTTGCCCCTTGGGCAACGCCACCACGTGCGCCGGCTCAATCAATGGCACATTGTTGGTGTTGATGCGGTCGTGGGTATTGGAGGTAAACGCCGTCTGCCCGTGAGGGTCGGAGCTGTCGGTGGTGCCGCTCATGACTTGAGCGTTGTATACGTCCACCTTGGGTAACTGTTTGGTCAGCAGTTCTGCTGTGGCTGTTTCGCGTACCCGCAGCATCACCAGGTTATTGAAGTTGCCGACCACTTGACCGGCTTTGGCGCGATTGCCGATTCTTGCCTCGATGTCGCTCAGGGTTTGCGTATAGGCCGTCACCTGTATCCCGGCGCCGCCACCTTTGTTGATCATGGGAATAAACTCATCGCCCATCAGCTCGTTGAACTCATCGGCGTGCACATTGATCGGGATTTTGGTGTTGGCCGAGGCGCCTGGCAGGCCATCGTCCACACCAAATTTGTAGAGGTGACCCGCCACTGATACCAGGTCGGAGAACATGGAGTTGCCTACCGCAGCGGCCACTTCCGGATCGGACAAGGCATCAAGTCCCACATATACCACCGCTCGTTTACGGATGATCTGCATCCAATCGAAGATCGGCCGTGGGTCTTTCAAATCCGCGTAGTCGGGTGCCAGTAACTGCGCGATATTGCCCGTGGTGAGTTTCTCCAGCAGGGGTAGTAGCGAGGCGACGATCTTGTCGAAATAGGTGCGGTCATAACGCACAGCAGAGCGCAGGCCATCCATTACCGGATCGTACAGCCGTGCCTGGGAAAGGTATTGCTCGATGGCCACCACACGCCGCTCGCGCCCGAGCATGTGACGCGGCGTGTTCTTCTCATTCAATCGCGCTTCCAGCTGCACGATGGCATCCCAGGCCTTGGGTTCATGCTTTGCAAAAAACTGCGCGGCGTATTCGATAAACAGCGCGTCGATATTGATCACGTGCCGCTGAATCAGCAGGTAGTCCGGACGCTGCCCCAGCTCCACCAGGGCGCGAGCGATGATATTGACGAAGCGCCAGGCAAATTCGCGGAAGGCGGCGGAATTGCCTTCGCCGGAGAGCTGCCCGGCGATGCGTGAGGCAACCTCAGTGATGCGCCCAAAGCGGCCAATGGCGTTATAGCGCGTCGAGATTTCCGGATGGCCCAGATGGAAAACGTAAAACTCGCCCAGTCGACCTGCGCGCTTAGCCTCTACGTACATGCGCTTGAGCAGTTCGGCATCACCTTTGGGATCAAAGACGATGCAGACCTCAGCGCGCCGAATATCCTGGGTGATGAATAACTCGGCCAGCCGGGTTTTACCGACGCGGGTAGTACCAAGCACCAGGGTATGACCCACCCGTTCGGCCAGCGGCAGTGTGACGTCAACTTCATCCAGCTCAACGCCGTGCAGACGCGGCAAGCCGCCTACGGGAGGCAAGGGACGAACCGGGTTTAGCGGATGGTCCCAGCCTGTGAAGCGTGCAAGCTGATTGAAGGGAAAGGGTGCAAACTCCAGCCGCGATTCCAGTCGTCGAATGGATTGATACAGCGCGGTGGGCTCAACGTATTTGCGAAATTCCGGCCGGTAGGTTTGCTGCAGACGATGGGTGTGGCGTTGGTCCCAGCGAAAACCACGACCAAGAAAAAGGCGTTGGTTACTGACCGGGATTTGCCGACTGGTCATTACATAGCGCGGTAGGCGCCGTAGCTGTCGGCGGTAACGGAGCACAAGTTGGGCTTGCCTGAGGCGTAGCCCGCCCAGACTGGCGAAGCCCAGTGCCGCAGCGGTGCCCAACTCTGGAGTTAATGCCAATGACCAAGGGGCAGCGAGGCTGATGGCGGCTGCTGCACTGCAGGCGGCGACGCTGTACAGCTCAACGGCAGGGCGCAGCAGAACTTCTACCGGGTGCTGCTGACTCACTTTACTGCTCGATGGCCCCGGCAGTGATCAGCGCCGGGTAGTGGTGAAGGTTGAGCCGTTGGGCCAGGTCGTCGGCGGATACGGGCGATAAAGTCAGGCCGGGGGTCAATTGTCGTAACTGGTCCAGGGCGGTTGGCGTATCGACATTGACCACTAGCCCGATAGCACCGAGCTCGCGCAAGGTCGAATAGCGTTGTTGCAGCCAGTGGCGCGAGCGTGGGTCGTCGCCAACCAGAAACAACGGTGGCAGCCCCGGCGCTTCCAAAGGCCGGAAGCTGACCTCTCCCGGAGTGAGCAGAGCCGATCGCACCGGCAGCATGTCGGTCTCACTAAATGAAGTGGGCTCTTGCGCCCATGCGAAAGGACTCAAGGTCGCCAGTAGCCATAGATATTTTGATCTGCTCACTGCGATCTGCTTCCCGTAGGGCTCTGATGGGTCAACCTTGCCAAATGCACGCTGACTCGATTGCGATAGCGCACGGCGAGTTCACCTCCGGCGGGCCTGTGGTAGCGGCCGATGGCCGCCAGCCAGCTTTCTTCGGGGCGGTAATGCTGTCGTAAGATAGAGGCGGCGACTGCCAGGTTTCGGTAGGGGTTGAGTAGCTCGCAGGGGTGTTGATAGTGGTGTTGCTGATAGCCCAGGTTCAGTTGAGCCAGACCCGCATCGATGCGAGTGGGTGCCACTTGCTCCAGCGCGGTTTGTATTGCACTGCAAGCCTGAGCACGCGTCGGGTAGTAGTAAGAAGCGCCGGCGATGTTCAGCGTCCAGGGCCATGGAATGGTTTGGCCGCGTAAAGTGATGCCGCTTTCTTGCAAGGCGACGGCATAAAGCACCACGGCAGGAATACCGGCTTTTTGCGCCGCATCCTCATAGGCTGGAGGCTGGGCGTTGGCTGCAATCGCCCAGAACAGGCACAGGCTGACTCTCATCACTGACGTAGCCATTGCCCGTCTACCTGGTGAAGGACGGCGGGCAGCTCTCCGGCGATATCCAGTGACTGCCAACGGCCATTGTCGTGGTTTAGCGTGATACGGCGATCGCGGACCTTATCCCGATCGACGCCTGCGCGCTGTGCCCATTGGCGAATGCGGTTGTCGTCTTGCTGACTGCCCACCAGGTACAGGTCAAAAGCAGTATGGGTGGTTTGCAGTTGCTGGATCGTTCGCTCGCAACGCTGGCATTCATCGCTGACAAACACCGCGAGGCGCTCGATTGATAGCGGGGAAGCGGCAGGAGAACCGGATAGATTTACCCGCAATTGGCCCGGAAACTGTTGAGCCCAAGCATTATCGTAGGCGCGTTGGTAGGCCACTAGCTTTTCCACGCGTGCAGCTTCGGCTTGTACCTGCATGGCAGCGTAACGCTGGCGTTCATCCAGTGATCCCGCCTCAATGCCTAGTGCACTGAGCGGGTCCAGATTGGGTGAGTAAATACCGAGAGGCCCCTGCATCAACTGGCGATACCTGGCCCATTCCTCAGTGGTGAGTTGCCAAGCCTGCGCCAATTCGGCCTCGCTCAGCGGAACAATGGTGGAGGACTGGCTTGGACTGTCGATGAATTGAACATCAGCGTTAGCCGTCGTACTCAGTAGGGCTACTGCGAGCAGTCTCGCCAAGCTCATGGCGCTTGCTCCAGCGGCTTGGCAGGCACCGTCTGGCAGAACTGTTCGGGCCAAATTTCCACCAAGGTGTAACGACCGGAGCGAATCACCGGGGTAGGCGTCGGTGCTAGCTCAACAACAATAGGCTCCATGGGAGCCGGGGCGGGCGTCATACAGCCGCTGATCAACGTACTGCACAACAGCAGCGCTGGGAGTGTCTGAAATGAGTGAAGCGCCATGGTGTGTGCTCAATCGCAAGAAGTGAGCCCAGCTTGGCGATTGCTCGTTCTAATGACTTCACACAAACCGTGTCGACGCATACCCGTGTTCAAAATGAAACGGCCTCCGAAGAGGCCGTCTGGTGAGTGTTACTGGCATCAATATTCTTCTGGCAGCAGAAGCGTTGTGATGCTGCGATTAGCTTCAGTGATGATCCACAGGCATTGACCATCCGGAAGGTTGTACGACGAAAGCACACGGTTACCGTAAATAAGAGCATCAGCATTGGTCTGCCGGTCTTCTTCACAAAGGTCACCCCAGTCGCCTTGCAGATGGCGCATCAGGTATTCCAATGGCTCCAGCTGACCGCTACTCACCAACGCTTCGACACCGGGTGTCATGCCGGCGATACCGAGCGACAGTATTGAATCGTCTTGCGTGTTATTGACTAAGGACATGATAAAACTCCCATGGGCCCTTCAAGGCCCTCTAGTTAAGGACCGTGACGATCAGAAGAACGCTATGGCTGCGTCAGGTAGCGACTCGGAGGAGCTGGCAGGCGATAGTTCTTCAGCAGCCTCATCCCGTGGTTTGGGTTCGGCTTTGTAAACCACCACGCCGTCGATCTTGATCCAGCTGACAAACAGCAATCGGGCTTTCAGGCTCACCCCTTGCTGGCCGGCATGCTTGCCTTTGGCATAGGTGAAAACATCTGCCCATAAATCGCCCAGGCGAAAGCCGATCAGCACCTTGCGTTCAGCGGTCACCGCTGGCACGCATCGACGAATGAGATCCTGAGCCTCGGCGCCGGACACCCGCACGTCGAAACGGCAGTAGTTCACGTCGGTGCTCGGCCCAGTCAAAGCGGCGATATCGCACGCGAGAAAGGCTTGGCCTTTTTTCGGAGTGACTTCCCGAATGCGGTTGAGATAACCGAGGCCGGAGATATGCAAATCGAAGTAGCTGGGTTGAGTAGTTTCAGTGGTCATTTCGTGCCTCCAGAGGAAAGCGCAAAACGGGACACACCGAGCCCCAAAGGGAGGTCAGTCCCGTTGGGGTTATGGATCGTGAGATCCGGGTAGAAGAGGGAGCATCCATCATCAAACTGCAATGAGCGTTCGCGCGGGGGGTGCAAGTGCGAACTGGTCAGGTCAGCGCCGCCGGAGCGGCGTCGTAGCCTTGAAGACCGGGACTACCTGGGCATGTTGCTGATAAGAGTCAGCGGACATGTACAGCAGGATGGGCTGTGGAGGAGTCGTTGTCATTTTAGAAATGGGTCTCCCAAAGCCTCCATTTTTTGATACCTGAATGAATTGATCCCTACCGAATTTGAATCGAGATCGGATGATCAGTATTATTTTTCGATGATCGCTGTTGTATGAAGCGGTATGGGTTCAATTTTTCCTGGAAGTAGACGGTCAAAGGGAGCTGGCAATGAGCGTTACACCTACGCAGATCAAAGACTTCATTCAAAAATCAGAAGAGTTATTACGTTTACGACTGTTTGCCGATAGGGTTGGCTTTGAGGGGGATTTCCCTCCGATTTCCCTTGGCGGGCTGGTATGGTTTTTTGATACAGCGAACGTTGAAGATCTTGATGAATTCGACGAGTTTTTGACTAAACAAGCCGGTGCTATGCAACGCTTTATCGCCGATGTATACGAGCACCGTATTAGCAGATGGCGCATTACAAGCGAGTTCCTCTGTGAGCTTGCGCTGATCTTAAAATTCCCTGAAATTTTCAGCGAAGAGCTCTTAGTTAGCTCGGCAGGCTGGGACGAAAATATTGCTCAGTTAGTTGTTGCTGCTGGCAAGCGTCAGGCACTTTCATAAGACCATTTTCTGGATACAAACAATGAAAATCACTTTTTCCGATCAGCATGCAGAAACATTAACTGGGGTTAATTTCGCGGCTGAGGTCGATGGACAGGCGTTCTTGTGCATCGTTTCTGACGAGGCGCTGCAAGATATCAATCCTAGTAATGCTCTCGCTCAAAAGCTAGTTCAATATTCTTCCAACGTTCATCGTATACGGGATATTGCTAAGAAGAAAATTCTCGCAGGTCAGACCTCTCCTATACAGATTTTCAGTGCGGACGTTGTATAGGGCCTGCTTGTATTAGCCTAAGGGCGTTAAAGGGCGCGAGGAGGTCTGGAGATAAGGCAGTCGCCCTTTAATCTCCTGCCTCAACGTCAGAAAATCAAATGTCTTCGCCCTCATTCGTAAGTAGTTCCGTGTCCGGTGATGCCGCTTTTCGGGTTAGCGTTACAGCTTCAACCCGATAGGGCAGAATCCCCACCCGCCGCGCCTCTACCTTAAACGTCACCCGCTCATTCTCATCCTGATCCTCCCACGCATCCCTCACCGTGCGCCCCTCCACCAACACTCGCATGCCTTTCTGATAAATCTCGCTTCAGCGTTGCGCATCGCGATGCCAAATCTCAACCGGGGCCCAATACCCTCCACGGTCTTCATAGCCGTCCTTAACCGGTACAGGGTTGTCAAAGTAGATATTCAGCCGCAGCAACCGCCGTGGCTCTTCATTGCCGTTGGGAAACTCCCGATACTCGGGCGCGGAACCAATATTGCCTTCACCAAAAAAATGCGTGCTCATGGGTTACTCCTCGGGATTGCCAGGTCGGTTGGCACGTTGCAGGTAGGCTTCCTCTGCCCGTGCCATTTTCTGTGCACAGTCGAAGGCTTGACGGGAAAGGGTGTGGCTCAGGCTGATCTGCATATTGGTGACGATGCGCTGCAGTTCCAGGGCGTACAGGTCATCAATCAATACGCCGGGCGTAGCCTTGTTGCTGATCAGTTCTTCCCACAGCGTTACGCCCATCGCACTGCGGTCCAGATTGCGCCAGCGTAGAAAGGTTGTGCCGGCGCTGGTTGCTTGCTGGGCCAGTTGAATGGGCAGACGATTGAAGGGGTAGGCTGTCGCTTGCGCCAGAACTTTCCGTGCAGCAAGTGCGATCAGTTCATCCCGTAGCTGTGCACAGTCGCTGGCCCAGATCTCCAGACTCCCCTTACCTTTAAAAGGCTGTAAAAGGCCTTTTAGGTAGGCTGTCTGTTCCAGGGCTTGGTAGTCCACAGGTTCCAGTGCTTTGAAGTAGACCGGGATCATAAGTCGTGCTCCTGATCGGTTGATTCAGTGGTGGTGCTGGCTCCATCTGACGGGATAACCGCTGGCGCAAACTGCGAACGACGAGTGCCGTCGAAGATGTCTTGCGGCAGGTCGCCGAACCTCTCGCGGGCGGTGCGCGCCAGAGCGTTGTTGGCGGTAAAGTCACTGCGCCGGCAACCGGAGTACCGATATTGCTGGGCCAGGCTGAACAGGCTGCGCAACGCATGGGCACCGTCGTTGAGCCAACGCGCCAGGGTGCTGCGATCGATCAGTGCGGTGTGGTGGGCGAGGATCAGGCGACGTGCGAGGTTGTCGTAATCGGCCAGCAGGTAAACGGCTTTGAAACCCAACTGGGCATTGATCAATAGCGGCAGGTTGATCGGATGTAGGTTGCAGTTTTCCCCCAGATGAAGCTCCGGCGGAACATCGGCCAGTGTCTGATCAACCTGGCCTCTGAGCACGCGCAGCCGATCTTTGGTGTCGTTGAGTTTGTCTTCGATACGCAGCATCCAGGCATCTGAATACGGGTCATCCAATTCGGCGCCACGCTTCATTTTGCTCATGATCGTGATGAAACCATTCAGGCCGATGATGCCCGCGCGGCCCTCGGCGGGTGTTCGGCCTTGCCAGATGCTGGTGGCACGCTGGGTGTGCAGGGTCAATTCCATGCTGCTGCGCAATGCGCCGAGTACGGGGGGCTGGTCGTTGTCCATGGTTGCCAACGCTCGATGGGGATAGAAGCGTGTAGCTTCGGAACTGCGTAGAAGGCTGTCAGTGATCAATCGGTGGTGAAGGGCGACCGGTTTTAGAAGTGGAACGCAACGGCACTTGTTGGACCTATCCCCAGGGGATAACAACGCAGAAATCAGCGATCGCGTAATCGAAACAGCGCGCGTAATTCAGCCATATGCGTTTCGGCGACTTCAGGGTCACGGGGAGTCCGTTGAGGCGCTTCAGGCATACAAGAGGCCGAGGTTTTGGTGGGCGCGGCCCAGGGGGTGAATTCACCCTTAAGCGCTTTTTGAATAATCCCGAACAGGTAGCCCGCAGGGTTGTGCACCTGCTGATTGCGGCAACGCGCGCTCCACTCATCCAGCACTGCTTGCTGCAGGTCGATACCTAGCTGGCCCAGCGCGATACGGGCCGCCGATTGTTGCGCCGGCTTGAGTGTGTTGAAAACGCTGGGCCAGCGAAGGTCGGTCGTTTCAGTACGTACTTTTTTTATGGCTTTTGTACTTACTGTACTGACGTGCTTCGGAATCCGAAGAGGGTGCTGGGGCGTGGGTTTGTTGCCTGCTTCGGATTCCGAAGTGCGGGGTGACTGAGTCCGAAGACGGTGGTCTGTACCTGCTTCGGATTCGGAATCAATGCTCTCGAGAAAGACACCGTCCAACCGCTGCATCAACAACTGGATCCGTGTGGGCAAGAGCTTGCCCTGGAGCAACGGGTCAACGCTGATTTCCTTCAGAACCTGTACTGCCACGCATTGAACGGCTTTGCTCAGATGGTCCAGTGCATGGCTCACCAATTCCAGGTACTCCGGATCCAGTTGCAAGGCCTCGAATGGCGTCAGTGGTTCATCGTGCAGTACGTACAGATTACCCTGTATCCGCCCGGTCCTGGCATCACGACGGCGTTGCACCAGGCTCAACCAGCGTGACAGCCGCAGCATGGTCAGCGCTTTGGCGATGGTTTCATGGGACGCCTTGGCGCCGCAGGGTACAGACGCAAGAAAGGGACGCAGTTTTTCGTAGGAGGGGAAAACCATAGTGCCATTGTCCAGCAGTTGCAGACGGATGATTTGCCAGGCATTGCGCTCAAGTGGCGTAAGCCGGATATCCAGAAAGAGGGCGCGCGGCACGGTTTCATGGCGGTTACCGCTGAAGAGAAAACCATCGCCCGTTGAAGTGCCGGGGCTCGGCGGTTCGCGAGGGCACATGATTCATACCAACTGTTGTTCTATCCAACTGCGGCCGGCGGCCCAGATCACCGAAGCCGGATGACCAAGGCTCTCTGCGAGGTCGAGCGCCAGCGCGAGCAACGCTTGATCATCATTTAGCGCAATGGCGCGGGTATCCACTTGGGGTTTCCATTGGTGCCACAGTTCGGTCTCTTGATCTTCGGTGAGCACTGGGTGGCGGCCTTTGCGTTTGGGCAGCCCGAGGATGTCTCGACGCAGTGCGATTTCCTGGTGGGTGAGGCCGTAAAAGGCGCAGACCATTTCGGTGCTTGCTCCGAGACGCAGCATGCGGTCCACGTTGGCCACTTCCTCGGCGGTGTTATCGGCCTGGCGCAGTATTCGTTCAATGACGCCATGGTTGACGCTGACGGTACACCACGGGGCCTGAGAGTTGAGCAACAGGCTGACCAGCGCTGGTTGCTTGAGCGCCGCCAGGTCACTGTCACTGAAACCCATGGCTTTGCATCGCCGCAATTGACCGTTACGCAAGTCATGCAAGGCCTGGATGATCACTGCCTGGTTCAGTGGATGTGGCATCAACATGGTGTCCTCCCTCAGGCGAAATGTTCGACTTGGTGTAGGCGGCGTGCCAGCCGTATCAGACGGAAAAGCTTGATCAGGCTGTCATCGTCCAGACCTTCTGCAGTACCGGACTGAATCAGCAGAGTATGAAGTTCGACGGAAATACCTGGCGTAACCATGGCGTGCAGCAGCTTCAGGGTATTTGAGCTGACCAAAGTGGCGTCGGCGCTGCATTGAAATCCGTAACTGTGATCGACAGCCTGCAGGTCGTTTTCCTGTCCAATGCTGCCGGCGATTTCCCTGGCAAATTGGGCGATATGAATACGCAGGCGGTGAGGTACATCCAGGCTGGGCTCGATACGCCAGAGATCGTTGATCGGGTAGAGGCTGTCGGTGTTCACGGGTAACGACAGAGGCTCACCAGCCGGTTCATTTTGTTCAGCTACCATTTTTTGAATGGCCGCCAGTCGTTCGATGACCACAGGTTTCTGAGGTTGTTGTGGTGGTGATCCCGGGAGTGGCAGTGTTGGAGCCGTGCTTTCAGTCGTTTCAGGCATGCGGGTGAGCGCGAGCTGACGGCTTCCGACGATGGAAATATCCAGAGCCAAGGTGTTGTAATCGACCCCGAGATGTTCGGCCATTTGGCCGATCAACTCGTCCTGCAACCGCGGAAACGAATACTGTTCGGGTTGATTGTCAAAGGGGGCCAGCGCGTCCTGAAATACGTCGGAAAATACCAACGTATCCGTTTTGCCACTGCGATGCTGGTCCCATGTGCGCTCTGCCGCCCGGCGTAAAGTTGCTAATCGCTCGACCTGATGACGTCCCAAACCGCCATACAAGATTTTTGGAATTGCCGGCAGCAAAAACTGCACGGCATCTTGCATTCTGCTGATATGGGATTGTGCAATTGGATAACCATCGGCAGACAACAACCGTGCAAGGTCCGACTGCGTTATCCGCCGTGCCAACTCCTGTTCGTAAAGCTCGCGTGATTTCTCTATTCCCAATGCACGCTCGATGAACGTCAGCCGACTGTGTAATTCGCTCTCGGCCAAATGCCCGGTCAAAGCGACAATTTCACCTCGTACAGGCCAGGGGCGAAACAAGCAGGGAATACGAAAGTAGCGTTCTTCTTGGGTTTCACGCCATAACTCCCACAGAATGGCCAAGCGAGTGTTGCCGCCATTACGAATGATAAAAAATGCCTCGTCCTGGCGACGTGTAATGGAGGGGGGCGCATCCAGGCCACGTTCGCGAATCGATTCCTTGAGCTCGCCATAGCGTGGGTTGCGGGTAACCCGCGGGTCCAGCTCATAAGGCCGCAGTTGCTCCAGCGTCACAACCATTGGCGTATCAGCCACCGGGTCACTTAAGGCCGCCTCCGGCGCCTGCGCAGGGGAAAAGCCGGGCACTTGCAACTGTTCTGCCATGGCCTGAACCTCCTCAAACGTGGGCATGCCCGCTGCCCTCTAGCTTTTTTTCGCCGACTTTTTTGAAGCGTGCCTCCCATTGCGGAAACAGTTCGCAGGCCAATGAACGCATGGTCTCCAGAGCTGCCGGCGCTAATCGCCCGCTAGGGCGACGCATCTCAACGCGATGGACCGCCTGCTGTTGGGTTGCCGCTCGGGGATAGGCCTCAATCGCGGGGACAGTTGTATCGAGCACCGTAATTCCGGGCTGATCCAAAAACACCTTTCTCAACGTGAATTGAATCAACCGTGCGTTGGCGGAGACAGGGTGCACGCGGTTGATGAGTAGGCTCAAAGGGGGGAGGGATATGCCGAGGTTCTGATAGGTCGCCAGGTCCCTGAGTAATTTCAGGGTTCCTCGCTGCAGCTCGCGAGCCGCCAATATTTCAGGTGTGACCGGTGATATCACTTGATCTGAAGCCAAAATCACCATTTCGAGCAAAACGCTGCGCGCGCCTTGGGTGTCGATCAACAATAGATCGTAGTGCTCCTGAAACAACGGCAGTAGATTGCGTAGACGCAGTCGCCCATCAGCAGCGTGCAGCAACAGCGTGTTGAGTTGCCCTTGCCCATCATTGGATAACAACAGGTCAAGACGCGGAATAGTGGTGTGGCACACCAGCTTTTCCAGGTGATGCTCGTTAAATGCCAACAGTTCGTAGGCGCCGAAGGGCGCGCGGTGCTTCAACTGAAAGTAACTGGACAGTGTCGGTTGTACATCCAGGTCGAGAAGCAAAACTCGCAATCCGGCGTCAGCGATGAAACCACCCAGGTTCGCGGCGGTAGTGGTTTTGCCCACGCCGCCTTTGGTCGAGACAATCGACAAGACGTTCATGGTGTTTGTGAGTGCTCAGCGAGGCGTTCGCTGATCCAGCAATGGACCTCATGGGAATCCCAGCCCACTGCACGCATTCCGATTCGTTTGGCAGCGGGGAAGCGGCCGTCTTTCATCAGGCTGTACAGGTGTGAGCGTTTGAAACCCGTGATGCGCTCGACTTCGTCACGGCGCAGGATGCGTCGATCAGTGAACGGCACGGTGCAGTCATTGGACATTTGTAAACTCCTACGCTGTCGTTGGCCTTAGCCAGGTAGGCACAGTGAAGGGCAGTGCATTCCGCTCGTCATTGCACTGGCAATTGCCAAGTTGCAGCTGCAATTTTTTGTTAAGGGGCCTTCAGTCGGCGCCGCGCAGCGGCGAATTTGGTATCCAGGCTGCGTTTGCTGATGCCAAACAGCTCACCGCTATGGGCGACGATGGTGCTAACCAAAGAGTCTTGGCTGTCAAACACGGAGTAGCGTTTGCCAGCAGGCGAGCGGCTGAATATCACCTGCAAAACCGCGCCAAGCACACATTCATAGCCGCGCTGGCTGCGTTCGTTCAACGGTGACTCCTCGTCGACCCTTTGTAACAAGGAATCGCGCTCAGCCACTGCGGCGACGAATTGTTCATGCAAGGTTTGATGAAGTGCGTTTAGCTTGTTGACTTGGATTTGCAGCGCATCCCGCTCGGCTTGTAGAACGTGAAATGCCCCTATGCTGATGGCGGTATGAGTGGAGCGTTCCATTTCGTCGAACAAAAAGGAAGGTTTCTGATCCGGGTAGTAGTGTTTCATCCACTCCTTTAAATCGCTGTGCCGCAGCGTGAGAATTTCCGGAGGGACCTGCGTGCCAGGCACCACTGTGATGCCCAGTGATCCATAAGGAAGATCCCTATTCACTATCGCATCGAGTAGCTTTTCCATATTTAGATGAAGGCATGGCCATTCCGGAAACACTGAGTTCAAAGAGCGGGGTTCTTTGTTGTATACAGTGATAATTTTTAGCTCATGAGCCTGTAGGCCACACCATCTGATTGCGGCTTCGATGGGGTGATAGAACAACTTGAAGGAGTGCTCGCAGCTATCCTTGTCGTACATTCTTTAGTCCCTTTTACCGTCACTTGGAACTGACGTCTGCGTCTATAACGTCATATATTGAAATTGGATCCAATTTAACGAATTTTATCTCAATATTGTTTTTGGTTGTCTGTCGGCAAGGATCGTCTGGGACGGCGGAATAAGAGTTTTCTATTGTAAGAGTTGGTTCAATGTCTATCGCAGGTAGAAAACGGAATGTATAAATCTAATTTCCGTCGACCATGTCTTGGATGAAGCTCTACACATTGGAATATCTTGGTAGCGGGATTGAGCTCTTGCAGTTAAAGGATGCACCCACCAGAGTTATTTTTTCAGTCGAGAACCAGGATTCTCGACAGCATCATTGAAAGTCGTAAACTTAGGACTAGAGGCTATATGAATGTGCTTAAGCTTAACGTGATGCACAATTCCCGAACCGTTGCGCGGCTTGTCATTTTCTGGTTAGCTCAATATGCTTGGGAATGGGTGAATTCCGGTTGCCAGTGGGTGAGCGATGTGCTTCGACATGGAGCTGAGACTTTGGAGGGCGAAAGGGGCGAGGTTGAGATGCCCGCTTTACTCATACTCGGGCAGTGTAAAAAACATATGGCATTCACTCGCACCAAATGCAAAATTTTAACACTAATCGCACCGATGTTGATGTGGGCGCAGCCTCCCCAAACAGTTCTTGATGACCATTTAACGCCGTGGATTTAGTCCGTAGGTGTTTGATGAGTGAAGATACCTTACCCATTGTGAGCCTTATCATAACTGTTCCAAGCACCGGCTCAACTAGGTCGTCACGTTGATCCAGCTGATTTTTCTGAAACCGCTGAGATCTTACATGCGAGCGTTAGTTTTGGCTGCAGCTTCAGCGGTGAACACGCCCGTGAGCTCTGCAAGATGTGGATGCTAGGGGGCATCCGCCGAGGCTTTGACGAGAGACTACATAGAAAAATTTTTAAGAGCGGCCTATGGTCAATACTATTCGACAAGGCGATCATCGATCACTTGTTTACCACAACCGAAATCGTTGACGGGTATCCGCTTTACATCGATATGGAAGAAAAATATATAACTGGGGCTGAAAAGAGTGGACTGCACTTCGAGGTGGACAGCGTCCTCAGGCATTGCCTGTTCAACGGCCTCGACATTGATTCAATCGAACGCTATTCGCCCCTTTCAGCATCAGCATCGAGAAATACAGCCCTCGGTATTTGACCGTTCGTAAAGGTTGCACCCTACAGATGAGGCATGGCGTGCTGAGTAACGCACGCCATACCGGTCATCACATCGCCCTTACACCCGGAACGACTCCACCAGCTGCGACAGTCCGGAAAACTGTTGCTGTAACTGTTTGCAGGCTTCCAATGTTGTATTCAGGCAGTTCACGGATTGTTCGTTAAGTGCGTTGATTTCAACGATATCGACGTTGAGCAACTCGATCACCGAGGTCTGCTCCTCTGTCGCTGCGGCCACCGACTGGTTGACGCCGTCGATGTGGGTAATGCCATGGGTGACAGCATCAAAACGTTCCCCTGCTTGCGTCGCAATCACGATACTTTGCGCACTGAATTGTTGACTCTCATCCATGGTGGTCACGGATGTGCGGGAGTCCGACTGAAGTTCTTCGATCATTTGTTGAATTTCCTCGGCGGACGATTGGGTCCTGTGGGCCAAGCTCCTGACTTCGTCGGCGACCACGGCGAAACCGCGACCGGCTTCACCTGCACGTGCTGCCTCGATGGCCGCATTCAACGCCAGCAGGTTGGTCTGCTGGGAAATGCTCTTGATGACGTCGAGAATCCTGCCGATGTCGACCGTTTTGCCGTTCAACACCTCTATTCGGCCGGAGGAGAGCCGGATTTTTTCAGACAACTCTTTGATCGCCGCCAATGTCCTGGCCAGTACCACCTGGCCCTCCACCGCTTGAGACTTTGCCGTCGAAGCCTGCACCGAGGCGGATGAGGCGTTCCTTGCGATTTCCTGCGCCGTGGCTCCCAGCTCATTGAGTGACGTCGCAATGCTGGTACTGCGCTGGTTTTGTTCATCGCAGCTGGCCAGCGAGACAATCGAACTGCTGTGCACCTCTTCGACCACCTGATTGATATGCCGAGTGGTCGTAGCGACTTCGAGCATCGAGCGATGCACGCGCTCGACAAACTTGTTAAAGGCTTGCGCGACGGTTCCGAATTCATCGCGGTTTTGTGCGGACAACCGCACCGTCAGGTCGCCGTCCCCCTCGGCGATGGCTTGCATGGCCTTGCCCAGTGTCCGCAAGGGTTTCATCAGCACGTGCATGAGGCCACCGAGCAACCCAATGATGATCGCGACGGTGATAAGCGTGGCAAAGACGGCGGATCGGCGCAGTTCGCTCAGTGCTGCGTAGGCCTTTTCATGGTCGATGGAGATCCCGACATACCACTGCACACCCGACAAGCCTCGAACGGGCGTGAAGCCGATGATTTTTTCATGACCGTTCTGCAGGCTGATATTGAGGGCGCGGTCGAGCTGGGGAGGGCGATCGGCATACACCTCTGCAAGATTCTTCATCAGCTCCTGTCGGTTCGGGCTTACCAGTATCTTGCCCTGGGCACTGACCAGGAAGGCATAGCCGAGCCCATTGAGATCCAGGCTATCAATCATTTTCGCCAAGGCATCCAGACTCAGGTCACCGCTGGCAACGCCGACCAGACGGCCATTGCTGTTCAGCGGCGTATTGATGGAAAGCACCAGTTGCTGGGTGGATTGGCTGACGTAGGGCTCGCTCAGGTTCAGCGTGTTACTGGTCGCGGTCTCTTTGTACCAGGGCCGCGTGCGCGGGTCGTAGTTTTCGGGTAGGGCCGTCACGGGTTCCATGACCACGGTGCCGTCCGCCAGTCCGATAAAGTTTTGCAGAAACTCGCCCGCCAAAGCGGGTTGAGATATCAGTGCCTTGATGTGTCCCGGGGCGGGATCCAGGCCGATGTTCTGACTCAGGTTCTGAATCATCAGGACGCGCCCCTCGAACCAACTGCGCACGTGGTTAGCGGTGCTCTGTCCTGTTTCGGTCAGGCGCGCCTGAATCGCACTCAAGATGTAGTTCTCTTGGAGCTGCACGCTGTAAATCGAAAATGAAGCGAACGCCAAGCTCACAACCGAGACGGCGGCAAGCAGTATTTTATGGCTGAATTTCATCGGCAATGCTCATCTGCAGATAGAGGTCGCACACAGCTTCGCCGGCATCACCTTATCGGTGTTGCCTTGCTGGGTACGAGGAGTAGAAGTGGGGTCGTCAGTTAGTGTTCAATCAGCCCGCGTACGTGCCGGGCAATGGCCAGGCAGGACGTCAGCCCAGGTGATTCGATGCCGAACAAGTTGATCAGGCCTGGGACGTTATGCTCGCGCTGGCTGCTGATGAGGAAATCGCTGGCGGGCTCGCCGGGCGCTGATATTTTAGGGCGGATGCCGCTGTATCCGGGTTGCAGGCTGCCCTCCGGCAACTCTGGCCAATAGTTGCGAATAGCCGCATAAAACCCGCATGCGCGATCTGGGTCGACCTGATAGTCCTCAGCGTCGATCCATTGCGTGTCCGGGCCAAAGCGGGCCTGTCCGCCCAGGTCTACGGTCATGTGCACGCCAAGACCATCGGTGTCCGGTGCGGGGTAGATGAGGTGCGAGAACGGCACTCGTTTTGCCAGGCTGAAGTAACTGCCTTTGCACAGATAGTCCTGCGGCACGGTGTCGGGCGACAGTCCTTCTATTCGCCGGGCCAACGCTGGGGCATGGAGGCCTGCCGCGTTGATAAGCCGTCGGCACGACAGTGCCGTGGGTGTCTCCCCGCCAACGCTTAGCAGAAAGCCGTCGGCTGTTACGCAGGCGCTGAGCAACGGGGCGTGGAAGGCGATGCTGGTGCCGGCGGCTTCGGCATCACCCTGCAGTGCCAGCATCAACGCATGTGAGTCGACGATGCCGGTGGAGGGTGAATACAAAGCCGCGATGCACTGCAGCGCGGGTTCCAGCGCGAGCGCCTGAGCGCGATCCAGCAGGCGTAGATCGTCTACGCCGTTCCCGAGCCCTCGCTGCAACAACCATTGCAACTGGCTCACTTGTGCTTCGGTGGTGGCGACGATCAACTTTCCGGTTCGGCGCGTATTGACGCCGTGGGACGCACAATACGCATACAGCGCGTTTCGCCCTTCGACGCACAGACGCGCCTTGAGGCTTCCCGGCGGGTAGTAAATACCCGCATGGATGACTTCTGAGTTACGCGAGCTCGTGCCGATACCGATTGCTTCTCCCGCTTCGATCACCAGCACTTCGTTACCTGCCTGGGCCATCTCGCGGGCTATCGCCAGCCCTATCACACCCGCACCCACTACCACGCAATCGATATCGACACTCACGTCACGACTCCTTTGGTTGCTTAGATGCCGCCCAGGCACATGTATTTGATTTCCAGGTAATCATCGATGCCGTATTTGGAGCCTTCACGGCCTAACCCGGACGCCTTCATGCCGCCAAAAGGCGCCGTTTCGGTGGAGATAATCCCGGTGTTGATCCCAATGATGCCGTACTCGAGGGCTTCGGCTACGCGGAAAACGCGAGACAGGTCGCGCGCGAAGAAGTACGCCGCCAAGCCGAACTCGGTGTCATTCGCTTGGGCGATGACGTCGGCTTCGCTGGAGAAGCGAAACAACGGCGCCAAGGGACCGAAGGTTTCTTCGCGGGCCACCAGGGCGGTCTTGGGCACGTCGACCAAAATGGTCGGTTCGAAGAAGTTGCCACCCAGCGCGTGAGGATTGCCGCCCTGGATGACGCGCGCGCCTTGGCTAACGGCATCGGCAATGTGCTCCTGCACCTTCAGCACCGCTTTTTCATCGATCAGCGGACCGGTGGTGATGCCGTCGTCCAGCCCATTGCCCAAGCGCAGCTTCGACACCGCGTTCTGCAATTTATCGGCGAACGCATCGTAGACGCTCTCGTGGATGTACAGCCGGTTGGCGCAGACGCAGGTTTGGCCGGCATTGCGATACTTCGACAACAGCGCACCCTCGACAGCGGCGTCCAAGTCCGCATCCTCAAACACAATGAACGGTGAGTTGCCGCCCAGTTCAAGCGAGACTTTCTTGATGTCTTGAGCGCATTCGGCCATCAGTTGACGACCAATTTCCGTTGAGCCGGTGAACGACAATTTGCGAATGATTGGGTTGCTGGTTAGTTCAGCGCCAATCTGTGCGGCTGACCCGGTCACGACACTGAGCACGCCTTCAGGTATTCCAGCGCGGGTGGCTAACTCGGCCAACGCCAAGGCAGAAAACGGTGTTTGGCTGGCAGGCTTGATCACCATGGTGCAGCCGGCAGCCAGTGCCGGGCCAACCTTGCGTGTGATCATGGCGCAAGGGAAGTTCCACGGGGTGATGGCGGCAGTCACGCCAATGGGTTGCTTGATGACCAGCAGGCGCTTGTCGGGCTGGTGGCCCGGAATGATGTCGCCGTACACGCGCTTGCCTTCCTCGGCAAACCATTCGATGAACGACGCGGCGTAGGCGATTTCACCTTTGGCTTCTGCCAGGGGTTTGCCCTGTTCGAGCGTCATCAGGCGGGCCAGATCGTCTTGGTTGGCCATGATCAAATCGAACCAGCGGCGCAGAACAGTGGCCCGGTCCTTGGCGGTACGGGCGCGCCATGCAGGCAGCGCCTGTTCCGCGGCTTCAATGGCGCGACGGGTCTCGGAGGCGCCCATTTTGGGGACCTGGCCGAGTATTTCGCCTGTCGCGGGATTGTTCACGTCCACGCGCTGTTCATTGTCCGCATCGGTCCAGACGCCGGCTATATAGGCTTGTTGGCGGAACAGGCTGCTATCACGCAATTTCATAGAAAAAACTCCGGTTGAACGTTTAGCAAAATGGAGAGGAATGACCCGCTCAGACGTGCTGACCACCGTTGACCTGGATCTCTGCGCCATTGATGTACGAGGCACCTGAGGTACACAGGAAATGAATGAGGGACGCCACTTCTTCCGGCTTGCCAAGGCGATGCATTGGAATGTTGCGTTCAACGATGTCCTGGGTGCCGGGGGAGAGAATCGACGTGTCGATTTCCCCAGGGGCGATAGCGTTCACCCGAATGCCGTGCTGCCCATAGTCGTAAGCCATTTCTCGGGTCAACGCGGACAAGGCTGCTTTCGACGTCGCGTAAGCCACCCCGGCGAACGGGTGAACTCTTGAGCCTGCAATCGAGGTGACGTTGATGATGGTGCCCTGCGCTGCTTTCAGCTCTGCGAATAAACCCCGGGCGAGCAGGGCAGTGGAAAACAGGTTGACGTTGAAGACCTGCAGCCAGGTGGCGTAGTCAGTTTCCAATACACCGAGTCGGCCGCCTTGCGGTCCTTTAGGGCTCATTCCGGCGTTATCGACCAGTGCGTGCAATTTGCCGTCACCGAGTTTCTCTTTGATCAGGTCGATGCTGGCTTCAATGCTGCCAATGTCCTCGAGATCCAGATGGATGTGGTTCTCCTGACCGTCCGCCCAGGGACAGTCTGTCGCCCAGCTCTGGCGCGAGGCGGTGAAAACTCGCCAGCCCGCAGCATTGAAATGTTTGACCGTTGCATGCCCGATGCCTCTGCTGGCACCTGTCAGCAGCAGGGTTTTTTTCTCACTCATGGGACGTCCTCAATCGGTACGGTTTGTTGATGTTTGATGCATCATGTTTAAAAGAATCTGTACTGTCAACTGGTTCTTCTTACCTTCGCACGGCGCGCCTAAGCGGTGCGTACACACCTTTCATTGCACTGCGCGAGTGCCAGGCTCCTTGGGTGTTAAGGCAGCGTTCAGGTGTTTTTCGCACTTAACGCTTGTGGTCAAGCTGGCACACTTTATGCTCACCTTATGAAATATAAAACATGATGCATCACGAATGAAGGTGTGCTTAAAATGAAGCCGTGTAACCCAGAACGACATTTTCAAAACAATAATAAGCAGGTGCAGCCATGAGCATTGCCCCCCCTTATGTACGCTTCAGAGGCGTGCAGAAGAGCTATGACGGCGAACAGTTGGTGGTCAAAAAGCTTGACCTTGACATCCAGCGGGGTGAGTTCCTTACCTTGCTCGGGCCTTCGGGCTCTGGAAAAACCACCAGCCTGATGATGCTGGCAGGCTTCGAAACGCCCACCGAAGGCGAAATCCTTCTCGACGGCAACCCGTTACATACGGTGGCGCCGCATCAGCGTGGGATCGGCATGGTGTTTCAAAACTACGCACTGTTTCCCCACATGACGGTGGCAGGCAACCTCGCATTCCCTCTTAAAGTCAGGCGAATGAGTGCGGTCGATATCGACGTGAAGGTCAAGCGAGCATTGGACATGGTCCAGCTCGGTCACCTCGCGCAACGCTACCCGGCGCAGTTATCCGGTGGTCAGCAGCAACGCATCGCACTGGCGCGTGCGCTGGTGTTCGAGCCCAGCCTGGTGTTGATGGATGAGCCCTTGGGGGCGCTGGATAAACAGCTGCGTGAACAGATGCAGTTGGAAATCCGACGCTTGCATCGCCAGTTGGGCTTGACCGTGGTGTTCGTCACCCATGATCAGGCGGAAGCCTTGACACTCTCTGACCGTGTCGCGGTTTTCAATGATGGTGTGATTCAGCAAATCGACACGCCCAAAGCGCTCTATGAGCACCCCAGTAATTCTTTCGTGGCCCACTTCATCGGTGAAAACAACGCGCTGCCGGGGACGGTTGTTTCGGTTTCCGGGGCGGAGTGTCGCGTGCGCCTGGCGGATGGTTCCGAGGTCGGCGCCCGCGCCACGACGGTTCTGTCTGCCGGTGATTCCACATCATTGTCGATCCGTCCTGAACGGGTGGGGCTGAATAAGCCGTCCGCCAATAGCCTGCCGGGACGCATTGAGGAGCTGATTTATCTGGGCGATCACGTTCGGGTACGGCTCAACGTTGTCGGGCATCAGGCGTTTACCGCAAAAGTTCCTATCGCTGAAATGCACGATGACTGGCTGACCGGTCATACGGTGCCTGTCGGCTGGTTCAGTCACGACGCCAGCGCGCTCGATCCATTGGCCCATCACTAAAAAAAGCGTTGCCCAAAACACTGCTGAGGAGCGTTCCCATGTTCAAGAAAATTGCGGTATTGGCGTTGATGGCTGGCGTAGCAAGCCAGGTGCAGGCTCAACAGCTCACGGTTGTGTCGTTCGGAGGGCTTAATAAGCAAGCCCAGGAGAAAGCGTTTTACCAACCGTTTTCCAAGGCGAACAACGTCAACATTGAGGCGGGTGAGTTCAACGGCGAGATGGCCAAGATCAAAGCCATGGTGGAGACCGGTCAGGTCGGCTGGGATGTGGTCGAGGTTGAAAGTCCGGAGTTGGTGCGCGGGTGCAGCGAGGGGCTGTTCGAACCCTTGGACTGGGCAAAGCTGGGCGACAAGAAACAGCTGGTCGATTCGGCGGTGAGTGAGTGTGGGGCGGGCATTTTCATCTGGTCCACGGTGTTGGCTTACGATTCCAAAAAACTCGCCAAAGCCCCCACCGGTTGGGCGGATTTTTGGGATGTGAAGACCTATCCGGGCAAACGTGCGCTGCGCAAAAGCGCGAAGTTCACCCTTGAAATTGCCTTGTTGGCCGATGGTGTTTCCCAGGGCCAGCTCTACACCGTGCTGGCCACGCCTGAGGGCGTCGACCGGGCCTTTAAAAAACTCGATGAAATCAAGTCGAGTATCCAGTGGTGGGAAGCTGGCGCTCAACCGATGCAGTGGCTGGTTTCCGGAGACGTGGTCATGACCTCCGCCTATAACGGGCGCGTCACCGCAGCGCAGAAAGAAGGGCACCCGTTTTCGATCGTCTGGAATGGCAGCCTTTACGATCTCGATAGCTGGGCGATCGTCAAGGGTTCGAAGAACAAGGCGTTGGCCGAGCAGTTCATCGCGTTCGCCAACCGTCCGGAGAACCAGAAAGTCTTCGCCGAAACCATTCCCTATGGACCGACCAACACGTTGGCCATTGCGCAGATCGACGCCAAGGTGCGCCCCGATTTGCCAACCGCTCCCGCTAACCTCAAAGGCGCACGCGGGGTGGATACCGAGTTCTGGATCGAACACGGTGAAGAGCTGGAGCAACGCTTCAACGCCTGGGCGGCGAATTAATCAGCCACCACCGGCTTCATCTGTTTGAAGCCGGTTCAGCCTTATACTTGGAGACCAGCATGTCAGAAGTCAGCCTGACGGCTATCGATCATTCAACCGATAAAGGCGCCTCTCTCAAGCAGCGATTGCTGCATGCCGAGCGTGCCTATCGCAAACGATCCGTTCTGCTGATCGCGCCGCTGTTGATATTTCTACTGATCAGCTTCGTGTTCCCGATCGGCAACATTCTGTGGAAGAGCCTCGACAACCCGGAAGTCAAACGCGCATTACCCACGACGCTGCAAGCGTTGCAGAACTGGGATGGCGAAAGCCGGCCGGATGAAAAAGTCTTTTCGTCGTTGGTGATGGACCTTAAAACCGCCAAGGCCGAGGGGCAGATCCCAGGCTTGATCAAGCGACTGGGTTATGAAGACGGTCGTTATCGCACGCTCCTCAATATGGCCTTGCGCAAATTGCCGGATAACGACGCCGAATCGATCAGTCGGGCGCTGATCGCTCAATCGACGCTCTGGGCAGAGCCGAGTACCTGGCGCAGTATCCAGCGCGCAGGGCGCCCCCTCACGGCGTATTACGTGCTGGCTGCGTTCGATCACCAGGTGGATGCCCAGAGCGGCGATATTGTCGAGCTGCCCAAGGGGCAGGCGCTGTATCTCTCCGTGTTGATGCGCACACTGTGGATGGCCAGTGTGGTCACGCTGCTGTGCGTACTGTTCGGCTACCCGGTGGCCTACTGGCTGGCCAAGCAACCGAGCAGTCGCGCCAACCTTTTGCTGATCATGGTGTTGTTGCCGTTCTGGACGTCTTTGCTGGTGCGTACGGCCGGCTGGATCGTATTGCTGCAGAACGGCGGGTTGATCAACAGTTCACTGATCGGGCTCGGACTGATCGAGCAGCCCTTACAGCTGGTGTTCAACCGGGTGGGGGTCTACATCTCCATGACCCACATACTGCTGCCCTTCGTCATCCTGCCGCTCTATGCGGTCATGAAAGGCATCTCCCCCAACTACGTCCGCGCAGCGGTTTCACTCGGTGCGCATCCGTTTCGCGCGTTCTGGTCGGTCTACGTGCCGCAGACCTTCGCAGGAGTGACGGCAGGCGCGCTGTTGGTCTTCATCATGGCCATTGGGTACTACATCACCCCCGCATTGTTGGGTGGGCCGAGTGATCAGATGCTCAGTTATTTCGTCGCGTTCTACACCAACACCACCATCAATTGGGGGATGGCCGCGGCACTGGGCAGCCAACTGCTGATCATCGTGCTGCTGCTGTATTGGGTGTATGCGCGCATTACCCGTCCAGCCAACCCCGCCCAGCGTGCATGAGGTGTTCGATGAATCATCATTCCACAATGATTGAGCGCCTCTGGTCGCCGATCTTCAGTGTGTTCAGCTTCAGTTTGTTGGTCTTTCTGGTGGTGCCGATCCTGGTGATCGTGCCGCTGTCTTTCAACGAAGGATCGTTTCTCAGTTACCCGCTGAGCGGTTTCTCATTGCGCTGGTATCAAGAGTTTCTCGGTTCCCAGGAGTGGATGCGAGCGTTGCGCAACAGCTTGATCATCGCGCCGGCCGCCACGTTGCTGGCCACCGCGCTCGGCACCCTGGCCGCCGTGGGGCTCGCCCGCGGCGAGTTCCGCGGCAAGGGGCTGGTGATGGCCGTATTGATTTCACCGATGATCGCGCCCGTGGTGATTATTGCGGTAGCGCTCTACTTTTTTTTCGCCCAGTTGAATCTGCTCAACAGCTACCTAGGCCTGGTGCTGGCTCACGCTGCGCTAGGGGTGCCTTTCGTAGTGATCACCGTGGCGGCGACGTTACAGGGCTATGACCGCAACTTTTCTCGTGCAGCCGCCAGTTTGGGAGCGCCGCCGTTGCTGGCGTTTCGCAAGGTCATGCTGCCGCTGATTGCACCCGGCGTTATCAGTGGGGCGTTGTTCGCGTTTGCCACCTCCTTCGATGAGGTGGTGGTGACGCTGTTTTTGGCCAGCCCCGCACAACGCACGTTGCCGATGCAAATGTTTGGAGGCATTCGCGAGAACCTTAATCCCACCATCGCTGCGGCGGCGACCTTGATGGTAGGTGCGTCAGCCGTGCTGTTACTGCTGATGGAGTGGTTGCGTCGGCGCAACGAAAAACTTCGCGGCTGCAGTACCGTTTGACACGTTATCCCGACCCACCCTGGCTGTGCTTACTGAGGTAATTGATGAAGGTCCTAGTCTCTGTAAAGCGAGTGATCGACTATAACGTCAAGGTTCGCGTCAAAGCGGACAACTCTGGCGTCGACCTCGCAAACGTAAAAATGTCGATGAACCCTTTCTGCGAAATCGCTGTGGAAGAAGCTGTACGCCTGAAAGAGAAAGGCGTGGCGACTGAAATCGTCGTGGTTTCCATCGGCCCTACCACTGCTCAAGAGCAGCTGCGTACCGCCCTGGCACTGGGCGCCGACCGCGCTATCCTGGTTGAGTCCGTTGAAGAGCTGACCTCCCTGGCCGTCGCCAAGCTGCTCAAGGCTGTTGTCGACAAGGAACAGCCTCAGCTGGTGATCCTCGGCAAACAGGCCATCGACAGCGACAACAACCAGACTGGCCAGATGCTGGCTGCCCTGGCCGGTTACGGCCAAGGCACCTTCGCTTCCAAAGTCGAAGTGAGCGGCGACAGCGTCGCTGTGACCCGTGAAATCGACGGCGGCGCGCAGACCGTTTCCCTGAAACTGCCGGCCATCGTCACCACCGACCTGCGTTTGAACGAGCCGCGCTACGCGTCCCTGCCAAACATCATGAAAGCCAAGAAGAAGCCGCTTGAGTCGTTCACTCCTGAAGCTTTGGGCGTTTCCACCGCCTCCACCAACAAGACTGTCAAGGTTGAAGCACCGGCTGCTCGCAGCGCGGGCATCAAGGTCAAGTCGGTTGCAGAACTGGTCGAGAAACTGAAAAACGAAGCGAAGGTAATCTAACCATGACTATCTTGGTAATCGCAGAACACGATAACAAGGCGCTGGCTCCGGCCACCCTGAACACCGTGGCCGCTGCCGCTAAAATCGGTGGCGACATTCACGTGCTGGTAGCAGGCCAGGGCGCTGGCGCCGTGGCTGAAGCCGCAGCGAAAATCGCAGGCGTGAGCAAAGTCCTGAACGCTGACAATGCGGCCTACGCGCATCAGCTGCCGGAAAACGTGGCCCCGCTGGTTGCAGAGCTGGGCGCTGGCTACAGCCACATCCTGGCTGCCGCTACCTCCAACGGCAAAAACATCCTGCCACGCGTTGCTGCGCAGTTGGACGTTGACCAGATCTCCGAGATCATCTCGGTTGAAAGCGCTGATACCTTCAAGCGCCCGATCTACGCCGGTAACGCCATTGCCACCGTGCAATCGACCGCTGCCATCAAAGTGATCACCGTGCGTGCCACCGGTTTCGACCCGGTTGCTGCAGAAGGGGGTTCGGCTGCCGTCGAAGCCGTTGCTGCTGCCCACGACGCAGGCACTTCCAGCTTTGTTGGCGAAGAGCTGGCCAAGTCGGACCGTCCTGAGCTGACCGCTGCCAAGATCGTCGTTTCCGGCGGCCGTGGCATGCAGAACGGTGACAACTTCAAACACCTGTACGCCCTGGCCGACAAGCTGGGCGCTGCGGTCGGCGCTTCCCGCGCGGCCGTCGACGCAGGTTTCGTACCCAACGACATGCAGGTCGGCCAGACCGGCAAGATCGTTGCGCCACAGCTGTACATCGCCGTCGGTATCTCCGGCGCGATCCAGCACTTGGCCGGTATGAAAGACTCCAAGGTGATCGTTGCGATCAACAAGGACGAAGAAGCACCGATCTTCCAGGTGGCCGATTACGGCCTGGTGGCGGACTTGTTTGACGCGGTGCCGGCGTTTCTGGCTGAGCTGAACTGAAGACGCGGTCGCTGAAGCAAAAAAAAGGCCTGGTTCACACCAGGCCTTTTTTATGCTGCTCACTTAGCCATTGACCCATTTGCTGGTGTCGTCCAATGCCATGCCGAACCGGTCCACGATTGACCGCACCTCATCTTCATTGATGATCAGCGGAGGGCAGAAAGCGATGGCGTCGCCCATGTTGCGTGTGATCATGCCATGCGCCTGTGCACGACCCGCCAGATAGCGGCCGAGTATGCCTGGCGCGTCCAGGGGAGCCTTGGTGGCGCGGTCAGCGACCAGTTCGACGGCTGCGATAAGGCCCGCCCCCCTGATCTCACCGACCAATGGATGATCGCCGAAACGTTGCAACTCTCTGCGCAGGAGTTCACCCATCTGAGCGGCATGCGTCACGAGGTTTTCTTCATCAATGATTTTCAGGTTTTCCAGTGCGACGGCTGCCGCCACGGGATGTCCGCCGCCGGTGAAGCCATGTCCCAGTGCGCCGAAGGACTTGGTCTGGTCAGCGATGCCTTGATAGACCCGCTCATTGAGCAGAATGGCCGATATTGGCTGGTAGGACGACGACAGTTGTTTGGACAGAATCATGATGTCCGGCTCAATGCCGAAGGTCTGGCTACCGAACATTGTGCCGGTACGGCCGAAACCACAGATCACCTCGTCGGCGACAATCAGAATGTCGTGTTTGCGGCACACACGTTGGATTTTCTCCCAGTACGTGCGCGGCGGCACAATCACGCCACCGGCCCCCATCAAAGGTTCTCCGACGAACGCTGCGATGGTTTCCGGCCCCTCCTTCAGGATCAACGCTTCGAGCTCGGCGGCAAGTCGATCAGCAAATTGCTCCTCGGTCTCATTTGGCAGCGCATAGCGGTAGTGGTGCGGGCAGCCAACGTGCAGGAAACCTGGTAGCGGGACGTCGAAGCCGCGCTGGTTGGCCGGCAGGCCCGTGAGGCTGGCACTGGCAAGCGTAATGCCGTGGTAGCCGCCGATTCGGCTGATGAATTTTTTGCGCGACGGTTTGCCCTGTGCGTTATTGAGATACCAGACCAACTTGATCACGGTGTCGTTGGCTTCGGAGCCGGAGTTGGTGAAGAACACCTTGCTCATGGGCACCGGCGCCATGTTGATCAGCTTCTCCGCCAGCTCGATGCTGGGGGCGTGGGCCTTATGACCAAACAGGTGGTAGAAGGGCAGGGTAGACATCTGCTTTTCAGCTGCCGCCACCAGCCGCTTGTTGCTGAAGCCCAGCGCCGCACTCCAGAGCCCGGCCATGGCTTCAATGTAACGCTTGCCGTTCTCGTCGATGACGAACACCCCGTCCCCTCGATCAATCACCAATGGCCCCTGTTCCTCGTGAGCCCTGGCGTTGGTGTAAGGGTGCAGTTGATGGCGCATGTCTTTGTCGGCTAGAGAGGAACGTGTCGTGCTCATGATGATCTCGCTGTTTTATGGGACCGCTGACTGAAGCATAATGCATGATGCATCATGTTGTGTAGCTAGTTTTTTCTCCATAAAACCGCGATGATGCAGCCCTGTGCTGTCGGGGCCTTGTTTCCCGCCAAATAGAGCCTCTCCCTTCATTCGGATCTGATATGAGCTATCCAATCGGTGAAATAAAACACGCGTATCTCGGCACCAGCGTTTATTCATCGCTACGGGAAGCGCTGGTCACGGGAAAGCTCAAACCCGATGACAAACTTCGCATTCGCGACCTCGCCATGCAGTTGGGCACCAGCGTCACCCCTGTACGCGATGCGATTCTTCAGCTTGCCAAAGAGCAGGCGTTGGTCATGAAGACACCGAAGGACATCCGCGTCCCGATCTTGACGAGCCAACAATATTTGGAAATCCGCGCCGTACGCCTGGCCCTTGAGGGTTTGGCTGCAGAGACAGCGGCGAGCCTGGTCACCGATGAGGATTTGGAGCGTATCGAGGCCAACATCAAAGCCAACCTTGACGCCATTCATCGTCAAGACATGAGCGAAGCGTTGAACCTCAACCAGACGTTCCACTTCTTTTTTGCCGACATCGCCCAGATGCCGTTACTGCGCGGTTTTCTGGACAGTCTGTGGATGCGCACCGGGCCTCTGCTCGCATTGGCCTACGATCACTTTTCGGAGCAGATGGCGATTGAGCACCACTGGGAAGTGTTGGCAGCCCTGAAGAACCGTGATGGGGTTGCCGCCAGGAAAGCGATCTGTACGGATATTCTCGATGGCAATGAAATGATGCTGGAATTTATCAAGACGCAATAAGCGTAGCGGCTTTCTTGCTGTGTGCCTGAGCGATGCACCGCCTGGTGTTTTTCCAACGAAGGAGGTGGATCGCGTTTAGCGCGTCATTGCGTTCTCTTGAGTTCCGCTTCCAGGTGATCTACGAACACCCGCACTCGATGCGGAACCTGTTGACGGGTCGGCAATACCGCAGTGATGGAAAGCTGCTCCGGGATGACATCCTCAAGGTTCACCAGCTTCAGAGAGCCTTCAGCAAGTTCATTGCGGATGTCCCAGTACGTCAACATGGCTAGCCCCAAGCCCTGTTTGCTCGCTGTGCGCACCGCCTCGACGCTGTTGGCGGAAAACGCACCGTGAGCGCGAATGCTCACGGGATTGCCGTCTTTGGCAAACGGCCAGTAAGGCATGGCGTGCAGGACGATGCATGCGTGATGACTGAGTTCCTCCAACACCCTCGGTGTGCCCCAGCGCGCCAGGTACTCAGGGCTCGCGCAGACGACGCGTGGGTTAGGGGCCAGCATCGTTGCCACCAGGGTCGAATCGCGCAGCGTGGCGATGCGGATGGCCACGTCAATGCCAAGCCCGGCAATGTCGATGATGCTGTCCGATAACGTAAGGTCGACCTTGAGGTTCGGGTGGTCGGCCAGCAAGGCTGGCAGCAACGGCATGATCACGGTTTGGCCGAATACGCTGGGGGCGGTGACCCTTAGCGTGCCGCTGGCACTGCCCGCACTGGTTTTCAAGGTGGCGCGTGCCGCCTCGTTCGCCTCCAGCATGGTCTTCGCATAAGGGAGATACATTTCTCCTTCCGGGGTGAGCGCGACGGAGCGCGTCGTGCGGTGAACCAATCGTACGCCCAGCTCTTTTTCCAGGGACGCCAGCCGGCGTGACACCGTCATCGCAGACAACCCTAGTCGCCGCGCTGCCGCAGACAAGCTGCCGCTGGTGGCGATATGCGCGAAGACCTCCACCTCGTAAATCTGCATGACTATATCTCTTTTGGTTAAAGCGCCTTATTGAGTGCGCAGGCTTCTAGCGATCAATTTCGGGGTTTATGGTCGTGGTTGTTGAATAATTGAGTGAACATCATGAACGCATCGAACTCGAGCATTTTAACCCCATTCGATATGGGTGGACTGAAGCTGAAAAATCGCATGGCGCTCGCCCCGATGACACGCGTCAGCGCGGGCGAGAGCGGCAGTGCCACACCCTCAATGGCTCGCTACTACGAGCGTTTCGCTCAGGGCGGCTTCGGTTTGGTCATCACCGAGGGGATCTACACCGATCGCCATTATTCCCAGGGCTACCCGTTCCAGCCGGGTATTACCGACCAGGAACAGGCGCTCGCCTGGCGTGTGGTCGTCGACGCGATCCATCGCCATGAAGGCGCAGCGATTGCGCAGATCATGCACGCTGGCGCTTTAAGCCAGTCGAATCGTTTTGTCGATCACTCCGCCGGCCCTTCGGCCATTCGCCCGAAAGGCGAGCAGATGAAGTTTTACTACGGCGAAGGCGCGTACCGGGTGCCGCGAGAGATGACGGATGAAGATATTGCGGACGCTATAGAGGGCTTTGCCCAGGCGGCGCAGCGGGCTGTGGCCATCGCGGGTTTCGACGGTGTCGAGATCCATGGTGCCAACGGCTATCTGCTTGATCAGTTCATGACCGATTACTCCAACCAACGCACCGACCGATGGGGCGGCAGTGTTCGCCAACGTTTGGGGTTGACGCTTGAGGTGATTGGCGCAGTGAAAAAGGCTGTGGGCCATTCGCCCGTGGGTGTGCGTATTTCCCAGGGAAAGGTCAATGACTTTATGCACAAATGGCTGGGAGGCGAGCATGACGCACAGACCATTTTCGGCAGCTTGTCTGACGCGGGTGTCGACTTCATCCATGTGACTGAGCACGAGGCCTGGCAGCCGGCATTTGTCGGCTCCACGTCCAGCTTGGTGACGCTTGCCCGCCGCTATGCGCCGACTGTCACGCTGATCGCCAATGGTGGCGTGCAGACGTTGCAGGATGCTGAACACGCTATGCAGGGCGGCGCTGATATCGTCGCAGTGGGCAAAGCCGCGTTGGCCAATCCGGACTGGCCGCAACGCTCGCTCGAATCGCGTGCGCTGCAGGCCTTCGACCCGTCGCTCCTTGCACCGATTGCGCATATCAAGGACAGCGAGTTGAAATAGGTGCAGTGAGGTACAGATCGGCGGGTGGATTCGCTACTATGTAGGCCAGCCGCCGTTACCCGATTCAAGCCTTTGGAGCACCGAATGCCAAGCCAGAAGGACATGGCCGCCGAGAGCGGCGCGCCGATGATTCCTGAACAACGTCGCGAGTTGATCTTGCGCCAGTTGCGCAAACATCAGGTGCTGAGTGTTCATCAGTTGATGGAAATGTTCGAGTGCTCACACATGACGGTGCGCCGCGATATCGCCTTGCTTGAACAGGAAGGCCGTGCGTATTCGGTGACGGGCGGTGTTCGCATCGCCAGCCAGTTGCACAGTGAGCCCAGCCACCAGCTCAAGGCCGTGGTCGAGTTGCCGCAGAAACAAGCCATGGCCAAGCTCGCTGCGCGCCTGCTGAAGGCGGACATGACGATTTATCTAGATGCCGGCACCAGCACGCTGGAGATTGTGCCTTACATCAAGTCGCTCAGCGGGATGACGGTGGTGACCAACGACTTCGGAGTGGTGCAGGCATTAATGGACGCGCCACAGGTGACGGTGATCCATACCGGTGGGCAACTGGACCATTCCAATCATTCGTGTGTCGGCGGGCTGGCGGTGGCGACGCTGCGTCAAGTCGTTACGGACATTGCCTTTATCTCGACCAGCTCCTGGGACCTGCGGCGTGGAATCACCACGCCGTCGGCCCTCAAGGTGGAAGTCAAACAGGTGGCCATGCAGTCGGCGTCCCAAGTGGTATTGGTGGCCAGCAGCTCCAAGTACGGCACGTTCAGCATGTACAAAATTGCCGGCCTGGAGCAGTTCGATGTGATCATCAGTGATGACGCGCTGGCGCCTGCGGCGGCGGATGGGATTCGCAAGCAAGGGGTCGAATTGATGTTGCCGTCCGACCCCCAGCCCGACTAGCGCTGCTTTTCAGTCTCCTGCATGAATTGCCCCAGCTCCTTGCTGTAGAACTTCGCCATGCTCGTGGTGCCGTGGCCGCGCGTGTCGGCACTGGCGGGAATGAGCAGCAGCCGCGCATGCTTGAGCGCTTTCATTGATGCTTCCAGTCGTCCGGTTTCCGGTGGGTTGCGCTCATCGTCCGCCGAGTTGATGACCAGCATCGGTGCCTGGATTTTAGGTAAGCCCTCGGCGGCGTTGTAGTCAGCAGAGGATTGCCATTGGTAGATAAAGTCATTGGCGTCGGCGGTTTGCGGTGCGCTGAGACGCTCATCCACCAACTTGTCGGCCTGGGCCCGGGTCGGTGCTGCCGCCTGATAAGCTAGGGTGCCGCCGCTGGTGCCGACGCTGAACATCGCGTTCGCCAGGCGCAGGGACAGTGGCTGCGTGGTGTAGTTGCCGTTGTTCCAGGCGGGGTCTTGTTTGATCGATTCCACTAACAAGCGCCGCATCATCCAATTGCGTGACGACATTTCAGTCGGTTGCGATGCCATGGGCACCAGCGCGTCCATCATCTGAGGCCAGGTCTGGCCCCACATCCAGGTCTGCATGCCGCCCATGGAATTGCCGATGATCAGCCGCAGGTGCTTGACCCCCAGGCCTTCGGTCACCAACCGATACTGGGCTTGCACCAGGTCGGTGTAGTTGTACTCGGGAAACTGTGTGCGCAGACCGTCTGAGGGTTTGCTGGACTGCCCCACACCGATGCCGTCGGTGGAAATGATGTAGTACTTGCTGGCGTCCAGCGGTTGGCCGGGGCCGAACAGTTCGCCGCCAAAGTCTTTGCTCAACACATCGCTGCCAGGCCGGTAGGTGCCGTGCAGGTAGAGAATGGCGGGGTTCTTTGGATTGCCTAAGGTAACGTAGTGCAGTTTGAGATTTTCGAGTGTTTCACCGGTATGGAAGGTGAATTGCGGGGCCACCCAGTCGCCTTCGGTCGCAGCGGGCAATGGCGCTGCGCTGACGCAAAACGACAGAGGCAACAGCAGCCCGAGCGCAAGCCGGGAAGTCAAATGCTGCATAGGAAGTATCCTGTTATTTTTGTTTTTGGAATCCCTGCTTCGAGGGTGAGCAGGGGATAGGGTTAACCTAGCGCGCCTTCCAGTCCCGTAACCATTTCAGACCGGCCGAGGTGCCGCTTTTGGGACGGTATTCGCAACCCACCCAGCCGTCGTACCCCAACTCGTCAATCAGCTCAAAAAGGTAGGGGTAGTTCAATTCGCCAAGGTTTGGCTCGTGCCGGTCGGGCACGCCTGCAATCTGAATGTGGCCAATGCCGTCGATATCGCGGAGTAGTTTGACGGCCAAATCACCTTCGACGATCTGGCAGTGATAGCAGTCAAACTGCACCTTTAAATTGCTTGCGCCGACCTCCTTGCAAATCGCGTGTGCCTGGTCCTGTCGGTTGAGGAAAAACCCCGGCATGTCGCGGGTGTTGATCGGCTCGAGCAACACCGTTATGCCAGCCTGATGTGCTTGGGCGGTCGCGTAAGCCAGGTTCTCCAGGTACACCGCGTGATGGCGCTCACGGTGCTGCTCCGAAGGCAGCAGGCCGGCCATCACGTGGATGCGGGTGTTGCCCAGCAACGCGGCGTATTCCAGCGCGCGGTCCAAGCCTGCGCGGAATTCGGCTTCGCGCCCCGGCAAGGTTGCAATGCCGCGTTCGCCCGCCGCCCAGTCCCCGGGTGGTGCATTGAACAGGGCTTGTACCAAGCCGTTGTCGCTCAGGTGCTGTTTGAGTTCCTGCGGACTGTAGTCGTAGGGAAACAGGTACTCCACGGCGTCGAAACCATCGGCAGCCGCAGCTGCGAAGCGCTCCAGAAACGGATGTTCGGGGTAGAGCATGCTCAGGTTGGCAGCAAAGCGAGGCATATGAGCTCCTGGTCAAAGATGATCAGACAAAAGGCCAGATCAACAGGGTGATAAGGAAACCGAGCGTGCCGAGGAGGGTGGTGATCACCGTCCAGGTACGCAGGCCGTCAGCCACGTTAAGTCCCGCCAACTTGGTGAAGATCCAGTAACCGGCGTCGTTGATGTGCGACATTGCCAGGCCGCCACCGCCCATGGCCAGGCACAGCAGCGCCATGTGGTTGGGCGTTAGGTTGAGCGTGGCGATCAGCGGGCTGATGATGCCGGCGGTCGTGACCAGCGCCACCGTGGTGGAGCCTTGCACAGCGCGCAGCAGCATGGTCAGCAAGAAGCCCAGCGCCAGCACCGGCAAACCTGTGGTACGCAGCAGGTCAGAGACCACTGCGCCGATCCCGGTATCTACCAGCACCTTGCCGAACACGCCACCGGCACCGGCAATCAGAATCACCATGGCCACGCCTGGCAGTGCCGAGCCGATCACATCGGAGACCTGGGTGCGGCTCCAGCCGCGGCGGGAGCCGAGCAGCCATGCGCACAGCAAGGTGTCGAGCAGCAGTGCCACAAGTGGCGCGCCGAGTACGGTCATGATGCCCCGCAGGGTCGACTCAACAGGCAGCAACGAGGTCGCCAGCGTACCCAGCAGGATCAGCACGATGGGCAGCAGGATCAGGCTGACGATCAAGCCGAAACCCGGCGCCGGGGCGGCTGGCAGTTTGGCCACGATGCTGCTGGTGGATTCTTCCAGGCCCATGTGCGAGACCGCTTGCGCACTCTGTTGCACGTTTTGGGTATTGCCATCCTGCCAGGCGCGCAGGTCGTCGTTGGTGACGTGTGGGCCGTAGACTTCGGCGCGGATATCATCGGACATTGGGTAGAAGCGGCACGTCATGCGTCCGGCGACGCGATAGCCGACGTAGCAGAGAAACGCCGTCAGCGGCAGTCCGAACATCAGCACCCGACCCAGGTCGGCCCCCAGTTGACTGGCGGCGGCGACCGCACCGGGATGCGGTGGCAGAAATGCATGCACCGTGAGCAGCGCTGCGCACATTGGCAACGCAAACATCAGTAGCGGCTTGCGAGCACGTCGTGCTACACCGTAGGCCAGCGGCATGAGGATAATCACCCCCACTTCGAAGAACACCGGCACACCGATAATGAAGCCGGCAATCGTCAACGCCAGGGGTGTGCGTCGATTACCGAAGCGTTCAATCAGGGTCTTGGCCAGCGCCTCGGCACCGCCCGACAACTCAATGATGCGGCCGATCATCGCGCCCAGTGCAATGATGATCGCAATGTGGCCGAGAGTCTTGCCCATGCCGCCTTCGATGGTGGCGACTAGATCGGCAGGTTTAACGCCCGCGACCAAGGCCACCAGAATGCTCACCAACATCAGCGCCACAAACGGCTGGAATTTGTATTTGAGTACCAGGAACAGCAGCAAAGCTATGCCTAAGCCTGCGGTCGCCATCAGGATAAGCGGGCTCATGAGCACGCCCCTTCATGTCGAATGCAAAGGGGTTTTTTGTAGCTGCAAACATCAACACGAAACTCGATAGTGGTCATGCTGGAAGGTCCTGTTGTTTTTATTGTCAGGGGTATTGCAGTGGGTAACCGATGCCTACCAGTGGGCGCCGAAAACGCTTTTAAGCTCGGCCAGGGCTGCGGCATCCAAAGGGGCCGGGCGCGGGTTGCTCATCAGCCACAGGCGTGCGGTTTCTTCGAGTTCTTCAAGGGCGTAGCTGGCCTTGGAGACTGAGCTCTCCCAAACCACCGGACCCAGTCGTTCGAGCATCACGCCACGCACACTGTTGGCGAGGCGCGCAACTTGGTCCGCCACGTCGGGCGCGCCGGGGCGTTGATAGTTGATCAGGGGGATGTGCCCGACCTTCATCACTTGGTAGGGCGTGAGTGGCGGCAGGATGTCGTCCTGCTGCCAGACACCGGCCAGGGTCAGGGCCACCAGATGGGTGGAGTGGGTATGCACCACACCACCGACGCCCGGGTTGCGATCGTAGACCTGGCGATGTAAAGCGAGGGTTTTCGACGGTTTGTCGCCAGAGACCCATTGACCGCTCAGGTCGACTTTGGCGATCAACGCCGGGTCAAGCCGCCCCAGGCAGGCGTCTGTTGGGGTGATCAGCCAACCGTCATCCAGTCGCGCGCTTATGTTGCCGGCGCTGCCCACGGTGTACCCGCGCTGATAAAGGCTGTGACCTACGGTACAGATCTCTTCGCGCAAGGCGTTTTCGTTGCTCATTGGGCACCTCCCGCCAGTTGTTTGAGGGCTTTGTCGAAAAAGTCCCGGCCGCCGAAGTTTCCGGATTTGAGCGCCAGTGCGAGTGGCTCTGCGGTGTTGCTGAGGGTCGCGGGAACGCCAGGATCAATCTGCGCGCCAATCTGCAACAGGCGCACGCCAAGGGCGGTGACCACTGCGCCAGACGTTTCACCACCAGCGACCACAAAACGTCGTACGCCATTGAGACGCAGGCTCTGAGCAATCTCTCCCAAGGCGTTTTCCACCAACTGGCCGGCGCGTTCGACGCCCAGTTGCTGTTGCACCGCCTTGACCTCGTCCGGGGTGCTGGTGGCGTAGATCAACACGGTGTGAGGTTGGTTGAGTGCGAAGGACACGGCATGGGCTACTACCGGCTCACCGGCCGCCAGTGCCAGCGGATCGATGCGCAGCGCCGGTCGCCCTGCGTCGATCCATGCCGCCACCTGGGTGTTCGTGGCGATGGAGGCACTGCCTGCCAAGACCACTTCGCCACCGTGTACGGTTGGCAACGAAGCGGCGTCGAAGTCACGCAGTTTGCCAGCCCGACGGAAGTTGTCGGGAAGGCCCAGCGCCAGGCCAGAGCCGCCAGTTAGCAATGGCAAATCACTGCAGGCGGTGCCGAGGGTATACAGGTCTTGATCGCTAAGGGCATCTGCGATCGCCATGCCCACGCCTTGCGCGCGCAACGCTGCAATCTGCTCGCGTACCTGCGCCACGCCCTGCGCGATGCTGTCGTAGCGCAGCAGGCCGACCTTTTGCGCGGTTTGCGATTGCAGCACACGAACCAGGTTGGCGTCGGTCATGGCGGTCAGCGGATGATGCTGCATGCCCGACTCATTGAGTAGTTGGTCCTGCACGAACAAATGCCCGCGGAACACCGTCCGGCCGTTTTCCGGAAACGCCGGGCAGGCCAGAGTGAAATCACTGTCCAGTGCCTTGAGCAGGGCCTCGCTGACCTGGCCTATATTGCCGGCGGCCGTCGAGTCGAAGGTGGAACAGTACTTGAAGAAAATTTGTTCACAGCCTTGAGCGCGTAGCCACTCAAGCGCTTTCAGGGAGTCGGCCACGGCCTGTTCCGCCGGGACGGTGCGTGACTTGAGCGCAATCACGATCGCATCAGCATCCAGTTCGCTGGTGACGGTGTCGCTGGGAATACCGATGCTCTGGACCGTACGCATGCCGCCGCGTACCAGCATGTTGGCCAGGTCCGTGGCGCCAGTGAAGTCGTCGGCGATGCAGCCCAGCAAAGGGCGTGCGGAAGGTAGGCTCATGGGGGGATGTCCTTATACGGGGTCTGTCTTGGCAGTCGGTAGCGAGATGCCAGGGAAAATCTTGATCACTGCCGAATCGTCTTCGCGTCCGAAGCCGGCACTGGAAGCCTGCATGAACATTTGGTGAGCCGTGGCCGACAACGGCAGTGGAAATTTGCTGGCTCGCGCGGTATCGAGCACCAGGCCCAGGTCCTTCACAAAAATATCGACCGCCGACAACGGCGTGTAATCAGCCTTGAGAATGTGCGGCACGCGGTTTTCGAACATCCACGAGTTGCCTGCGCTGTGTGTAATGACTTCATACAGGGCATCGGCCTCGACCCCCTCGCGCAGGCCCAGCGCCATGGCTTCTGCGGCGGCGGCGATGTGCACGCCGGCGAGCAGTTGGTTGATGATCTTCACTTTGGAGCCCAGACCATGTGCGTCACCCAGGCGATAGACCTTGCCGGCCATTCCAGCGAGCACGCCGTCAGCTTTTGCATAGGCCTCGGCAGGGCCGGACGTCATCATGGTCATCTCACCGGCAGCGGCTTTAGCCGCACCACCGGAGATCGGTGCGTCCAGGTACAAGAGCCCCGCGTTTATCAAGCGTTGCCCCAGCTCCACGGCGTAAGTCGGGGCTACCGTGGCGCAACCGATCACCAGGCTGCCTGGGCGCAATGCGGCGACGGCGGCATTTTCCCCGAACAGTACCGTTTCGGTTTGTTCGGCATTTACTACCACGGTGATGATCACATCGCACGCGGCTGCCATCTGCGCAGGTGAGGCACAAGCAACACCGCCTTCGCTGGCGAACTGTTGCGTGACGGTTTCGCGCACGTCACAGGCATGCACATTGAAGCCGCTGCGCAACAGCGATCGAGCAATACCGAGCCCCATTGCGCCTAAACCGATAACACCAACGTTCTTGTTATTCATGGAGGCTCCTTGAAAAGGCAGCGGGTACGTGAAGACCGCAAGTGTGCAGGCCGTTGTGCATGTAGTCGTGGGGGGAGGGAAGCGCCGGTGCGTTCGCCGGGTGGGTGTTCGGGGAGTGGTCGATCATCGTTGCCAGCCTGTTTTGTTTTTTTGTCAGGGTGTCATGCGTGCTGGAAAGATAATCCTCCAATGATCGGATTATGTGAAGTTATTTTTTAAATTAACATTATTTAACACTGCGATTCCATCGTTGACAGGCATTTGCATTGCCGTGACACACCGTCTGGCAACGGCGTGTTGAAAAATTGGCTGCAATAAAAAAGTGAGCACGGCCTTAAGCGGTGCTCACTTTGGTTGTCAGGTGGAGGGAGGGCGTCAGCGCTCTAGCGCGAGTAGGTGGCTTCCGCGGTCCAACTCGATTCTTTCTGGTTGTGCAGGTTCCAGAAGGCCTGTGCGACGCCAACAGCCTCTTCGGATTCAGGTTCGACGAATGCGGCAACAGTGACGGTTGCCACATGCACGTGATCGTTCTTGGCCGACTCGAACAGCCCGGCTGCCAGCGCCCGTATGCCTGCCTTGCCCAGGCTCAGCGAGAGATAGTCCGCATTCGGCTCGATACCAAAGAAACCACCCGTCAGCAGCAAGGTGCCGCTTTTGCATGCACACATTATGTTCAGACTCGCCTGCGCAGCAGCCAGTGCGCCGCCGATGTTGACGTTAAGGTCGTGATTGAAGGTTTCCAAGGGCTGATCAGCCAGGGAGGCTTGTCGAATAATCGCGGCGTTGTAGTGCGTCACATCAAGGCCTGTAAACCGCGCTTGCGTTTCGGCGATCAACTGCGTGACCGCGTGTGGATCCGCCGCGTCGACTTGCTCGGCGTAGGCCTCATATCCAGCCTCTTCCAGACGCTTGACGAGTACCTTGAGCTTATCCAGGTTTCGAGCGCTGAGTACGACCCGAAAGCCCTCTCGGGCAAAACGTGCAGCCGTCTCATAGCCGATGCCTGGCCCAGTGCCGATGCTCAGGAAGGTTTTCATCGTTGTTACCTCTATCAGTTAACCAATGTTGTATTCAGGCTAACAGTTGCATAATGAGAGATAATCTCTGTTGGATGAATAACTATCATGCAAAATATGCAGGAATTGCTAGGGCGTGTCACGCTTGATGAGCTGTCAGCGTTTGTCGCGGTTGTCGAGGCGCTCAGCTTCACCGATGCGGCAAAGGTGATCGGGCGCGACGCTACGATAATCTCGCGCAGGGTTGGGCAGCTTGAGGACCGGCTTGGAGTACGCCTGCTGTCCAGGACGACGCGGCGCGTTGCATTGACTGAGGTAGGGACACTTTACTACCAACGGGTTCGTGCCCTGTTGGATGAACTGGATGGTGCGAGCCAAGAGGCGAGCAACTTCGCCACCAGCCCTCAGGGATTGCTCAGGGTGTCACTCCCTATTACGTTTGGTCGCCGATGGGTCGCGCCCTTGCTGCCCGCCTTTATTGCCCTGCATCCGAAAATCCGCGTGGATGCGCGTTTTGCTGATCGATATGTGGACGTGGTGGCCGAAGGCTTCGATGTCGCGATTCGTGTGGGCGTATTGCGTGATAGCACGCTGGTTGCGAAGCAAATCGCACCCTTTCGAAATCGGCTCTACGCAGCTCCCAGCTATATCGCAGCGCACGGCCTGCCGCAGACGCTTGAGGCATTGGAGGAGCATGCCTGCCTGGGGTTCTGCAGCCACGCTAGTTGGCCAGATTGGGTGCTTAAAAATGGTACCCAGCAAAAAACCTTTCGGCCGCTG
This sequence comes from Pseudomonas sp. FW305-3-2-15-C-LB1, assembly GCF_058787615.1. Classification (NCBI taxonomy): domain Bacteria; kingdom Pseudomonadati; phylum Pseudomonadota; class Gammaproteobacteria; order Pseudomonadales; family Pseudomonadaceae; genus Pseudomonas; species Pseudomonas sp. FW305-3-2-15-C-LB1. The sequence continues at coordinate 104,475 of NZ_JBYSZX010000014.1, read as the reverse complement.
GGGCCGCTGATTTCTGACAGTTCAGAGTCGTTGCTACAGGCGGCGGTGGAGGGGGTTGGGATCATTCTGACTCCCGATTGGCTGGCCGGTGCAGCAGTGCGAGAAGGCACGCTTGTGCAAATACTGCCGCAGTGGCAAGGCGCAGAAACGGGTGGAATCTACGCGGTCATGCCCCCTGGAAGGCTTGTTCCGACGAAAACACGCGTGTTCGTCGATCAAATCACGCGCGCCATTCAGGCGGGTTGGGAGCAGTAGGCAGAACGCTTCGATACACAAAATAAAATTGTGTTTGTGAAAAATTTATATTGATTTTTTTTAGGTTGGCGGCGCTTTAGCATAAATCCACCTTGAAAAAGCCGCTGGGCAGCGCGCGCGGTGTCCGGCATCAAAAACCAATAAAAAATTGTCATCGGAGTCCTGATGAGTCTTTCTCCTTTCCACCTCGCAATCCCTGTATATGACCTGGCCGCTACGCGCACCTTCTACGGTGAAGTGTTTGGCCTTGCTGAAGGCCGCTCCAGCACGCAGTGGGTCGACTTCGATTTCTACGGCCACCAGTTGGTCATCCACGAACACCCCAAGACTGCTTCGCAGGAAAGCGTGCACAGCAATCCGGTTGACGGCCACGACGTCCCGGTTCCGCACTTCGGCATCATTTTGGAATGGGCTCAATGGGAAGCACTCGCCGAGCGTCTTAAATCCTTCGGCACTCAATTTGTGATCGAACCTTACATTCGCTTCAAGGGCCAGGTCGGCGAGCAGGCGACCATGTTCCTGTTTGACCCGTGCGGCAACGCGCTCGAGTTCAAAGCGTTCAAGGATATGAGCCAGCTCTTCGCTAAATAATAAAACCTGGCGCACGGTAAAAGTGCGCCATGGACACTCAAATGAGCTGGAAGCTCATGAATCTAGCTACTGCTTGAAGCAGTCCTTTCATTCCAACAAAAAGGCTAGACATGAAACGTATCCCCTTAGTTTGGCAGATAGTTGCCGGGCTGTTGCTTGGCGTGCTCGTGGGTTGGTATTTCAATACCCACCCGGAAAATCAAGTGTGGGTTAGTACCGAAATACTTAAGCCGCTCGGTGATATTTTCATCAAGATGATGAAGATGGTCGTCGTGCCGATTGTGTTCTGTTGCATGATCCTCGGCATTGCGGGGGGCGGTGATAACAAATCGTTCGGTCGCATGGGTGCAAAGTCGTTGATTTACTTCTTTGCGATCACCAGCCTCGCCATCGTTCTCGGCCTGTGCTTCGCCAACATTTTCGAGCCGGGCAAAGGCACCGAAATAGCCGGCATCGCGCACAACGCTGCAGCCGTGCATATGGAACCGTCGAAAGGCGCGCTGATCATCCTGCAGAACATCGTGCCTGATAACGTGATTGTCGCGATGTCGGAAGGGAAGTTGCTGTCGGTACTGTTCTTTGCCGTGCTGCTGGGCATGGCGCTGAATACCTTGCCTAAAGAGAAGAGCGCACCGGTTGTGGCTGTTGTGCAGGGCTTCTCCGACGCAATGTTCAAGGTGGTTTCGTTTGTCATGGCGTACGCCCCCATCGGCGTATTTGGCATGATCGGCGCAACCGTGGCGACCTTTGGATTTGCCTCGTTGCTACCGTTGCTCAAGTTGATCGGCGTGGTGTATCTGGCGCTGATTACCTTTGCGCTGGTGATGCTGGGTGGCATCTGCTACTTGATCGGCGAAAACGTTTTCAAGTTGATCAAGTACTTTCGCGACGAGCTGATTCTGGCCTTCTCCAGTGCAGCTTCTGCGGCTGTCATGCCGCAGCTGATGACCAAGTTGGAAGCCTACGGCGTGCCTCGGCGCATCGTCAGCTTTGTGGTGCCGGTGGGTTATGCATTCAACCTGGACGGCGCTTCGATCTTCCTGGGCGTGGCGACGATCTTTATCGCTCAGTTGTATGGCATCGATCTGTCGTTGACCCAACAGATCTTGCTGGTGGTCACCATGGTGCTGACGTCGAAGGGCGCTGCGGGTGTACCTGGGTTTGCCATCATCATCCTGTCGGCCACGTTGGCGTCCGCTGGGCTGCCGCTGGAAGGGGTCGCGTTGATTGCCGGGATCTTCCGGATCATTGACAGCGGCACCACTACCTTGAACGTGCTGGGTAATGCGATAGCCCCACTGGTCATTGCCAAGTGGGAGAAAACGCCTCTGGAGCGCAAAAGGCCTGCTGGGGTCGAGCAGAACGCTTAATCAGTGACGCACAAGAGCCTTCCACGTTAATCGCGTCGAGGGCTCTTTTTTTGGCTGACCAACCAATAAGAAGTTGTTGCGTGTTGATTCTTTTAAGGCGCTGGGTTGCTCGGTTCGGATAACGAATCGCGCCCTTTTAGTTGCCAATGTGCTGCCATTATTTATAAAAAAAACAGGTGGTCTATGTGCAAGAAATCAAAGTTCTATCGGACGCGTCGCTGCGTCGCGCTATGGATGGTGTTGTTGTTTATGGGTGTCCATCAATTCGCAACCGCGAGCCCACGCACCGCATTGACGCATTCTGCGGTGGCCGTACCTGACCAATTCGCTGCGGACACCGCCAACGCAATCTTTGCCAAAGGCGGGAATGCCGTGGATGCGGCCGTCGCCGTTGCTTTCTCCCTGGCGGTGACCTACCCAGAAGCCGGAAATATCGGCGGTGGCGGTTTCATGACCGTCTATTACAAGGGCAAACCGTATTTTCTCGACTACCGTGAGCGTGCACCCCTGAAAGCGACGCGAGACATGTTCGTCGACAGCTCGGGTAAAAAAGTTATTGCTGCCGACCAGCCGCAAGGCAGTGTCATCGGCCACCGGTCGGTGGGCGTACCGGGTACGGTCGCCGGCTTGTGGGAGGCGCACAAACGCTTTGGCAAGCTCAAATGGGCGCAGTTGATCGAGCCTGCCATTCACTATGCGCACCATGGTTTCGTCGTCGATGAAGCACTGGCGGGTATCGCTAAGAGTGAAAACGAAAAACGCTTCGCCGGTAAAACCAACTTCGCTGAACATTTCGGCGAACTGCGGGCCGGTAGCACCTTCAGGCAGCCTGAACTCGAGGCTGTACTCAAGCGCATCGCCGCGCAGGGGCCGAAAGGCTTTTACGCCGGTAAAACCGCTGCGTTGATCGTGACCGATATGAGTGCCAATGGTGGCCTGATCAGCGCGCAGGACCTCACGGACTACAAGGCCGTGTGGCGAGAGCCGATACAGGCCAACTGGAATGGCTTTCAGATTGTCACCGCTCCACCGCCCAGCTCCGGCGGGGTTGCGCTGGTTCAACTGTTGAAGATGAAGGAGATGCGCCGCGAGGATTTCCAGGGCGTACCGCTCAACTCCGCGCACTATATGCACCTGGTCGCGGAGATCGAAAAGCGGGTGTTTGCTGATCGGGCGCAGTACTTGGGTGATCCGGATTTTTACACGGTGCCGGTACATGAATTGATCGACGAACACTACCTGGCGGGCCGTGCCTCGCAGGTCAATGTGTCAGTGCCCTCGGACACCGATAAGGTCGTCGCAGGCCTGAATATCGAGTCGCCGGAAAAACCCCAGACCACTCACTTCTCAATCGTCGACAAGTGGGGCAACGCTGTTTCCAACACTTACACGCTCAATGGCTTTTTTGGCTCCGGCGTCGTCGCGGAAAAAACCGGCATTTTACTCAATGACGAGATGGATGATTTTTCGGCATTGGCAGGCGTGCCTAATCAGATGGGTGTCGTCGGCACAGACACCAATGCCATCGAGCCCGGAAAACGGCCATTGTCGTCAATGACGCCGACGATTTTCTTGAAGGATGGCAAGGTCGCCTTGGTCATTGGTACACCCGGCGGTTCGCGGATTTTTACCTCTATCTTCCAGGTCGTCAGTAACGTGTATGACTTTCACCTTGGGCTGAACGACGCGGTGGGCGCGATGCGTTTTCACCACCAGTTGCTGCCTGCCAATACGATCTTTTGGGAGCCCTACGCGCCGATTTCCGGGCAACTGGCGGCGGACCTGGGAGTGGCCGGCTATTATTTGGCTAACCAGGGATTCAATGGTGATATCCAGGCAATCAAGGTTGAGCATGGCGTGCCTGAGCCGGTTTCAGACCCCAGGGGTAGAGGGGTGACGTCTATCGGCAAGTAGCGGCGTTTGAGTACGAGACTGACCCGCGCCGACTCAGGCGCGGGCGTTGAGTGCTTCGGCTAGGCCTGTGATTCAAAGGCGCTTTCGCCGGGTGCCTGAGCCCAAGGATCGGTCACTTAGCTAAAGGCAGTCAGATGTAAGCCGATGACGTAGACATAAGTCCAATGCTCATCCGCTCCGTCGGGCAGCCCTGCATCATCCTAATGAGTCCGCTTCATGAAAACGCTATCGCCGAGTGACCATGCGCAACTGTTCCGTGAAACCACCGCGCAGTTTTGGAGGCACATCGTGCCGATTGTGCAGCTCGGTTTTTTTATTCACTGCGTGTTTATTTTCATCTTCAGCATGCTGCATTTGCCTTTGCTTGCGTTGAGCAATGTGTTGAGCGTTCTGATATATGCAGGCTGTCTTAAGGCTATTCGCGCAGGACGCTACAGCCTCACCGGCCTATTGATGAGTGTAGAAATTATTTTGCATGCGTTACTGGCCACTTGGGTGCTGGGCTGGGACAGCAATTTCTATTTTTACCTTTACTGCTTGATACCCATTATTGCGTTTAGCTTTCAAGATGCGCTCCTACCGCGGTTGGTGCTCTATCTGGCTATCCTGGCCGTGTCGGTGGGTGGATTCGCCTTGCGTAGATACCTTGGCATCAACTCCGGCGTGGCGCTTTATTGGCTTGAGTTATTTGGCATCGTAAACGTGTTGGCTGCCCTTGGCGTGCTGCTGCATTGCACTGCCCTGTCGGTACGTTTCACGCGTTCAATGCAAGCAAAACTGTTTCAGACCGCCAATCGCGATAGCCTGACCAATCTCTATACCCGGCGTCGGGTAATGCACGAGGTGCTGCAGTTAGCCGCGTCGGGGTCATCCACGATCATCCTGTTGGATATTGATCACTTCAAACAGATTAACGACCGTCTGGGCCATGAGCGGGGTGACTGGATCCTCCAGCGAGTGGCGCAAGCCATCAACAGTAATGTGCGGGCCACAGATGTGGCTTCACGCTGGGGTGGCGAAGAGTTTCTGGTGCTGATGCCTTCCACACCTGTACAGGCGTCAAAGGCTGTGGCGGAGCGAATCCTGTTGCGAATCCGCGAATGGGTAGGGCAGTTGGATGATGCCCCGCTGACTGTCACGGCGACCCTGGCCGTGAGCGGAATCCGCCCTGGAGAAAGCTTTGAAAGCGCCCTCAATCGCGCGGATCAGGCGTTGTATCAAGGCAAGCATCAAGGGCGTAACCAGGTGGTCTTGGCCGATTGAGTGTGCATCCTCAACGGCATCTGCACGGCGCCTGCGCAGGCTGTTTCCTTGGGGTTTATCTTCAATGAAGCTGACAGCTCACGCGCCTCATCAACTTTGAACTAATCATTATTCCTGACCCCCTAACGCTGTGCAGGATACCTCCAGCTGAGGTTTATCCGAGGTTACCCACTTACATGCGAAGGGCAGGTTAATCATGAAGAGCGAGCAGGTAGAAGGTGTTGCAGAAAAAATCGCCGGCAAAGCACAAAGCGTCGTCGGGAAGCTGTTAGGTGATTCGCAGATTGAAGCTGAAGGCGCTGGGCGACAAGCTGCTGGTCAACTGACACAAACCTATGGCGATGCACTGGACAGCGTATCCGCGTTCGTTAAGGAGAAACCCGTTGCTGCAATTGCGATTGGTGCGATCGCCCTGCTTGTTATGGACCGTTTGTTGCGTCGCTAGGCCGGGAGAGGAACCTTTATTCGTTTTCCCGAAACCTTCCCTCGTGCTCCCTGAAGTGTCTATCTGGCGAGTACGAGGGCGACGGTATCTGGCTGGCGGAGCGGCGCTTGATCCAAGGTAAGTTTCAGGCCAGGCATTCATCGTGGGATGGAAGTCGAACTTTCTTATCCAAACCTGAAACAGTTCTTGCCCGCAGATTTTGCTTTGTACATGGCGGCATCAGCTCTGGATAAGATCTGTTCAACACTCCCGAGCTCTGATGGGGCGTTCTCGGTAATGCCGATGCTCACGCCGAGACCTTCATAATTCGCGCTTTTACCCGTGTAATCTTTGAGGCTTTTAATAATGCGGTCGGCAATGAGTGAGGCGGATATTTTGTCGGTATCCGGCATCAATACGATGAATTCGTCACCGCCTATTCGTGCAACTGCGTCACCCTTGCGTACCACCTTGGTGACCATTTCAGAAAAAGAAACCAATACGCTGTCGCCAGTGGCGTGGCCGTGAGCGTCATTGATTTTTTTGAACCCGTCCAAGTCCAGACAAAGCACGCAAAAATGACCGTCTCCATTGGCCGTCGAGCCAAGTAACGCTGTCATCCTATTCAAAATGCCTAAGCGGTTCAGCACGCCGGTCAGTTTGTCATGGGTGGCTGAATGGGTACTTTGCGCTTCTGAAATATAGGCTTTCTTCAGGTTTGCATTGAGGTTGTTCAGCAGTACCCAAAAGCCAGCGAGGTACATGGGCGCTTGGAGAATCAGAACCCGCAACATCGGTTCCGGTTGGAACAACGTGGCCAACTTCATCGGTATATCTGTGAGAAGGATTTGCGTAAACGCGTAGCGTGGTATGCCTTGGTTTCTCATGGCAATCGCCCCATTCATGCTGACTGCCGATGTGCATGCCAGTACTTGGAGTATCGGATCCTGACTGATAATGCATCCCGCAGTGCCAATGCCTATCTCGGCGGCCCAGATCAGACCGAAGAGCAGAGAAAGATCCGTCGCGTAGCGGAGCCTGGATTTGCCGCTGACCGTAAATTTCTGTAGTAGAAACCAGCGGGTGATCCAAATCATCATGTCGGCGACTAACCAACTGATGAAGAACAGCGTGGGGTGAAGTACGACTGCAACGCTGCATACGAGCAGCGTGTTCATCCCCGCTGCGATTAGCGCAGCGCGAGATGTAAAAGGGCCTTTAAGGAGCTTTAAGCGTATGTCTCGGTCCAGGCTTTCGTTGTCTTTCACAAACCAGCGGATAAAAGCGGTACGTGGAAAAGAGTGAAGATTACGCATAGTGCTGCTCCGCTACAAAGCGACAACGAGTAATGGCCTTTTAGCATTATTCGTGAAGCCAGGGTAAACGGCTTTACACAGCGCTATTGGTATAGGGATACGGTCGGGGCTAGTCATCATTATCGGACTGGCCCCGACCATCGATTTCAATCCTGATTTGCCAGCTTGTGTTCCAGGTAGTGAATGTTCACACCCCCTTCGCAGAAGCCTTCATCGCGAACCAGGTCCCGGTGCAGCGGGATGTTGGTCTTGATGCCGTCGACCACGATTTCGTCCAGGGCGTTACGCATACGGGCCATGGCCTCGTCACGGGTGGCGCCCCAGGTGATCAGCTTGCCGATCAGCGAGTCGTAGTTGGACGGCACCTTGTAGCCGCTGTACAGGTGCGAATCCACACGTACGCCGTTGCCGCCGGGCGCGTGGAAATGCTTGACCAGGCCAGGGCTTGGGATAAAGGTTTTCGGGTCTTCGGCGTTGATGCGGCACTCCAGGGAGTGGCCGTGCATCTTCACGTCGTCCTGGGTGAAGGACAGCGGGTTGCCGGCGGCGATGCTGAGCATCTCCTTGACGATGTCGATACCCGTGACCATCTCCGAAACCGGGTGCTCTACCTGCACGCGAGTGTTCATCTCGATGAAGTAGAAGCGGCCGTTCTCGTAGAGGAACTCGAAGGTACCGGCGCCACGGTAGTTGATGTCGATGCACGCCTTGACGCAGCGAGCCAACACTTCTTCGCGGGCTTTTTCGTCCAAACCTGGTGCCGGGGCTTCTTCCAGTACCTTCTGGTGGCGACGTTGCAGCGAGCAATCGCGGTCACCCAGGTGAATGGCGTGGCCCTGGCCGTCGGACAATACCTGCACTTCCACGTGACGTGGGTTGGTCAGGTATTTTTCCAGGTAGACCATCGGGTTGTTGAACCAGGCGCCTGCTTCAGAGCGGGTCTGCTTGGCGGCTTCGATCAGGTCTTCTTCCTTGTGCACCACGCGCATGCCGCGACCACCACCGCCACCGGCGGCCTTGATGATCACCGGGTAACCCACTTCGCGACCAATGCGCAGAGCGGTTTCCTCGTCTTCAGGCAGTGGGCCGTCGGAACCAGGAACGGTTGGCACGCCGGCCGCGATCATGGCTTCCTTGGCGGAGACCTTGTCGCCCATCAGGCGAATGGTCTCGGCTTTGGGGCCGATGAACGTGAAGCCGGATTTTTCCACCTGGTCGACGAAGTCGGCGTTTTCCGCGAGGAAACCGTAGCCTGGGTGGATAGCGGTAGCGCCGGTCACTTCTGCTGCGGCGATGATGCTTGGGACTTTCAGGTACGAGTTCGTGGCCAGTGGCGGGCCGATGCAGATGCTTTCGTCCGCCAGTTTCACGTGCATCAGTTCCGAGTCGGCCGTCGAGTAAACAGCGACGGTCTTGATGCCTTGTTCCTTACAGGCGCGCAGGATTCGCAGGGCGATCTCACCGCGGTTGGCGATCACTACTTTTTGCAGTTTTGCGACTTCACTCATTCTGACCTCCGCGTCGCTCAAACAATGTTGAACATGGGCTGGTCGTATTCAACGGGCTGACCGTCTTCGACCATGATTGCCTCAATCACGCCACTGCAGGTTGCCTCCACCGTGTTCATCATTTTCATGGCTTCCACGATGCACAGGACATCGCCCTTTGCCACGGATTGGCCAATCTCAACGAACGCTGCCGAAGTGGCTGAGGCCTTGCGGTAGAAGACGCCCACCATCGGTGCCGAAACAACCGTGCCTGCTGGTTTGGACTCGATCTGTACAGTCTGATGCTCGGATACTGGCGAGGGGGCGACCGCTTGGGCAATGGCGGCGGGTTTGTTGTCACGACGAAGACGGACCCGATTTTTGCCCTCTTTGAAATCGATCTCCGCCAGGCTCGACCCTTCGATCAACTTGACGAGCTCTTTTAGTTTTTCAATGTCCATGCTGCTGCAACCTTATGTTTGGAATAGGGGCTTAACGTCGCGTCGAACTATCTAAGGAGGCTGCCCTTTGAGGTTTCACGCAGCGTGAGAATCGCTAGCAAGGCACATACCGCAGCGCCCGCCATGAAATAGCCCGGTACCAGTAAATTGCCGGTCTTTGTGATAATCGAGGTGACCACGTAGGGGGTGATACCGCCCCCGAGGATTGCGCCCAGGTTGATGCTGATCGCCATGGCCGTGTAGCGCACACGTGTCGGGAATTGTTCTGCGTAAGTTGGGTAGCCAACCGATTGAACGATCGGCATAGGCAAGGTCGCGACGAACATGGCCAGCGCTGCGATCCAAAGGCTGCCGCTGTCCATCAGGATCATCATGGGAATCACTAGAATGGCGTAGCCCAGAAAACCGATGCTCAGCGCTTTCTTGCGACCGATGCGATCTGACAAACCGCCCCAGAAGGGCATCATCGCCGCCATGCACAGGCTGATCACCGCGATCACCCAGTAGACTTTGGATTTATCGAAGTGCAGGTAGGTCGTGAGGTAGATGTTCATGAACACCATCCCGATGAAGTAACCCGCATTCTGTGCAGAAGCAAATACGATCACCCGGAGCAATGCCGGCAGGTTTTTGCTGAATACCTCTTTGACCGGCGCTACCGGTGGCTTTTCCTTCTCGAGGAAGGCTTTGAATTCCGGCGTTTCTTCAACGTTGTGCCGCATGTAAAACGAAAACATAACCAGCGGGATGGACAGGAAGAACGGGATACGCCAGCCCCATGCCTGCAATTGCTCGGCACTGAGCAGCCCGGTGGTGATACCGCACACAATCGCGCCAGTGGCGCCACCCACGGCAACGCCCAGCGGTGTGAATGAACCGAAGAACCCGCGTCGGCCGTTGGGAGAAGATTCCGCCACAAACGCTGCGGCGCCGACCACTTCACCGCCGGCGAAAAAACCTTGAGACAGTCGCAACAGCACCAGCAGGATAGGCGCGGCCAGGCCGATCTGGGCGGTGGTTGGAAGCACCCCTATGAGGGAGGTGGCGGTGCCCATCCCTATCACGGTGCTGAGTAGCACTCGACGTCGACCGATACGATCGGCCAGGCGACCGAGCAGTACGCCGCCTATAGGGCGAATGACAAAGGCGATACCGAACACCGCTAACGTAGCGAGGAGGGCGGCGGCGGGGTTGTCACCGGGAAAGAATAAAGGCGCGATGATGGTCGCCATATAGCCGTAGATACTGAACTCATAGTATTCAACGGCGGTGCCAGTGGCCGATGCCATGGCTGCGCGCTTGGCAATGACACCCGACTGCGTTGTGCCGCCAGTGGCGTGTGCATCGACATCGATGTGCGGCGAGTGCGTATTTTCAGAAAGAACACGAGACATAAATACCTTCCACTCTGGCCAATGGCCAAAAGAGTTAAGTGGCAGAGGGGCCTGCCTTGAAAGTGACGTACTGAAAACCGACAGTGCACAGTTCATCCGGGCATTCAGGCGCCCAGACGCATCCGTAATTGACTATTCAGCTCTCAGACGAGGTTTTAAGCTCGGCAGTTAAAACGAGGAGGTTGATTCGCGAGGCATGGTTGTTTCCTTTTTATTATGGGTCAACGATATGGGTGTCACTTAAGTACGCGTACGCGCGGGTTTTTGAATGCTGATGCCTTCTTTGAGCAGTGCGTGCTTGATCGCACTGGCAAACGCCGCAGCGCCGGGCTGGTCGCCGTGTATGCAAAGCGTGTGTGCTTTCACGGGGACCCAGGTCCCCTGGACAGTGCGCACTTCACCTAAGTGCAGCATGTTCATGACTTGGTCTATGGCCTCGTGGAGGTTCTCAATCATTGCGCCAGGCTGGCTACGGGGTGTCAGCGTGCCGTCCTCCTGGTAGCTGCGATCGGCAAACACTTCCTCTGCTACGTTCAAACCGCAGGCTTGGGCCGACGTGACCAAGGCACTTCCCGACAAACCGAAAAGAATCAGGCCCGGATCGATGTCCTTGACTGCCCTGCAGATCGCGTCGGCGGTGGGCCGGTGGACAGCCGCGAAGTTGTAGAGCGCACCATGCGGTTTGACATGGCGTAGTTCGACATTGGCCGCTTTGGTGAAGCCCAGCAACGCACCGACCTGGTAAACGATGAGTTCGTACACTTCATCTTCGGACAGCGTCATCATTCGGCGCCCGAAACCTTGCAAGTCGTCAAAGCCTGGATGGGCCCCTACGGCCACGCCTAACTTCGCGGCCAGTGCAACGGTCGCTCGCATTGAACGCGAATCCCCGGCGTGAAACCCGCAAGCGATGTTGGCGGAAGTGAGGTGGGGAAGAATCGCCGCATCGTCGCCTGCGCGATAAATGCTGAAGCCTTCGCCAAGGTCGCTGTTGAAATCTATTTCAGGCATTGAAGGCCTCCATCGCTTTGAGTGTGCGAGCGCGGGTGAGTAGCAAGGCTTCGGCAGCGCTCAACTCTACGAGCGAGAATCGCAACGTGTCGCCCGGCAGCAACTGCGCCAGTCGGGGCAGATCGACGCTGGCCACTTGGGCAATCCGTGGGTAGCCACCGGTCGTTTGTCGGTCGGCCATCAAGATCAGCGGCTTGCCGCTGGGGGGCACCTGGACAGTACCGAACGTGACACTTTCCGATAACAATTCTTTGGGCGAAGACAACGCCAGCGATGTGCCATCGAGTCGGTAGCCCATACGGTCCGAGTCACCGCTCAGGGTGTAGTCATGGTTCAAGAAGTGCTCTTGTGATTCAGCGGAAAAGTCCTTCCATTCTCGCCCCGCGATCACTCTTATCGGTTCGCAGGCAACCGCTTCATACAACCCGAAATTGGAACGAGGGCTGACGCGTGGCGGGTTGGCAAACGAGGAGCAAATGGGAATCAAATCCCCGGCTTGCAGCGAGCGGCCGCGCAGCCCTCCGAACCCGCCACGGGAGTAAGTGCTGGTGCTGTTCATCAGTGGGTGCAGTAAAAAGCCGCCCGCTACCGCGAGGTAACTGCGGGCGCCCTGTCGTCGTCTGCCAAAACTCAAGGTACTGCCTGGAGACACCACGGCTGCCACGCCGGGCTTGAGCGGGATCGCATCCAGCTCGGCGCCAAGGTCTGCGCCGGCAAGCGCAATCACGGCTTTTGCCTGAAAGAGCAGCGTCGGGCCCTGGAGTGTCATTTCCAACGTGCTGAAGGTACGAGGGTTGCCGACCAGCAGATTGCACAGGGCATGCGCATCCTCATCCATAACGCCGGTTACGGGTACGCCCCAATGCTGGAAGCCATGCCGCCCTGTGTCCTGGAAGGTTGAGAGCATGCCGGGCTTGATTACCTTGATGGTCACTTCGTGTTCTCCAGAGCCAACAGATCAAACTCATGGCGGGTAATGGGTACGAATCGAATCTGGTCGCCGCTCTGTAACAGGCAGGGCGGCTCACTCAAAGGGGAAAACATGGGGAGCGGTGTACGCCCTATGAGGTTCCAGCCGCCGGGGAGATCAGCCGGGTAAATCACACTTTGCCGGTTGGCGATGCCGATGCTGCCTTGTTTGACCAGCGTGCGAGGTGTCGCGCGACGCGGCAGCGACAGGGCGCTATCGTGCATGCCGATGTACGGATGGCCTGGGGCGAAACCGACCATCAACACATCCAGCCAGTCAGCCGTGTGAGCAGTTATCACCTCATTGGTGGTCAGGCCACAGGCCTGCGCGATGTCTTCAAGGTCCGGGGCGAATTCCGGGTCGTAGCACACGGGAATGTCGAGGCGGGTGCCGATCGTTGTGACAGCACTGCGCGAGTCCTTGAGGCGCTCGGTCACAAGTGTGCAGATCGATTCGTATGGCGACACACCGGGGAAAAGGCTGGCGATTGACTCGGGACAGTAATGAACGCCGACGGTAACCATCGCGGACACAACATCGGTGACGCCCGGCAGTTGGCCTTCCGCGCCCAGGGCGCGTAATTGATTGCCGACCGAGGCGGCCTGGCGGTTGAGGTCTATGGAAAATACGCTGCCGAATACCAGGATCACGCAGCGATCACCGCACGGCTCAAAGTGCCATTTAACGGTGGAGAGCGACGCCCTTGGCGGCTCATCCAAAATGCGACTGAGGTCGGACATAGTGTTCTCTATCCTCATGCGGCAGGCAAAGCATCGGCCAGGCACGTGCAGCGAGACAGAGAAAGCACAAGCTTTCACAGGTATCCGGCGCAACACAGCAAGGCTTCACGGCGTTTTAGTGCGCCGTCGCTCTGATGGCGACGGTCGCTTGAGCAACAGATTACTTGGCGAACAGCTGGCTCATATCTTTGAACGCCTTGAACTCCAGCGCATTGCCGCAGGGGTCGAACAGAAACATGGTCGCCTGCTCGCCGACCTGGCCCTTGAAGCGAATGTAGGGTTCGATCACAAATTGAGTGCCGAAGGATTTAAGACGCTCGGCGAGCGCTTCCCATTGAGCCCATTCCAAAATGATGCCGAAGTGCGGAACCGGGACGTCGTGGCCGTCAACCGGATTGCTGTGCACGCTTTCCTGCGAAGCAGTCTTGGGGTGCTCGTGGATGACCAACTGATGGCCGTAGAAATCGAAATCGACCCACTGCGTGCTGGATCGGCCTTCGGCCAAGCCGAACACCTCACCGTAAAAGGTACGTGTAGCGGCCAGGTCATACACTGGGATTGCGAGGTGGAAAGGGGAAAGGCTCACGGTGATTTCCTATTGATTTGTTTTGATCTGGATCAATTCTTATCCGGAAACACGGCGGGGAAAAGCGCAAATTCTGTGTCCTGAGCACGAATTATTTCGATGAGTAAATCAGTAACAAAGGCTTTTGCACCATTGTTGTTCGTGCTGCACCACGATGGTTCGTACAAAGGCTGAAAAGCTCACGGTACCGCGGTTGATTTTCTATTGCCCCTATGAACTCGAAAGGCATCACACCGCCTCAAGGACACAGGTCCGGAAGATGTTGAACAGCGGTGAATGTTTTTGCCGGTATTTCGAGACCAGTACGATCTCCCTAAAAAACGTGAGTTTGCGTAGCTCCAGCACCCTGACATTGTCCGCGTGTTCGAGCCACAGACCCGCCTTGGGTACCAGCGAAACGCCGAGCCCGCTGCGTACCATTTTGACAATGGCATCCAGTTCATCGAGCTCCAGTGCCTGATGCACATGGATCTTTTGCTGCTTGAGAAACTGGGTGACCAGCCGCCCGCCAAACGAGCTTCGGTCATACCGCACAAAGGGTTGTTCCGCCAGAATCGCCATCGGGTCATCACCTACCACCTCCTTGGAGGTGATCAATACGAAAGCCTCGCGAGCAATGACTTCGGCATGCAGATCCTTGGGCAAGGAAAACGGCGGTTTGATCATGATGGCCAAGTCCAGCTCTCCGGCATCGACCTGGCTGAGCAGATTTAACGACACACCTGGTACAAGGTTGGTTTCGATGAACGGAGCCTGTGCTTTTAAGGCAACCAGCGCCTGTGGCAGGATCCCGGTCTGTACAGTGCCAATTGCGCCGATGCGTAGCGCGCCATGGAAGTCATTCGCGCTGTCGGCAGCGCCCATTCGCCCAAAAAGCCGCAGTATCTCTTCCGCCATCGGGATGGCACGTTGACCTGCTGAATTGAGGGTGGCCGAACGCCCGGCACGATCAAACAGTTTGACGCCCAGCGTTTCCTCAAGACTTTTGATCTGGGCGCTGACGGCCGACTGGGTCAGCCCCACCTGCTGTCCCGCTGCCGCGAAGGTGCCCCTTTGTGCAACGCAGATAAATGTCCTCAATTCTCTGATCATGTCGAACCGTGACCCGTAAGTGTCTATTTTCGCAGAGGGTAGTCACTTTTAATCTGTTTACCAATAGTGGTGCTGGCAACTGGATAAGAGTCGGTTGCGTCTACGAACCAAGAGATTCCAACGGTGTTTCGTCGATCGCAGAGCGCCGGAAACTAAGGATCGTATGCTCATGCACAGCTCCCCACTCGCGCATTGCTCTCACTAAAGGCATGAGCGTACTCCCTAACTCTGTGAGCGAATACTCGACCTTGGGCGGCACCTCGCGATAGATTTCACGATGGATAACCCGGTCTGTCTCCAGCTCCCTCAGCTGGAGCGTGAGCATCCTCTGGGCAATATCTGGCATAAGCCTTCGCAGCTCGTTGAAACGTTTCGTTCCGGACATCAGGTGGAACAGTATCAGCGCTTTCCATTTGCCCCCGATGACGTCGACTGTGAACGCAACGGGGCAGGCGAACGCCTCAATTTCATCTTGAGGACTACATTTCTTCACCTTGCACCTCATTAGTATAAAAAATGTGCCTATAGCACAAAAAAGTGCGTACTTACGCCTTTGTAGTGCTTACGTTAGCATTATTCCGTATCGACCACTACGGAATAATCCAGATGAGTTTGTTGCTTTCCCCTCACGAAATAAAAGGCCTGAAACTGAGAAATCGTGTCGTCATGTCGCCCATGTGCATGCACATGGCCGCGGACGACGGTTTTGTTACTGAGTGGCACCGAGTGCATTACGGCGCTCGCGCCTTGGGCCAGGCGGCATTGATTTTCCCCGAAACGCTGGCAGTCCACGCCGACGGCCGTATCGGGGCCGGCGACCTCGGTATTTGGAGCGATGAACATGTTGTCGGCTTGAAGGCGCTGACTGAACTGCTCCACAGCTTTGGTGCAAAAGCGGGTGCCCAAATCGGCCATGCTGGGCGCAATGCTGACCTGCCGAACCTGATTCATATCGCGCCATCGGCTATCCCGTTTACGGAAACCAGCCCAGTGCCTCGTGCACTCGCGGCTGACGAAATTCCGGGTTTGGTAAAGCTCTATGGTGACGCCGCACGACGTGCCAGTGACGCGGGCTTCGATGTGCTTGAGATTCACGCCGCACATGGCTATTTGCTGAGTGAGTTCCTTTCCCCGCTCGCCAACACTCGCGATGACGAATATGGCGGTGACGCCAATCGTCGCTATCGCTTCCTGCGCGAAGTGTTGGAGGAAGTCAAAACGCACTGGGGCGATCGCCCTCTGTTTGTTCGTATTTCCAGCTCCGATTACGCCGAAGGTGGCAACACGCCTGAGTCATTCCTTGAATACGGTCGCTGGATGAAAGAGCAGGGCGTGGATCTGATCGACTGCAGCTCCGGCGGGATCAAGATGATCAAGGTGCAGACCTATCCAGGTTACCAAGTACCGGCTGCTGAGTTGCTGCGTAAGGAACTGCACATTGCTACGGGGGCCGTGGGTGTCATCCAGAGTGGTCGTCAAGCCGAAGAAATCCTGCAGAACGGCCGAGCTGATCTGGTGTTTGTCGGGCGGCAAATGCTGCGTGATCCATTCTGGGTGCGCACTGCAGCAGATGACTTGAAAGAAATCATTGAGATTCCCGCCGCATACACACGTTACGGCTCTGTATGGCTCGATACCAAAGCGTGAATGAGTCACGCCCCAAACGGGCGGCTGGGCGTTCCGAATCTTTGATCCAATTCAATTAAGCAGGCGTAAAAACATGAGCACACCTACATACGTACACGAATACCAAGCCATCATCGGGGTGCTGAACCAGTACATCGAGGGCTGTAAGCAAGCGAAAAGCAGCATCATGAAGCCAGCTTTCAACGAGCAAGCAACCATGTTCAGCGTCGATGGCAACGGTCAGTTGGCCGGCGGCGCGATTCCAATCCTGTTCAAGGGTATTGACGAGGGTTTTCGCCCATCGCCTGACGCGCCGGCAGCTATCGTGCGCATTGAGATCGTCGGTACGGCGGCCAGTGCTCGTATCGACGCCAATGACATGTCAGGCATTTCCTTCACCGACTTTTTCCATCTGTTGAAAGTTGATGGAAAGTGGACGGTCGTCAGCAAGATCTTTCACACCCATGTCGCGCCTTGAAGCTCTGTCGTCCTTGGCATAAAAATGGAAATGTCATGAAAACCCTTACCTCTGCTCTCGCTCTTACAGTCGTTACCCTTGCGCCCGGTACTGCCTCCGCCACCGCTTACCCGGGCGTTGAGCAAAACACCGCGAAACTCTTGCAATCGCTTGAAGGTGTGCCGACGCTCGACTCCATGACGCCGGTCGATGCCCGTGCGGCGCTGGCGGGTGCCCAGGCGGCCCCCCAAGTGGCCTTGCCAGCGGCTGACGTCAGCGAGAAGACGATACGCGTCAGCGGCAGCGATCTGAAGTTGACCATCGTGCGTCCGGTCGGCAGCCAACAGAAGACCCTGCCGGCGTTCATGTATTTCCATGGCGGCGGCTGGGTGTTGGGTGACTTCCCGACTCACGAACGACTGGTGCGTGACCTGGTGGCAGGTTCGGGGGCGGTGGCGGTCTTCGTCAACTACAGCCTCTCGCCAGAGGCGACATACGGCGTCGCCACCGAGCAAGCCTATGCCGCGACTAAATGGGTGGCCGAACATGGCAAAGAGATCAACGTAGACGGCACGCGCCTCGCTGTAGCGGGCAACAGTGCGGGAGGAAACATTGCCGCCGTGGTTGCCTTGATGGCCAATGAGAAGGGTGGCCCCGCACTGCGTTCGCAAGTGTTGCTGTGCCCGGTGACAGATGCCAACTTCGACACGCCGTCGTACAAGGAGTTTGCCAACGGCTATTTCCTGACCAAGGACATGATGGAGTGGTTCTGGGACAACTACACGCGGGACGCCGAAGCACGTAAGCAGATTTACGCTTCACCGCTGCAGGCAACGACCGAGCAGTTGAAGGGCTTGCCGCCGACGCTGATCCAGACCGCCGAATTCGATGTCCTGCGCGATGAAGCTGAAGCTTACGGCCGCAAGCTCGATGCTGCGGGTGTAGCGGTTAAGACGGTTCGCTACAACGGCATGATTCACGATTTCGGCCTGTCGAATGCGTACAGCCATCTGCCGACGCCGCGCAGCGCGATTGCACAGGCATCTCAGGAACTGAAGGCCCACCTGAGTCGGTAATTTCAAAAGATAGAACCCGCAGGTCATGATGAAACTGCGGGTTTCGTTATTGAAAACACATCCTCTATCTCACTGCGAGGCTGCCTGTGCATAGCAGATTCTCCGGGCGTCTGCTGCGCATTTGCTGTTGAGCAACCCTCAATAATTGCACTCCCTATGACGAGCGACTAAATGAAAATAATGTCTATCAAGCACTTGTTTTTTGCGGCCATGATTTCAAGCCTTGGCGCGATGGCTCAAGCACAAAACGCACCGAGCAACCCACAAGTGACCAGCAGTAAAGCAGTCAGCAAACCTACCTATGTAGAAGACTATCAAGCGATCACTGAGGTGCTTAACAAGTACATTGAGGGTTGCAGGCAGGCCAAGAGCAGTATCATGAAACCCGCGTTCAACGAACATGCGACGATGTACAGCGTCGGCGCCGATGGCAAGTTGGCAGGCGGCGCAATTCCAATCTTGTTCGAAGGAATTGACAAGGATTTCCACCCTTCGCCTGATGCACAGGCGGCTATTACGCGCATTGAGATCGTCGGTAATGCTGCCAGTGCTCGCGTCGACGCCAACGACATGTCCGGCATTTCCTTCACCGACTTCTTCCATCTGCTGAAAGTCGAAGGCAAGTGGACGGTCGTCAGCAAGATTTTCCAAACGCATGAGGCGCCTTAATCAGGTTAAGGCAGTGCCTTAAGTTCGATTATCTGGCAACGCGTCCGAACGCTATAGGTCGGACGCATTGTTGACTCTCCCCCAGCGATTCCCTGTTTCTACTGCCGGCCCAGGCCGCCATCGTGCCCGCAAATCCTCCTTAGGTAGCTGTACAACGCTTGGTTAACATACAATCAGACAATTTCCTGGTCCGCACTGTGCTTTCCGGGAGCCTTGGGGCTGGCATTCACCGTTGCCATTCACGGCTGATCACCTGTGGATAGTCCTGAGCAAAGAAGATTCGTATGAGGAGAGAGTGTCGATGAGTGAATCAAGCCTCCAGGTTCCTAAGCGTGGCGCGACCCTGCGTTTGTTGGTGGAAGACAAGATTCGGGAAGCTATCTCCACCGGCGTGCTGCGCCCCGGCCAGCGTTTAGTCGAACGTGAACTGTGTGAGATGACGGGGGTAGGGCGTACCTCCATCCGTGAGGCGCTGCGTCAACTCGAGGCGGAAGGATTGATTACCTGCAACCCTCACAAAGGGCCTTCGGTGAACAAGATATCGCTGGATGAGACGCGCCAGCTCTATGCCGTACGCGGCCTGCTGGAGAGTTTCTCCGGGCAGGAGTTCGCGCTAGTGGGCACTGATGCTCAGATTCGACGGCTGGAGGAAGCGGCCGCGATGTTCGAGTTTCGTGCCCAACAGTATTGGCAATACCCAGATCGCGATCTCGAAAGCACGCGCCTTGCGCGGGATGCTCTGATCGAGGCGAAAACCCAGTTCTATGTGTGCTTGATGGAAGGTAGTAACAACGTCTTCATTGTTCAGATGCTGACGACCTTGCATAACCGCATCACGCTGCTGCGAGCGATGTCCATGACGCAACCGGGGCGGCTCCAGCACTCGGTTGAAGAGATCAAAGAGATCGTCGCAGCGATCAAAGCCAGAGACGGAGCCAGGGCCGGAGAGGCTTGTCGCAAGCATATTCAGCTTTCGGCCAATGTGGCTATCAGCTACCTGGAGAGTGTCGAGGAGGAATCGTAATTTTGTCCGATTGACAGATTGTCTGCAAATCTGGATATTCATCACGGCGTGGTCTCGCCTTTATCCTGTCGCCTGGCAGTTGATAAATGCGCACCGGCTTGCGACCTATACACCCCCCGTGGGCGGTAGGACACTGACGTGATGACGCGTTGCTGCAACAGTGACGCAGGAGAAAAATAATGACTGCATTCATCAGTTTGAATGAGCGGCTGGTTGAAGCTTACCCGGACCCTGAATTGCGCCGGCTGGCGCCTGGGCTATCGGTGGCCGTTGAGTTCAGCGTAGGCGGGCAGTCCATTGGGCTGAGTGTTGTCGACGGACGACTGTTCAAAGGCTTTACGGGGGCGCCAACAATTCGCATCGACGCTGACGAATCTGAATGGGAGCGCGTCCTGTGTTCCCCGCCGGTTGCCACTTACCATAGCTTCACAGCGCTGCAGATTGCCAACCCGACGTTTGAGGTGAGTGGCGATGCACAGCTGATTGCCCAGGCGCGGCCGTTCCTCGAGCGTTTGTTCGAGTTGGTGACCCTGACGCCCGCAGCCCCGGCGGTCGCTGTCGAGCGGTCTGTTTCCCAGATTCAAGGTCGCTATGCCGACGTCCGTGTGGCGGGGCAGCCTTACGAGATGTATTACGAAGTGGCTGGGGAGGGCATCCCCTTGTTGTTCCTGCACACTGCAGGTGCCGACGGTCGACAATACTTTGCGCAGATGGCGGACGTCCGCATGGCGCAGCAATTTCGTATGTATGCGATTGATCTGCCGTTTCATGGTAAGTCGATGCCACCACGAACCTGGGATGGGGCGCCTTATCTGCTGACCAGTGAGCGTTATCAGCAATGGTGTACGGCGTTTATCGAGCAGGTGATCGGCGGGCCGGCCATTGTGGTCGGTGGCTCTATGGGCGCGGCGATGTCGCTAGTGCTTGCGGCGGAACGCCCTGAGCAATTGATCGGCGTGGTGGCGCTGGAGCCGCCGTTCCAGTCGCGTGGCCGTCGCAACCCGTACCAGAATCATGTGCAGGTCCATGGCGGGCTACACAACGGCGCCTATGTACGAGGTTTGATGAGCCCGACCAGTCCTGTCGAGGATCGACGCCGTGCCAGCTGGATTTATTCTCAGGGTGGTCCCGGTGTCTATCCTGGTGACTTGGCGTTCTACAGCGACGAGTTCGACGGGGCCGTCACCGCGCCGCGAATTGATGCCGGACGTACCCCGGTGGCGCTGCTCTCGGGCACTTATGACTATTCGGCTACGCCGGCGGACGGTGCCAAGTTGGCCGAGTTGATACCGGGCGCGTTGCATCTGGTCATGGACGGCCTGGGGCATTTTCCGATGACTGAACACCCGGATCATTTCCGTTCTTATCTGATGCAGGGCCTGGCCCATGTTACACATCAATCAGGGCTGACCACCGCCTGAGTACGCCGATATAAAGCCGCCGGTCGCGCCTTGTTTGTGATCGGCTGCTTTAGTTTATGCGAGCACAAAAAAAGCCCGGTATTCACCGGGCAAAGGTCACAGGTATAGGGTCAATCAACCAAATGGTTGCCGATCGAGGAGCCTCCATCCACCGTCAGGATGCTGCCGGTGGCAAAGCGTGAGCGATCGGATGCGAGAAACAGGAAGGCCTCGGCGATCTCCTCCGGCTGCCCCATTCGATTCAACACGGCGCGGGCGTCGAAGGCGGCGCGCAGTGCCTGTGGGTTTTCCGACTGGGCAAAAATTTGGTCGAAGTAGGGGCTGTCGATAGTGCCCGGCGCGACCGCGTTCACACGAATGCCATCAGCCGCGTGGTCCAGCGCCATTGCACGGGTGAGCGCGGATACGCCGCCTTTGGATGCGACATAGGCGGTGCGGTTGGCAATCGCGCTGGTGGCGGTGTAGGAAGTCGTGTTGATGATGGAGCCGGATTTCTGCCTGGCCATCACAGGAACGACGTGCTTGGCGCACAGAAACATGCCTTTGAGGTTGACCGACATCAGGCGGTCCCAATCCTCTTCTTCGATGGTGACAACGTTGCCGGTCAGGCCGAAACCGGCGTTGTTGACCAGTACATCGATGCGGCCAAAATGCTCAATGACTGTCTCTACCATTGACTGTACGTCTGCATTGACGGCGACATTGCAGGCGATAGCAAAAGCGTCGATCTCATCCGCTGTAGCGCGTGCGGCCTCAATGTTTACGTCGGCAACGATTACTGATGCACCGTGTTTGGAAAATAGGGTGGCTATCGCTTTACCAATGCCGCTGGCGGCGCCCGTGACAATGCAGACCTTATTGTGTAATTCCATAGCGCTTATCTCTCTGATCAAACCACTGGGCCGGCCCATTTTTGGCGGAAGGATTCGTGCGTCAGCATCCTCGCGTACCAGGCCTTGAGGTTGGGCAGTTCCGCACGGGCGAAGTCCATGTTCAGCCAGCGGTGAGCGTGCACGGCCCAGGCAATGTCAGCGATGGTCATCGTTTGCCCGCAGATGTATTCGTGCGCGGCCAGGCGCTGTTCGATCCAGCCCCATACCCTGCCGGCTTCGCGAATTGCGGTTTCCAGCGCGCGTGTATCGCGCTTGTCTGGGGCGGTACGAATCAATTGAAAAAACACCACCGTCTGGGGCCGAGTCAGTTGCGTCTGCTGGCAGTCCAGCCACTGGTCTACGACCGCACGTAACCTCGGCTCCGCGGGGTAGAGGGGGCTGGTCGGCGCATAGGCGTTACACAGGTAACGCAATACAGCATTGCTTTCCCAGATCGTGAAGTCGCCGTCTACCAGCGTTGGCACCAAGCTGGTGGGGTTCATGCCACGGTAATCGTCTTCTTCAAGCCCGCCGAAAACGTTGCCCAGGTCGATCCTTTCGTAGTCGAGACCGAGCTCGTCCATCAGCCAGACAACTTTCATGACGTTACTGGATTTCATGTGGCCATACAGCGTGCGTGGCATGGGTGTATTCCTCGTTGAAGTAAAATCTCGATTACTTATAAAAGTCGTCAGACAATCTGTCAATCAGTCAAAATGTTTTGACAGATTGTCTGACGATCTGTAGGTTTTCATTCCAACACCCCATGGGACTCCTTGGAAGAGGCAGACATGAAAGAACAACAACAAGAACAAGAACTCGTTAACGACTTCAAGCAAGCAATGCGTCGCTTGACCTCAACCATCTCGCTGATCACCACGCGCCATCTGGGCCAGCCGTTCGGCATGGCAGCGACGGCCGTGCAATCGGTGACTGCCGATCCCGCCACGATCCTGGTGTGTGTCAATCGCTCCGCCTCGATCAGTACGGCGTTAGAGGTGAGCGGGCGCTTCGCGGTCAACATGCTTCACCTTTCCCATGTCGACCTGGTACCGATTTTCAGTGGCCAGCTCAAAGGCCATGAGCGTTTTGAGCACGGTCAATGGGTTGAGCAGCACGGCGTGCCGGTGCTGGCCGACGCGCAGGCAGCGCTGGTGTGCGAGGTGTGTGAAGTGGCGACCATTGGCTCTCATGATGTGATTTTTGGCCGAGTGCTTTGGGTCGACACCAGGCCGGATATTTCGCCACTTTTGTACGAAGACGGGCGCTTCGCCAGATCCGCCGCGATCAAGTGATATCTCCTTAGACTTGAGACCGTAGAGGTTGTTATGGGCTTTTCAACGATTGAGAAAGCACTCGAAGTCATCGCTACCGGCGGGATGGTGATCGTGGTGGATGACGAGAGCCGCGAAAACGAAGGTGATGTAGTGATGGCTGCCGAGTTCGCCACCACGCAGGCGTTGACGTTTATGGTCAGTCGATGCCGAGGAATTGTCTGTGCGCCGATGCCTGAACGCATTGCGCGGCGGTTGGAATTACCGCTGATGGTGGAGCGCAACACCGACTCCATGAAAACCGCGTTCACGGTCTCGGTGGATTTGATAGCAGGCGTCACCACCGGAGTTTCAGCGGCAGAGCGCGCGTTGACGCTTCGAGCACTTGCGGCGGCAGACACTACAGCACAGGCACTTTCAAGGCCTGGGCATATTTTCCCGCTGATAGCGCGCAGCGGTGGCGTTGAAGAGCGCGCTGGTCACACTGAGGCGGCTGTTGATCTTGCTGAGCTGGCTGGGTTGTCACCGGTTGGTGTGATCTGCGAGATCCTCAAAGACGACGGCAGCATGGCGCGTCGCGCCGACCTGGAAGTGTTCGCAAAACAGAACGGACTCATCATTATTTCGATTGCAGAGTTGATTGTGTGGAAAGCAGCGAATGCTGTTAGCGCTAAACAAGTAAGGCCCAGTTTGGTGGCATAGCACTAACCCAGTTTTTTAACCGCAACACTTTAGCGCGATGGCTGTGTAGGCAGTCATAGGGTCGCCAAGGTATTAACTCACCCCGAGGAAGATGAAATGAACAGCCAAGCAAAAATTACTTCGCCTGATGGCAACCAACTTTCCGAGCGTTTTCATGAGGGCCTCAAGACCCGCCGTGAAGTGCTGGGTGAAGCGTATGTTGATAGCTCCATTGCCAAGGCCAGCGACTTTAACTGGCCCGTACAGGAGCTGGTCACTGAGTACTGCTGGGACGCTATCTGGAATCGCCCGGGGCTGGACCGTCGCACACGTTCCTTCCTGAACCTTGGCATGATTTCAGCGTTGAACCGTCCCCACGAATTGAAGCTGCATGTTCGCGGCGCAATCAATAATGGTTTGAGCAAAGAGGAAATTCGTGAGGTGCTGCTCCAGGTAGCGATTTATTGTGGTGTCCCCGCTTCCATTGATGGCTTCCGCCTGGCGCAGGAAGTTTTTGACGACATGGGCGTGTAATCCAGGGTTCCCCCAGCATCAACAACAATAAAAAGAGGAATGTGAAATGGACATGCAGGAACGTTTTCACGAAACCGGCAACCCAATGTTCAACGATAACGCGTTGAAACTGGGTGTATTCGGAACCAACTGCTCAAACGCCTGTGCGATCACCACTGCCGAATCCACCTTTGAGCCAACCTTTGAGCACAACGTAAAGATCGCCCAGCAGCTGGAAGCGGCGGGTTGGGAATGCATGGTGCCGATCGCGCGCTGGAGGGGGTTCGGCGGTGAGACCAACTTCAACGGCACCAATATGGAGACGTTTACTTGGGCGGCCGCCATGGCCGCTGTTACGACCAAGTTGCAGTTCTTCTCCACGACCCATGTGCCGACCATTCACCCCATCGTCGCCGCCAAAATGGCCACGACCATTGATCATATCTCCAAAGGTCGTTTTGGCTTGAACCTGGTAACCGGCTGGTTTACGCCGGAGATGGAGATGTTCGGTCGCGAGATGATGGAGCATGACCAGCGTTACGAATACGCGGATGAGTGGATGGATATCGTGGCGGCGCTGTGGGCGCGCAATGGCGTGGACTACAACGGTGACTTCCACAAAACCAAAGACGCTGTCATGGAGCCCAAACCCTACAACAGGGCGGGGCGCCCAGTAATGATCTGCGCAGGGTCGTCAGGTAAAGGCTTGGATTTCACAGCCAAGCACTGTGATTTCAACTTTGGTTTCATGCAGGACATGGAAAAAGGCGCCGCTTGGGTTAAGCATGTCAAGGAGCTGGCCCGTTCCAAATTCGGGCGGGAGTTGGGGACCTTTACCTCGTGCCCGGTCATCGTTCGAGAAACGGAGAAGGAAGCCCGCGAATACTACGACTACTACGTCAAGGAAAAGGGCGACAGGGTAGCGTGCGACAACTTGGCCGATGTGCTGCAAGTCCAATCGCAGAACCATTCCGCAGAAATGTACGAGAAATTCAAGGAACGTTTCATTGCGGGTTGGGGCGGTTTTCCACTGATTGGTTCGCCTGAACAAGTGGCTCAAGGCCTGATTGACCTGAAGAAAACAGGGGTCGATGGCACGTTGTTGACCATGGTCGATTACAACGAAGAGTTGCCGTTTTTCAATGAACGGGTCATGCCGTTGCTTAAACAGGCGGGCCTGCGTAACTGAGTGTTGAGTCAACGAAGCCAGGCCCCATGCTCAATGAGGCCTGGCTTACGCTTACTTGCGTGAAAAATAATAAATCGATGTTTTCCACAAACGCCTGATGCACGACCAACAATAATAAGCGCGTTGCAGGAGTGAATAGGATGTCGACAAGATTTTCGTTGAATTTAAGCCTGTGGATCGGTATTACCGTCGGGTTGTATGTGTTGTTGTACCTGATGAGCCCGCTGGGCTTATTGGGCGCACTGCCGTGTACGTTTGTTGCGTTGCCTATCTATTTGAGTGGTGGCGCGAGAGCCGATAAATTTGCTGACGCGTGCCTCAGCGCGGTAGCGGGAGTGGTCTGGGGACTCGTGTTTATTTATCTGGATTCGCTATTTGCACATCAGGGCTTACACCGGCTGGCCGCATCAGCACTTTCGGTTGGACTCGTCACGATAGCGCTATGTGCTACTCACTTGCTGTTCACGCCGTGGGGCATGTTTTCAAATATCCCAATGATGTTTGGTGCCGTGGCGTGTACCTTCTTAGTCGGGCCGGACAAGTGGTTCTACATCATGGTTACGCTGTGTCTGGGTGTGCTGTTGGGGTTCATCAATCATTCGGGACGCAAGTTCCTCGATGATCATGGGCGGTGGACGCTATTTCGCACACGTAAAGTTGACGACTCAGTGCGTTAATTCACCGCTTACGTATGAGCCTAGTGTTTTTTTACCGCCTGCTCGGTAATCAGTTGGGCCAGTAACTTTACCGGCGGATTGAGACTGCGGCGCGCACGATGAATCAATCCGATATCTCGATGGAATGTGCGTTGTTTCAGGTCAATGGCGCGTACTTCGGCAGGCCACGCCTTACGGGTGGCCGTTTCCGGTACCAAGGCCACACCGACACCATTTGCAACCAGCTTGATGATTGCATCCAGCTCATCGAGTTCGCAGACTTCATGCAATGAAAGATGGGTTTGTCGCAAGAACCGGTCCACTTGGCGTCCGCCGAAAGATGAACGGTCATAACGGATAAAGGGCTGGCTCGACACCAACTCGGCCCAATCTTCTCCCGGCATATCGGCGGGGACGATCAGTCGGTACGGTTCACGCGCCAAGGTGGTCCAGCGCAAATCACTTTGAAGTGAGAAGGGCGGGCGAATGATCGCGGCCACGTCGATTTCGCCCGAGTCGACCTGGTTCACCAGCTCCATCGAAAGGCCTGGTACCACACGCGTCCTGCATTCTGGGGCTCGGCGATGAAATTCAGCGAGCGCGTCAGGTAAGTAAGAGCGTTGAACGGACGCAATCGCCCCGACCGTTACCAGGATGCTGGCCGGCAAACCCACCGAACTGCTGCCCAGGTTCTTGAACTGGCGCACCAGTTCCTCGCCCTGCACCAGCACTTGATTTCCCATCTGATTGAGTTGGGCTGAGCGCCCTTTGCGGTCAAACAACTCCACGCCAAGCTCCGCCTCCAGGCGTTGAATCTGGGCGCTGACCGCAGCTTGGGTCAGGCCTATCTTGCTGCCGGCTGCTGCAAAAGTGCCTTCTCTCGCCACGGCGATGAGTGTTTTAAGTTCTTTGATCATGCGCAAATAATAATTATGTTTTTCTGGAAAATACATTCATTTTTTTTGCGTTTAAATGCGCTGTCAACTCAGTGGGGGCCAGGTTCCCATCTCCACACAGGGAGGGTTGCGGTGCGTTTCAGAAGGTAACTCTCCAAATTGATTTTTGTAGTACTGGGAGAACATCCCAAAATGCCAAAACCCCCAGCGCATGGCGGCTTCAGACACCGAAGGCACTCCGCTTAAAATGTCTTTACGCGCGCCGTGCAACCGAACCTGGCGGATATATGTACATGGATTGACGCCTACCACCTGAATGAATGCGCTATGCAGTCCGCGACGGCTCATGTTCAAGTGTTCGCACAAGGCCTCTACTGAGTGGTTGGCGGTGGGGTTGCTCAAAACAAATGATCGCGCCCGGTCTACCATAGCTCGATGGACGCGATGATCTCGCGGAGAAGAGGAGGACGTAATGGACAGACTGCCCATGGCCTCAAGCGCCGCGACGGTGACGTCCTCGCAGAGTTGAAGGCGCGT
The DNA here is from genome assembly GCF_058787615.1 of Pseudomonas sp. FW305-3-2-15-C-LB1. NCBI lineage: Bacteria > Pseudomonadati > Pseudomonadota > Gammaproteobacteria > Pseudomonadales > Pseudomonadaceae > Pseudomonas > Pseudomonas sp. FW305-3-2-15-C-LB1. The sequence goes on along the minus strand of NZ_JBYSZX010000014.1, from coordinate 76,710 downwards.
TGGATCACTGTCGAGCGAATCCGGACGCGCCACTGCGGAACTCAGTGCCGTCAGCAGCAAGGATTTGTAGCGGGCGATCCCCTTTGTATCGCCCTTGAGCAAGCAGGCGCCGTTGACCAAGCGATCTGCACTCACACCGTAAAGCCCCTGGGAAAACGTGTTCAGGAATGACGCATCAATAGTCGCTGCAAGAATGTCGGATTTGGTCGTCGCACAGAAACGTGCTTCTTCACCTTGGCGCATGATGAATAACGAATCGGCCTGCATTTCTCTGTTCTGCCAGGAGCACGTCCCTTGATGCAGGGTGACCCCGATCATCACCACATCGGTGTCAGCGACCGATCGTTGATCGATAGCCTGATTGATCCATTCCCTGAACACTTGGACTCGCCCGAGAGAAGCGCGCGCGACGCCGCCTTCAAAGTTTCCGCAGGAGAGTTGGGTGTAATCCTGCGCCCAGTCAGGAAGAATTCTTGATTGAAGGAAAGGGTCATTTGATTGCTCGCACGCGACTCTAGGCGGTACGCAGGGCGGATGTGCGGTAGCTGGATTACGTTGCATCACGACAGTCTCCGAAGTCTGCCGATATTGCAGCAATGTTCGTTCCAAATAGCCGCTCGCCTTCAACTGTTCAGATGAAATCATAGGCCTTTATATGCACTGTAATGAGGCGTGCGTTTTCCTTTGGTGCGCACTTTAAAAGCAATATGGTTGGAGAGCGCACGCGCCGTTATTTGATAGCGGAAGTTTTGGTGTGCGCGCAACAATGTTTGCGCCGCAAGTTGTCGATTTCGCAGGTGGGTGTATTAGAGGTACCCCCCTTCGACGCTAATCCTTTAGTTGCTTGTTGGACAGTTGCGAACTTGCTGAAACCGCCAGGGCAGGGACGTCGAAGTTTTTCAGTGATCTTTTAATAAAAAACGATAGGGGCGAATATGCACACTCCAGAACCAGGTGTCAGTGATAAAAAACCGGGATTGTCCGGGTCGTTAGGTGTCACATCGATTGTGCTGATGGTGATTGCGACGGCCGCGCCGTTGACCGTGATGGTTGCCAATACACCGCTCATTATTTCCATGGGTAATGGCGCCGCCGCACCCTTTGACGCGATGATTGCAACGGTGATTATGTTTCTCTTCAGTGTGGGATTTATCTACATGTCGAGGTACATCACCAACGCGGGCGCATTCTATTCCTACATTCAAAAAGGCATGGGCCGATCCATAGGTTTAGGGTCTGCGACCATGGCGGTGATTTCGTATTTTATGATCCTGGTGGCGTTGGAGGCTTACATCGGCTTCGCGTTGTCACAGCTATTGCTGACCACGCTCGGAATCACCATTTCATGGTGGGTGCTGGCCTTGGCGATCACCGCGCTAGTGGGGATCCTGGGCTACCAGAAAATTGAATTGAGCAGCAAGTTCCTGGGGGTGGCGTTGGTGCTGGAAATCCTCATCGTTCTGGTGGTGGACGCTGCCATTATCGGCAGCGGCAGTATCGGCCCGGATGCGCTGGAGCCTTTTTCTGCGACGACCATCCTGTCGGGATCCCCGGGGCTTGGGATAATGTTTGCCATCTATTGCTTCACAGGCTTTGAATCCACGGTGGTTTACCGCGAAGAAGCGGTGAACCCGAACGTGACCATTCCCAAAGCCACTTATATCGCGGTGTTTGTGATTGGTGTGTTCTACGCCGTGTCCATGTGGTGTCAGGTGAATGGTGTGGGGTTATCGCAAGTGGTACAGCAAGCGACTGATCACCCGGGCGATATGTACTTGACCATGGTGGAGCGATTTACCAACAAGGCGTTTGTGGATGTGATGCAGGTCTTGCTGGTTACCAGTCTCTTTGCGTGTGTGTTGTCGCTGCATAACATCGTCGTTCGCTATCAATATGTGCTGGGACGATTTGGAGTGCTTCATTCGAAGCTGGGGAGTGTGCATCAGAAGCATGGCTCCCCCTTTGTATCCTCAGTGCTGCAAACCACGTTATCGCTGGCGGCGGTCGCTGTCTGCGCGTTGATCGGAATGGACCCGGTAACGCAGATTTACGCATGGGGCGCGACAGCCGGAACGCTGGGGTACATGGTCATCCTGTCGCTAACATGTATTTCTGTGCTGGTGTTCTTCCGCAGAAGTGACGCGCCGCATCCTATCTGGAATACCGTTATTGCACCCATTGGCGGGTTTCTCGGGTTGGTCGCTTGCTTGATCGTGGCGGTCCAGAATCTACCCGCGTTGGTTGGCGGTGAGAATGCAGCACTCGCGGCCTCCATCATGGAGATGATTGTGACGATTTCCTTTGTCGTGGGCTGTGCAGCGGCCTTGATGATGAAGGTGATGAGCCCTAGCAGATTTGCGCTGTTGAAACAGGTAGGCTGAATAGCCTAGGTAATCTCGTCGCAAGCTGCTGTTTTGATGCTGAGAAGGGCCTGGTTGCAACGCATGTGAACAACCTCCAGGCGCTCCCCCGAGCGCCTGTTTTTTGATAGCATGCGCCGCATTATGAAGAAGCCCGCCCAAGATATGCGCCAGCACATCATCGATGTCGCCAGGTCGCTGATGACCCAGAAAGGTTACACCGCCGTCGGCCTTACCGAGTTGCTCGCGGCTGCGGGTGTACCTAAAGGGTCGTTCTATCACTACTTTCGATCGAAAGACGAGTTCGGCCAAGCGCTGCTCGAAGAGTACTTTGAAGAGTACCTCACGAGGGTCGATGTGCAGTTGGCCAGTGAAGGCTCCGGAGCCGAGCGCCTGTTGAGCTATCTACGCTATTGGGCCGAGACACAGGCGTTTGATCACACTGATCAAAAATGCCTGGTGGTCAAATTGGGTGCGGAAGTGTGTGATCTGTCCGAAAACATGCGCGGGGTGCTTGAGAAGGGGACAGCACTGATTATTGAGCGGATGATTCGTTGCGTCGAGCAAGGCAAAGCGGATGGCTCCATTGACGCGTCCGTAGACGCAGCAATATTGGCTGAAGCGCTCTATCAAATGTGGTTGGGTGCCTCGTTGCTGGTCAAGGTCAATAGAACACGTGAGCCTTTTGACGCGGCGCTTGATATGAGTCGTCGCTTATTGGCCTAGCCAGGCTTCGTCATGCTGCTCGACGTCACCACATGAATGCCTGAGGCCTGATTGATTGCGGCGTCCAGTAGCGCACGAGCAATCTGCGCCGGAGGGTTGAGACGCCAACGTTCAGGTAATAGCGGCGAGGCAAGTTTCAACAGCAAAATGAGGGCGCGCTCGGCATGACGCACTTCCTCGCGCTTGCCTCCAATCACACCAGGGCGCACATACGTCAGCGATTCAAACCCCACCTTTGCCAGGTCCTGTTCCAGGCGACCTTTGACCTGGTTATAGAAAAATGACGACTGCGCGTCTGCGCCAATAGCCGAATTGAGCACATAGGCCGGCGTTCCATGATCGCGTGCCAGCCTGGCCACGGCCAATGGGTAGGTGTGGTCAACTCGCTCGAAAGCGGCTTTGGAACCTGCCGTTTTTAGCGTGGTGCCCAGCGTGCAGATCACGGCATCCACTTGCCAGATGCCTGCCTGTTCGTCCAGATGGTCAAAGTCGATAGGGGGGGCGATGAGTTTCGGGTGCGACGCCAGCGCTTTGCGCGTCGGCGCGTAGACCACGCCGATGCGCGGATCCGACAGTGCCAGCGCCAATACATGGCTACCAACCAACCCGCTTGCGCCGACCAGCAGTAGCGCCAATGTGTTCGGCTCATTCATGCCTGGGAGTAATCCCGGGCAACATGCTGGATAGCATCAGCGACAGGCGTGGTGCCTTGGGTCAGTTCGATGATGACGCGATTCACGTGCGGCTGTTCAATGATCTGCAACAGAGCTGCTGCTACATCCTCACGCGGCACGTCACCGTATGGGATGGCCAGGCCCGCGCGGACTTTACCGGTGCCTGCCGAGTCCAGCAGCGTGCCCGGGCGCAAGATGACCCAGTCAAGGTCGGTCGCAGCCAGGTGCACGTCGGCGCGTTTCTTCACCGCCATGTAGTTTTCGAAGGTCTCGGAAACCGTTTTGCCTCGCGATGCTTCCGGAAACGCCGAGACCAGCACAAAGCGCCGGATGCCCGCCTGTTGAGCCGCGGCGACGGACAGTTCCAGCCCGCGACCATCAATGGCATCGGTCATCTGTGCGCCACCTTTGCCGCCTGCGCCGGCCGCGAACACGACGGTATCGCTGCCTGCCATGAGTTTGGCAAGAGCGTCTGTATCGAGTTCAAGCAGGTTGCCGGCAACGGGTTCGGCACCCAGCGCCTTGAGCTCGTCGGCTTGTTCCGCATGACGGTATAGCGAACGTGGTTGGTGACCCCGTTTCGCCAGTTGTTGGGCGAGACTACGGGCGACTTTGCCCGAGCCGCCGACGATAAAAACGGTGTTCACTGCGTTCATAGTTCCTCCAGACCAGGCGATGTGTCACAAATGGCCCGCTCAAGCGAACCTGCAAACGCGGTCGACGAATGCATGTTGGTCTTTATTTTATATTGGTCACTACAGAACGTGTCAAGCGCTTGGTGCTTTCGCTTGCGGCCAATTTTGCGCCATTTCAACTAAGTCAAGAGCAGAAAAAAGGCAGATAATTAACAAATATAATTGCTTAAATTCATCCAGATATATTGTTTTAATTGTTTTGTAGGGGGCGCTAGCATTCACGCATTGTCAACGAATGCTGAAGAGTGGCCCCATGCAATTGCTCGGAAATCTGCTGAAAGCGGTTAAACCCTCGCCCACGCTGGCAATCACGCGCAAGGCCGCAGAGCTGCGCAGAAATGGGGTGGATATCATCAGTTTGTCGACCGGCGAGCCGGACTTTCCAACCCCCGAGCACATCAACGCCGCCGCCAAGGCAGCTATTGATGCAGGCCAGACCCGTTACACCGATGTGGATGGCACCCCCGAGCTCAAGGCGGCAATCGTTCGCAAGTTTCAGCGCGAAAACGGCATCACTTACGCCACCGACGAAATCAGCGTCGGCACCGGCGGCAAGCAAGTACTGATCAATGCGCTGCAGGCAACATTGAACCCAGGTGATGAAGTGATCATTCCTGCACCTTACTGGGTCTCCTATCCGGACATGGTGCGCCTGGCAGGGGGGACTCCAGTGGAAATTCCTTGCGCGGCCAATCAGCATTTCAAGATCACCGCTGAACAGCTCAAGCAGGCGATTACACCACGCACCAAGTGGCTGATTTTGAATTCTCCCAGCAACCCGACGGGTGCGGGTTATAGTGCGGCTGAGCTTGATCAATTGGGCGCCGTATTGTTGGAGCACCCGCAGGTCTACGTGCTGACGGATGACATGTACGAGCACCTGAGTTATGACGGTTGGGTGTTTTCCACCCTGGCTTCGCAGGTGCCGGCGCTACATGGCCGCGTGCTGACCGTAAATGGTGTTTCAAAGGCGTATTCAATGACGGGCTGGCGCATTGGTTATGCGGGCGGTCCTAAACCTCTGATTGCCGCCATGGCCACCATTCAATCCCAGACCACCAGCAATCCCTGTGCGATATCCCAGGCTGCCGCGGTGGCAGCTCTGGATGGGCCTATCGATTTTCTGGCTGAGCGTAATGAAGTGTTCCGTCAGCGCAGGGATCTTTGCCTGGATGCGTTTAACAACACGCCCGGCCTGGTGTGTCGCCGTCCGGAGGGCGCTTTTTATCTCTTTCCTTCCTGCTCAGGGCTGTTCGGGCGCAAAACGCCAGCCGGTGAGGTGCTGACGAATGACGTTGATGTCTGCCGGTACCTGCTTGAGGCTGCGCAGGTGGCAGTGGTGCCGGGGAGTGCGTTTGGATTGGAAGGCTACTTCCGCATTTCTTTTGCAACCTCTACGGCACTGCTGGAGCGTGCGTGCGCAAAGATCAGGCAGGCGTGTGAACAGCTCGTTTGAACCTATCAGTACGTTTCGCGGAGTTAAGCTGGGAGGGAGGGGGCTAGCATCGCAACGGCTGTCGCGCCGATCCCTTGCAGATCCTCTCGGCTGGCAGCGTCGTGTGCTTGTAGCGACATGCCTTCAAGCAGGGTATTCAGGGCAGCTGCGAGCAGGCGGGTGTTGGTGTCATGGAGCAGTTGACCCTCCGCGACCGCGCGGTCAAGACGTTGTTGCAGGAAGTCACGGCCTTCCTGACGCAAGGCTTTGAGAGTGGCGGTGACTTCTTCTGCATCGTCCGAGACATTGACCGCCGCAAGTACGACCATGCACCCACAGGGTGCCTCGGGTTCGGTCAGGATTGACGCCGACGTATGGAAGAACTCGCTGATGGCGCGCACGATGTCCGGCTCGCTGTCCATGCGCTCCCACGTGGCGTCCCAAAACGTTTCTTCGTAATAGGCAACCGCTTCCAGGAACAATTTGGCTTTGTTGCCAAACGCCGCATACAGGCTGGGCGGGCTGATGCTCATTGCTGAACACAATTCCGCCACAGAAGCCGGCTCGTAGCCACGCTTCCAAAACACTGCCAGCGCATGCAGCAGAGCTTGGTCGCGGTCGAACGCACGCGGGCGTCCTTTTGCGCGTGGAACAGGGACTAGGGTGGGGTCAGTCATTGAGTGCAGCACCTTGGGCGTATCGCCAGACGAGTATGCCTGGAGGAGATTTCTGCCCTAATGATACACAAAATGAACTTTTCGGTTGCACAGCGTAATGCTCAGATTTCAGGTCGGCCGTGACGCGTGCCCAAAGGGCGGTACTTTGTATCGCTCAAGCACGTGGCCAATACCGCTCAACAGCGGTATCACATGCTGCGCAATATCATCGGCAACAGCGGTGGGCACCATCTCTGCGTTCCGGCGAAAAAACAATGGATCCTGAAAAATCAATCTGAGCTTGGACAGGCTGTTGCTGACTGCGGGCTGGCCGATGTTCAAACGCTCGGACGCCCTGGTGACACTTTTTTCCTGATAAAGAGCGGCGAAGATCACCAGGCAATTGAGGTTGAATTGCGCCAGGCTCTCGGTATTGAACGTTGACGTGGGGGGAGGGGAGTTCATGAGCATGACCCTGTCATTTGTCTTCGTTCGCCGTTGGTCGTAGAACGTGAGGCTATTCTAAAATCTACTAGACGACCGGTCTAGTTTTAATTAGAGTGGCTGCATTATGAAAAAGCATCATTCTGAAACACGCCAACACATCCTGGACGTCGCCAGGACGTTGATGACTCACAAAGGCTACACCAGCGTAGGGTTAGCTGAGGTGGTAGCGGCTGCGAGCGTGCCGAAAGGTTCGTTCTACCACTACTTCAAATCAAAGGATGAGTTTGGTCAGGCACTGCTTGAACAGTATTTTTCCGACTATCTGGCAACGGTCGACACGTTGTTGATGGGCTCCGCACCTGCAGCGCAAAGGTTACTGAGTTACTTCCAGTATTGGGCGCAGACCCAGTGCTCTGATTTGCCTACCGACAAGTGTCTAGTGGTCAAATTGGGCGCCGAGGTCTGTGACCTCTCGGAGGGCATGCGCTTGGTGCTCGACCGAGGCACGCAAGCCATCCACGCGAAGCTTGAGCGCTGTATTGAGCAGGGGCTTGTCGATGGTTCGATTACGTCCACAGCGCCAAGTGCGACGCTTGCGCAATCGCTCTATCAGGTTTGGCTCGGCGCTTCGTTGATGATGAAGATTGGCAAGCGCGATGACGCCTTTGAAACGTCCCTGACTTTGGCAAAGCGACTTTTGTCGTAGCTATTTTTTACCAACTTACTAGACGACCGGTCTATTTAAATGAGGTTTATCATGACAGATAACGCGACTCGTACCGACTTATTCACCCCGATTAACCTGGGCGCGATGAAACTCGCCAACCGTATTTTGATGGCGCCCGTAACCCGTAGCCGCTATGCCGAAGATGGCATTCCCAACGAGCTGCACGCCGAGTATTACGCTCAACGCGCCACGGCGGGCTTGATCGTCGCTGAGGCCACCAATATTTCCGCGCAAGGTCGCGGTTACGCGGCCACCCCCGGCATCTGGAGCGAGGAGCAGGTTGCAGGCTGGAAGAAAGTCACGGACGCCGTGCATGCCGCTGGTGGCAAGATCGTCAGCCAGCTGTGGCATGTGGGTCGCTTCTCCAGTGTCGAGCTGCAACCTGAGGGTGCCGCACCGGTCGCCCCTTCCGCGATCAAGGCTGAAGGCGACACCTATACCACCAACGGCTTCGTCCCGGTGTCGATGCCTCGGGCACTTGAAACCGATGAGATCCCGGGGATCATCGAGCAGTACAAACGTGCTGCCGAGAATGCCAAGCGTGCTGGTTTTGATGGTGTAGAAGTTCACTCGGCCAACAGCTACCTGCTGGACCAATTCCTGCGGGACTCGACCAACCATCGCACCGACCAGTACGGCGGCTCCATCGAGAACCGTGCACGCCTGACCCTGGAAGTGACCGAGGCAATCGTCAAAATTTGGGGCAACGACCGCGTGGGCATCCGCTTGTCGCCGGTAACTCCGGACGCCGGTAACACACCGCCCGACAGCAATGTCATGGCGATGTACGGCTACCTGATCCAGCAGCTGAACGCATTCGACCTGGCGTATCTGCACTTCGTCGAAGGCGCCACAGCGACTTCCCGCGACGTACCTGAGGGCGTCGATATGGACGCGTTGAGTGCGCAGTTCAACGGCCCCTTCATCGGTAACAACAACTACGACCTGGACATGGCTATTGAACGCCGCGCCGAAGGCAAGATCGATGCCGTTGCGTTTGGCCGCCTGTTTATCTCCAACCCGGACTTGGTCGAGCGCCTGCGTCGTGGGGCCGAACTGACCATCGCGCCACGTGAGTCGTATTACGGCGGCGGTGCGAAGGGCTACACCGACTGGCCACTCGGCAACTACTGATCCCCTTACATCCGCGATAACCCCAAAAACTGCCCGCACAGACGGGCAGTCACCAACGAGAGGAACGCCCATGAACTATCTGCAGAATAAAACCGCGATCATCACTGGCGCATCGTCCGGCCTGGGTGCTGCATCCGCACGTGCCTTGTCCGAGAAAGGTGTTCGAATTGTTGCAGCAGCCCTGGACCAGCAGGGCCTGGACGCCATCGTCAGCGAGCTGAAAGGCAAGGGCGGTGAAGCGGTAGGTCGCGTCAGCGACGTCACCAACCCTGAGGATATGAAAGCGCTGGCGCAATTCGCCCAGGACTCTTTCGGTTCGGTGGATATCCTGATCAACAACGCAGGCTTGATGCTGTTTTCCAACTGGGTCGACCTAGCCACCGATGATTGGGAAAAGATGATCAACGTGAACATCAAAGGCTACCTGCATGGTATCGCGGCGGTGTTGCCGTTTATGCTCAAACAGAAGTCGGGCCAGATCCTCAATATGGACTCGGTGGCCGGTCACCAAGTCGGGCCTGCCGCGGGTATCTACAGCGCCACCAAATTCTTCGTTCAGGCCATGACTGAGTCGATGCGCAAAGAGCTGGGCGTGCAGCACGGCATCCGTGTCAACACGGTAAGCCCGGGTGTGATCAACACGGGTTGGGCCGACAAAGTGACCGATCCTGCAGGTCGTAAGGCGGCCCAAGAGTTGAACAAGATTGCGATCTCGCCGGATGATATTGGCCGAGCCGTGGTGTATGCGCTGAATCAAGCCGAGAACGTCACGGTCAACGATCTGATCATTTCGCCGACCCGTCAAGATTGGTAAGCAGTCATCGTTGAAACCATCAAGCCCAGGCACTGGCGCAATGCTGAGTGTCTGGGCGCTACAGGATCCATCCTGTTTTCCCTGTAAAAGCAATGAGACCCTTCCATGACACACCGTATTTTGATTGTCGGCGGTGGCGCTGGCGGTCTGGAGCTTGCAACCCGTTTAGGCAAGACCCTCGGTAAGCGCGGCACCGCCCACATCACACTCATCGACGCAAACCTCACCCATATCTGGAAGCCACTGTTGCATGAAGTCGCGGCGGGCTCACTCAATGCCCACGATGACGAGTTGAACTACGTGGCTCAGGCCAAGCGGAATCACTTTCGCTTTCAGCTCGGCCGCATGAGTGGTCTTGACCGCGCTGCCAGATCCGTTCGACTTGCGTCGATCTTGGATGGTGCCGGTCGAGAGCTGGTGCCAGAACGTACCTTGAACTATGACACTCTTATCATTGCCGTCGGTAGCACCACCAATGATTTTGGCACCGTCGGTGCGGCACAGCACTGCCTGTTCCTCGATACCCGCCAGCAAGCCGAACGCTTCCATCAGCAGCTGCTCAATCACTATCTGCGCGCGCAGGCGCTTGGCATTGCGGGTGAGAACATCAGCGTGGCGATCGTCGGCGCGGGTGCGACCGGAGTGGAACTGGCCGCCGAGTTACACAACGCCGCCCATGAGCTGGCTGCCTACGGGCTGGATTGCATCCAGCCGCATGACATGCACATCACTTTGATTGAGGCCGGACCTCGAGTGCTGCCGGCGCTGCCTGAGCGCATCAGCGAGCCCGTCCATCGCACGCTGGAAAAGCTTGGGGTGACGGTGATGACAAATGCCGTCGTCAGCGAGGTCTGCGCAGAGCATCTCAAAACCCGTAACGGGGAAGTGATTGAGGCCAGCCTCAAAGTCTGGGCAGCGGGAATCCGAGCGCCGTCCTTTCTCAAGGATATCGACGGCCTGGAGACTAACCACATCAATCAACTGAGGGTGCGCCCTACGTTGCAAACCACGCTGGACGATGATGTCTTTGCGTTCGGCGACTGTGCCGCGTGCCCGCAGCCGGGGAGTGAGCACAACGTGCCGCCGCGTGCTCAGGCCGCGCACCAGCAGGCGTCGATGCTGGTCAAGAGCCTTCAAGCGAGGCTTGAAGGCAAAGCCCTGCCGGCCTACGTCTACAAGGACTACGGCTCATTGGTTTCGCTGTCACAATTTTCAGCGGTGGGTAACCTGATGGGCAAACTGATGGGCAGTGTGACGCTGGAAGGTTGGTTGGCGCGGATGTTTTATGCTTCGCTGTACCGCATGCATCAGGTAGCGCTCTATGGCTTGTTCCCTACCGCACTACTAGTGCTGGGCAATCGCATCGGTCGAGGCACCGAACCTCGATTGAAGCTGCACTAGATCGTAGATGGACTGAGCGCAGCCCCTCTAGCGCTGCGCTCATTCAACGTGTCAACGCATGGGTTCTTCGCCCGGCACCGGCGCGTGTTCGGGAATCAGATGTTGTTCTTTGAGCTGCGCCCAGAATTGCGCGGGAATCAGCGTCGAAAAAGCCGCTACGTTCTGCTCGACTTCCTCAACCGATTGGGCGCCAAACACCAGCGACCTGACAGCCGGGTGGCAAGCGGAAAACTGCAGGGCCGCCGCGGACATCGCGACGCCATAGGATGCGCAGACGGACTGTATGATCGCTACGCGCGCAGCGATGTCGGCCGGTACGGCGCGATAATCAAACATTGCGCTGGGACACGCACCCAGGGCCAGCACGCCTGAATTGAACGCGCCCGCCGCGATCACCGCGACTTCACGGCGTTGCAGTTCATCAAAATGCCCGTTGAGTGGCTCATGGTTAAGCAGTGTGTAGCGGCCCGCAATCATCGCGCAGTCGATGGCGAACTCTCGCGCCACTTCCACGACCACATCGGTTTCATTCACACCCAAGCCGACGGCAGACACCACTCCTGTGCTGCGCAGTTCGTCCAGCGCCCTGTACCCACCCTCACGGATCTGTTTCCAATACTGGTCCGCCTGCAGGCCGTGCCAGGCACGCCCCAGGTCATGAACCAGGAGTACGTCGATGCGATCCAGCCCGGAACGCTCGAGGCTATGTTCCACCGAGCGCATGAAGCCATCATAGGTATAGTCGTATTGGTAGTGCGGGTTGTGAAGGAACCATCTTGAGTCCGCCGGGCGCTGAGCTGCCGGCACGTCTGCGGTGTCGAGTACGCGGCCGACCTTAGAGCTGACGACCACCTCTTTTCGCACATTCAGTTCGCGTATTGCGCGACCCAAAGTGTATTCCGCTCGCCCGGTGCCATACATCGGCGCCGTGTCGAAATACCGGATACCCACTTCATAGGCCGACTGCACGATGGCCGCCGCCTGCTCGTAATCGATGTGGGGGCTATAACCCATCTGCACCGTGCCCAGTCCAACGGCACTGAGCTCAACGCCCGACCGGCCAAGCCTGCGTTTTTCAAGTGGGCTCATTGCGGATCTTCCTTTGTCGCGACGTCCAACGCTTCACCGATCGCATAAAAGTGACCGCCTGCGATGTAGTGCAGGCTCCGGAAATCCGGATCGGCGCTCTCGAAGTGCCAATGCCCGTCCCTGAATACGCGCGTGTCGGCCCAGGCGCCGACGACTTCACCGATAAATAGATCGTACGTCGACTGGTTGTGCGGTTCGGGTAATAGTTTGCACGCAAGCCAGGCTGAGCAGCCGGTCACGAATGGCGCGTCATGGCCGCTGATACTGAATAGCTCGACGCCGCTATGAGCCAGCTTCTGTGGATCTTCCTGCAGGCTGGTGCTGCCGACATCGCGGGTTAATTGCAGCTGTGCCACCGTGGGAACCTGAATCACAAAGAGGCCGCTACGCTCTACCAGTTCGCGGGTTGTCGCGATCTTGTCCAGCACCACAGTGACTTTGGGCGGTGAGAAATCCAATGCACAGGCCCACGCCGCGGCCATTACATTTCGAGTCTTCTCGTATTGAGCAGATACCAGCACGGTGGGGCCGTGGTTGATCAGCCGATAGGCTTTTTCAAGCGGCACTTCGGCAATGTGGTCGTGCATCGTAGCTCCAGAAAAATGAAACCCCGCATCCATTGCTGGAGCGGGGTAGGGCACATTCATGCGGTGGCGGTTTGGTTCAGGTAAACCTGGAGGCTTTCGTGACCACCAACAATGAGTGACTCAATGGTCGAGGTCCATTGCCCCTGCGGATCAGGCTCACGCGTGTCGAAGGTTGCAGACCACAGAATCACGACTTTTTGCTCGCCGGTCAGCGGGATCAATCGCACGGTCAACACGTAGTTGTCCACGGGCAGCGGCGCCTCAACGAAGCGATAGGAGAACTGTAGATTCACAGCGTCTACCGACAACAACTGCTCGCGCAGAATGGCGCCGTCCTGCAACGTCAGCCGACGGATGCAGCCAACTAGACCGTCCGGCTGACCGTCTTCGATGACGCTCTGCGGGATCGCCGGGTGCCACTGGCTGATTTTCCCGAAGCGCTTGAGTACATCCCAAACGCGCTCGGCGCCGCCGTCTACAACGGCGCTGTATTCAACTTTTGCCATGATTCATCACCTTAAGAAACATCATTGCGTTCAGGCCGCTCGGATCAGCCTTCGAACTGGTGATAAACCTTGGCGATCACCTTCCAGGTGCCGTCGATTTTGATCAGCGTCAGGTAGTCGTTGTAATCGGCGCCAATCGCGTCCTTTTCCATGTCCACGCGTACAACGGCAGTGGTCGGGGTGATTGCCAGCACGTCCAGGCGTGTGCTGATATCCGGGGCCTTACCATTAGTGCGGACGAAGTCGAACAGGTTGCTGATCGGGCCGCCCAACAGTTTGCCGTTGGTGAAGCCGTACATCACCGCTTCCTTGTGGAAGGCCTGCTCCAGCAGTTCCGGGCTGCCGGCACGTAGGCCGTCAGCGTATTGTTGGGCCACGGCGACAACGGCGTTGTAATCCTGGGTCGGTACCGCTTTGATGTTTTTGCTCATGGTCAAACTCCTTTGCATGATTTTGGCGCCAATGAGGCGCGGTTCAAACGGATGGGTTAAGGAGCAACGTGGGTGTGGTAGATCTTGCTGATGACGGTCCACCTTCCTTCAACCTTCAGCAGGTTGAAGAAGTCGGTGAAGCAGAAGCCGGAGATGTCATTGGTATCAATACGTGCGCTGGCAGCTGTGCCCACGATATCGACGTTGACGATGGCGCCTTTGGCTTCTGGTGACGGGCGGAAGGCGCTGTCGATGATGTCGAACAGACCCTGGATCGGGCCTCCGGTCAGCTTGCCTTCGCCATCTACACCAAAGATGGTTGCCTGCTCACTAAAAGCCGGTTTCATGATGCTGCTCTTGGCGTGTTTGCCGCCTTCGTTGTAAAGGCTCAGCACTTCGACGATTGCGTTGTAGTCATGGACGTATGTTGGGTTGCTCATGGTGTAGCTCCTATTTTAAAGGGGGTTGATGCAACGCTTGATTGATTGCGCTGCGGGCGTATCGGGCAATGGTCAGTAATGCCAGCAGGGCAACTGCCAGTCCCGACCAGGTCATGATTTGTGCAGTGCGGCTGGTAGCAACCTCGCCGCTGATGATGTGTGTGACGTCTACCGCCAGCGAGCCCAGGTACACGTACAGAAATGTTCCAGGAAGCAAGCCGATCCAGGTGGCAAGCATGAAGTCTGTGCGTGCGATTCGGCTGGCGCCGAGGGCATAACTCAATGGCGCGAACGGCACGATCGACGCCAGGCGCAGAAGAAAAACAATCCGAAAACCGCCTGACTGAATAGCTTTGTCGACCGCGGCAGACCTCGGGCTACTTTCAGTGCGCCGAGTAACCCACGGCCGCAAAAACGATCGGCTGATGGAAAATGCAGCGATTGCGGACAGCACGCCTGCTGGAGAGATGAGCAAAGTTCCCCACATCGGGCCGTACACAAAACCGGCCAGCGCCGTGAGTATCGAGGCGGGCACAAACGCGAGAGTGGCCACCACGAATATCGCCGCATAAAGGGCAATCCCGACGGTGCCGAGCGCGCGAATAATCTCGACCCACTGCGCGATGTTGTGCACGGCCATCTCTATCACTTTGCCCATCCCAATCGTCGCCAACGGCTATTTAGTTAGCGATCGCTACGTATTGAGTGTATTTTATAGTGGTCACTACAGTTGATGTCAACACATTTACCGTTGGTGTATTGGCAATGTGAAAAACGGCCTCCGGCGATGCTTCACGGCCAATACCCGACGGCCTGCGGGAGTACGCCATGACGCAAAAGTTTTATGCACAAGACACCTGTTTCTACAGCTCGATGGGCACCTACAGCTTTGAGGACAGATGTGAAATCACAAAGGAGGTCGGCTACGACGCGACCTATCTATCAATCTGGGATGGGCGTAACTGGGCAGCGGTTGAGCAATTGAACACTGTCAAGGCGCGATACGACCTTGAGGTCGCTGGCATCTATGTGGTGCTTAACCTACGCCTGGGTTTAGAGGATGAACAGAACGCTGGCATCTACAAGATGCTGCGCGTGGCACCGTTAGGCTCCACCGTCGAACTGGCTATTAAAACGGCAGGTGACTTCGCGCGTTCAGACCCAAGGGGCGATAAGCCTGTGGTGCGTTGGTTGGCTGAAGCGTTGTCTATCGCGCAACAACGCAATATCCGCATCTTGATCTACACGCATTTGCTGCACTGGAGCGAAAAACACGACGACGCCTTGCGCATTTGTGAACGACTCAATCACCCCAACCTAGGCATCGTTTTCTGCGGCTATCACTGGTACGCCGGCGACGGCGAAAAGTTGGGCGCAACGCTGAGACGTGCGCTGCCCTTCCTAAAGCAGGTGAATCTTTCAGGTGCGCGCCGCAGCCCTCTGGGGTGGGGCCAGACTGCGACCATCGAGACCCTCGACCAGGGCGAAATGGACAACTTTGCGGTCATGGCTCAGTTACGGCGGCTGGGTTACGACGGCTACATCGGCTGGCAGGGGTGGGATGAAAGTGGCGACGCGTTCACCAAGCTGCGCAAATCGCTTGAGACATTGCGCAGCATGGAAGAGCGTGTGCGCAATTTCCCGCATTGGGCCCGTCACGTCGACTCTCATTAAGGAGCTTTTATGTTTTCGTTGTCTACTAAGCCGTGCCAGGCGTTACCGGGTTTCAGCAGGACCTACCAACGTGGAAAATTGACCCTCGGCTTGTTTTTCCCGATTGAGGCGTACGAGGGCGATATGCCCACCATGTACAACCAGGTGACGTTGGCCCAGCAAGCGGAAAAAGCCGGTTTTGCGTCCTTATGGTTTCGCGACGTGCCGTTGCGGGATCCGACATTCGGTGACGTAGGGCAAATCTACGACCCCTGGACTTACCTTGGCTTCATTGCCGGACAAACCCAGGATATCGCGCTGGGTACTGCTGCGATTGTTGTGCCCATCCGTCACCCGCTCCATTTGGCCAAGGCTGCAGCGAGCATTGATCAGCTCAGCGGCGGCCGATTATTACTTGGCGTGGCGTCTGGCGACCGCCCGGTGGAATACCCGGCCTTCAATGTCGAATCGCAAAGCCGTGGCGAGCGATTCGTTGAACATTTGGAGGTCATTCGCAAAGCCCTCGGCACCCAGTTTGAACCCATTCGCTGGAGTGAAGGCGAGTTGAGTCATGCCGATCTGGTCCCCAAACCCTTCGGTCAATCCATTCCCTTGTTCGTCACCGGCAGTAGCCGCCAGACATTGCAGTGGATTGCCAGAGAAGCTGACGGTTGGATCTCTTACCCGCGCGGCATGGATAAGCAACGGGATATCGTTCGCCTCTGGCAGGAGACAGTACGCGAGCAGGCAGGCGATGCGTTCAAACCCTTCAGTCAGTCGCTCTTTATCGACCTGACAAACGATCCTGATACTGCCCCCACACCGATCCACCAAGGTTTCAGGCTGGGCCGCAATGCGCTTTTGGAGATGCTGCACACGCTGCAATCCTTCGGCGTGAATCACGTGATGATACAACTCAAATATGGCCAGCGTCCGGCATATGAGGTGTTGGACGAATTGTCGGAATTTATCCTGCCGCATTTCCCTGCGTTGGTTTAAGTTCATCGAACAAAGCAAAACGCAGCCCTGAGGCTGCGTTTGTGTTCTCAGGGCTTGGCATTACCTGCTCACAGTTTGTGCTCGGTGTTCCAGGCCTTGATGGCTTCCGTCGCCACCCGGAACGCCGCGAGTGCGCTAGGCACGCCCGCGTAGATCGCAGCCTGCATCAACGCTGCGCGGATCTCGTCCACGGATACACCATTGGTCAACGCGCCCTTCACGTGCACGCCGAGTTCATGGTGCTGGTTCATGGCCGTCAGCATGCCGATGTTAAGCAGGCTGCGTGTTTTGAACGGTAAGGTCTCATCACCCCACACTGCGCCCCAGCAATACTCGGTTACCAACGCTTGCATGGGTTTGTTGAAGTCGTCAGCCGATGACCAGGACTTCTCAACGTGGGCGGCACCCAGGACGCTTTTTCGATTCTCGAAGCCTTTATCAAACAGTTCGTTATTGCTCATGGTTTCACCTGGCTCAGGGGAGGGGAGAGGTTATAGGTTGATGTCGATATCGCGCGTCTCGCGCAGAAAAAACAGGCCGACTACGAACGACACGCCGATCCAGGCCACCGGATACCAAAGGCCGAAATAGATATTGCCCATCTGCGCTGACAGGGCGAAGGCAATGGTGGGCAGCAGTCCGCCGATCCATCCACTGGCAAAGTGGTAGGGGAACGACATGGACGTATAGCGAATACGCGCCGGGAACATTTCCACCAGCATGGGCGCTACCGGCGTCAGCGAAATCACGCCGCAGAACACCAGCGCCATTAGCAGCAGGAATACTTTGCCGCGCTGGAACTTCTCAGGGTCCGCTTTGAGAGGGTATCCCGCCTCATCCAATTGGCTCTGCAACGAAGCTTTCAGAGTACCGACGCGGGCTTTGGCGGCCGCCGCGTCGAGGCCGACGGTACCTTCAGAGACCAGCTGTGCCGAACCCACTTTGATTACCGCATTGGCTTGCCCCGGTAGCGATTGGGTTTCGTAGCTGATGCCGGTGGCGGACAGGGTTTGTTTGGCCACGTCGCAGGGACTACTGAAGGTACGGGTGCCGGTCGGATTGAACATGAAAGAGCATTGGGACGTGTCGGTGACTAACGTCACAGGTGTGCGTTGCTCAGCGGCCATCAAGTCAGGGTTGGCGTAGAGCGCCACGCCTTTGTAGATGGGGAAAATAGACAGTGCGGACATCAAAAAACCCGCCAATAGTACGGGCTTGCGCCCTAGGCGATCACACAGCCAGCCCGCCAGCAAAAACATCGGCAGTGCCGTCATCAACGCCAGCGTCAGCGTGGTGTTGGCTTGCTGAGGATCAACTTTGAGGTTCTGTGTCATGAAGAATGTGGGGTACAACACTGCAATGTAATAGGCACAAGTCATGCCTCCACAGATGCCGAACAAGGCGATCACCAGGCGGCGCAGGTTGGTTTTGTCCAGAAAGGTTTCGCGCAGCGGTGATTTCGACAGACGCTTTTCGGCTTTCATTTTTTTGAACGCCGGCGACTCTTCCATGCCCATGCGTACGGAAATCGAAATACCCAACAACACCAACGAAAACAGGAATGGAATACGCCAGCCCCAGGTGTTGAAGTCATCGCCGCTGATGTAACGGCACGCCAGAATCACACCGAAAGCCAGCAGCAGCCCCAGGGTGCCGGTGGCCGAAATCCACGCCGTATTGAGGCCGCGCTGGCGATTAGTTGAGTGCTCCGAGACGTAGGTCGCTGCACCGCCGTACTCGCCGCCGAGCGCCAGGCCCTGCAGCATCCGCAGTGCTATCAACAGGCTGGGCGCAAGGATCCCGGCGTATTCATAGGTCGGCAGCAGGCCCACCGCAACCGTAGAAATACCCATGATCACAATGGTGATGAGGAAGGTTTTCTTGCGACCGATGCGGTCGCCGATACGCCCAAACACGATTGCACCAACGGGGCGCATGACGAAGCCGACAGCAAAGGTCAACAGCGCGAAGATAAACCCGGTAGCGGTGTCCAGGCCCGAGAAGAAGTTGATCGCGATCACCGACGCCAGCGCGCCATACAGGGTGAACTCATACCATTCGAACACGGTGCCCAGGGACGCGGCAGCAATTACTTTGAGGGTAGAGCGATCTACACCTCGGGTGGCGTTCAAGTCCACCGACTCAGCAGTCGTTTTCATTTTTCACAACCTGTCTTGTTTTTATGGGTGTGTTCAGTTGGCAGGCGCGTAGCCGACGATGGCTTTGGTTTCCAGGTATTCCATGAGGCCGTGCGCACCCCACTCTCGGCCATTGCCTGACTGTTTAAAGCCGCCGAATGGCGCGCCGATATCGGCAGGCGGATAGTTCAGGTGGACTTGGCCGGCACGCAGGCGTCCGGCTATGTCGCGGGCGCGGCTCAAATCAGCGGATTGCACGTAGGCAGCCAAACCGTAGGGCGTGCCGTTCGCGATTTGAATGGCTTCTGTTTCGCTGTGATAGGCAATGATCGACAGCACCGGGCCGAAGATTTCCTCTTGGGCAATGGTCATGTGAGGGGTTACGTTGGCGAACACCGTAGGCTGGGCGTAATAGCCTTTCTGCAAGCCAGCAGGACGGCCGATGCCACCGCAGATCAGCTCGGCGCCTTCGTCAATGCCGGTTTGCACAAGGGTTTGAACGCGTTCGAACTGAGTCCGGTTGACCAGCGGTCCGAGCTGAGTGTTTTCATCCTGCGGATCACCGACACGGTACTTCACGACTTCGGCCCGAGCGATTCGCACCACGTCGGCCATGCGTTCTGCCGGCACCAGCATGCGGGTCGGGATCGAGCAGGATTGCCCGCTATTGGTGAAGCACGCGGCGATACCCTTGGGAACGGCCTGACTGAAATCTGCATCGCCCAGTAATATATTTGCGGACTTGCCCCCTAGCTCCTGAGCGACGCGTTTGACCGTATCGGCTGCAGTTTTCGCTACGCGGATGCCGGCCTGGGTTGAGCCAGTGAACGACACCATGTCGATGTCCGGGTGCTCGCTGATAGCGTGGCCTACAGTGGGACCGTCGCCATTGACCAGGTTGAAGACCCCCGGCGGCACGCCAGCTTCGTCCAGCACTTCGGCAAACAGCAAGGCTGAGAGTGCAGAGAATTCACTGGGCTTGAGGACGATCGTGCAGCCAGCCGCCAACGCAGGAGCGATCTTCACCACGATTTGGTTGATCGGCCAATTCCACGGAGTGATCAACCCGCACACGCCGATGGCTTCGCGACGTATCTGGGTCGTGGCATGCTGCTCGTCGAACTCAAAGTTGCGCAGTACGCGAATGATTTCCTCGATATGCAGCGAGCCTCGTGCCGCCTGGGCCGCGCGGGAGAAGGCAATCGGCGCGCCCATTTCCAGGGTCATCGCCTGGGCAAACTCCTCGTATCGGCGTTTGTAGATGCTCAATACGCGCTCGAGTAATTCGATGCGTTGCCCGGGAGTCCAGCGTGAGTATTCCGTGAATGCGCGGCGTGCGGCTTGAACCGCGCGATCCACGTCTTCGGAACTGCCCATGGCCAGTTCGGCGTAGGCCTGCTCATTCGCCGGGTTGATCAACGTGAACGTTGCTTTGCCGATCGGCGCGACCCATTGCCCATCAATGTAAAACTTGTTTGTAGGATACATAGCGACACTCCTGCTCAATCGAACGTGATGATCTGGCGAACGGCTCGGCCGTCACGCAGGCGATCCATGCCGACGTTGATCTCATCCAGGGTCAATCGGTGCGTCACCAGTTTGTCGATCGGCAGTCGACCGAGACGGAACAATTCCAGATAGCGTGGGATGTCGCGGCTAGGCACGCTGCTGCCCATGTAGCTGCCGCGCAAGGTGCGCTCGTCAGCCACCAAGCCAACCATGGGCACCTCAAATGTTGCGTCAGGTCGAGCCAGGCCTGCGGTGACGACCTCGCTGCCGCGCTTGCCGACTTTCCAGGCCGTTTGCAACGCAGCGGATGCTCCGGCGAATTCCAGCGCCACATCGACACCGCCGCCGGTCAGATCTCGGATGGCTTCGACCAGGTCCGGGTCGGCCGCATTAAACACATGCTGAGCCCCCAACGATTTGGCCATCGCCAGTTTTTCCGCATTGGTATCGATTGCGATCACCTGGCTTGCGCCGGCCGCCAACGCGCCTAGTTGTGCAGCCAGACCTACGCCACCCATGCCGACGATCGCGACGGTCGAGCCGAGCTTGATACTGGCGGTATTGGTCGCAGCGCCCACGCCTGTCAACACGGCGCAGCCGAACAGCGCCGCATGTTCCAAGGGAATATCTCGGGCCACGCGCACCAATGAGCGCGTCGAAACCACAGCGTATTCGGCAAACGCAGAGATGCCCGAGTGATGATTGAGGATTTGTTCCCCACGCTGCAGGCGACGATCACCGCGCAACAGCGTGCCGGCCGCACCCGCTACCGCGCCGGGTGCGCAAAGAGCAGGGCGCCCGCCCGAACATTCAACACAATGACCACAGGAGGCGACGAAAACAGTCACAACATGATCGCCGACAACCAGATCGTCGACATAAGGTCCGACCGCCATGACAACACCGGCCGCTTCATGGCCAATCACCATTGGCAGTGGGCGCGGCCGCACGCCTTCGATCACGGACAGATCGGAATGACAGATGCCTGCGGCAGCGATCTTGATCAATACCTCACCGGGTCCGGGATCGCCCAACTCGATCGTGGTGATGCGCAGGGGTTGGCTTTGGGCAAACGGTGCGGGCAAACCCATCTGGTCCAGCACGGCGGCTCTGATTTGCATGTGAGGTTCCCTCTGAATCGATTGTTTTTGTGGAGTGAGGTTAACCACTCGTATCGTATCACTGTATTACAATCTTACAGCTTCAACAATGCAGTTGTTGCGCAGCGGCTGTGAAAAAATTGCAATACAATAAGCCGATCAATCAATCAGATCGTAGGTGAGCCTCGTGTCACCAGAAGCCACGGAGAAAGGAATGGAAAATGAAGAAATGCCGGTGATGGGCCGGCCGGAAACCTTGCGCGGTCAAGTTGAGACATTTCTGCGTGAAGCGATCATGAATGGCCGATTCGCGCCTGGCGAACGACTTGTCGAGCGTGAACTGTGCGAGCTGTTGCAGGTGAGTCGACCACCTTTGCGTGAAGCCCTGCGTCGACTTGAAGCAGAAAAGTTACTCGTGATAGTGCCTCACAAGGGGCCTGTGGTCGCCAGTCTGGACATCCGTGAGGCCAAAGAGCTCTATGCGTTACGCGCTTTGCTTGAGGGCTTCGCGGTGCATGAATTTGCGCGCCTGGCGGACGCCGCGCAGATCAAAGCGTTGGAGCGGACCGTGAAGGAGCTGCATGCACAGGCGAAGATTCCCAATCGCCGAGCGCTACTGGTCGCCAAGACGAAAATTTACGATGTGCTTTTAGGTGGCAGTGGCAACCGCCTGATCAATGAGGTGCTCCAGGGGCTTCTGTCGCGCATCAACCTGCTGCGCGCTACGTCATTTTCCCGTCCTGAGCGTTTGGCCGAAAGCCTGGCGGAAATTGACGAAATGGTGGCTCGCATCAAGGCCCGCGATGCCGAAGGCGCTCGTGAGGTTGCACAGCAGCACATCAAGAATGCCGAAAATGCGGCGTTAGGCATGCTGGAAAGTAACGACTGATAGGTTTTATGTAAGATTGACATATTGTAAGACAATGCTTAGGGTGTTCTCACAAAGCAGGCCAAGGTATGTGCACGAAGTGGCCAGAGAATAATTCTACAAGCGAGAAACGATATGAATGACGTTAAGCAAGGCACGCGCCCTACGGTCCTGTTCATTGGTTTGGGCATGATGGGGCGCCCGATGGCGAGTCTTATTGCCAAGGCCGGTTATCCCTTGCTGGTAAGCGACACGAATGACCAGGCCGTCACCGACATGTGCGCAGAAGTGGGCGCCCGACGTCTTGAAAGTGCGCAATCGCTGGCCGACGTCCGTATCGTTATCACCATGTTGCCCAACTCTCGCATCGTAAATCAGGTCCTGATGGGCGAGAACGGCGTCGCCAAGCGCCTGGGGCAGGGAGCTTGTGTTATCGACATGAGTTCCTCCGAACCGCTCGAAACCCAGTCATTGGCCAAACAGCTCAATAGGCTCTCGCTGGATTTTCTCGACGCGCCGGTTTCCGGTGGCGTGAAACGCGCGATTTCAGGGACTCTGCAAATCATGGTGGGTGGGGATGCCGATGTGCTTCAGCAGCACAGCGCGCTGCTAGACGTCATTGGCAGTTCAACCCATGTAGGCCCAAATGGCGCAGGCCATGCGGTCAAGGCGTTGAATAATTTCGTGTCTGCCACTGGGCTGTTAGCCACTGTGGAAGCGCTGCATGTGGGCGAAAAGTTCGGTGTGGACCCAGCCGTCATGACCAGCGTGCTCAATAATGCTTCAGGCGGTAACTTCACCACGGCCAACAAGGTCAATCAGTTCATGCTCAGTGGCACGTATGCATCGGGCTTCGCTTTGCAACTGATGGTCAAAGATCTGAAGATCGCCGTCACCCTCGCAGAACAGATGGGTCAGCAGATGAAGCTCGGTCATGAGTGCCTGGCGGTATGGCAGGAGGCGGCGCAAAGCACCACGCCTCATACCGATCACACCGAGATGTATCGCATCATCGACGCTCACGGCTAGTCGACAACTGCATGCTACCTTCCGGGGTGTCATCGCCGCGCTCCGGCTCTTCGTCCAACGCCTGAGTATCTAAACCATGTACATCGCTTGCGCGATTGAGCCTTTTGATGTGTTCGCGGTGAAATATGCCGAGCATCGGCGCACGGCTTCGTCGAACTTTCTCGGCGGCGACCCGCACGATGGGCCGATGCCCATGGATTATTTTATCTGGGTCGCAACCAACAGCACGGGCACTTGGGTGATCGACACCGGTTTCAACCAGACCACTGCGCAACAGCGCGGGCGAGACTTCATTCGCTGCCCTGCTGAATCATTGCTGATGCTCGGTATTGAGGCGGCCGCCGTCGACAACGTGATCATTACCCATCTGCATTACGACCATGTGGGCAACTTCGATCTGTTCCCCGCGGCGACCTATCACCTTCAAGACAGCGAGATGTTGTTTGCGACCGGGCGGCACATGGCGCACAAGTGCGCGCACGAGGCCTATGACGTCGAAAATGTGGTTGGAATGGTGCGGGAGGTCTACCGCGGGCGTGTGCAGTTTCATGACGGCGACGCCACATTGGCGCCAGGTCTGTCTGTTCACCTGGTGGGAGGCCACACCATGGGCTTGCAAATCGTGCGCATATTCACTCGCCGAGGTTGGGTGGTACTCGCGTCCGATGCCAGCCACTACTACCGCAACTTCATTGAGGACCGCCCATTTCCCATCGTCTTCAATGTGGACGATATGCGCAGTGGCTGGGCTCGGATCAGATCGCTGGCCGATTCCGAGCATCATATAGTGCCGGGCCATGATCCCTTGGTGATGAATCTCTATCCGCGCCTTGCTAACGCGTCCGACGGCTCGATCTGTGTACTCCATGATCATCCCGCAGAGCGTTGATTCCTGATCAATATTATTTGTATGAACAAGCAAATCTTATTGTTTTTATTCTTGTCGCCTGCCCGCTACTGTCCAACCCGCGCGTGACCAAGTCTCAGCCTGACTCAGGGCTACCTCGTTCTACGCAATCCACTAATAAAAATGACTCGATAACACTCTGGAGTGCCGATGAACGTCAAACAGAAATTGACCTGGGCGTTTGTTGTCATCGCCTGCTTGCCTGTCTGCCTGATTGCAACACTGGTCGTCATGGATCTGCGCAATGACGCACGCCATGATTTTATTGAAGGCAGCAGTCGCGAAATACGCCAAGTCGATACCGCGATGCAGTTGTACTTTGAAAGCATTCGTCAGAATGTCGATTACCTCGCCTCTCAGCCGATATTGCGCACTGCTGACGGTAGCCTGAAAAACTACAGCGGAGCCGATGCTCCTAGCATTGCGCAAGGCGCATTGGATAAGCGGATCTTCGATTTCTATGCCCATTTGGCCAATAGCCACTCGGCTTATTCCAACATCATCTTCGGTAACAGCGCCGGCGGTTTCGTTTCCTGGCCCGACAATCCCAATCGCGCTAATTACGACCCCCGCGAACGGCCTTGGTATAAGTCTGCGTTAAGCAGCCCAGGCAAGACTCTGCGTACCGATGCTTACTACTACGCCCCTAAAGATGCGGTGTATGTCAGCGTCGTTCGCAGTATCGATACCCAACTGGGTAGCAACAGCGGCGTGATCAGTATCGACGTATCATTGCAGCAACTCACCGAAATCATTAAGCACATCAAACTCGGCGAGAGCGGCTACTTGATGCTGGTCGAGCGCGACGGCAAGGTCTTGGTAGACCCTCAGCAACCTGATCATAACTTCAAGACCTTGACGCAGATCGGCAGCGGCTATGACCAGTTGGCCAAACCTGGGAAAGGCGCGTTTGAAGTTGAGCTCAATGGTGAGCGCTACATGGCTAACGTCTGGCCCTCCGAGCAACTGGGTTGGAGTTTTATTGGGCTGATCAAACAACAGGAGGTCATGAGTTCCGCGACCCACCTTGCCTGGGTGATTGCGATTATTGCGGGCGTACTGGCGCTGGTATTTGCGCTGGTCGGCGCGAGCTTCGCAGGCTTGATCGTACGGCCAATCCGCGGCGTCGCCAGTGGCTTGCAAGGTATCGCCGAGGGTGATGGCGATCTTACGCAAAGCCTGCACGTGCGTGGCAATGATGAAACCGCGCAGTTGGCCCGTTGGTTCAACCAATTCCTGGCGGCCATCCGCAACATGATCAGCAGTATCGGCCAGGCCGCACATAACATTCTGACGACATCCCAGGCCGCTACGCAGGTTTCCAGTGATATGGCCGACGTGGCCGGGCGACAGCGCGAGGCCGTGGACATGGTTTCAACCGCGTTTCATGAAATGGTTGCCACCGCCAACGAGATTGCGCGCTCATGTACCCAGGCCGCGGAGTCGGCTGACAGCGGTTGGATAAAGGCTCGTGAGGGGCAGCAGCAGATAGACGCGGCGGTCAGCAGCGTTGACCAACTGAGTCATGAAATCGAGAAGTCTGCCGAATCGATGCAACAACTGGAGCGTGATAGCAATGATATCCAGTCGATCCTGAGCACCATTCGCTCGATCGCCGAGCAGACCAACCTGCTGGCGTTGAATGCCGCCATTGAGGCGGCGCGTGCGGGCGAGCAGGGGAGGGGGTTTGCCGTCGTGGCTGATGAGGTGCGCGCGCTGGCCAAGCGCACGGCGGACTCCACCGCCGAGATCGACGGCCTGCTGGGCACCTTGGCCAAGCGCACGGGGCTCGTTACACAGCAGATGCGTGCCAGCCTGGACGTTTCGCAACAGTCGGTAAACCGTATCGGAGTGGCGCGTACCAGCTTTGGACTTATTCGTGATTCAGTGGATGTGATTCGAGACATGAATACTCAAATCGCCACAGCAGCCGAAGAACAACACCAGGTGGCAGAAGGCATCAACCTGCACATCAGTCAGATCCATGGGGATGCGCAACGTGTAGCGGAACTGGCCGAATCGGCGCGGCTTAACTCTTCGGGCCTGGCCGGGTTGTCCGCCGAACTGGACAGCCTGGTCCGGCGTTTCCGTACTTGATAGCCGCGCAGGACGAAGGCCAATATCGGCATTGGCCCTCGAGGTGTGACGTTATTGCTTACTCATACCAGGCAGGGGATTTAAGCGCGTTACGCACGAACTCGGTGCTGTGACCGATCCACAGTTGCGAGTGGGTTTGCTTGAGAAAATCCTCCATGGCCTGTCTCGACTCCGGTGTACCGGCATGCTTTTCCTTATCAGGCATGCGGTTCTTCGTGCGTTCTTCGGGGTAGTGATAAAGATCGCCGGAGATCAGGACCCCACCAAATTGCTTGAGCTTCACATACAGTGATTGGTGGCCGGGGGTATGGCCTGGGGTTTGCTTCAAAATGACTGAGCCATCGCCGAACACATCGTGGTCGCCCTTAAACAATTGCTGTGGGTTGTGTTTGAGTGAGGCAAAAGACGCTGCGTTTTCCGGGGTGGCCTGTGCAGTGAACATGAAGTCCTGCTCTGCTTTGGAGGTCAGCCAGGTTGCGCTCGGGAATTCGCTGATGTTACCCACGTGATCGAAATGCGAATGAGATAGCGCAAGGTAGTTGATGTCCGAGGGTGCGACTCCGATGTCGGCCAGCTGGCTGAGCAGTGTTTTGGTGACAATCTGGCCATAGCCATCGATCGTATTTTCATAAACCGGGCGCCCGATCAACCGGTCGGACAGTCCGGTGTCGAACAACAAAACACCGTTGGGGTGTATCACCAGGTAGCAGGTGACGGGCATGTTAGTGTCGACCACTTCCTCACGCGTCAGATTGTAGGACTCCGGATGGTTGTAAATCAGCTGTCCGCAGTCGAGCACATAGACGCGCGGCGTTTTAACAATCGGCAACGGCGCCATTGCGGGCCGATGCTGTGCCGCAGAGGAGGGGAGCGTTTGGGCGTTAGCCCAGCCTCCACTGCATAGCGCCGCTGCCATGCATAGGCTCAACCCAAATTTATTCGTACTCACTACAGTGCGTTCTTTTTTCATCACGTTCTTCTTGTTTTAAGAGGGGAATGATTTCGCGCTCGTTGCATTTTCAGCATTTCCCAACGGTTGGCTGGGGCAGGTCACCTGAGAGCAAGGACGCCTCGCGCAGACAATAGGCGCGCAAAACAATCTAAATAATTGTATTACAATATGTCAATATTATTGTGTTGTGATTTTGGGGGGCGATGTTTGAACCGGGCATGATTTATTACAACTGGGTTCTGATTCGCGCTATTGACCTCGCGCTCACTGCAGACGACATCAGTCAGCTCAATCAAGTCAGCGAGCTTCCTCCCGAATGCCCGGAATGGATGCTTGAAACTCAATGTGCTGATGGTTTGGGCGATAGGGATCTGTGGGATGCCGTGGCGACCCGCTTCTCTTGAGGAGCAAGCCGCCCAAGCCGCCAAAGGCGCGCTGTATATGCCTTTGTACGTGTCTCGAGCGGGTGTAACGTCCGACCCTTACTTCACTGCATATACCTTGCGTACATACACAGCGCTGCTCCACGCACACGGTGCGCCCTTGGCAACAAAAACGGTGTCGCCGGTACCGACTGTGACTGTTGTGTCAGCGTCGTCTTGTAAGGTAACGCTGCCTTCCAGCAGGTACATCAATTCATGCAGTTTGTGCGGCCGCCCATGGCGAGCGTAGGGCGTCGAATCCCATAGGCCGACGCGCAGTTCGGTGCTGGCATCGTCGAACAGGTTGAGCGCGCGGCACTGTGGGGTGGGACCGATCAGGATCTGTGGTTCTGGCGCGGCGGACGGGTTCAGCTGGGTGTGGGGCGCCAGCAAGGTCAGGCCTGGGCGAGCGGGGACATTCGCAAGGTCGACGGCGCAGAAGGCCCATTGGCTGTCGCTGCTTGCCTGAAGGGTGAGGCGCGTACCAAGGCCGATCACTGCGCAGTCTCCTACGCCAAGTTCCAGCGTCAGTGTTGCGCTGTTCAGCACCACTGAACCCGCGTGTACCACTAGCGTTTCACTGTAAGGGTAGGAGTCGATCACGCTGTTGCCGCTGAACGAAACCAGGCCAGCAGATACGCCGTCGTCGCCTTGCCAGGCAATTTGACGCGTTTCACCGAAGGGGTCGAGTTCGCCCAGCGCTGCGCTTTTGAAAGGGGTAGGGACGCGGCTGCCGTCGGCACGCGCCAACAGCAAAATGCGGGGAGATGACATGGTAATGCTCCGGGAGGAAAGTCAGCCAATCGCCTGGGTAATCAGGGCAAACGGGTGGACGCCGCGGCTGGATTGGGGCGGGGTGCCCAGGGCCATCTGCGCAACGGTGTCGATGTTTTTCAGACCGGCCTGTTCGAGCCAGTCACTGAGGCCGCAGGCGACGGGGATGTCGATGCGTACGAAGGCATCTGGCACCTGCGCCAGCAACACGCCGATCAGGTGCTTGGCCTGGTTGATATTCTCGGCCACCACCGGGCCTATGCAGCGCCCACGCCCGAACGGGCGCAACAGGGCGAAGCCTCGGAGTTCACCGTCGCGCTCAATGCCCACAGCGTGTTCTACCTGGAGGTCGCGCAATACGTCGCGACGGTCCAGGCCACTGGCAGCCTTGGCCAGGGCCAGCAAGGCGGCGTGGTCGTTAGTTTGCAGCGGGCGGCAAGTTTCACCCTGACTCAGCTCCGGCAGCGTAGGCACTTTAATCTGGCCCTGGTGCTGCTGCACTCGCCCAAACTCAACAAAGTCCTGGCTTTCATATAACGGCGCGCCCGCTAGCGTCGCGTTGAGCATTGGCGTACGTGTTCCACAGGCGGCGAGAGCCTTTTCCATCAAGCGGCGGCCTACGCCCTGGCCTTGGTAGTCATTGCTGACGATCACCAAACCGATGGTGGCGTAATCGCCCTGAGGGCATGTAAAAGCGCTGCCGATGAGACGCTCGCCATCGAGTACCACGAAGCCGTCGCTGACCCGTTGCAGCATTGCCCAGTCTTCCAGGCGATGGGGCCATTTGAGTTGTACTGACAGTGCGTGAGCGGCAGGCAGATCAGCCTCGGTCATCGGGCGGTAGACATAAGTAGGGTGCGGCAGGGCGGACATGGCGAGTCTCCATAAACGATGTGTTTGCAGCGCGAGAATGCCTGTATCCCACCTGCCCGAAATGCTGGCAAGAGGGTTAGACACATTCGGCAGATTCCATGTGCCGCACACCACAAGACCATAGTTACTACTTAATTGCACCCTGAGGTCAGCAGCAAATGCCAGGCGTTTTTTTCTACGATGGAGGCCTGCGTTTTCGCGCACCGTGACCCTTCTGGAGTACCCCATGGACAGCTTCGACCCTCGCCTTATCGCTGTGCGCAGCGCCCACTTTTTCGGCGGTCAATACCGTGACGCCGGCCCCGGCATGGAAGTGGTGCGCCCCTCGGATGGCGTGGCTTACGCCGAGCTGCCGGTTGCCGATGCCGACGTTGTGGACGAGGCCGTCAACAATGCCTGGCACGCCTTTACCCACAGCGATTGGGCCAGCCGCCCACCCCGTGAGCGAGCGCGGGTGATGCGTCGTTGGGCCGATCTTATTGAGGCCGACGCGGCGGTGCTGGCACCGCTGGAAGCAGTCGGTTCGACGCGGCCACATAAAGATGTGATTGCATGGGACATTCCCTATGTTGCGGAAGGGATCCGTTTCTTTGCCGAGATGGCTGACAAGCATGGCGGCAGTGTGGCGGCGACCCAGACCGATCGTCTCGGGATGCAGATTGCCGAGCCCTATGGCGTGATCGCTGCGATTGCACCGTGGAATTTCCCCCTGAGCATGGCGTCATGGAAAGTCGCCCCGGCGCTGGCAGCGGGGAATGCAGTGGTGCTCAAACCTTCGGAGCTGACGCCCTTCAGCAGCCTGCGGTTTGCCGAGCTGGCGCTGCAGGCCGGGATTCCTGCTGGCATTTTCAACGTGGTGCAGGGCGACGGTCGCACCACCGGCGATGCGCTGTGTCGCCATCCGCGTATCGGTAAGGTGACCTTTACCGGCTCCACCTCCACCGGCTCCAGCATCATGTCCACTTGCGCGCTGATGGGACCTAAGCCGGTGACATTGGAGTTGGGTGGCAAGAGTCCGCAATTGGTGTTTGCCGATGTGCCGGACATCGCCAAGACCGCACGTACCGTGGCACTGGCAATCACCGGCAATGCGGGGCAAGTCTGCGTGTCGGGCTCACGGTTGTTGATCGAGCGATCGATCATGGCCCCCTTCATCGAGCATTTGCGGGGGTATTTCGAGGGGTTGAAGCCGGGGCCGACGTGGGCATCGGAAAGCACCCTGTCGCCGATTATTTCGAGACTGCAGGCCAGCCGTATCGACGGTATCGTGCAACGTGCACGGCAGGCAGGCGCCGAGGTGCTGACTGGGGGTGGTTTGTTTGAAGGGCTGGGAGGCGCCTATTACCGACCGACGTTACTGACCGGGGTAAATGATTCGAATCCTGCCGTGTGTGAAGAGATCTTCGGGCCCGTGTTGACGATCCAGTCGTTCGATACCGAGGATGAAGCGCTGAGCCTCGCTGCGCATGCCACCTACGGGTTGGCAGCGGGGGTGCATACGGCGGATATCAATCGTGCCCTGCGTCTGGTGCGTGGCCTGGAAGTGGGGACGGTGTGGGTCAATCGCTACGGCCGTAGCAACGACTACATCTTGCCGACGGGCGGCTACAAACGTTCGGGTATCGGCAAAGACCTGGGGCGTGAGGCCTTTGAGGCCAACCTGCGCTTCAAAAGCGTACTGATTGATATCGAAGCACTTTGATCTTCGGGAGCGGGCCTGCCCGCTCCCTGTTTGGACCTCCCCCCCGCAATAGCTTGATATTTCCCTGCGCCGCATAAAAAACTGTCTCCACCACACTTTCTGCCGCTTCAAGCGCGCATTCTTAAGCCTGTGCCTCCCAAAAGCTCCCTTAAAGCGCACAAATACGGGCCCTGCCCAAGCCTGGCACGTACCGCAAACTCTGCTGAGGCCTGCCCTCAAAACGGTGGTTTGTATCGAGCGCAGGTCGTTTTAGACGGCATATGCTGATTTCACAGTGGTGTAATGAACCTGTGCTGCAACGAGGCGATCGGGCCACAAGAGCAGCGAACGCAGGCCACACTCAACGAACTTCAGGACCGCACTCAATGAGCTTTCTTCGTCCCAAATTCATTACGTTCGACTGCTACGGTACGCTGACCAACTTTCACATGGGCACGATGACCCGCGAGCTCTTCGCCGATCGCATCAAGCCCGAGCAGATGGATCAGTTCGTCAAAGACTTTTCAGCCTACCGCCTTGACCAGGTCATGGGCGACTGGCGTCCCTATGATGAAATCCTCAAGACCGCCCTGGCACGTACCTGCAAGCGCTGGGGTGTCGACTACCGCGAAGAAGGCCAGCTGTATTACGACGCTGTGCCGACCTGGGGTCCGCATGCCGATGTGCCGGCCGGTTTGTCGAAGATCGCCGACAAGATCCCCCTGGTGATCTTCTCCAACGCAATGGACAGTCAGATCATGTCCAACGTCGACAAGCTCGGCGCGCCTTTCCATAAAGTGTTCACCGCCCAACAAGCCCAGGCCTACAAGCCGCGTCTGGCGGCTTTCGAGTTCATGCTCGACAACCTCGGTTGCGGCCCGGAAGACATCTTGCATGTGTCTTCAAGCTTCCGTTATGACCTGATGTCGGCCCATGACATGAAGATCAAACACAAGGCCTTCGTTGCCCGTGGCCACGAAACGCCCGCTAACGCGTCATTCGGTTACCAGCAGATCACCGACATCGGTGGGCTGCCGGCGCTGGTCGGCCTGTAATCGCATACCTGGGGGTAAGACATGGGCAGTGAATCCTATTGGCTCGACACCGCACCGGCCTTTACCAGTGCCCAGTTGGGTGGCTTGCCCCGGCAGGTCGATGTGGTCGTGGTCGGCGGTGGGTTCACCGGCCTGGCGGCGGCGCGTGCGCTGGCACTCAAGGGTGCCAGCGTGGCAGTACTCGACGCTGGACGGGTGATCGGTGAAGCCTCAGGGCGCAACGGTGGGCAGTGCAACACCGGGGTGGCTCAGGATTACGCCGGATTGCACGCCAGCCTGGGTGCGGCCAAGGCTCGCGCCTACTACCAGGCCTACGAAAGCGCGGTGCACACGGTGGTTTCGCTGGTGGAGCAGGAAGGGATTGCCTGCGACCTGGTACGTAACGGCAAGCTCAAACTGGCGGCCAAGCCGATGCATTACGAAGGCCTGGCCCGCACCTTCGAGCTGATCCGCCAGGAAGTGGATGCCGACGTCGAGTTGCTCAACGCCGAGCAAACCCGCGCCGAAGTCAATTCGACGCAGTTCCATGGTGGCTTGCTGCAACGCAACGGGGTGCAGATGCACGTTGGGCGCTTTGGTGTCGGCCTGGCCGACGCGGCAGCACGGCAAGGTGCGATGATTTATGAGCACACGGCAGTCAAGGACTGGAAACCCCAGGCCAACGGTTACCAAGTCAACACCGCCAAGGGTTCGTTGCACGCCGGGCAAGTGCTGCTCGCTACCGGCGCCTGTCAGCATGGCGACTTGGGCTGGTACCGCCGACGCATCGTGCCGGTGGGCAGTTTTGTGATTGCCACCGAAGTGTTGCCCCAAACCCTGATCGACCAGTTGCTGCCCCGGCATCGGGCCTATGTGACCAGTCGCATGATCGGCAACTACTTCCGCCTCACCCCGGATAATCGCCTGCTGTTTGGCGGACGTGCGCGGTTTGCCATGTCCGACAGCGTTTCCGACGCCAAGAGCGGCAAGGTGTTGCAAGCCGCGATGCTGAACATGTTCCCGCAGCTGGCGCACGTGAAGATCGATTATTGCTGGGGTGGCCTGGTGGACATGACCTCCGACCGTCTGCCTCGCGCCGGCCAGCATGGCGGTGTGTTCCATTCCATGGGCTACAGCGGCCATGGTGTTCAGATGTCCGTGCACATGGGCCAGGTGATGGCTGAGGTCATGGCGGGTAATACGGCAGCCAACCCGTGGGGCGAACTGGACTGGCCCGCAATCCCTGGACACTTTGGCAAGCCTTGGTTCCTGCCTTTTGTGGGCGCTTATTACCGCTTTCAGGATTATCTGCACTGAGTTCTTGCGTCACCGTCGTTTGCGTTTCCAGGACGCTGTGGACATCTGCAGCACTCGATTCTTCCAATTCTCGACAGGTAGCCTTGATATGACTGACAACAAAAAAACTCCCGAGCTTATCTCCGGCCAAGACAGCCTGCGGGTATTCGAAAGCCTCAATCGTGGCATGTCGCGTCGCAACGCCCTGCAGATGCTGGGCGTTGCCGGTGTGGCCGCCGCCGGCGCAGGCAGCCTGTTCGGCGCCGCCGGCAAGTTGTTCGCAGATGAAGCCGCCAGCCCGGGCAAGGGCAAGCCCGGCGGCAAGATTCGCGTCGCCGGCATGTCCAGTTCCACCGCCGATACCCTCGACCCGGCCAAGGGCGCGCTGTCCACCGACTACGTGCGCCATTACATGTTCTACAACGGCCTGACCCGTTTCGATAAGCACTTGGTACCGCAACTGGAACTTGCCGAACGCATCGACAACAGCGACGCTACCCTCTGGACCATCACCCTGCGCAAAGACGTGACGTTCCACAACGGCAAGGGTCTCACAGCCGCCGATGTGGTGTTCTCCCTCAGCCGACATAAAGACCCGCTCACCGGCTCCAAAGTCATGCCGCTGATGGAGCAGTTCAGTGAGATCAAGGCCAGCGGGCCGAATGAAGTACAGATCCGCCTTAGCGCGCCTAATGCCGAGTTGCCGTCGATTCTCGCGGTGTCGCACCTGTTGATCGTTCCCGAAGGTACCACCGACTTCAATAAAGGCATTGGCACCGGCCCGTTCACTGTCGGTGAGTTCAAGCCCGGCGTGCGTTCGATTGCGGTGCGTAACAAGAACTACTGGAAGCCGGGCCTGCCGTACCTCGACGAAATCGAGTTCATTGCCATCGGCGACGAGCCATCACGTGTCAACGCGCTGCTATCCGGCGACGTGCACATGATCAACGAGGTTAACCCGCGCTCCACGACACGCATTGCTGCCAGTACCAAACACCGTGTCGTCGATGCACCCTCGGGCAACTACACTGACTTGATCATCCGCCAGGATCAGATGCCCGGGAAAAGCCCGGAATTCACCCAGGCCATGAAGCTGCTGCTGGACCGTGAACAGGTCAAGTCCGCAGTGTTCCGAGGCTTTGCCGTGGTGGGGAATGACCACCCGATTGCGCCGGGTTCGCGTTACTTCAATGCCGACTTGCCGCAGACCGTCTACGACCCGGAAAAAGCCAAGTTCCTGCTGAAAAAAGCCGGGATGGAAAGCATCACCATGCCCGTGATGGCTTCACCCGCGGCCACCGGTTCGGTGGACATTGCCGTGCTGTTGCAGCAATCGGCCAAGCAGGCCGGGCTAAAACTGGACGTGAACCGTTTACCGAGTGACGGCTACTGGTCCAACCACTGGATGAAGCATCCGCTGAGCTTCGGCAACATCAATCCACGGCCGAATGCCGATGTGATGTTCTCGCAGTTCTTCCAGTCCAAGGCGCCTTGGAACGAGTCCGGCTGGCAGAACGATCAGTTCGACCAGTTGCTGATGCTGGCCCGTGGTGAGACCGACGACGTCAAGCGCGCCAAGATGTACGCCGACATGCAGACCCTGGTGCATGACCACTGCGGTATCGGTGTACCGGTGTTTATCAGCAACATCGACGGTGTCGACCAGCGCATCAAAGGCTACGACTCCAACCCGCTGGGCGGCTTTATGGGCTACATGTTCGCCGAACAGGTGTGGCTGGACGCTTGAACACAGTGAGGGTAGGGCGATGAATAGCAATACGCTGTGGTTGATCGGCCGGCGCCTGGGCGCCGGAGTCGTGACCTTATTGATCGTGTCCATGGTCGTGTTCGCGATCACGGCGGTACTGCCGGGGGACGCGGCGCAACAGTCCCTCGGCCAGTTCGCCACCCCGGAGCAGGTGGCGGCACTGCGTCTGAAACTGGGGTTGGATCAGCCCGGTGTGTTGCGTTACCTACATTGGTTGATGAGCTTGCTCAGCGGTGACATGGGCGTGTCAGTGTCCAATGCCATGCCGGTGGGTGAACTCATGGCTGGGCGTGTGCCCAATACCCTGATGCTGGCGGCCACTACGGCGCTGGTTTCGGTACCGGTGGCACTTGTACTGGGCATCGGCTCAGCCATGGGGCGGGGCGGGCGCATCGACAGCTTCTTGAGCTTTTTCACCCTGGCCATGGTCGCCGTGCCGGAGTTTCTGGTGGCGACGCTGGCAGTGCTGATCTTTGCCGTCAACCTCGGTTGGTTGTCGGCGCTGTCTTATGCCAGCGACATCACCTCGCCGCTGCAATTCCTGCGCACTTATGCGTTGCCGGTGATGACGCTGTGCTGCGTGATCGTCGCGCAAATGGCGCGCATGACCCGAGCCGCCGTGATCGATCAACTTGACAGTGCCTACGTGGAAATGGCCCGCCTCAAAGGCGTCGGTCCGGTGCGCATCGTGTTGCAGCACGCACTGCCCAATGCCATCGGGCCCATTGCCAATGCTATCGCCCTGAGCTTGTCGTACCTATTGGGCGGGGTGGTGATTGTCGAGACGATCTTTAACTACCCCGGCATCGCCAGCTTGATGGTCGATGCGGTGACGAACCGTGATATGGCGCTGGTGCAAGCCTGCACTATGTTGTTCTGCGCAGCTTACTTGGGCCTGGTTTTACTGGCCGACCTGTGCGCGATCTTGTCCAATCCGAGGCTGAGAAACCAATGAACAACCTCATTGTGAAGTCAACGCCTGCTGCCCCTGATCTATCGGCGGGCAAGGTGGCCAGTGGGCCGTCCTGGCTTGGGCTGGTGGGCGCCGGTGTGTGTGTGATCTGGCTGTTAGTGGCGTTGTTCGGGCCGTGGCTGGCGCCGCACCCCGTGGGTGAAGTGGTCTCTGACAACATTTTCGAAGGGCTCAGCGCTGCGTACCCATTCGGCACCGACTACCTGGGCCGCGACATGCTCAGTCGCATCCTCGTGGGTGCACGTTTCACCGTAGGCCTGGCGCTGGTGGCGGCGATCCTGGCCAGCAGCCTGGGCACCGGTTGTGCGTTGCTGTCGGTGGTGTCGCCTAAATGGTTGGATGAAATCATCAGCCGCCTGATGGACGCCTTTATCTCGATCCCGAGCAAGATGCTTGCGTTAATCATGGTCTCGGCGTTCGGCTCCTCGGTAACCCTGCTGATCTGCACCGCCGTGCTCAGTTTCAGCCCCGGCGCGTTTCGCATTGCCCGCAGCATGGCGGTGAATATCGAAGCCTTGGAGTATGTGCAGGTGGCCCGCACCCGTGGCGAGCGCCGGTTGTACATCGCCTGTGTGGAAATCCTGCCAAACATGCTCAACCCGGTGCTCACCGACCTGGGCCTGCGCTTTGGTTTCATCGTGCTGCTGCTCAGCGGCATGAGCTTCCTCGGCCTCGGCGTACAACCGCCGGATGCCGACCTGGGCTCGCTGGTGCGTGAAAATATTGGCGGCCTCGGCCAGGGCGCACCGGCCATTGTGCTGCCAGCGCTGGCCATCGGCACGCTGACCATTGGCGTCAATTTGTTTATCGACAGACTGTCGTCCCGACGTAGTCGACGCACGGGAGGCCATTGAAATGACTGAATTGATTCGCGTCGAAGACCTGCGCGTAGTCGCCTGTGGCGAGCGCGGCGAGGTAGAAATCGTCAAAGGGGTGAGCTTTTCCCTGCAAAAAGGTGAAGTGCTGGCGCTGATCGGAGAGTCCGGTTCGGGCAAAACCACCATCGCCTTGGCCTTACTCGGTTACGCCCGGCGTGGCTGTCGCTTGTCCGGTGGGGTGGTGCAGGTCGGAGAGCACGACATGCTCGCTCTCAGCGAAAAACAACTGCTGGGGCTGCGTGGCAACCGCGTGTCTTACATTGCTCAAAGCGCTGCCGCAGCGTTCAACCCGGCCAAGAAACTTATCGACCAAGTGGTGGAGGGCGCCCTGATCCACGGCCTTGGCACTCGCGTCGACCTGCAAGCCAAAGCCATCGGCCTGTTCCGTGACCTGGCTCTGCCGGATCCAGAGCGAATCGGTCAACGCTACCCGCATCAGGTGTCGGGTGGGCAGCTGCAACGGGTGATGGCAGCGATGGCGCTGATCAGCGATCCATTGTTGGTGGTACTCGACGAACCGACTACCGCGCTTGACGTGACCACCCAGATTGACGTGCTGCGTGCCTTCAAACGCGTCGTACGCGAACGGGGTGCGACGGCAGTGTACGTGTCCCATGACCTGGCGGTTGTGGCGCAGATGGCCGACCAGATCGTCGTGCTGAATGGCGGCCAGATCCTTGAACAAAGCGCCACTGCACCACTACTCAAGGCTCCGGCCCACGAATATACCCGCAGCTTGTTAGCGGCTGCGCGCCCCGATACCGCTATTCGTCCGCCCTGCGGCATCGCCGAAGAGGTGCCATTGCTGACTATCAGCGCTCTTACTGCCGGTTACGGCAGCAAGAATCAGCAAGGCATGCCGTTGATCCGCGTGTTGGAAGACATCGATCTCACCGTGCACCGTGGTCAGGCCATTGGCGTGATTGGCGAGTCGGGTTCCGGTAAATCCACTCTGGCCCGTGTGGTCGCTGGTTTGTTAACTCCGGCCTTGGGTGGCCTGACGTTTGATGGACAACCTCTGGGAGGCAGTCTGTCCGAACGTACCCCGGAGCAGTTCCGTAGAATCCAGATGGTGTTCCAGAACGCCGACACGGCGCTTAACCCAATGCACAGTGTGGCGACTATCCTCAGTCGCCCGCTGAAGATGTACTTCGGCCTCAAAGGCGCTGCCCTGCAGGCTCGTATCGGTGAACTGCTCGACCTCGTGCGCCTTCCGCGCAGCATGGCCGAACGTCGTCCGAACGAGCTGTCCGGTGGTCAAAAGCAACGGGTCAACCTGGCGAGGGCCCTGGCGGCCAAACCTGACCTGATCCTGTGCGATGAAGTGACTTCAGCCCTCGACACCGTGGTGGGTGCGGCGATCCTTGAACTGCTACGCGACCTGCGCCAGCAATTGGGGGTGTCCTACCTGTTTATCAGCCACGACATTTCTACCGTGCGTGCGCTGTGCGATGACATTGTCGTGATGTACAGCGGCAATAAGGTGCAGGCTGGCAGTCGCCAGTCGTTTGCTGAGGCGCCGTTTCATCCTTACACCGATCTGCTGATCCATTCGGTTCCCGAGCTGCGCCAGGGTTGGCTAGAGAACTGCGGCACCACGTGCGGCACGCTGCCGCCGATTGGCGAGCGAGCCAACGTGCCGCAACTGTGCACCTTTCTCAACCGTTGCCCGGTGCGCATCGACGGCCTGTGCAACCTGACCGCGCCGAACCGCCGCACCTTGGAAAACGGTGGCGAAATCCTCTGCCACCACGACGGCGCTCAACTGCTCAAAACCCAGCAGGGCGCCACTACCATGACCTTGGGAGCCTATGCATGAAGGGGCGTTTTGTAAGGCTGGCTGAACAGGGCCGGCCGACGGTTAACCTGACCGTGGACGGCACACTCATCGAAGCCCTGCAGGGCGATACGCTGATGGTCGCACTGCTGACCCAGGGTAACGCGCTGCGCCAATCAGAATTCGACAGTGGGCGCCGCGCCGGTTTTTGCCTGATGGGCGCGTGCCAGGACTGTTGGGTTTGGACGCGCAGCGGCGAACGACTGCGTGCCTGTTCCAATGAAGTGCGCGAGGGGCTGGATATTGTCACCACACAACCGGAGGCGATATGGCCACTACACGGGTAGTCATCATTGGTGCGGGACCGGCCGGTGTCCGTTGCGCCGAAACCCTGTTGGCGGCCGGTATCAAGCCGATCTTGATCGATGAAAACCGTCGCGACGGCGGGCAGATCTATCGTCGCCAGCCCGAAGGTTTTACCCGAGATTACGCCACTTTGTACGGCAGTGAAGCCGCGAAGGCCCAAGACCTGCACCAGAGTTTCGACCGCTTGCGCGGCGCCATTGACTACCGCCCCGACACGTTGGTGTGGAACCTCACGCCGGGGCAATTGTGCTGTGTGAGCCAGGGCCGTCACAGTGTGGTGGATTACGACGCGCTGATTCTCTGCACGGGCGCCACAGACCGCTTGATGCCGATTGAGGGCTGGCAACTGGCGGGCACCTATAGCCTGGGCGGGGCGCAGATCGCACTGAAAAATCAGGCGGTATCTATCGGCCATCGCGTGGTGTTCATGGGCAGTGGGCCGTTGCTGTACCTGGTAGCCAGCCAATACGTGAAGGCCGGTGCCAGCGTTGCAGCGGTGCTGGATACATCGCCCCTGAGCTTGCGCATCAAGGCGTTGCCCAAACTGCTGGCGCGGCCTGCAGTGTTGTTCACGGGTCTTAAGCTGTTGGCACAGTTGTACCGCGCGAAGGTTGCGGTGCACCTGGGCATCCAACCGCAGCAAGTCTTGGGTGATGCTGACAATGGCGTGATGGGTGTGCGCTTTACGCAAGGCAGCGGGCATATTGAAACGGTGCAGGCCGATGCGGTTGCGCTGGGTTATCACCTGCGGCCCGAGACTCAACTGGGGGATTTGGCGGGTTGCGCCATGGCGTTTGACCAAGCCTCAAGCCAGTGGTGGCTGTCTACGGACGACCTTGGGCGCACCTCGGTCAAGGGCGTCTACGCGGCCGGTGACGGTTCGAAAATTCGCGGTGCCGATGCCGCCGAACACGCCGGGCGCCTGGTGGCAATGGCGTTGTTGGAAGATTTGAAGTTATCGGTGAACGCTGGCTTGCGTGACGAACAACAGCAAGCTCTGGCCGTGATGGATCAATTCCGACTCGGCCTGGCCCAGGCATTCCCGTGGCCGAGCGATCAGGCCAAGGCCTTACCCGACAGCGCCATCGTGTGCCGCTGCGAAATGATCAGCGCTGGTGAACTACGCCGCACGGTTAACGAGAAAGGCGCCTGCGAGGTCAACCGTGCCAAGGCGTTCAGTCGCGTGGGCATGGGCCGTTGCCAGGGGCGTTATTGCTCCCAGGCGGGCGCCGAAGTGATCGCCGCGTGTGCCGGTGTCCCGGTGCAGGAAGTCGGCCGCCAGCGCGGCCAAGCGCCGGTCAAACCGTTGTCGATGCTCACCGAAGAGGTCGCGCCATGAGTGTGCAAAAAGCAGATGTAGTAATTGTCGGTGGCGGCCTGATGGGGGCAGCGACGGCGTTTTTCCTGCGCAGACGTGGGCAATCGGTGATCCTGCTGGAACGCGACCAAATCGGCCAGTACGCCAGCGGCGTCAACTTCGGCAATGTGCGTCGGCAAGGGCGATTTTTGGGGCAACTGGCCTTGGCCAACCGTTCCTGGGCGCTGTGGAAACGCCTGCCGGAGTTGATCGACGATGACCTGGAATTCATCCCCAGCGGGCATATGCGAGTGTGTTATCGCGAAGACGAAATCGCAGAGCTCGAAACCTACGCCGCCGCACCGGAAGCTGCGCAACTGGACTTGAAGATCTATCGCGGTGCTGAGCTGCATCAACGTTTCGGCTTTCTCGGTCCGGATGTGAAAGGGGGGTCCTACGCGCCTCACGACGGTCATGCCAACCCGCGGCTAGCTGCACCTGCGTTTGCCCGTGCGGCTATTCGCCTGGGCGCACAGATCGAAGAGCGCACCGAAGTGGCTGAAGTGCAGAAAGTGGGCGGTGATTTCCAGGTTACCACCATCGACGGCCGTCAATTCCACGCCGCACAATTGTTGATCACCGCGGGCGCATGGGGCCAGAAGCTCTCGGCGCAGTTCGGTGAACCGGTGCCTTTGGACACCCACGGTCCGCAAATGGCGGTGACCGAACCGGTGCCCTACGCGCTGCCAACCGTGATCGGCGTGTACACCAAGATCCCCGAGGAAGTGATCTACTTTCGCCAGATCCCTCGGGGCAATATCGTCATCGGCGGCGGTTACCGCAGCAAGCCGGACATGCTCAACCGGCGCGCCTACGTCGAACCACGCAGTATCCTCAACCAGATCAGCCAGATGCGCCGTCTGCTGCCGGGTGTTGGCAACCTGAACATCATCCGCGTGTGGAGCGGCATCGAAGGCTATCTGCCCGACTCGTTGCCGATCATGGGGCCCAGTGGCACGGTCGACGGGTTGTTCTACGCGTTCGGCTTCTGCGGCCACGGATTCCAGCTTGGCCCTGGCGTCGGCGATGTGATGGCCGAACTGCTGAGTACCGGCGTCACCAGTACGCCCATCGCGCCGTTTTCTATCACGCGTTTTGCCCTTCCAGACGTACAACGGAGCCAGGCCTCATGACCCCCCGCGTTCTCGACATTCTCAAACACCTGATGGCCTTCGATACTGTGTCGTCGGAGTCCAATCTGGCCCTGATCGACTATGTGCGTGATCTGCTGTTGACCACAGGCATCGAGTCTCTGATCGTCAAAGATGAAAGCGGCAAGAAAGCCAATCTCTTTGCCAGCACCGGGCCTAAGGAACAACCCGGCGTATTGCTGTCCGGGCATACCGATGTGGTGCCGGCGGCGGGGCAGGCGTGGACCTTTCCCGCGTTCGCCGCCACTGTTCAAGACGGGCGTATCTATGGCCGTGGCAGTTGCGACATGAAGGGCTTTATTGCCCTGGCTATCGACGCCATGCTTGAGGCCGCCGACCATCACTTGATGCGACCGCTGCAGCTTGCCCTGTCGCATGATGAAGAGATCGGTTGCGTCGGCGTACGTCGACTGCTGGACGTGCTGCACCTGGCACCGGTGCGCCCTTTCCTGTGCCTGATCGGTGAGCCCACCAATATGCAGTTCGTGCTCGGCCATAAGGGCAAGGGCTCCTACCGTACTTACTGCCGTGGCCTGGAAGCACACTCGTCCCTGGCGCCACGTTCGGTCAACGCCATCCATGTGGCGTGTGATTTTATCGCCGCTCTGCGCGAGAGCCAGCAGCAACTGCAAAAGCACGGCGCCCAGGATAGCGACTACGACGTGCCCTATAGCACAGTGCATGTGGGCCAGATTGTCGGCGGTAAGGCGCTGAACATCGTGCCCAACCTGTGCACCCTGGATTTCGAAGTGCGTAACCTGCCGGCGGATA
This sequence comes from Pseudomonas sp. FW305-3-2-15-C-LB1, assembly GCF_058787615.1. Classification (NCBI taxonomy): domain Bacteria; kingdom Pseudomonadati; phylum Pseudomonadota; class Gammaproteobacteria; order Pseudomonadales; family Pseudomonadaceae; genus Pseudomonas; species Pseudomonas sp. FW305-3-2-15-C-LB1. Next base: position 34,215 of record NZ_JBYSZX010000014.1, on the reverse strand, counting down.
ATCTGGACCAGTTCCTGGAGCAAATGCGCGAGCGCGCCGAAGTCATCGTGCGAGAGGCGCAGAAACTCTCCAGCGTGGCGGCTATCGAGATCGAAACCCTCAATGTCTATCCAGGCCTGGATACCCACCCGAGCGTCGAGGCGGTACGGTTCCTCAAGCAGTTCGCTGCACCGGATACCGGTACGTCGAAGGTCTCTTTCGGCACCGAAGGCGGTCTGTTCAATCAGCGCTTGGATGTGCCGGTGGTGGTCTGCGGGCCGGGCTCGATTGAGCAAGCTCACAAACCCAACGAGTTTATCGAGATCAGCCAGATGGACGCCGGCGCGCACTTCCTGCAAGGTTTGCTCGGTTCGTTGAAGGCGTAGCAGAGCCTGCCGTCCAGCTGTGAATTTCAGCAGGCCGCGCTGCTGTAACCACGCTTTCGGCATCCTCCTCCGTGGCCGCTCCCTAGACTGGAGTTTGTCTCGGAACAGGACTCGACCATGCTCAAGAATCGCTTGCAAGACCCCAGCCTGCTGGCTGAACTCGGCTACGTAGATGGCCAGTGGATCGCTGCCGACAGCGGCGCCACCCTGGACATCCGCGACCCAGCCACTGGCCAAGTGTTGGCTCAGGTCCCGGCCATGGATGCCTTGGACACCCGTCGCGCCATCGAAGCCGCCGAGCGCGCCTGGCCTGCCTGGCGCGCACGCCCGGCAGCAGAACGTGCATCGTTGTTGGAGCGCTGGTTCCACGCGATGATCGACAACCTCGATGACCTCGCGCTGATCATGACCAGCGAGCAGGGCAAGCCCCTCAACGAGGCCAAAGGCGAAGTGCGCTACGGTGCCGGTTTCGTCAAGTGGTTTGCCGAAGAAGCGCGGCGGATCTACGGTGAAACCATGCAGGCCCCCAGTGGTGATCGTCGTCTGTTGACGTTGAAGCAACCGGTGGGTGTGTGTGCGGCCATTACCCCGTGGAATTTCCCCAATGCGATGATCACCCGAAAATGCGCGCCGGCATTGGCTGCTGGTTGTCCGATTATCGTCAAACCATCGGACCTCACGCCGTTGTCAGCCCTGGCCCTGGCGGTGCTGGCCGAGCGCGTCGGCATTCCTGCTGGCGTGTTCAACGTGATCACGGGGCTGCCTGCCGGCATTGGTGAAGAACTGACCGGCAACCCGACGGTACGCAAGATTTCCTTCACCGGCTCAACTGCCGTTGGCCGCCTGCTGATGCGCCAGAGTGCCGAGCACATCAAGCGGCTAAGCCTGGAACTGGGGGGCAATGCGCCGTTTATCGTGTTCGATGATGCCGACCTGGAGCAGGCAGTGGCCGGGGTGATGATCAGTAAATTCCGCAACGCCGGGCAAACCTGCGTGTGCGCCAACCGCATCCTCGTGCAAGACGGCATCTATGACCGCTTCGCCGCGAGACTGGTGGAAGAGGTGGGCAAGCTCAAGGTCGGCAACGGCCTGGAGGAGGGTGTGACCATTGGCCCGCTGATCAACCCCGCTGCGGTGAACAAGGTGGCGCGGCATATCGACGATGCCCTGAGCCAGGGTGCGAAGCTGTTGTGCGGCGCGATCCCCAGCGGCGATAGCCAGTTTGTGCAGCCTACGGTATTGGGCGATGCACACGCCGGGATGCTGTTGGCTAACGAAGAAACTTTCGGTCCGGTGGCGCCGCTGATGCGCTTTACCTCTGAGGCCGAAGCGCTGGCGCTGGCCAATGCCACCCCTTACGGCCTTGGTGCCTATTATTTCACCCAGGACTTGCAGCGCTCCTGGCGGTTTGGCGAGGCGCTGGAGTTCGGCATGGTGGGACTCAATACCGGGATCATCTCGATGGAAGTCGCGCCGTTTGGTGGGATAAAGCAATCGGGCCTTGGCCGTGAAGGCAGCAAATACGGCCTTGACGAATACCTTGAGGTCAAAGCGTTCCACATCGGCGGCTTGAACTGACAATTAATGGGGTGTGCTCAATGAGCAAGGTATTCAGAATCGCCGCGATTGCCGGCGATGGCATTGGCAAGGAAGTACTGCCCGAAGGGCTGCGGGTATTGGAACAGGCTGCAAAAACCTGGGACCTCAACCTGAGTATCGAGGTCCTCGATTGGGCCCACTGCGATTATTACCTGGAACACGGGCAGATGATGCCCGACAACTGGTTTGAGCAGCTCAAGGGTTTCGACGCCATCTACTTCGGTGCCGTGGGCTGGCCGGACAAGGTGCCGGACCATATCTCCCTGTGGGGTTCGCTGCTTAAGTTTCGTCGCGATTTCGACCAATACGTCAACATCCGCCCGGTGCGGCTATTTCCCGGCGTACCCTGCCCATTGGCCGGGCGCGAGCCGGGGGATATCGACTTTGTAGTGATCCGCGAAAACACCGAGGGCGAATATTCGTCGGTGGGTGGCAAGATGTTTGAAGGCACCGAGCACGAGTTCGTGTTGCAGGAGTCGGTGTTCACCCGGCGTGGTGTGGACCGCATCCTCAAGTTCGCCTTCGACTTGGCCCAGACCCGCCTGCGCAAGCGTTTGACGGCGGCCACCAAGTCCAACGGGATCTCCATCAGCATGCCGTACTGGGATGAGCGCACGGCGCTGATGGCGTCTAACTATCCTGAGGTGGCGTGGGACAAGCAGCACATCGATATCTTGTGTGCACGGTTTGTACTGCAGCCGGATCGCTTTGATGTGGTGGTGGCGTCGAATCTGTTTGGTGACATCCTGTCTGACCTTGGGCCTGCATGCGCGGGGACCATCGGAATTGCGCCCTCGGCGAACCTGGACCCGGAGCGGCGGTTTCCGTCGTTGTTCGAGCCGGTGCACGGTTCTGCGCCCGATATTTATGGGCAGAACACTGCGAATCCGATTGCGATGATCTGGTCAGGGGCGTTGATGCTCGATTTCCTCGGGAATGGAGATGAGCGGTATCGGGCTGCCCATGATGGGATTTTGCGAGCGATTGAAGCGGTCATCGCTGAGGGGCCGATTACGCCGGATCTGGGCGGCAAAGGCTCGACTCAGGAGGTAGGACTGGCGATTGCTGCCAGGCTGTAGCTCGCTCAAAAGAGGGGGAGAGCAATACACCCCCCTCTTTTGTATTGTTGTGCATCAGTAGCCCAGTGAACGATCTATCTCACCGACCATTGGCTCATCGCGCTCGAACCGACGGATGTTTTCCAATAGCACGCCAAACGCACTGTGCGGCTGGGTCATCGCGGCAATATGCGGCGTCAGGATAATCTGCGGATGTTTCCAAAACGGATGAGTCGCCGGGGCTGGCTCTTCCTGTAGTACATCCAGCACGGCGCCACTCAAATGCCCAGTGTCCAGCGCCTCCAACAAGTCTGCTTCAACCAGGTGCCCGCCGCGGCCCATATTGATCAACGCTGCGCCCCGGGGCAGTTGGGAAAACAGTCGTCGGTCCAGAATTCCCTGGGTCTGCTCGGTCAACGGCAATACACACAGCAAAATGTCACACTGGCGCAAGAACGCCGACAGTTGTTCCTTGCCCGCGTAACACGTTACACCCGGCACCTGATGCGCACTGCGTGCCCACCCCGACAACGCAAACCCCATTGGCGCCAACGTCGCCAGAATCTGCTGTGCCTGTGCTCCCAGTCCCATTACGCCAACCCGCCGATTCACCGCTGGCTGTAACAGGTGCGCCTGCCAGCACCGCGCAACCTGTTGTTGACGGTATTTCAGCATGTCCCGGTGCAGGCTGAGCACGGCCCAGCTCGCGTACTCGCACATACCCTGGGTGATGCCTGGATCGAGCAGGCGTATCACCGGCAGCTGGGGCGGCAGGCGCGACAGGTCCAACTGATCCACGCCGGCCGACAGGGCAAACAGCACCTTTAGGTTGGGCAGCAAATTTGCCACATCCTCAGGCGCACTCCAGGCGGCGAGGTATTCAATGTCTGCTGGGTTGCCAATGTGTGGCCAGGCGCGCCATTCGATATCCGGTGCATGTTCGGCGAACAGTGCCTGCCAGTGTTCGCCGCGTATCGGGTCAGCTTTGTAGAGCAAGGCCATGGGCATTTCCTGCTGGATAAAGGTAGCGATCATCATCTCCCAAGCCCGGCGCAGGATCTGTTGAAAGGCGGGGTTAAAACAGTCGATCCGAATTTCTCACGGGGCAAGTTCGGCGTAGTGCGTTGCTCACACACCGTAATCTGAACAGCATCGCAACCACCTCCAGGTTGCCGGAATCACAATGGGAAATGCCATGAATAGCAAAGTCGACGAAACCCCTCATTTGCTCCGTCAGCGCGAGCAGTTCGTGCCCCGTGGGCTGGTCACCGCGCATCCGCTGGTGATTGACCGTGCCCAGGGCGCCGAGTTGTGGGATGTGGATGGCAAACGTTATCTGGACTTCGTCGGCGGCATCGGCGTGCTCAATATCGGTCACAACCACCCCAAGGTAGTCGCCGCTGTGCAGGCTCAACTGCAGAAGGTTTCCCACGCGTGTTTCCAGGTGGTGGCCTATAAGCCATACCTCGACCTTGCACAGCGCCTATGTGAAATGGTCGGTGGTAAGGAGGCCTATAAAGCGGCGTTCTTCACCTCTGGTGCAGAGGCCGTGGAAAATGCTGTAAAGATCGCCCGTGCCCATACAAATCGTTCGGCGGTGATTGCCTTTCGCGGTGGGTTCCATGGACGTACCTTGCTGGGCACTACGCTCACGGGGATGAGCCAACCCTACAAACAGAACTTCGGGCCATTCGCGCCAGAAGTGTTCCACACGCCGTATCCGAATGCCTATCGCGGCGTCACCAGCGAGGTGGCACTCAGTGCCCTGGATGAGCTGCTGGCAACCCAGGTTGCACCGGAGCGAGTGGCGGCGATGATCATCGAGCCTGTTCAGGGCGACGGTGGTTTCCTCACGGCGCCGCCTGAGTTCCTCAAGGCATTGCGTGCATTAGCTGATAAGCACGGCATCGTACTGATTCTGGACGAGATCCAGACCGGTTTCGGTCGCACCGGCACGTGGTTCGGTTTCCAGCATGCGGGCATCCAGCCCGACTTGGTCACTGTGGCGAAGAGTTTGGCCGGGGGGGTGCCGCTGTCAGGCGTGGTGGGTAAAGCGCAGATTATGGATGCGCCACTGCCTGGCGGTCTTGGCGGCACCTACGGTGGTAATGCGCTGGCTTGCGCCGCAGCACTCGCGGTCATCGAGGCTTTCGAGCAAGAGCAATTGCTGGCTCGCAGCCAAGTACTGGGTGAGCGCTTGCGCCAAGGTTTGCTTAGCTTGCAGGCGCGCTACCCGAACATCGGCGATGTGCGTGGTACCGGCTTCATGTTGGCGATCGAGTTGATCAAAAAGGACGCCGCGCGCACCCCGGACGCAGACCTTAACCAACAGGTCATCGATGCTGCGCGGGCCGGTGGCTTGCTGGTGATCAAATGCGGCGTGCACCGCAATGTGCTGCGTTTCCTGGCGCCGTTGGTGGCCACTGAAGCCCAGGTTGACGAAGCCCTGGAAATTCTCGACAAGGCCTTGGCACGGGTCTTGAACTGAGGCAGTGCCCGCTACGGGTGAAACGCATCAAGGAGGCTAGACCCACCATGGGGCTGACAGATTATCGAACGTTGCTGATTGATTGCGATGAAGTTCTGGTAGACCGGGATTCGGGGGTGTGGGCGGCATTGCAACCGTTGCTCGACAACCGTGGTGGGCAGCCGTCCAGGGAGCAGGTGCTGACGGAATTCAACGCGATGGTGGCGAGCCTATACCCTCGCTTTGCTGAGCTAGGCTTCAGTGGTGTGTTGTGTTTTGCCCATCGCCAATTGGCTGAAAGCTGGGACCTTCAAGCCAGTTGGGAGGAGGGTATGAGTTTTGCCCGTTCGGCGAGCAACTGGTCATTGTTCGAGGACTCGCCAGGGGCGATGCTGTACTTACGTAAGTTCTATTGCCTCCTGGTGCGCGGAGATCGCGATGCCGAGGACCGTAGTGGGTTGTGCGAGCGGCTGGGGATTGCACCGGAAGATTTCATCTCGCTGGCCGAAGACCCACAATGGCTCAGCCGACAAGGCGTAGATGAACTGCCGATTCTGCATGTCACGCGACCGTCGGTCGGCGCGCAAGTAGCGTTGGACCGTTGTTTGATCGGCCGCAACCGAGCTCGGCAGCCTTCGCCTTGCGCGGCAGACTATTGCATCAGCAGCATGGCGGATTTGGTTGCGCAGCATCAGCTGTCTTTACGGCGCTGATTTTGCTAGAAGATTGTCTTACAAATGGCAGTCAAGAGGTACGCAATGGAAGGGCTAGTCAAGCTGGACCGGATCGACATCAGCATTTTGGTTGAACTGCAAAAGGACGGCCGGATGACCAATGTCAGCCTCGCCGACGCTGTGGGCCTGTCTGCCAGCCCTTGCCTGCAACGGGTCAAACGGCTGGAATCGGCGGGGTATATCTCCAGCTACAAGGCCCACTTGAACCTCGCCAAGATCACCGACTCGGTCACCGTCTTTACCGAGATCACCCTCAGCGACCACAAACGTGAAGACTTTGCCAAATTCGAATCCAATATTCGGCTGGTGGATGAGGTGCTTGAGTGTCACTTGATCAGTGGGGGATATGACTACCTGGTACGCTTCATGACGCGCAGCATTCAGCACTATCAGGAAGTGGTTGAGAGTTTGTTGGACAAGAATATCGGTATATCCAAGTACTTCAGCTACATCGTTATCAAGTCCCCCGTGCTGAAGGAGGGGGTGCCATTGCGCAAGCTGTTGCGCCATTGAGGGCAAACTCGGTTCTTTCCGGTATGGCGCTTTGGCGCACGGAAAATCCCAATCGCCGGCCAGGTCGAGGAAGGCCAGTATTTTCCTCTTGAACACTCCAAATACTTAACGCATTACGGGTGCAATTGTTTAGCCTCCCGGTACTGGCCTGGCGAGGCGCCAAACCATCGCAGGCAGGCTTTATGAAAGCTGCTGAGCTCACGAAAACCCACGGTGAGGGCTATGTATTTAAGGCTTCGCGAGGAGTGCAGCAGTAGCGCGCGGGCTAGCAGCCGGCGACAGTCGTCCTGGAGATGAGTGAAATTCGTACCTTCTTTTTCCAATGCATTCTGAAGGCTTCGTGCACTCCTACCGATATGAGCCGCCGCCATTTCCAATGTATATAGCTATCCTCGCAGCATGGTATCTGACAAGTATCGACGTATTTGCACTTCGGGTGAGCCATTGATCGCCCTCAACTGTGCATCGGCGTAATGGCAATGTATGAGTTCCAGCACGGGGTCTGCGGTTATCAAGGGCAGATCCAGAATGTCACTGCTGAAGATGAGCATGACATGAGGGGCGTTGAAATTCAGGTCGGGGCCAAACGTTTCGAGAATCGACGAACGCAACATGGTGATCGCGAGTGCCTCGGAAGAGCAAGCTCAGGTTGCCCGCGAAGTGGACCGAAATCTGGTTCGCATTCGCGATCTGTCGATCCAGACATCGGCTGGAGCTGAGCAAACGCATTCGGCGAGTCAGGAACTGTCGAAGCTTGCGGGTGACCTGAGCACATTAGTCAGGCAGTTTCGAGTTTGATGGACAGGTGCTCATACCGCTAACCCAATTGCGCGTCTTGGATGGAAACAGTCATTTTCGGACATATCTGAGTTCTTCGCATTGCTCTAAAGTTTCTTGCTCATTCAGACATCCTGGCGCATATGAATCTCTGGTTTCGGCTTCTATTCCTGCTTTTTCGTAGACCCTGGCGTAGACCTGTCGACGGGTTGGCAACGACCGTAACCCGCATGCGGGTCTGGCCTCTGGATCTGGATTTCAATCGGCACGTCACCAATGGTCGATATTTCACGTTGGCCGATGTAGCTCGCATGGATTATGTACTGCGCAGCGGTGCATTTCGGGTCGCGTTGCGTGCAAAAGCGCTTCCTATCGTTGGGGACACATGGGGTAAGTTTCGTCGTGAACTGAAGCTTTTCGAGCCTTTCGAAATTCATACGAGGATGCTTGGCTGGGACGCAAAGTGGAGCTACATCGAGCATCGATTTATCAGTCGTAGACGCGTGGTTGCCGTTGTTGTGATGCGCGGCTTATTTCGCTCTGCAGAAGGCACTATTTCACCTTCTGCCTTTTGCCAGGAATTGGGTTTGCCAGAGGATTCGCCAGGTATGCCGCAATGGCTCATGGATTGGTCGAAAGCCTGTGATGAAATGAGCCAACAACTGCGAAGCGAAGAGGCATTGTGACGTTCCTGAAAGGCTCTTCGCCCTGATTTGAGTCCTGCTTTAAGGATTTGCGAACGACCAAATCACTTCTAAACATCAAGTCGACGCTATTGGTCCGCAGAGCCAGTCGCGCTGACTTGTGCTGGTTTGTAAGCGTCCGGGCATCCCGTCTTGCGCGGCTAAGCCGGTTGCCAACGATGCGGCAACAACTCCCCAATTTCACTCGCCCGCTGCGTCGGCAGGCGATTAAGAACGTCCTTCAGATAAGCATACGCATCATGCCCGTTGAGCTTGGCCGACTGGATCAAACTCATCAACGCCGCCGCACGTTGACCGCTGCGTAGGGAGCCGGCGAACAGCCAGTTTTTTCTTCCAAGAGCCCAAGGTCGAACTTGCTGCTCGATATGGTTGTTGTCTATCGGCACCGTGCCGTCGTCCAGGTAACGGCGCAACGCAGCCCAACGTTTTAGGCTGTAATCCAAGGCTTTGGTAATCCCTAAACCTTCATGCACAAGCTCGCGCTGGGCAATCATCCAGGCATGAAACGCGTCCATCAGGGGCGCTGCTTTTTCCTGACGTATTCGTCGCCGGACATCAGGTTCCAAATCGCGAACTTCGCGTTCAACTTCATATAAAGCCGCGATGTACCGCAACGCTTGCTCGGCAAGCACGCTTTTATTGGTGATGTGCAGGTCGTAAAACTTGCGGCGAGCGTGGGTCATGCAGCCGATTTCGGTGACTCCAAGTGCAAAACTGGCTTTGTAACCGCTGTAATCGTCACAGACCAACTTACCTTTCCAGTCGCCCAGAAAGTTGCGGGCATATTCGCCCGAACGACCAGGATTGAAGTCGTACACCACCGCGCTGATTTCAGCGAACGCGGTCGTGGCATAGCCCCAAACATAAGCACGGTGGGTTTTCTTCTCGCCCGGCGCGAGCATCTGCACCGGCGTTTCATCGGCATGCACCACGTTGTGCTCAAGCACGACTTCGCGCAGGGCATCCACCAGTGGCTGCAATTGCACGCCGCAAGCACCGACCCAACTGGCCAGCGTTGAACGAGGAATCGCGAGACCGGCACGCCCGAAGATTTGTTCTTGGCGGTACAGCGGCAAATGATCGGCGTATTTCGCAATCATTACTTGGGCCAGTAGCCCGGCAGTTGGGATGCCTTTGTCGATGACCTGCGCCGGCACCGGCTCTTGAATCAAGGTTTCGCAGTTGTTACAGACCCATTTGCCACGAATATGCCGTTCAACGCGAAACACGCCCGGCGTGTAGTCGAGCTTTTCGCTGACGTCTTCGCCGATACGCTTGAGGGCGCAGCCGCATTGGCATTGAGTATTTTCGGGATCGTGATTAATCAGTGTGCGAGGAAACTCGGCAGGCAACGCAGTGCGTTTGGGTTGCTGGCGGACTGCTACTTGCGCTGGCTTTGGTGCCAGGATTTCAAGCTCTGCTTCGATGGCGGCCAGGTCGGTCTCAATCAGGTCGTCGAGCAAGCTGGCCTGATCAGGGCTGAACGACTCGGAGCGTTTGGCGAAGCGGTGGCGTTTGAGCTGGGCTATTTCGTGAATGAGTTGCTGGTTGCGGGTCTTCTGATGAAGCACCTCTTTGTCGAGGCTCGCCAGCTGCGAATCTAGATGCTCAACGCGTTTGAGCAACTGCGCAGCGAGGCTGCGCAGTTGTTCGGTGTCGAGCTGATCGAGAGGAGGAGTAGGAATCATGGCGATGACTCTGCCCGATCTGCTGATCGATGTATGTCATCCATGTCTCTTAATGGTTACGGATGGCTCCGTCAGACCCAAGCCGTTGCCAGGGAAGACCGACCACCAGTGCCTGAAGCTGCTCAGTATTTAGCTCCATTTGGTCACCATGTCGATTGCTCGGCCAGGAAAACTTCCCCTGATGCAGACGGCGCGCCGCCAACCAAACGCCCAGGCCGTCGTGAACCAGCACCTTCATACGGTTGCCCCGGCGATTGGCAAAGAGATAAGCGCAGTGCGGCTGCGCCGCACCGAAGACCGCCACGACCCGGGCGAGCGCTTTCTCGGTGCCGGAGCGCATATCCATCGGTTCGGTGGCCAGCCAAATTGCGTCGATGCGGATCACGAAGCAAGTCCACGGACAAATCGGACGCATCCCTCGGGATCGGAAGCTGGCCATTTTACCGTGAAGATTTGCTCGCCAAATGGCAGCTCGATGATCACAGATGACTCGGCCTGCCTTTTCGGGGCGACCTTTACCGGAACGAACGCCGGCAGGGTTGCGGGTGGTTGATCTCGGTAAAGTGGCAGCCACTTACGGATTACGTTGGCATTGATGCCGTGGCTGATGGCAACGCTGGAGATGGAGGCGCCGGGTTGCAGGCATTCCTGAACAACCTGGGCTTTGAACGACTTGGGGTAAGAGCTTCGTTGGCGCATTTAAGGGCTATCGCGTCCGCTTAAAAATAGGCGGACACCATCGCCCTTAATTTGGGAGGCCGGTAGGTGTGTTCACCGTGCGCTTACGCTGGTTTGCATAACCCACCCGGTTATTGCTCCCCAGACTTGATACACCTTTTAAAGCAACCGCAGCAGTTCTTCACGCTCCACCGTTCATCCCTAATTGCTTGAGTGGATGAAAATACAAGTACAACATAGAGTATTGTCACGGTACCAAGAAATTCAAAATTATATATAAAACAATGAGTAAGCCGCCCAGTGCACGTCTCGTTTCCCGCTCCAAACACAAAAAAAAGCCACTCTAACGAGTGGCTTTTTTTTGCCTGCAATTTACTGGGTGGGCGCTTCGTCCTCTTTTTTCGTGACTTTGATTTTTATCGACGTGCACGGGCAAATGGACTCATTTGGTGCAGAGTTGTGTCCGCCATTCGGCCAGTCTCGATTGCCGATTGTTAGCACAGCTCAACGGTCAACGCCTGAAAGCATGCCTCTTGGCCACCGAGACCATCATCAGCGCCGGCAGCAACAACGCCAGCGCTACCCAGGGAATAGCGCTTGCCCCCCAGGTTTCCAAGAGAACGCCACCGATCACACCGCTGCCTGCAAACGCCAGGTTGAAGACGGTGACCAGCATCGATTGCGCAATGTCAGCGCCGTCTCCGGCAACTTCAGCCAAGGCGGTTTGCAGTAAGGTTGGCGCGCCACCGAAGCTCATCCCCCACAAGACCATGCTGATGTAGATCGCACTGGCGGGCAGGTCACCCAGCCCAAGGACAAACGACACCAGGGTGAATGCTGTCAGGCTGAGCAGTACCAGGCTACGAAGCCTGCCATGAATCAGCGTGCCGATCATCCATAGACCGAACAAGGCCGCAATACCGAATGCAAGGAGGCCCTGATCAACCTGATCGGCCAAGCCAACAGAAGCCAGGAACGCAGCAATATAGGTATAGAAGGTGTAATGGGCCAGGATCCAGACCATGACCACCGCCAGTACCGGCCGCACCCCCGGGGTTTGCAAGACCCTGCGCAGCGGCAGGCGTCGATCGGCGCGTTGTCCGGGGTAATCAGGCACTTTCAGATAGATCCAGGCCATCAGCAAAAGGCTGAGTCCTGAGAGCGTCCCGAACACGCATCGCCATCCCAGCAGTTTGCCGAGCCAGGCACCCAGCGGTACGCCCAGGGCAAGTGCCAGAGGGATGCCGAGCATGGCCAGCGCCATAGCGCGACCTTGCAGTGGTGGGGTGACCAACCGTCTGGCGTAGCCGGCCAGCAGGCTCCAGGCCAGACCGGTTGCAATACCCACCATGAAGCGAGCCGCCAGCGTCAATGCAAACCAGGGCGACAGGGCGGTCACCGCATTGCAGGCGCAAAACACCCCGACCGCCAGTAACAGCACCCCGCGCCGACGCCAACCCTGCAACGCGAGCGTCAAAGGAATAGCCGCCAACCCTGAGCCCAGTGCACACAGTGTCACCATCTGACCGGCCCATGCTTGCGACACACCAAATGCTTCGGCGATTTGCGGCAAAAGTCCTGCCGGCACCGTTTCGTTGGCGGTGGCGATAAAGCTACCCAATGTCAGCGCCAACAGGGCCGTCAGTGGGAGACCCTCGGTAGTGAGGTGTTCGATATTGCTCGATGTTGTGAAAGAGCCATTTTCAACCTGTGATTTGCCGGTCATGACTTGTGCTCAATGGGAGAGGAGGCATGAGTGTGATGAATTGCCTACGATTTGATAATTGGCTTAACATTTGATGAGCTATCAAATTTGAATTGAATATGGCCACTGACCGATTGGGTGATATGCGTTTGTTTGTCGAGGCGGCAGCACTCGGCAGCCTGTCTGCCGCAGGGCGCAAACTGGCGCTGTCGCCAGCCGCGGCCAGCGCGCGCCTTATCAAGCTTGAGGCGGCGCTGCGCACCAAATTGTTTGATCGCACAACGCGTCAGTTGCGCCTTACGGAAGAAGGTCGGTTTTACTTGCAGCAGTGCTGGGTCGCATTGCGGGCTATTGATGAGGCGGAAGCGGGGCTTCAAGCCAGTCAAACTGAGGTGCGTGGCAAGGTACGGATATCCGCGTCTGCCGATTTTGGCCGCAATCTTTTGAATGACTGGCTTGAGGCATTCAGTAAGTTGCACCCGGAACTGTCCGTTGCGCTGACGTTGTCGGATTCGGTGTCGAATCTGCTGCAGGACGATATTGATCTGGCAATCCGGTTTGGGCAGCCACATGAAAGCTCGATGATCGCCAGGCAGTTGGCGCCCAACTGGCGAGTACTGTGCGCTTCGCCTGACTATCTGGCGCGATACGGCGAACCGCAGACCCCTGCTGACCTGGTGAACCACAAGTTCATCGTGCTGGTGACTGGCGCAGGGCCCTTGAACACCTTTCACTTTGTGGTGGACGGTCAGGCATGGAACTACACCGTACCTATGAGCCAGGCATGGGAAACCAATGATGGCGCACTCGCGCGCGCATGGGCGTTGGCCGGGCATGGCATTGCACGCAAGACCATCTGGGATGCGGCAGCCGATATCTGTGCTGGACGACTGAACGTCCTGTTGCCTGACTTTTGTGTCCCAGAGGCCGGCGTCTACGCGGTGCTACATGGCAACCGTTACCGGGTTTCCCGCGTGCGTGTATTGCTGGACTTCCTTATCGAACAGTTCGATTGCGCAACCGATCAGTTGTTGTCAGGCCTTGAAATGCCTGATGCCAGGAGGCTGTAAGCCACGCGATCTTATGAAGAGGGATTGAGGGGGAGAACAGGGAGTTGATGTGCGGATAACTGATTGATGTACCACCGGGTGTCTACCCTTGCTTTTTGCTCTTGTTCCGAATTTTTGCACGGACTGCTTATTTTTCAAGGTGACCGGATTGTTTATAAAACTATTCCTTGGTGCCTCTTCACATGACGCACACAACAAGGCGCTAAATTAAATTCAGTTGAAGTTTTTCTTAGGCTGACTTCGCATTTTTTTAACGCATGTTCAGCGAATGTTCAGAATGCCACGGCGAGTTGCCGGGTTGAATGAATACAGTGTGCGGCCTTTACAACTCTTCACTTTTCCAATCTGGAACGCCTGAAAAGCAAAGTGCTAGTCTGCGCTTTTTTCAGGGACGGCAAGGTCGCATGAATAAGCTAAAGGAAGTGGCTGTAAAAAAGCCCTGTTCATTTATTTTTGTGGTCGCGTTTATTGTATTGGCTGTCCTGCAATACAAGCCCGCCGTGCTCAATTACACCACGCGCTTTGTCGACTTTGCCCAATATATGCTTGCGCACGGCGTCACGCTGTTTCCAATCGCCGAAGATCTGCAGCCTTACCCCGATTACACGGTGATCAATACACTCCTGGTTTATCTGGTGTCCTTGCCGTTTGGCCGTGTCTCCATTCTGTCGATGGGCGTGCCTTTTTGCGTCGCTGCCGCGTTGATGTTGGTGTTCATTTATAAATTGGGGGCTTTGCATGAGAAGAAGTGGGGCGCCTACGGGGTGGTGTTTGCGCTGTTCACCTGGTCATTTCTGGACGGCGTGAACTCCCTGGCGCTGGATGTGTACCCGGCACTTTTTACGGTGGTGTGCTTTTACCTGGCCTACGCGGGCGAGGTGCACCAACAGCGTTATCGGTTGCCGCTGGTACTCGCGGGCCTGGCGCTGGGCTTTGCGTTTCGTGGCCCGATCGGCCTGATCGGACCTGCCAGTGTCGTCGCCTCTTATTACCTGTTGAGCCGGCAGTGGCGCATGCTGGTGGTGTTCTCATTATTGGCGGGCCTGGTCCTGGCCACGGGTATCGCGGTGCTGACCTGGGCGGCCTATGTGCAGGGCGGCGATGCTTTTCTGCAAGAGGTTTTGATCATGCAAGGACTCGGGCGGTTCGGCAGTGATCACGCGCCCCGTTATTACTTCTACTTTTCGGCAGGCTTGCTGACCTACGGTTTCACCGCCTTGATTGCAGTGAGTGTGATCATCAGAAAGGGCAAACACTTTTTCGACAGTACGCCTCATGCCGCCACGAACATGCTCCTGTACCTCACCGGCTGGCTCCTTATGATCATTGTGCTGTTCACGATTCCAAGTTCGAAAAAGGCGCGTTACATACTGTCGATCACACCAGCTATTTCGTTGTTGGCGGCCTATGTCTTCGTGGACCGCAGTGAAATGTTTGCAAACACCCGGAAAAAACTGCTTGGGTTCTGCCTGGAGTTGCCGCTGATAGGCCTCGTGATGCTGTTACTTGCCTATGGGTACAGTTTGTATGCGGTGACCCCGCTGCAGCCCAACTACCTCGGTGCCTGCCTGGGTCTGATTACGCTAGTCGCCGTGCGGCCCTGGTTGGAATCACGTTTTCACGGGCATCCCCATCGTGAGTTCGTCATCTTTTCTTTCGGGGCTGTCACCTTTCTCATACTGGATATGTTTTTCTTCAATTGCGTTACTTACCATCTGGAGTTGGCCCATGAGCCGACGCCTAAATTCCTGCCTTATTGGTTCTGGTGAACAGTGGGCATGCAAAACATCGGCAACCGCTCCAGCATCCACGTCAACAATTCCTGAGCGGGCGCCGCAAGCGGTCTTGAGGCCTTCACCAACAGCTTGGCCTCCACCCCCAGCAACAGCGGATGGTCGATCAGCACCGACGCCAGCTCGCCGTTTTCAATTTCTCGATAGGCCGCGAACTCCCCGGCCAGCGAGGCAAAGCCGCCAGTGGCAACCAGGCGCTTGAGTGCCGCCAGGGAGTTGCTGACCAGGGTCGGGCGTACTTCGATCTTCTCGGCGTATTCCAGCAGGGTGATGGCATGGCCAATACCAAATGTGGTCGGCGTCAGCACCAATGGGCATTCCAACACCTCCGTCACGGTCGCCATGGTGCCACGCACCGCCAGTGGATGGTCCGGGCGCACCAGCAACATCACCGGCTGCAGCGAGGCGGCGCGGTAGTCGATGTGTGGATGGGGCGGCGGGTTATAGGCCAGGCCGATATGCGCACGGTTTTCGGCGACTTCGTTGAGCACATCGTCCACCGGCAGGATGTCCAGGGTGACTTCAAGCCTGGGGTATTGCTTGCTGAAAGGCGCGAGCACGTTGTCGACCAGCGCATCCACATAGCCTTCGCTGATCACCACCCGCACATGGCCTTGCTGCAGGCCCTTGATGGCTTGCAACTGGTCTTCGAGTTTTTCCTGGTGCGAGCGATAGCCGCGCCAGAACTCCAGTAGATGCGCCGCCGCCTCGGTGGGCTGAACGCCACGGGCCTGGCGCTCGAACAGCTTGGCGCCCAATTCCTCTTCCAGCAGCTTGATCTGGCGGGTGATCACCGAGGGCGAGGTGTTGATGCTGTCCGCCGCTCCCCTGATCGAACCGTGCACCAGCACTTCGTGGAAGTAGCGAAGACGTTGTTGATTGATCTCACGCATGAAGGATGACCCGCTCCAGAAGTTGTGTTGCCTGCAGAGCAACGCTAAGTGAACTTAGTTGCTCTTGCTGCTTATCGTGGGCCGGCGCACCCTGAATTGGCAAGTACGCAGACCCACAAAAACAACTGGAGACTCGTATGCCAACCTCCCTGGCACCGGCAGAAAGTGCAGCCATTTCTGCCCTCTACCACAAGCTCAACTGGCGGCTGTTGCCGCTGTTGTTCATCGGCTATGTCTTTGCGTACCTGGACCGCATCAACGTGGGCTTTGCCAAGCTGCAGATGCAAAGCGACCTGGGCTTGTCCGATGCTGCCTACGGCGCCGGCGCGGGGATTTTCTTTATCGGCTACGTGCTGTTCGAACTGCCCAGCACCCTGATGCTGCCCCGCATCGGTGCGCGTAAAACCTTTAGCAGGATCCTTGTGCTGTGGGGCATTACCTCGGCGTGCATGTTGTTTGTACGGGACGTGCCGACGTTCTATGCGATGCGTTTTCTGCTCGGCGTATTCGAAGCCGGGTTCGCTCCCGGCATGATCTATTACCTGTCGCGTTGGTACGGCCCGAACCGCATGGCGCGGGCGATTGCCATTGTGTTTATCGCCGGTCCCATGGGCGGCATTCTGGGCGGACCCTTGTCGGCCTGGCTCATCACCACGCTTGCCGGTGTCGGCGGTCTGGCCGGCTGGCAATGGATGTTTTTGATTGAAGGCTTGCCCTGTGTATTGCTCGGCGTGCTCATGTACGTCGTGCTGTCCGACCGGCCCGCCGATGCGCCTTGGCTGAATGAGGCGGAAAAACAGCTGTTGGAAACCGAACTGGGCACGGCGAATGCCCGCAGCCATTCGTTCCGTGCGGTACTGCGCGACCCTAAGCTGTATGTCCTGGCCTCGGCGTACTTCTGCATCATCTTCTCGATCTACGCCATGAGTTTCTGGCTGCCGGCGATCATCAAGACCCTGGGCCTGCAAGACACCCAGCAAGTGGGCTGGTATGCCGCCATGCCCTATGTCGGGGCGGCACTGGGCATGTACTGGATCGGGCGCCGCTCGGACCGCCTGGGCGAGCGCCGGCTGCACTGCGCCGTCCCGGCGGCCACCGGTGCGCTCCTGCTGATGCTCTATCCCCTGGCGGGCGGCCACCTGGTGGGGTCGATGATCGTGCTGACCCTGTCGATCAGCATGATGTTCATGGCCTACACCGTGTTGTGGGCGATGCCCTCCGAGCACATCAAGGGCGACGCGGCCGCAGGCGGCATTGCCTTGATCAACACCATCGGCCTGTCCGGTGGTTTCTGGGGCCCGGCCATGATCGGCTGGGCCAAAACCGCCACGGGCAGCTTGAACACGGGGGTCGTTGCCGTGGGCTGCGTGTTCCTGTGCGCGGCGTTCGTGATCATCGCGACCAAACCGCGAACGCGCACCGGCTCGGCGGGCGAATACAGCGCGGGTCGAGTGGCCCGCCATCATTGAAAACCCTGAGGAACCCAAGATGCTTCTATACCTGTCGACCTGGGCCGAGATCGGCCACTTTCTCGAGCGCAGCCGCACCATCGTCATCCCCATCGGCTCCAACGAACAGCACGGGCCGACCGGGCTGCTCGGCACCGACTGGATGTGCCCCGAGATCATTGCGTGCCAGGCGCAAAAAAGCGCCGATATCCTGATCGCGCCGACCTTCAATATCGGCATGGCCCAGCACCATATCGGCTTCCCCGGCACGATCTCATTGCGGCCCTCGACGTTCATTGCCGCGATCAGCGATTGGGTGCATTCGCTGGCGGCCCATGGCTTTGAAAAGATCCTGTTTCTCAATGGCCATGGCGGCAACGTCGCGTCCATTGAAGCGGCGTTTTCCGAGCTGTATGCCGAAGCCAGCTTTGCCCGTCGCCCGGCGGGGTTCGCCCTGAAGTTATGCAACTGGTGGGACCTGGAAGGCGTGGGCGAACTGGCCAAGGCGCAGTTCCCCACCGGCCACGGCATCCATGCCACGCCGTCCGAGATCGCCGTGACCCAATGGGCCTACCCGGACTCGATCAAAACCGCCGACTACTCACCCCGGATCGCGCCGTGGGGGCCGATCCGCGAGGCCTTCGACTTCCGCGCCCGCCACGTCGACGGGCGCATGGGCTCGGACCCGGCGCAGGCCTCGCCGGAGAAAGGGCGAGACCTGGTGATGATGGCGGCACAGGGCTTGATTCGC
Source organism: Pseudomonas sp. FW305-3-2-15-C-LB1 (assembly GCF_058787615.1). Taxonomy (NCBI): domain Bacteria; kingdom Pseudomonadati; phylum Pseudomonadota; class Gammaproteobacteria; order Pseudomonadales; family Pseudomonadaceae; genus Pseudomonas; species Pseudomonas sp. FW305-3-2-15-C-LB1. Next base: position 15,972 of record NZ_JBYSZX010000014.1, on the reverse strand, counting down.
GAAGTCGAGGCGTTCAGTCGCGAGCCAATAGCTCAATGAGCGATACCTGAGTCCTTGCCGGGCACCATGTCCCTGGCCTGCACCCACAACACCGCATCCTGCGACAGCGGCTTGCCCTTGTGGGTCTTGGTCGCGCCGATGTCGAGCGCGGCAATGCCCCACCAACCGGCGCGGGGCAGGCCCAGGGTCACGATGCCCTGGGCGTCCGCGTAGGTGCTCTGAGCGTTGAATGAAGCTTGCGGCGCGGTGACGTAGGCTGCCTGGCCGAAGCTATTCTGCTCGATATCGACGGCATGGTTGAGGTATTCGATTTCGACTTCGGCGAACGGCACCGGTTTTCCATCGGCCAGTACCACGGCGCGGAACACGCCACCCGTCCAGTTTGCGTAGGGTTTGCTCAGCGGCTGGATCTCCACCGGCAAGCCCTGCGGCTCGGCCCAGTCGCCGGGGACGCCGCCGACGTTGACGATCAGCTTGGTGAACTGTTGGATGTACAGGCCTTCCTCGGCTTCCAGGTAAGGTTCGGGTTCGAGGACGAAAATATGGTCGCCCAGCGAGCGCATCAACTCCCGCGGGATTGAAGCACGATAGGCCGTCGCCCGGTTGTCGCGGCTCTGCCACTGCACCGGCCGCAGGTATTGGCGCAGGTCGATGGTCTTGCTGCCGTGGGCGCTCACCTGGCTGAACGCCCGGGGCTTGTCCATCACCAGGGTGGGGCCGCCGGAAAAGGGGTGGGTGAACACCAGCGCAAACTCCAGCTTATCGCCGCGCTGTGGCGCCGTGTCTTCGACGTAGAGCATCTGGAAGTGGGCCTGGGCGGCACAGGCCACGCAGCCGAAAGTGGCGCCGGCGAGGGTTTGGAACAGTCGTCGTGTGAAGGTCATGGTCTGTTTCACCTGGAAATGTCGGCGGACTGGATCGTCGCGTCATGGTTGTCGCCACCCAGGAACAACACGGTGTAGTCGCCTGCGGGGGCCTGGAACGTATAGGTGTTGTCCGCGCCGATGCTGCCTTCGAGCAGCAGCTTGTTGCGGGCATCCTGGACACGGATTTTTCTCCCGACGGCGGAGCTGCCGTCGGTGTAGCCGGCCTCGCATTTCACCTGGTCATCGTGTTCGAGGTAGCAGTCGAACACCGGGCCATGGGCGAAGGCTGCCTGGCAGCAGGACAGGGCTGCTGTCATCAGTATCAAACGGGTTGGACCCAAGGGTTTCATGAGCGCTCCACAGTCAAGGGTGTTGCAGGGGGGCGAAGGCCGCCAGCAGGGCGTCCAGGTTCGAACTCAGCAGGGCCTCGTAGCCGTTGCTTGCATCGGCGCCGGTGTCCAGGAGCACCAGGCGTGCGCCACCGTCTTCGATGGCCTTGGCGATCCTGGTGTCCGGCGCCCACTTGTGCACGACGACGCGAATGTCACGCTCGCGCAGGTAGCGGGTCAGCGCAGCACAGTCAGCGTCGCTCCAATCGATGTCCTGCCGCACGAACCAGCCGTCGACATAAATGCCGAACTCGCCGAACAGGTAGATGAATTCGTCGGCCAACGACAGCACGCGCAGGTCCGGCACCGCCAGCAGCCGGGCGCCGTAGTCGGCCTTCAGTCGGCGCAAGCGGCTGTCGAGTGCGGTGAGGTTGCGCTCTATGCGTGGCGCGTCGACGGGAGACAAGCGTTCCAGGTCGGCCGCGATCAGCGCCGACATGCGCATGGCGTTGACGGGGCCGAGCCAGGCATAGGGTGACAGGCCGTCGTCGGCCACTTGCGCGCCCGCCCAGGGCACGTCGTTTGGCGGCACGCGGGCCACGGCCACGCCGGGCTTGATGGCGCCCCAGGAATGTGACGCGTCGATCTCGACGATCCGCAGGTTGTGGCGACGGGCTGCGGCATACAAAGGATCGGCACGCCACAGGCTGCTCAAGGTGACCACCGCCGTCGCCTGCTCGAACACACTGGCGTCCAGGCGTGACAGCGCATTGGCCTGGCTTTGCAGGGACACCGCCGCATCGGGCGGCACACGCACCACCTCAAGGCGAGTGCCGTCGCCGAGTGCCGAGGTGAGTGCATACAGCGCCGGCAACGCCACCAGCACCTGGTCCGCCTGGGCCAGCAACGGGCTGCCCAGCAGTACCGCCAACAGCGCCAGTCTTGGGCGGCACGTAGCATTCAGCCATTTCATACGCTGGCCCCTCTGAACCGGGCCGTGGTCGCCCGAATGACGGTGGTGACGACGAACACCAGTGCCGCAACGATCACGATGGCGCCGCCCGTGGGCACGGGAATGTGGAACTGCATCGGCGCCAGGATGCCGACCACGCAGGAAAACGTCGCGATCAACACGGCGCGGGTTACCAGTGCCGGCAGTGAATGGCTGATGTTGCGGGCCGCCGCTGCCGGTATCAGCAACAGCGCTTCGACGAGCACGGCGCCGATGATTTTCAGGCAGGCCACTGTGACCAGGGTGACCAGCACCACGAACAGGTAGTCGACGCTGCGCACCCGCACGCCGCGCGCATGGGCCAGGCTTGGGTTGAGGCTGGCCAGCAGCATGCCGTTGTACAGCGGCAGCCCGATCAGCGCGCAGATCGCGGTGACTACCAGCAACACGTTCATGTCGGTGTGGTCCACCGCCAGGATGGAGCCGAACAGCACGCTCTCCATCACATGGGTGTTGATCTTCGCCGATACGAACAGCAGCAGCGAGGCGCCCATTGCCAGCGAGATCGACAGGAACACGCCGATCAGCGTGTCATTGGCCAGCGTGGTGCGATGCTGGGTGTACTTGAGCGTCAGGGCGAACAGCAGGCAGAAGCCGAACATCGAAAAGTAAGGCGAGGTGTAGGACTCGCCGATCAGCACGCCAATGGCCACGCCGGTCATCGCTGCGTTGCCCACCGATTGGCTGAAGAACGCCATGCGCTTGATCATTACCATCGAGCCGAGCACGCCCAGCAGCGGCCCGATCAGCACCGCGCAGAGCAATGCGTTGATCACGAACTCGTACTCGAAGGGTTGCGGCAGCACGCCCGTCGCAGCGAGCGCCTGGAGGTGCTCGCGAATGAAGTCGTACAGCGCGTTCATCGCACGTTCTCCCATTGGGCGGGGCTGCCATGGAACGACACCCGTTGATTGATCACCGTGACCGATTGCGCAATGCGCCTCACTTGTTCCAGGTCGTGGTTGATCCACAGGATGGTGACGCCTCGGTCGTGCAGTTCGGCGACCAACGCCTCCACCAGGCGCACGCCGGGTTCATCGATGCCGGCGGTCGGCTCGTCGAGGATCAACAGCCAGGGCACCGGGCTGATCGCCTGGGCCAGCAACACACGCTGGCGCTGGCCTCCGGACAGACTGCCGAAGGGTTTCGCGCCCATCGCCGCCACGCCGGTACGCGCGAGGGCCGCAGCCCTGAGTGCCTTGGCTGCGCGGCTGGAACCCAGGAAGGCCGGTCGGCGTTGGCCGAGCAAGGCCATCACGTCGTTGACGGTCATCGGCACATTGCGGTCGAAGTCCAGCAGCTGCGGGACATAGCCCAGTGGCGTGGTGATCTCGCCCTCCAGCCGTACCGACCCCGAATGCGGCATCTGGCCCAGCAGTGTGCGCACCAGTGAAGTCTTGCCGCCGCCGTTGGGGCCGACCAGGCAATGCAGGGCGCCTGCCTCGACCCGGAAACTCACGGCATCGAGCACCCGGGTGCCGCCCAGTTGCAGGGACACGTTGTCAAACACGATGGCAGGTCCACGCATCACGGGGTGCTCCTGGCTGGCTGGGTGAACTCAATGGCCTGGGCCAGGGTTTCGAGGTTCTCGGCCATGGCCACCTCGAACTCGTCCGCGCTATAGGCGTTGCCGGTGATGTGCGACAGCGCGAAGACCTTCACGCCGGTGGCGGCTTCGATCGGCTTGGCCAGGTCGAGGGAGAAGTTCTTCTCGGCAAACAGTACGCGCACGTTGGCGCGCTTGATGGCCTCGATGGTGTTGGCCAACTGGCGTGCCGTCGGGGCCACGCCATGGCGTGGTTCAATCACCGCGCTGACGAACAGGCCGAACTCCTGCATCAGGTAGTCGTAGCCGGCATGGGTGGTCGCGCAACGGAACGCCGAGAGGTCCAGCGCGGCGAAGCGGGTCATGAAGCGCGCGCGCAACTCGCGGATCCGCGCGGCATACGCCAGGGCATTGTGGCGGTACGTCGCTGCGTTGTCCGGGTCCAGTTCGCCCAGCCGGCGGGCGATCTCGAACACCTGCTGGATCGCCGCGGTGGTGGACACGAACGTGTGTGGGTTGACCACCTTGACCCCGCTCTGGTCGCCCGCGATGGGAATCAGGGCCACCGATGCATTGGCCTGGATGATCGGCAACGTCGCCGTGCGCCCGGCGGCCTTTACGATCTGGAAAGCCCATTCATCGTGGCCGATGCCGTTGACCACCAGCACATCCAGGTTCATCGCCCGGGTGATGTCGTCGGGTTGCGGCTGGTAGTTGTGCGGGTTCGCCTCGGGCGGGATCAGCGCAATGACCTGCGCCCGGTCACCGACGATGTTCGCCACGAAACTGTAGTAGGGGTGGAGCGTGACGCCGATCCTGAGCGGTTTGCCCGAGGCGGTCGCGGTGCCTGCGAGTGCAACCACAGGCATCAGCATCAACAGCGCAAGGCATCTGCGCCACCGTGACGGGCGTTGGGTAGCGGTAGTCATGGCTGGGTTCCTTTGACACGTTCGACTTCGCTGGCGCCGTCGTATGGAATGACCTGGCGCCAGCCATCGCCGACCAGCGACTCGGGCTTGACGATGCCAGGGTAGGGCACGTTCGGGTCGGGATGGACCCAGATCGTCGCTTGGTTGGCCCACATCACACCGGCGTGGGCGTGACCGATGACCAGCAGGTAGGCGCTCTGGCCCGTGGCGCGGCCGCCAGCGCCGTAGTACACCGTGGCACCCTGGCCCTGGGTGGCTTGCGACACCTGGTTGGCGCTCGGATCCGCCGGTGCATGGGCGTCGCCGGAAAGCCCGTGGGCCTGGTGGGTACCCGGCAAAATCAACTGCCATTGCACCTCGCCATGGGTCTTCCAGAAACCATCGCGGTAGAAGGGCGGCAACAGCAGCTTTTGCGCATGCTCCAAGGTGATCCAGCCGCCCGTGTCGTTGTTGAACCAGATGATTTCCTCGCCGGCCGGCAACAGCGCGCTATGGATCGCCTGGTCGACTGCGCCCAGACCGTCGAAGGAGCGCACCTGCCAGCTCAAGGGGATGGGCGGGCCGGCTTTCTGCGGGCGCAGGGCCACATAGCCGGCCACGCCGGCGATCACGGCCAGGGTCGCCAGCAGCAGCGCCAGCGACTCCCAGCGCCCGGAGCGCGGGCGCACCACCGTGATTGCATCGCTCAGGCTGGCCATCAGAGAAACGCAATCCAGCGACCGAGGAAAATCACCCCTGCCCACAGCGCCAGTGAACTGAAACCCGCCACGCGTGCCTGGCTGGGCGGCGGTAGTGTGGTGTCCCATTCGCCGATGCGGCGAAAGGCGCCCAGGTGGAACGCCCCCATGTTCAGCCCGGCCAGCACCAGCAGGCCCATCTTCCACAGGAACGCAGTGTTCTGCACATAGGTCGTGCCATTGGCGCAGAACATCAGCAGGCCGGTCATCACGCACACCACGAACGCGATCCAGGTGTAGGGCAGCAGATCCTGGATCAGCTTCAGCGCACTGCGCCGATGGGAGGCCACGCCCAGCAGGCGCAGGTCCACCACGGCGATGGTGCCGTAGACGATGGCGATGCCGATCACATGCACCGATTCAAGCAATGGGAAGACCGAGCCCGACTCACGGATGAACGCGGCGACGGGAGTGTCCTGGAGGGTTTGCAGCAGCGGTTGGATGTCCATGGCGAGTACCTCAAGGCTTGGGTTGAAAACGCTTAGATCGTGTAGGCGATCCAGCGACCGCAAATGATCACCGCGCACCACAGGCCGATCGACAGCCAGGCCAGTGCCTTGATGGGGCGCGTTTCGCGTTCATCGGGGGCTCGCAGCAGTGGGCGCCGCAGGAGTAACGTCAGGGTGAACGCCGTCACCACCAGGACCATCTTCAGCCAGAACGTGGTGTTGACGAGTACCCGGTCGGGCTCGGCGATGATCATGATCAGCCCGGTGAAGAGCAGGACCATGAGGGCGTTGCGCATCCACGGGTAGTAGCGGCGCACCACACCCCGCAAGGGCTCGTCCGTGGCGAGCACCCCGGCCAGGCGCAGGTCGCTGACCAGCGCCGAGCCGAACAGCACGGTGATGGCGATGATATGAATGCTCTGGACCGTGGGGATGACCCAGAGGACGTCACGGATGGCGGTGCTCAAGGGCGTCGCATAGAGCCAGGCAATGATGAGTGACGATGACATCGGCGTACCTTCCTCGTGGGGTTAGAAGTCTTGGGGCGTGGCGATCGGGCGCAGGCCCGCCGCATCGTCTGGAAGCAGGTAGCCTTCCTTGACCGACTGGGCCTTGGCCTCTTCGAATTTCTGGGCGTAGCGGTTGAAGTTTCCATAGCGCCGGCCAAGCACGTCCTTCGCATAAGGCACCTTGGTGTCGTAGATCAGCCCGCAGCCGGTCTCCTGGTCGGTGAGGTAAGTCGCGCTGGGCACCTGCACCCACGGCGGGCGCACGCCGCCCAGCAGGTTGCCGGTGGAGGGCGCGCGCGCAGCGGCTTTGCCGTCACGCACCACCCGGGACGCACGGGGCATGGGGGTGCCCTCGCGCACCCATTGATCCATGCGCTCGAACAGCGCCGACACCACCAGTTCCACCGGTTCGTCGTACAGCGTCTGGCAACGTGGGTCGTCGCCCTTGCCGACATCGGCGGCGAACCGTTCGGTATGCTGCGTGCCGAGGTCGGCCAGGCGCAGGTGGGGCATGCCGGTGACTTCGTAGTAGCGCACCTGCGGGCTGTCGGTGTCCGGCGGCAGGGGGATGCCTTCGAGCACGTCATGCATCAGTTCGGACTGGCTGTAGACGGTCACGAACGGCACGCCCTCGGGCATCCGGCGTGGCAGCCGGATCACGTCGCCACCGACTTCGCCATAGGCCATGCGGCCGGTCATGTAGGCATCGATCAGTGGTGTGTCGTCGGGCATGCGCCATTGCTGGTGGCGGCCCTGGTCGAGGTAGTCCATCCAGACCTGGGCGGTCACCGCCCAGCTGTTCACATACACGCGCTGTACGGCGAAGCCGGCCAGTGGACCTTGTGTCGCCGGGGTCTTGAGCAGCAACGCGAGTTGCGCGCCGATGCCCTGGGATTGCGGCACGAACGGGTCGGGCGCGTTGCCCCGGGTGAAACGTTGCGGGTCGTAATAGGTACCCAGCGGTGCGTACCGTGCGAAGTCGAAGCGGCGCATGAACTCGAAGTTCACGATCCGCCCGTACTGGGTAATCCCATCGGCCTCGGCCGCCGGGGTGTCCGCGATGAACTTCGGATCAACGGCCGGCTGGTTGAGGTTCAGGGTGTACCCGACAAACGCATAGCCGCGCCGCAGCAGGTAGTCACGGGTCAGGATCCAGCCGGCACCGCGCTCGCCGAACCAACTGAACGGCTCGATCACCACGGTGCCGTTGAACCGCGCCGGGTCCGTTGGCTTACGCACCAGGATGCGCGTGGTGTAAGGCGCCTCCAGCAGGGTTTGACCCGCTGCGGTAATGGCCGGGGCGACGCCTTGCAGGTAAAACTCTTCCTCGGTGTAGCCGTACCTGTCGAGGTCGCTGTATTCGGTGCCGGGACGCCTGGCCGACGACAGCGGCAACTGGCCCGACGGCGGGATGGCAATCGCCGTGGGCATGCGTGGCACTTCTGCCCACGCGTTTGCCGTGAGGGCCAGCGATAGCAGCATGCCGCCGAGGATTATCGAGCGTTCCATGCGGTCAACCTCACTCAAGGCTGAGGGACGCCTTGCCCTCGCTGTCGATCACGATCTGGTTGTTTTCGCAGACGTACTCCTGGATGGCGTAGCTGGAGCGTTTGTACTCGAAGGTGAAGCGATAGGGCGTGGCAAGCACCTGCGGGTCTTCGATCAGCACCTGGTCTTCCAGGCGGTCCGGCCCGCGCAGGCGGATGCGTTCGGTGATCTTCATGTCCGGGCCGTGGGGCACGTCATAGAACCGCACATCCGTACGCACCCGCTGGGTCTCCACCACCAGGGTGTCGCCTTCCCAGTGCCCACGGGAATGGCCCTGGTAGAGCGGGTCGAGCTTTTCCTTGGGCGGCATGGCCTGGTTCAAGCGGATGCGGCGGACCTGTTGCAGGTACTCGCCGAGCACGATCACGTCCTGGTCGTCGTGGATGATCTGGATCGGGAACAGCGCCGCCATCAGTGTCGGCATGCCCTCGGGCAGGCACCGCGAGCTGGTGGTGGCCAGCGGCGTCCCGGCTTCGTTGGCCGCCGCCTGTTTCTTCTTGAGTGCGGCGTATTCGGCGGCGTAGGGCGCCTTGAGGTCCATCGGCCCGCCCGGGTGCACAGGGTCGTCCGGGTTCTCGCCGAACCAGTCGTCCGGGGTTCTTTCCCAGGTGCCGCTGATGTCGGGGCGGTGTTTATTCGGTGTTGTCGCGGCGTTGCCGATGCCGGCGCAGGTCACAAGGACCACGGCCAGGGCGAGCAAGGTTCGTGTCGGTTTCATGGGGTGTCTCCACGCGGCGGATCGATGCAGTTCGGATGTCGTGGCGCAGGGCAGGGGCGATCTATCCGCCGCCCGAGAGCACCACGTCGCCGATCTTGATCTCGACAAGGAGCCCGCCGGGTTCACCGTTTTTCAGGGGCTTGAAGGACACCTCGGCAATGTCGCCGGCCTTGATCGAGTCCGCGCTCCAGCCGGTGCGTTGCAAGGCGTTGACGCTGCCGGTCTCGATCTTGTAGCGCTGGGGCGGTGGCCCGTCGGCATCGAGGTAAAGGGTGATGTGGGGGTTGGTCCAGGCGAAGCGCTCCACCACGCCCTTGACCGTGACCGTGCGGGTCTGGTCGAACAAGGCGAACGAATGGTGGGCGGTGGCGACCGACGACAGCACGCTGCAGGCAGTGAGAGTCAGCAGACACAGCGCCTGACGGAACAGCGGGGAGGGGGATGAAACGCTCATGACGGGTGCCTCGGTTTTTTTATGGTTCTTATGGGCCCAGCATAGGGGGATGGCGTTCTCGGGCCGTAGCCCAAAACGGCAACCAATGAGGGAGGAGGGGGGAATGTTTTGAGCAGCCTCGCACATGCTGATTTGGGTTACCGCCTGCACGCCGCAATCGGAACACTCGTGTCTCGCCTCATAAATATAAAAACAGGAGAGACGTCATGCGCACACCCCCCTATGCCCCCCTGCTTTCGCTGGTTGCACTCTGTGCCTTCGAGCCGCAGGCCCACGCCTACACGCTCTATAACGAAGACGACGGCGGCACGCTGTTGAACGCGGAACTGGGCGCCGGCTTTGGCTGGTTCGGCAGCACCCGCAACTACCTCGGCGACCCGCAGAAGGCGCCCGGCAGCATGCGTTGGCAGGAAGGCTATGCCAAATATGGCCTCAACGGCTCGACGGACAAGCTCATCGCCGGGTCGGTCTACGGCGGGTTCAGCCTGCTCAGCTCCGGCACCTGGGGCGATGGCGACACCGGTGCGATCACTGCCGGCAACGAGCGCCGCACCGCGGTGGAAGATGCCTTCCTGGGCTGGCGCTCAGGTGACCTGGTGCCCGCCCTGGGCCAGGACGGCGTCGACTTTTCCTTCGGCCGCCAGCTGGTGACGGTGGACGGTTTCCTGATCACCGACGATGGCTTCAACCCCGGCAATGCCTTCAGTCCCATCGAGGGGGTGCGTGACGGGCGCTTCAACCGTGGCGGCGCGTTCTACCTGGGCCAGCGCCTGGCGTTCGGCAACACGGCGGTGCTCAAGTTGGGTGGCAAGGATGGCCTTCACGGCAGCCTGATCTGGCTGAAATCGGATAACCCCGGACAGTCCAAGACCGAAGTGGCGGCCGCCACGGTTGACTACACCACACCCCTCGGCTCCATCGGCTCTACCTACGTTCGCGGTCTGGATGTGGAGGAGCGCTACGCCTTCGGTGATCGGCTCGAGCGCAAGGGCATGAACATCTACAGCCTGCGCGGGCAGGGTAATGCCGGGATCGAGAATGCCGACTTCGCCTTCGAAGTGGCGCGCCAGGAAAAACGTTCCGGCTCGCAGCGGGCGATGTTCTTCGACGCGGGCTATACCTTCGCCGACGTCAAATGGCAGCCGACCGTGAGTTATCGCTATTCGCGTTATTCCGAAGGCTGGGATTTCCTGTTCCAGGGTGGCTACCGCAAACGCTACCAAGGTGAGATAGCGACGAATTACGCCGGTTCCGTGACCTCGAACATGCGGATCAACGATGTGCTGCTCTCCGTCCGGCCCACCGATAAATTGACCCTCAATGCGATGGCCTTCGATTACCACCAGCTTTCCCGCAAGCAGGACCGGGATTTCAGCGCCCGCGAGGTCGACCTGTTCCTGGACTGGATGGTGACGGATAACATCACGCTGTCACCGCTGATCGGCTTCTACAAACCCGAGAAGTGGTTGGGCAATGGCGGTCTGCAAAGTGGCAGTGCGTCGACCAACACCTACATGCAGTTCATTGTCTGGGTGACGTTCTAGAAGGGAAGGGCGTCGGCGCCTGGCGCCGACGCCTGGTTGTTTCAGAGCATGCGGCGCAGCACGTCGTTGCGCGGGTCTTTGTCGTAGAAGCGGTGCTTGAGCGCCCCTGCGATGTGCAACACGATCAGCACCAGCAGGGTATAGGCGAGTGTTTTGTGCAGCCATTGGAACACCACGAACCAGTCGTCATTCTTCGGCAACAACTCGGGCAGGTTGACCCCGAAAAAGAACACACCGTCGCTCATGGTGAAGGTGCTCGACATGGAGTAGCCCATCAGCGGCACGATCACCAGCAGCGCATACATCGCACGTTGGGTCAGCCGGGATAACACCTGTTCGTAGCGTTCCAGGGTTTGCAGCGGTTGCGGAATATTCGGAGTGCGCAAGCGCACGGCGATCTGGGTCAACACCAGCAGGAACGCCAGCACCCCAAAGGATTTGTGCCAGGGGTAATAGAGCTCGAATTTGCTCGCCACTTCATCATTCATACCGGTCATGTGCCAGCCGGCCCACAGCAGGCCGACGACGAGCACAGCGCGCACCCAGTGCAGCAGGCGCAGGGATGTTGGATAACGATCGATTATGGTCGGGTTTTCTGGGTTCATCACGGTCTCTCCAACGATCATCAAAATGCACCTTTGAGTGAGCCACCCTGGCGATATCGAGGGTGGCTCGCTCAGTGCGCTGGCTCAGCCGGGCATCAGTACGGTGATCACCTTCTCTTCGGTGTAGGCCAGCGCGCCACTGAAGCCGCCTTCACGTCCGATCCCGCTGGTCTTGACGCCGCCCCAGGGCAGGTTGGCGTCCAGCGGGCTCCAGCAGTTGATGCCCACCGCGCCGGCTTTCACCGCTGCGGCGACACGGTGCGCACGCACCAGGTCGGTGGTCCACACCGTGGCGGCGAGGCCATAGGTGGAGTCGTTGGCCAGCGCGATGGCCTCGTCTTCCGTGTCGAAGGGGATCAGCGTGCCCACCGGGCCGAAGATCTCGTCCTGGGCAATCGCCATGTCGTTGCGGGCGTTGGCGAAGATCGTCGGGCGCACGAACCAGCCGCGTGCAGGGGTGGACACGCCGCCGGCCAGCAGCGTAGCACCCTGGTCGATGCCCAGCTGGATGTAGCGGTTGACGCGATCGAACTGCGCTTTCTTGGCCACCGGCCCCATCTGTACGCCGGGCTGGCGCGGGTCGCCCACGTTGACCGCCTGGGCCGCTTCGGCCAGCGCCGCGCCGAAGCGCTCGGCGAGGCTGCGCTGGACGAGGATGCGCGAACCGGCCGCACACACCTGGCCCTGGTTGGCGAACAGGCCAAGGGCACAACCGCGCAAGGCGTCATCGAAGGAGGCGTCGTCGAAGACAATCTGCGGGCTCTTGCCGCCCAGTTCCAGGGCCACGCGCTTGAACAGCACGCCGGCAGTGCGCTGGATCTCGCGGCCGGCCTCGGGGCTGCCGGTGAAGCTGATCTTGGCGACGTGTGGGTGTTCGCACAGGGCGCGGCCCACTTCGGCGCCGTAGCCTGTGACCACATTGATCACACCGTCCGGGAAACCTGCTTCCTGCGCCAGCGCCGCCAGGTGCAGGGCCGACTGCGGGGTCTCTTCCGATGGCTTGACCACCACGGTGCAGCCTGCCGCCAGCAACGCGGCGAGCTTCCAGACCGTGATCATCAATGGCGAGTTCCACGGCACGATGGCGCCGACCACCCCCACCGGCTCGCGTACGGTGTACGAGAGGGTGCGGGTGCCGAAGTAGCCGCCGGTGGGGATGGTGCGTCCTTCGAGCTGGTTGGCCCAGCCGGCAGCGGCGCGCAGGTGGGCGATCGCATTGGGCAGGTCCATGCGGCGCGGCTCGATGGGGGAGCGGCCGATGGCGTTGGCGTCAAGGTCGGCGAGCCGTTCGCTGTCGCGCTCTACCAGATCCGCCAGTTTCGACAGCAGCCGGCCACGCTGGGCGCCGTCGAGTTGGCTCCAGGCGCCCCGTTCGAGTTGCTCGAGCGCAGCACCCACGGCGCGGTTGACGTCGTCGGCCGTGCCGCGTGCCGAACGGGCGTAGACCTGTTCCGTGACCGGATCGATAAGGTCGATGCGGCGTCCATCGGAGGCTTCAAGCGACGCGCCGGCGATGAAGTGATTCAAGTGTTCAGTCATGTTGCGCTCCATGAGTCATGCCTTGAGGGCGGCCAGGGCGTCGCCGAAGATGTCCAGTGCCTTGAAGAACAGCGAACGGGAGATGGTCAGCGACGGCATCACGCGCATCACGTTGCTGTAGCGACCGCAGGGAATCATCAGCACGCCGTGGTTGAGCAGGTAGCCCATGAGCTGGCCGATCTTTTCACCCGCCAGGGGCGCCTTGGTGACTGGGTCTTCGACCAATTCGATACCGATCATCAGGCCGCGCCCGCGCACTTCGCCGACCAGTGGGTTGTTGAAGCCGCGAATATAGGCCTGGGCTTCCAGGCCCAGCGCGTGGGCACGGTTGAGCAGGTCCAGTTCCGGGTCCTGCAGGATGCTGATGTTGGTCAGCGCCACGGCCGCCGACAGCGAGTTGGCGGCGAACGTGTTGGGCATCGAGCCATCGGGAATCTTTGCCGCCAGGTCCGAGCGCATGATCAGGCCGGCCATCGGCAGATCGCTGCCGATGCCTTTGCCGAAGGTGAGCATGTCCGGTTTCACGCCCGAGTGTTCCACCGCCCACATCTTGCCGGTGCGCCCGGCGCCGGATTGCACTTCATCGACGATCAGCAAGGTGCCGCTGCGGTCGCAGGCCTTGCGCAGCAGTTGCAGGAACTCCGGCGAAGGCGGCACGTAGCCGCCTTCGCCCTGTACCGGTTCCACGATCACTGCGGCCACATCATCGGCGGCGGTGTAGGGCGTGTTCAGCAGGTAGTCCACGTAGTCGCCGGCGATCTGCTCGGCGCTCTTGTGGGTGGTGTCGAACGGGAAGCGGTAGGCATACGGGTAGGGCGCGTGAATCACACCGCCCATCTGCGCGCCGTAGCCTTTGCGGTAGGCAGTGCCGGTGGTCAGCGCGCCCGACGCGTTCCACACGCCGTGGTAGCCGCCGTGGAAAGCAATGATCTGGTGCCGCCCGGTGATGCGCTTGGCGAACTTGATCGCGGCTTCCAGTGCATCGCTGCCGCTTTGGGTGAAAAAGGTGATGCAGTCGCCACGCAAGCCGTCCGGCGCGATCTCGGACATCTTGGCGGCCAGCTCGGTGCGCCGGGTGCTGTTGATTTCCAGGGCATGCATCAGCACTTCGGACTGTTCGCGGATGGCCTGCACCACTTTGGGGTGGCAACGGCCCACGCTGCTGACGCCGACACCGGCGGACAGGTCAATGTAGGTATTGCCGTCCGGGTCCTTGAAGGTTGCGCCGAACGCACGGTCCATGGCCACCGGCATGCGCCCGCCGCCACGGGCCATCGACTCGGTGCGCGCCGACAACGCCAGGGCTTCGCTGGCCTTGGGGCCGGGCAGGGCGCTGGAGAGGATGCGCGGGGCATCCGCGAAGTGCAGGGATTCTAGTGTGGCTTCACTCATGACGGTCTCTCTGACAGGTCGATTTACGTGTGCCGATCATCTCCGGTGCGCGTTCCAGACCGGTATCCCGAATCGGCACCTATACACGTGCCTGCTCCAGCCCGCCGGCTGTCCCATAAACGATTTGCAGGACGTGTGCTATGTGCGACTATCGAGCGCAGCGGCGATCAAAAAACAAGAATTTCTGGCAGAGGCTTGCGACTCCATGAAAAATCAGACGATCAGCCATTTTCGCGATATCCATGTGCATGCAGCCACCGTCCAGCAGTGGAGCCAGGACTACAGCCAGCTGACCGCCGGCTCCGCCGAAAGCACACTGATGCAGCTGACGACCGCCGGCTGCCACTTGTTCCTCGAACAGATCAACCAGCGTGTGGTGCAGAACGGCGTGGCCCCTCGGGGCAAGATGTGCTTCGCGGTGCCGATCAACGTGCCCGGTTCGATCCGCATGCAGGGGCGCGACGTGGACGACAGCAGCCTGTTCTTCCTGCACGGTGGCGAGGAGTTCATGTTCCACATGCCGATGGGCATGGAGCTGCTGTCCATCACCTTCGAGCGTGAGCTGTTCGAGCAGGCGCTGGAGCAGACCGCGTCGGCGAAGGAACTCAACCTGCTGCTGCGCCAGCCGGTGATCAAGGTGTCGCCCCAGCGTTTCGCCCAGGCTCGCCGCCGATTGCTCGCGTTGTTCTCCCAGGCCCTGGCCGACGATGACCTCGACAGCACGCGCGATCGGGAGCGAGAGATGGTGCTGGAACAGGCGATGCTCGGTGAGCTGCTGCAACTGATGACCGACCCGGCCTGTGACAAGCAGCAGCGCAGCCCCAGCTCTACGCGCAGTTTCATTGTCGAGAAATGCCACCGCCTGACCACCACGGAAATGATCAACGTGCCCAGCGTGATCGAGTTGTGCCAGCGGCTCCAGGTGAGTCGGCGCACCGTGCAGAACAGCTTCCGTGCGGTGGCCGAGACCACGCCGCTGAACTACCTGCGCTCGGTGCGGCTCAACGGCGTGCGCCGGGCCTTGATGTCGACCCGTGCCTGCGACCTCTCCATCGGCGATGCCGCTGCCCAGTGGGGTTTTTACCACCTGAGCCATTTTGCCGCGGAGTACCAGGAGCTGTTCGCCGAGCTGCCGTCCCAGACGGCCCGCGCCGCCATCAGCGGTTTTGCGCGCGGCTGAACCTTCACCGATTTTGAACGACCTGAGAGCACCTTCGCTGCTTGCGCAAGGTGAGGACGTGCGTGACCGATTTGGGCTACCGCGACGTTCGTTGGCAGGCATAGGATCGATTCCAGCGTGCAACAACAACGATAAGCGACTCGGTGACGGTGAGCGGTTGACTGCGCCGATCCAACAGCGACTGCCTCATACAATAAGGTCAACAACATGAGCGTATCTCTCCCGGTCACCCCCTCCACGGAGCTCAAGCGTGGCGCCCTGGGCGTGGGCTTCATCATTTTCTTTGTGGTTTCGGCGGCGAGCCCGTTGAGCGTGATCGCCGGTGGCTTCCCGATTGGCATCATGCTTGGCAACGGCGCCGGTACCCCGGCATTGCTGATCCTGGCCCTGCTGGTGCTGCTGGCGTTCTCGGTGGGTTACACCACCATGTCCAAGCACCTGACCAATGCAGGCGGCTTTTATGCCTTTACCTCCCGTGGCCTGGGTGGCTTGGCCGGCGGGGCGGCGGGGGTGCTGGCGATGTTTGCCTACAACATCCTGCAGGTCGGCTTGTATGGCATGTTCGGCGGGGTGGTCAGCGGCACCATGGCCAGTGTGTTCGGCCTGGAGTTGCCG
>NZ_JBYSZX010000013.1:0-170173 GCF_058787615.1 Pseudomonas sp. FW305-3-2-15-C-LB1 | reverse complement strand
GCGGTAGTTCAGTCGGTTAGAATACCGGCCTGTCACGCCGGGGGTCGCGGGTTCGAGTCCCGTCCGCTGCGCCATATCTGTCTCAAGGCCCACTGAACGCCTTGAAGCACAAAGCGAGCCTCTGGCTACTTTGATCCGATAGCAAAGACCCTGGTCGAAAGACCGGGGTTTTTTGTGTCTGTGATTTGATAAGTGCGACCTGTAGGAGCCTGCAAACGGGCTCCTACAGGTTCGAGTCAGAATCCCAATTTGTCGCGTAGCCCGTAGTACCAGGCACCCATTGCCGCAAATGGTGTGCGCAACAGTTGCCCACCCGGGAACGGGTAGTGCGGCAGGTCGGCAAACGCGTCAAAACGCTCTGCCTGGCCTCGCAGTGCCTCTGCCAGTACCTTGCCCGCCAGGTGCGTATACGTCACGCCATGGCCGCTGCAGCCCTGTGAGTAGTAGATGTTGTCGCCCAGGCGACCCACCTGCGGCAAACGCGACAGGGTCAGCAGGAAATTGCCGGTCCAGGCGTAGTCTATCTTCACGTCCTTGAGTTGCGGGAAGGCCTTGAGCATCTTCGGGCGGATGATCGCTTCGATATTCGCCGGGTCGCGCGCGCCATACACCACGCCGCCGCCGAAGATCAGACGCTTGTCGCGCGTGAGGCGGTAGTAGTCGAGCAGGTAGTTGCAGTCTTCGACGCAGTAATCCTGCGGCAGCAAGGTTCTCGCCAGCTCATCGCCCAAGGGGGCGGTGGTGATCACTTGTGTGCCGCACGGCATGGACTTGGCGGCCAACTCCGGCACCAGGTTGCCCAGGTAGGCATTCCCCGCGACGATGATGAACTTGGCCCTGACCTTGCCCTCGGCGGTATGCACCACCGGGTTGGCGCCGCGCTCGATACGCACGGCAGCGGATTGCTCGTAGATCGTGCCGCCCAGGGACTCCACGGCGGCCGCTTCGCCGAGTGCCAGGTTGAGTGGGTGGATGTGCCCCGCGCTCATGTCCAGCAGGCCGCCGACGTAGTTGTCACAGGCCACTACTTCGCGAATACGGCGTTCGTCCAGCAGCTCCAGTTGGGTGTGGCCGTAGCGCTCCCATAGACGCTTCTGTGACTCCAGATGGCCCATGTGCTTACTGTTGAGCGCGGCGAAAACACCACCATCCTTCAGGTCGCACTGAATCTGATACTTGGCCACCCGCTCGCGAATGATCTTGCCGCCTTCAAACGCCATCTGCCCCAGCAGTTGCGCCTGCCTGGGGCCGACACTGCGCTCGATTACATCAATATCACGGCTGTAGCTGTTGACGATCTGCCCGCCATTGCGGCCCGAGGCGCCAAACCCCACCTTGGCGGCTTCCAGCACCGTCACGCGAAAACCGCTCTCCAGCAGGAACAGGGCGCTGGAGAGGCCGGTGTAGCCGGCGCCGATCACGCACACATCGGTTTCGACGTCGCCTTGCAGGACTGGACGAGGTGGAGCTGCATTCGCGGAAGCGGCGTAATACGACTGGGGGTAGGGGGTGTTCGCCATCCTGGAACCTCTGTTTTATATTTTTTACGAGTGCGCCGATCCTACCTGAGTTGAAAATTGCCTGCCAGCCACCCGAAATCCGCAGGTGTACCCCACGCAAATAAAAAATTCGCATATTCATAGGGTTAGCTGCAAAAAAGATGTTGACACCCCTCCGGAATTCCGTAGAATGCCGCCTCACAGCAGGCACGTAGCTCAGTTGGTTAGAGCACCACCTTGACATGGTGGGGGTCGTTGGTTCGAGTCCAATCGCGCCTACCAAACAAAATCCGCTCTGCTGGGCGGTCTAGAGGGGCTCACCGAAAGGTGGGCCCTTTTTTGTTGGTGCGATTTGCAAGTTTTTTTGCAAAACCCTCCAGATGCTTCCGGGTCATGGCCGGCGGGTAAGAGGGGGGCGTCATCGGTTTACTCGCTCAGGCCTCAGAAACAAGCGGCGCTGAGATGCGTGAGTCCCTGCGGGGCTATCCACTCTCGCTACATGCACGATGTTCAACCACCCACAAAATTTATTGGTTCGCAGCAACAATTTTTCTTGTTGGACACCTCCCGCCCCCAGGCAGCAAAGTTGCGGCCACTGACGCTCGACCTTCTGGGTCAACAATAAAAAACCGAGCCGACTGCACGCCACTTCCTGCTGTGAACCCTTTGTTCACATCCTGCTGTAATGGCGCCGCAGCGCGCACTTAAGGACCTCACCGCCATGCAAACTGTTGTGAACTTATGGCCGTTGATCGGCGTACTGGTGATCGTGGTTGGCTTTGTATTGCGTATCAACCCTCTGTTGGTGGTCACCGCCGCCGCTATCGCCACCGGGCTTGCCGCCCATTTCCCCCTGGAAAAAATCCTCGCCACCATGGGCGATGGCTTCCTTCAGACCCGTGCCCTGCAATTGATTCTGTTGCTGCCCCTGGCGGTCATTGGACTGCTGGAGCGGCATGGGCTGCGCCTGCATGCGCAGAATTGGATTGCACGGTTCGAGCGCGCCACGGTCGGGCGCTTGTTGATCATCTATCTGTTTGTGCGTGAATCCACGGCCGCCATGGGCTTGACCAGCCTGGGCGGGCATCCGCAGATGGTGCGTCCGCTGCTGGCGCCGATGGCTGAAGGTGCAGCGGAAAAACGCTACGGCAAACTTCCCGAAAAACTGCGTCATAAAGTGCTGGCGATGTGCGCGGCAACTGACAATGTCGGCCTGTTTTTTGGTGAGGATATCTTTGTCGCCTTCGGTGCAATCGCCTTGATGCACACCTTCCTGCTGGGCTCGGGGATTGATGTGGAGCCGCTGCATATTGCGGTATGGGGGATTCCTACGGCGATCTGCGCCTTCATCATTCACGCGATCCGCCTGCATCGGTTTGACCGAAGGCTCACCCGAGAGATGACGCCGGCCGCTGCACCCGTGGAGGCCGCACAATGATTATTTCCATTCAATACCTGTATTGGCTGGCCGGGGTTCTGCTGCTGATCACGGCGGGCATGATCCTGATGGATCGCACCCATCCCAAACGCTGGACCAGTGCATTGTTCTGGCTGTTGTTCGCCATTCCATTCCTGATCGGTGAGCGTCTGCCGTCGGTGGCTATCGGGGTAGGCATAGTGGTGATGGCCTTGATAGCCGGCATGGGCGGCGTCGGCCGAGGCAAGCATGCCGAGCTGCACGACAAAGCATCCCGTGCCAGCGCTGGTCGCCTGGGGCACAAGCTGTTCATCCCGGCGTTGGCGATCCCGCTGACCACGGTGATCGGATCGGTGTTGCTCAAGCACACCGAGATCGGCGGAGTGCCATTGCTGGACCCGAAAAACACGACCTTCGTTTCTCTCGGTATCGGCTGCCTGATCGCCCTTGGCCTGGCGTGCTGGTTGACCCGTGATACGCCGGTGCAGGCCTTGCGTGAATCCCGTCGCCTGACTGAAGCGCTTGGCTGGGCCATGGTGCTGCCGCAGATGCTGGCAATGCTGGGCTTACTGTTCAACGAAGCCGGGGTTGGTACGGCTGTCGCGCACGTCACCACTACCTATATCAACCTTGATTTCAAGTTGGTGGCGGTGATCGTCTATGTGCTGGGCATGGCGTTGTTTACGGTGATCATGGGGAATGGCTTTGCAGCTTTTCCTGTAATGACCGGCGGTGTCGGCGTGCCGGTGTTGGTGGGTGTCTATGGCGGTAACCCCGCGGTGATGGCGGCGATCGGTATGTTCTCCGGCTACTGCGGTACCCTGATGACCCCGATGGCAGCCAACTTCAATATCGTTCCGGCGGCGTTGCTCGAGCTGCCGGACAAGAATGCGGTAATCAAGGCCCAGCTTCCGACCGCGTTGATGATGCTGGTGGTCAATATTGTGCTGCTTTATCTGTTGATGTGAGGCCGTGATGCAAATTGTACTGCTGACGGGTTTCGAGCCCTTTGATCAAGACCGGGTGAACCCCTCCTGGGAAGCCGTGCGCCAACTGGACGGCGTGCGACTGGGAAGCGATGTGCAGATTGTTGCGCGATTGCTGCCTTGCGCATTTGCCACGGCGGGCGCGTGCCTGACCGGGCTGATCGACGAGTTGCACCCTGCGATGGTGATTGCGACTGGCCTGGGGCCTGGGCGCAGCGATATCTCAGTCGAACGGGTGGCGATCAATATCAATGATGCACGCATCCCCGATAACCTCGGGGAGCAGCCTATCGATACGGCTGTCGTAGCCGGCGGCCCGGCGGCCTACTTCACGACCTTGCCGATCAAGGCGATGGTCAAGGCTGTGCGCGACGCGGGAGTCGCGGCCTCGGTATCGCAGACGGCTGGGACATTTGTGTGTAACCAGGTGTTTTATCTGTTGCAGCATGCGCTCGCAGGTTCTGGGGTACGCAGTGGGTTTATCCACGTACCTTTTCTGCCAGAGCAGGTGGCAGATTCACAGCGGCCCTCAATGGCGTTGGATACGTTGGTTGCGGGGCTGCAGACAGCTGTGCTGGCGGCGTGGCAAACACCGGTAGATGCAGAGGAAGCGGGCGGGCAGGTCAGCTGATCGGCCCGACGCTCCTCAAATCGCAAACAGTCGGGTAAGCCCGAAGGTGATAGCGCAAGCCAGGCCTGTCATGGCGAATGCGGTTGCCACGTACCATTTGATAAGGTTCAGTTCAGTAGTTGCCAGGTCTGCCTTGGAAGCGAAGTGCTTGTCCATGGCATCTGCCTTGCTCGAAACGGTGATCAGCTTCTCATTCATTTCAGCCAGCCCCTTTTCCAGTAAACCTAATCGCATTTCCATTTCAGGATCTCCATAATTTTACCGCTGCCGGCTCTCCCTTGAGCCCCTTGGGAAGCGAGACTAGTCTGGCTTGCGACCAGTGTTAAGAGACAAACCTTTGCAAAATAACACCGGGCGTTTGCGCTCAATCTTCCCGTCTAGGAAAGAACAACTCAAAACACGTCACACCTGCCTCACTGCTTACGCTGTACCGCCCGTTATGCAGTTGCATGATGGTTGCCACAATCGATAATCCCAACCCGTTGGACTGTGCAGAACGTTCCCGTGACTCATCCACCCGGTAAAACCGTTCGAACAGCCGCGGCAGATGCTCGGCGGCGATGGTCTCGCCTTGATTGCTGACCCTCAGGTGAATGCCATCGGCGCTTGGCACGGCGCGGATCTCCAGCTCGGTACCTGGCGCACCATATTTGATGGCGTTGGCGCACAGGTTCGCCAGGGCCCTGCGCAGCAGCATTGGCTCCGCCCAGATCACGCCTTCACCTTCGGCGTGAATGCTGATATCCACATCATCCGCCAAGCCCTCAAAGTACTCGGCGATGCGTTCCACCTCGTCCCAGGCACTGAGTTCCTGGCGTTGCCGCAAAGCACTGGCCGGGTCGGTGCGCGCGAGGAACAGCATGTTATCGAGCATCCGCGCCAGGCGTTCAAGCTCTTCCACATTGGACGCCAACAACTGCTGATAACTTTCAATGCTGCGGTGCTGTTGCAGGGCGACCTGGGTTTCTCCCAGCAAATTGTTGATGGGTGTGCGCAGCTCGTGGGCCATGTCGGTGGACACCTGACCCAGTTGGACAAAGCCCTTGGCCAGCCGCTCAAGCATGGTATTGAATGAATCAATCATCGGTAGCAGTTCCTTAGGCGCGCCGTGGCTGTCGAGGCGTTCGGCGAGGTTGCCGACGCCAATGCCTTGAGCGTGCCGGGCCAGGCGTCGCATCGGTAACAGCCCGCGATGAACCAGCAGGTAGCCGACCAGGGCCAGGATGATCGCGGCAATGCTCGCCAGGATATAAACGCTCAGGCGATAGCTGGCGAGTACGCTGGTGCGCTCGGTCATCAGGCGCCCCGTGGTGACTTGCAGGCTGCCCAGGTCGCCGGAGTCGATGGACGCGGCGACGGTGGCGAAGGGTGCGCCGTTGATGCTGGGAAAATGGTGTACGTCGGCGAGCGTCAGTTCGTGGTTCTTGGGGACCGGGGGTATGGAAGGCAGGTCGATATTGCCGGGATTGACCGTCAGCAATGGCTTCTGTCCTGGCGCGGCGATGCTCAGTACCGATTCGCGGTTGCCGAGCATGTTCTGGAACAACTCCGGCTTGGTCTTGATCAGGTCCAGGGTGTTGCTGTCATTGAGCAGGTTGCGCAACTGATCGATGCGGTAGATCAAGGCCGCGTCGTCACGCATGATCAATTCCCGCTCCAGTTCGCGATACAGCGCCACACCGAGGGTCGCCAGCAGGGCGAAGGCGAGCAGGGCGAAGATCAACGCCAGACGCAGGGTCAGGGAGTAATGACGGCGTGTGTTCATGGCTGGGTATCGAAACGGTAGCCGATGCCACGCACGCTGTGGATCAGCTTGAGCTGGAACGGGTCGTCGATTTTCAGGCGCAGGCGCCGTACGGCCACGTCGACCACGTTGGTGTCGCTGTCGAAATTCATGTCCCACACCCGCGAGGCTATCAGCGAGCGGGACAGCACCTGGTCCTGATGAGTGGCGAACAGGTGCAGCAAGGCGAACTCTTTGTTGGTCAGGGTGATGCGGGTGCCGGCGCGGGTGACACGGCGTTTGAGCACGTCGATTTGCAGGTCGGCGATCTGCAGCTGTTCCTCCTCGCGGCTTGGGCCACGACGGGTCAGGGTTCGCAAACGTGCCACCAGTTCGGCGAAGGAAAAAGGCTTGATCAGGTAATCATCGGCACCCAGCTCCAGGCCCTTGATGCGGTCGGCAATGTCGTCGCGAGCCGTCAGGAAAAGTACCGGCGTATCCGCTTCCTTTCGCAGGCGGCGCAGCACCTCCCAGCCGTCCATTTTCGGCATCATCACATCCAGCACGATCACGTCGAACGCTGTTTCCAGGGCCTGGTGCAAACCGTCCACGCCGTCACGGGCGAGGCTGACGGAGTAACCCAGTTCCTGCAGGCCGTTGAGCAGGTAATTGCCGGCCTTGGGTTCGTCTTCGACTACAAGAATGTTCATGGAAAGTGCCCTGTCTCAATGCGTGGCGCAAGTGTAGCCCGATCAATTGTCGCTGGCGCAACCGATGCCCTGGACCTGGTAGTCCAACACATGTTCGCGACCCTGGCTGTCCAGGTAGTCGAGGCGCGCCGGGACGATGCCGCATTGGCCGTAGGTGTCGGTGCTCGACAGCACTTTGGCCACATCCAGGTGCACGAAGAAGCCGGTTTTGTCATGGATCACAGGTTCTGCGGCAAGCACGGAACCGGTAGCGAGCAGAGCGGTAAAACCGAGGACAAACAGTTTCATGGTGGTATCTCTCTTAAAGGGTTAGCTGCCAGATCGTGACAGTGAGTTCACGGTAACCAGGCACCCCGAACAGCCAACCAACAGGATGATGACAAGTTTGTAATGCACGGCTCAGGGCTGGCGGCCAGAGGCCTCGAGGATCAGGTCGGTGATTTCCTTGGCGTGGGACACCAGCGACAGGTGGCTCGAAGGCAGCTCGATGGTGGTGGCGTTCATGCGCTTGGCGAGGAAGCGCTCCAAGTCCGGCTTGATGGTCTGGTCATTCGCCGACACTGCATACCAGGAAGGCTTGGTGTGCCAGGCGGCGTTGACGGTGCGACCGCTGAACAGGGTCTTGGCGATGGGCTGCTGCACGGCGTACAGCTCCATGGCCTTGGCATGCGGCACATCGCCGGCAAAGTATTTGAGGAAGGCCTCCTGGCTCAGGGTGAGGTAGCCGTCGTGGTCTTCAACGCCGGCCCGCACCGGCATGCTCGGAGACTTTGCCGAGAGTGCGACAAAGTCTTCATTGGCGTCCGGCGCGCGGGCGGCCACGTACACCAGGGCGCTGACCTTCGGGTTGGTCCCGGCGTCGACTCCACTGTATGAAGTGAGGGTGCTGGTAAGACTTGCCGCTCCATTACAAACCTGTAATGCAATCGACCTCGGTAGCGTTTACAAGCACCGAGGTGATCCGTAGATTGCATCGGGCCTATCATTTTTCCGCCCATGAGGAATTCGCTCAGTGTCTATCCGAGCTTCAGCCGTGTTCAATCGCCGTTACCGTGCCTTTTTGTTTGATATGGATGGGACCTTGCTCAACTCCATTGCCGCTGCCGAGCGGGTGTGGAGCATCTGGGCTGAACGTCATGGGCTGGATGTGGCGGCTTTTTTGACGACTATTCACGGCGCCCGCGCGATCGACACCATCACACGCCAGGCATTGCCGGGCGTCGATCCCGAGGTTGAAGCGCAGTGGATCACCGAGGCTGAAATCAATGATGTCGAAGGTGTTGTGGCGATTTCCGGCGCCGTGGCGTTTCTGAACCGCCTGCCGGGTGATCAATGGGCGTTGGTCACTTCTGCCCCCAGGGAGTTGGCGTTGCGCCGACTGCAAGCAGCGGGCATTGCGCCGCCGGCGGTATTGGTGACGGCTGAAGACGTGGCCGTCGGCAAGCCGAATCCGGCTTGTTACGTTTTGGGGGCGCAACGCCTGGGTGTGCCGGTGCAGGAATGCCTGGTGTTTGAAGATGCGCCGGTGGGTATTCGTGCGGGAGAGGCCGCAGGCGCGGATGTGATGGTCGTGACGTCGACGCATCACACGCCTATGGCCACTGACCACCCTTCGATAGACGGGTACCAGCAGTTGGACGTACAGCGTGACGCAGATGGCTTGTTGTACTTGAAGAGTCGGACGGGCTGATACGAAAAGGCCAAACTCGCGCTGTGACGCTGTTGATAGGGGGGCTGCTAGCGATGAGCGCGATGTCACTGACGCGTTTGCCGGCACAACCTGCGTTGTACGGACTTCTGGATGGGTTTGAGACAAAACAGGAACAAGTACCCGCAAAGCAGCAGCGCCAAGTCCAGCCCCGAATGAGGAGCGGCGGAGCCGGAGCCTTCGATTGCATACTTCAAACCATAGGCCAGCCCTGCGAAGACCCATCCTATCGATAAGGCGATCATCCAAGACGTGTAGGCAAATGGCGGTGGGGGCCTGGGCCGCATCGACATGCTCCTGAATGCACGCGGATAGCTGAGTGTCAGTCAGAAGATTCGGCTGAGAATGAAACAACAAGTTCCGGGCGTGAAGACAGTTTCATCTTTCCATGAAGATGAACGTATTGGTGGCGTCAGTCACGCAGCAATGACAAGAGCGGTGTGAAGAGGTTTTCGCCAGCCATTACAGTGCACGAAAGGGCTGGCTACTGAGGGCGCTTCAAGGCGTCTGGTTTTTGTCCGGGGCAGTCAAACCGGCCTGGATGCGCTGGTAGATCTCCTCGCGATGCACGGCAACATCCTTGGGTGCGTTGATGCCGATTCTTACTTGCTGGCCGCTGACGCCCAGGATGGTGACCGTGATGTCATCACCGATGTTTATGCTTTCACCAACTTTGCGGGTGAGTATCAGCATGGACTTCTCCTTGATTACTTTTAAGGACACATGTTTCAGACAGGGCAGGTGTCGGATGTGTGTAGCTTACTGCTAAGCGCTTCCCTGTGACTGCCTCTTTTTAGGACGCATAGAGGCGACATTAATTCCCATGGCGGCATCATACAGGTCTGCGATACATGATTCGCATTGTTTAAGCCAATGTTTATGACGGCCAGAATAGACAGTGAATGATAAAGTCGCCTCTTTATCTTTAAAGGAGCAGGGCAGTGCGTAAAGTAGCGATGGCAATGGCGGTGTTGGCATTGGCCGGTTGCGGTGAGGACAAACGCGTGGAGGCCCCCAGGAGCAAGCCTGTCGTGACCGAAAACCAGCCTCGAACCGGCGCGATTGCTGCCCAGGAATGGGACGTGTGGGTCGGGCCGCCGGACCACAAGCTACAGGCCATCACCGACCTTACGGCCTGGTTGCTGGAGCATGGTTTCAACTTTTACATCGTGAAGGTTGACGGCAAGGACGAAGTCCTGCTGGGGCCGTTCGCGACCAAGGCTGAAGCGCAGGCCAAGCAGGCACTGCTCAACGAGAAAATGGCGCGCGCCAAGAAAACCGATACCGAATCGCAGGTTATCGAGCACAAGGCGGCACAGTAACGCGCCGGGTGGGCGGGAGTTTCGCCCATTTTCAACTACAGGCTTTCAGATTCACCGGGCCGACAAACTCATTGCCGCGCCCCATCACACACGCCACTGTCTGGTTACGCTGGCGCTCCCAGGCCTGCACCGGGTAGGTCTTGTTCCAGGCTTCGTACAACTGGCGATCCTGTTTCGACAGGCGCAAGCCGTACTGTTTGCTCATATAAAAATAGGTGCGGGCGATCATCCCCCGGATGGAAGGGCGCGGCATGACCTTCTTGGTCTTGAAATCCACTTGAGTCAGGCAAGACCCATACTGCCCGCTTTGTACCGGCAGCCAGCCAAAACTGAAGTTATTACGGTCACCGTTGACCTCACCGATGCTGGGTACCAAGTTGTGCAGGTCCGCTTCGGCACGCTTGAACACGTCATCATGGCGCGTGCAGTTCTTACGCCCACCGTCCTGCCAGCATTGGCGCTGATGCCCGATCTGCCAGGCGGGAACAATGTGCTCCCATTCGATGCGTGCGGCACGATTGGCGTTTTTGCGGGGGATGTAGCCACAGGCTTTCAAGTCCACGCGATTGCCCGTGTACTTGCAGCCGCAATAGAACTCGGTGGATTGTGGCGCGTAGAGCTTCCAGGCGATTTTCTTGGCTTCACTGAACGTGCGTGGCGCCTGGGCGTGGGCGGTGACAGCAAAAAACAGGCAGCAAACCGCGATAAAACGGACACTCATTGAATCAATCTTCCTTCGGTACAACCCAGAAAATCTGTACGCCACCGTCGTCACGATAGGCGAGGGTGACGTTGTCGTTCTCTGCTATTTCCTCCAGCAACCGCGCCCATTCATCCTCGGGCTCGTCCGGCAAACGGAAGATCAACGCCGCCTTGGCTTTCTGGGCGTTGGTTGAATTGATGATCTTTTGCACGCGAATAGCCAGGCGTTCGTAGGCATCAGGTGCGGTTGGCACTGCGGAAGAGGACTTTGCCACGGAGTATTCCTTAATAAGCTGTACGCACATACAGTATTTAACTGTAGGCGATTTCGCAACTACTTAAAATTCAAGAAGTTCGTCTTACAGCAATTCAGGCAATTGGGTGTAGGGCGGGGCGGGATGGTGCAGGAGCGAGCATGCTCGCTCCTGCAGGGGACAGTCAGGAATCAATATTCCCAGAACATGCGCTGCAGCTCTTTGCTGTCTTGGGTCTTGGTCAAGGCGACCATGGCCAGGATGCGGGCTTTCTGCGGGTTCAGGTCGAGTGCAGCCACCCAGTCGTATTTGTCGTCAGGCTGTTCGGCGTTGCGCAGAACCATGCCACCGGCATTCACGTGGGAAGAGCGAATGATCTGTACACCCTGTTTGCGCAGTTCCACCAGGGCAGGTACGACTTTGGAGGACACGGAGCCGTTGCCAGTGCCGGCGTGGATGATGGCTTTGGCGCCTGCTTGAGCCAGGGCCTTGTAGGCAGTGTCGCTCACGTTGCCGTAGCCATAGGCGATCTCGACGTCCGGCAGGCTCTTGATGTTCTTGATATCGAATTCCGAATCCATGGTGTGACGCTTGGCCGGCAAGCGGAACCAGTAGGATTTGCCTTCAACCACCATGCCCAGTGGGCCCCATGGGCTCTTGAACGCTTCGGTCTTGATATTGATCATCTTGCTGACGTCGCGACCCGACTGGATCTCGTCGTTCATGGTGACCAGCACGCCTTTGCCGCGTGCATCCTTGCTGCCGGCCACGGCCACAGCGTTGTACAGGTTGAGCATGCCGTCCGCCGACATGGCGGTGCCTGGACGCATGGAGCCGACCACCACGATTGGCTTGTCGGTTTTCTCCACCAGGTTCAGGAAGTAGGCGGTTTCTTCCAGGGTGTCGGTACCGTGGGTGATCACGATGCCGTCCACATCCTTGCTGTCGGCCAGTTCGGCGACGCGGCGACCCAGTTGCAGCAGATTGTCATTGTTGATGCTTTCGGACGCAATTTGCATCACTTGCTCGCCACGCACATTGGCGATCTGGCTAAGCTCAGGAACACCAGCGATCAATTGCTCGATACCGACTTTCGCTGCCTGGTAGGTGGCGCTGTTGGCTGCGCTGGCGCCGGCGCCGGCAATGGTACCGCCGGTGGCGAGGATCACCACGTTGGACAGTTTGGTCTTGGTTTCAACTTCCTTTGCCTGGGCGGCAACGGGGAACAACAGCAGGAGGGCTAACGCGCCCGGAACAAAAGTCTTCAGTGCAGATTTCATTATTTTTCTCTCTGGTTTTTGATGAGTGCTGTAGCAGGTTCATCTAGAACACCCGTGCGGTTCTGAATGCCACGAGGTGATGAGGTAGAGCAGGATCTGTACCAGGCTCAGCGTGAACGCTAAAACAATTTAAATTATTGATTTATAACAGTTAATATTGATTTTTCGGGCTTATTGATCATGTCGGTGTCCGGCTTTCCGAACATCGGACCGCATTGCGTTCGGTTGTCCGAAAAGTTGACCGCCAGGCTTTTGAGGATGCATGAATGATGCGTTCCAGCCTGTCGTTTCAGAGAACGATTGGAAGTGTGTGATGTTTAGCTGCATCTATGCCCAAGCGTGAGGGAGGGCCTGGATGAAAGGCTGTTTTCAACCGTTGACAAATCTCGACAAGGTTCTCATAGTTTGAACAACGCAAACGTTTGCGAGATGTTTCACGAAGCACTCATTGAGTATCGTGATAGCTCGTATCAGTCCCCCGGGTGGGAAGGCTGCCGAAGGGGTCTTCGGTGCAAGCGTTGCTCACAATAATCATAAGATCGGAGTGAAACCATGAAGCTGCCATTCGCTGGACGTCTTCTTGCTGTCGCTGTGCTTGCCGCCGCATCCGCTGCCCTGCCTCTCTCCTCTGCATTTGCCGATGACGCCGCCAAACCCAAGGTCGGCCTAGTCATGAAATCCCTCGCCAATGAATTCTTCGTCACCATGCAGGACGGTGCCAAGACGTATCAGAAAGAGCACGCCGCCGATTTCGACATGATCACCAACGGGATCAAGAACGAAACCGACACCAGCGCGCAGATCGATATCGTCAACCAGATGATCCTCGCCAAGGTCAACGCCATCGTGATCGCGCCTGCTGATTCGAAGGCACTGGTCACCGTGCTGAAGAAGGCCTCCGATGCCGGTATCAAGGTCGTCAACATCGATAACCGCCTCGACCCGGATGTGCTTAAAAGCAAGAACCTCGATATCCCGTTCGTAGGCCCGGACAACCGTAAAGGCTCGAAACTGGTGGGTGACTACCTGGCCAAGCAACTGGCTTCGGGTGACAAGGTCGGCATTATCGAAGGTGTGCCGACCACCACCAACGCCCAGCAACGTACCGCAGGCTACAAGGATGCGATGGACGCTGCCGGCATGAAGATTGTGTCCACACAATCCGGCAACTGGGAAATCGACCAGGGCCAGAAAGTGGCGTCCGCCATGCTGAGCGAATACCCGGACCTCAAGGCCCTGCTGGCCGGTAACGACAACATGGCCCTGGGCGCGGTCTCCGCCGTGCGTGCGGCAGGCAAAGCCGGCAAGGTGCTGGTCGTAGGCTACGACAACATCGAAGCCATCAAGCCGATGCTGCAGGACGGTCGTGTGCTGGCGACCGCCGACCAGGCCGCTGCCAAGCAAGCCGTGTTCGGTATCCAGAATGCGCTCAAGCTGGTCAAGGGTGAGAAAGTCGATGCCAAGGACGGCGTGATCGAGACCCCGGTCGAACTCGTCCTCAAGAAGTAATTCCGGCAATACCCCAACAGCGCCCGCTCGTCCTGGGCGGGCGCCTGGAGATTTTCCTATGTCATCTTCCGCCCCGAACGCTGTCCTCTCGGTCAGCGGTATCGGCAAGACCTATGCCCAACCGGTTCTGTCCGACATCACCCTGACGCTCAATCGTGGGGAAGTGCTGGCGCTGACCGGTGAAAACGGCGCAGGCAAAAGTACCTTGTCGAAGATCATCGGCGGGCTGGTCACGCCGACCACCGGGCAGATGCAGTTCAACGGCCAGGATTATCGCCCTGGCAGCCGCACCCAGGCTGAAGAGCTGGGCGTGCGCATGGTCATGCAGGAACTCAACCTGCTGCCGACGCTGACCGTTGCCGAAAACTTGTTCCTGGATAACCTGCCCAGCCACTGCGGCTGGATCAGCCGCAAGCAACTGCGCAAGGCGGCGGTCGAGGCCATGGCCCAGGTCGGGCTGGACGCTATCGACCCTGACACTCTGGTTGGCAGCCTGGGCATTGGTCATCAGCAAATGGTCGAAATCGCACGCAACCTAATCGGCGATTGTCACGTACTGATCCTTGACGAACCCACGGCCATGCTCACGGCCCGTGAAGTCGAGATGCTGTTCGAACAGATCACCCGTCTGCAGGCCAGGGGCGTGGCGATCATCTATATTTCGCACCGGCTGGAAGAACTTGCCCGTGTTGCCCAGCGCATTGCGGTACTGCGCGACGGCAAGCTGGTCTGTGTCGAGCCGATGGCCAATTACAACAGCGAGCAACTGGTCACCTTGATGGTGGGGCGCGAGCTGGGCGAGCACATCGACCTGGGCCCGCGAACCATCGGGGGGCCGGCGCTGACCGTAAAAGGCCTGACCCGCTCGGACAAGGTCCGCGACGTGTCCTTTGAAGTGCGTGCGGGCGAGATCTATGGCATCTCCGGCCTGATCGGTGCCGGCCGTACTGAATTGTTGCGCCTGATCTTCGGCGCCGACCTGGCCGACAGCGGCACCGTGGCGCTCGGTTCGCCGGCCCAGGTGGTGAGCATCCGCTCGCCCGTGGACGCGGTAGGCCACGGCATTGCCCTGATCACCGAAGACCGCAAGGGTGAAGGGCTGCTGCTGACCCAGTCCATCAGCGCCAACATCGCCCTGGGCAATATGCCGGAAATCTCTGGCGGTGGGGTGGTCAACAGCCGCGACGAAACCGCCTTGGCCAAGCGTCAGATTGACGCCATGCGCATCCGCAGTTCCAGTCCGGCGCAGTTGGTCTCCGAACTGTCCGGCGGTAACCAGCAGAAGGTGGTGATTGGCCGCTGGCTGGAGCGCGACTGCTCGGTGATGCTGTTCGACGAGCCAACCCGCGGCATCGACGTGGGTGCCAAGTTCGATATTTATGCCTTGCTGGGCGAGTTGACCCGCCAGGGCAAAGCGCTGGTGGTGGTGTCCAGCGACCTGCGTGAGCTCATGCTGATCTGCGATCGCATCGGTGTATTGTCCGCCGGGCGCTTGATCGAGACGTTCGAGCGCGACAGCTGGACCCAGGATGAATTGCTCGCCGCCGCCTTCGCCGGCTATCAGAAACGTGATGCGCTGCTCAACGACGCAGTGCTTAGGGATACCCCATGAAAACCACAACCTCCCCTGGCAAGACCGGCGGCAACTTCTATGGCCTGGGTACCTACCTGGGTCTTGCGGGTGCCTTGCTGGCGATGATTGCGCTGTTCTCGGTGCTCAGCGATCACTTCCTGTCCTATGACACCTTCAGTACCCTGGCCAACCAGATTCCGGACCTCATGGTGCTGGCGGTGGGCATGACTTTCATCCTGATCATCGGCGGGATCGACCTGTCGGTGGGCTCGGTGCTGGCACTGGCTGCATCGGCCGTCAGCGTGGCGATCCTCGGCTGGGGCTGGAGCGTGTTGCCGGCTGCCGTACTGGGCATGGGCTGTGCGGCCTTGGCCGGCACCATCACCGGCTCGATCACCGTGGCCTGGCGCATTCCGTCGTTTATCGTCTCCCTCGGCGTGCTGGAAATGGCCCGGGGCGTCGCCTACCAGATGACCGGCTCGCGCACCGCCTACATCGGGGATTCATTTGCCTGGCTGTCCAACCCGATTGCCTTTGGTATCTCGCCGTCGTTCATCATCGCGTTGCTGGTGATCATCGTCGCGCAGCTGGTGTTGACCCGTACTGTGTTTGGTCGTTACCTGATCGGTATCGGCACCAACGAAGAGGCCGTGCGCCTGGCGGGGATCAATCCAAAGCCCTACAAGATCCTGGTGTTCAGCCTCATGGGCCTGCTGGCCGGCGTGGCGGCGCTGTTCCAGATTTCGCGCCTGGAAGCGGCGGACCCGAACGCCGGCTCCGGCCTGGAGCTGCAAGTGATTGCGGCTGTGGTGATCGGCGGCACCAGCCTGATGGGCGGGCGCGGCTCGGTAATCAGTACTTTCTTTGGTGTGTTGATTATTTCGGTACTGGCGGCTGGCCTGGCGCAGATCGGTGCCACGGAACCGACCAAGCGCATCATCACCGGTGCCGTGATCGTGATTGCCGTGGTACTCGATACCTACCGCAGCCGGCGCGCCAGTCGGCGGGGTTGAACCATGGCAACCATCAAGGATGTGGCAGCGCTTGCGGGTATTTCCTACACCACGGTGTCCCATGTGGTGAACAAGACCCGCCCGGTCAGTGAGCCGGTGCGTATCAAGGTTGAAGCGGCGATCAAGCAGCTCGACTACGTGCCCAGTGCCGTCGCGCGCTCACTCAAGGCCAAGACCACGGCCACCATCGGTTTGCTGGTGCCCAACAGCCTCAACCCGTATTTTGCAGAACTGGCTCGCGGCATCGAGGATTACTGCGAGCGTAACGGCTACTGCGTCATCCTGTGCAACTCCGACGACAACGCTGAAAAGCAGCGCAACTATTTGCGCGTGTTGCTGGAAAAGCGCATCGACGGCTTGATCGTCACATCGGTGGGCGGCGATGACAGTGGCCTCGCCGCCGGCTTGAGCGCAGTGCGCACGCCCATGGTGATCGTCGACCGGGCGCTGGATGGCATTGATGTGGACCTGGTGCGCATCGATCACGAGGAGGGCGCCTACCTGGCGACCCGGCACCTGCTCGAATTGGGCCATCGCGACATTGCTTGCATTGGCGGCCCTGCCCATACCCGTGTCGCGCAAATGCGTTTGGCGGGTTTTTACCGTGCGCTGCGCGAGGCCGGTGCCGAAGTGGCCGCCAACCGCACCCAGGAAAGCGATTTCACCAGCACGGGCGGTTATGCCGCCGCTGTGCAATTGCTGGCGCAAAACCCGCCCAGTGCGATTTTTGCCAGCAACGATATGATAGGTTTCGGCGTATTGCGTGCAGCGGCAGAGCGCAATATTCGCGTACCCGGCGAGCTGTCGGTGATCGGTTTCGATGACATTCAAATGAGCCGTTACGTCTACCCGGCGCTGACCACGGTCGGGCAGTCGATCGTGCAACTGGGCGAGACGGCCGCCGAGCTTTTACTGCGAAGAATTGCAACACCCCAAATGCCATTCGATCAACGCATCGTGACGCCGAGCATCGTGTTGCGTGAGTCGACGGCACCTGTCTCCGGTACGTTCGCCCAATACCGCTGAACCGAATTGATGAGTACTGATGTATGCCAGCAAAAGTAGTGGTAATAGGCAGCTTGAACATGGACCTGGTCACCCGTGCCAGCCGGTTGCCCCGTGCCGGTGAAACCTTGATCGGCCAGACATTCTCAACCGTACCTGGCGGCAAGGGTGCGAACCAGGCGGTAGCCTGCGCACGCTTGGGGGCCGATGTGTCGATGATCGGCTGTGTCGGCAGCGATGCCTATGGCATCCAGTTGCGCGATGCGTTGGTGGTGGAAGGCATCGATTGCCAGGCCGTCAGCACCGTGGACGGTTCCAGTGGCGTGGCCTTGATCGTGGTCGACGACAGCAGTCAGAACGCGATTGTGATCGTGGCGGGCAGTAACGGCGAACTGACGCCAGCCTCATTGCAGGCGTTTGATGCGGTGCTGCAGACGGCTGAGGTGATCGTCTGCCAGCTGGAAGTGCCGATGAATACGGTAGGCTATGCCCTCAAGCGCGGTCGTGAGCTGGGCAAGACGGTG
Organism: Pseudomonas sp. FW305-3-2-15-C-LB1; assembly: GCF_058787615.1. NCBI lineage: Bacteria > Pseudomonadati > Pseudomonadota > Gammaproteobacteria > Pseudomonadales > Pseudomonadaceae > Pseudomonas > Pseudomonas sp. FW305-3-2-15-C-LB1. Next base: position 152,317 of record NZ_JBYSZX010000013.1, on the reverse strand, counting down.
ATCCTCAACCCTGCACCGGCCAGCGCGCCGTTGCCGGCCGAGTGGTACGCCTCGATCGACTACCTGATCCCCAATGAAAGCGAAGCTGGCGCACTGAGTGGTGTGGCCGTCGACTCCATTGACAGTGCCAAGGCCGCGGCCACCCAACTGATCCTGGCGGGCGCCGGCAAAGTCATCGTCACCCTGGGCTCTCAGGGCGCACTGTTTACCGACGGCCAGAATTTCGAGCACCTGCATGCGCCCAAGGTCAAGGCGGTAGACACAACGGCAGCGGGTGATACGTTCGTCGGTGGCTTTGCTGCGGCGTTGGCCAACGGCAAGAGCGAGGCCGAGGCCATTCGTTTTGGCCAGGTCGCGGCGGCATTGTCGGTCACCCGCGCCGGTGCGCAGCCCTCTATTCCAACGCTGCACGACGTACAAGGTTTTGTGCCCTCATGAAAAAGACACCTCTGCTCAATATTGCCCTGTCGCGTGTGATCGCCTCCCTGGGGCACGGTGACATCCTCGTGATCGGTGACGCTGGCCTGCCGGTGCCGCCGGGTGTCGAGTTGATCGACCTGGCATTGACCCAGGGCATCCCGGATTTCATCAGCACCTTGCGTATCGTGCTCAGCGAGATGCAGGTTGAACGCCATGTGCTGGCGGAAGAAATCCTGCTCAAGCAACCACCGGCGCTGGTCGAGCTCAATGCGCTCACAGAGCAGGCGGCCCTCGGTGAGCGGCGCCTGGTCAGCCATGACGAATTCAAGCAGCTCAGCCACAAGGCGCGCGCGGTGGTGCGCACTGGTGAATGCCAGCCTTACTGCAATATCGCGCTGGTGTCCGGCGTAACGTTCTAGCGTTCTCAACGACAAGGAGTGTTTTATGCAATATGGTCTTCCCACCCTGAAAAACCTGTTCCGGAGTGTTCTGCTTTTGTCTGCGCTCACTGCTGCAAGCGCCCAGGCGGCGGAAAAAATCGACCTGATCATCGACACCGACCCAGGCGCCGATGATGTGGTGGCATTGTTGTTCGCCATGGCCTCCCAGGATGAGCTGAACATTCGCGCGCTCACCACCGTCGCCGGCAACGTGCGCCTGGACAAGACCTCCCGCAATGCACGCCTGGCCCGTGAATGGGCGGGGCGCGAGGATATCCCGGTGTACGCCGGTGCGCCCGCACCGCTGCTGCGCACGCCGATCTACGCCGAGAATATCCACGGTAAGGAAGGCATTTCCGGCGTCACCGTGCATGAGCCGAAAAAGGGCCTGGCGGACGGCAATGCCGTTGATTACCTGATCAATACCCTCAGCACTGCCAAGCCGCACAGCATCACCATCGCGATGCTCGGCCCGCAGACCAACCTGGCGCTGGCGCTGACCCAGGCACCGGAAATCACTCAGGGCATCAAGGAAGTGGTGGTAATGGGCGGCGCGCACTTCAACGGCGGCAATATCACGCCGGTGGCGGAGTTCAACCTGTTCGCCGACCCGGTCGCGGCTGAGATTGTGCTCAAGAGCGGCGTCAAGCTGACCTACCTGCCGCTGGACGTGACCCACAAGGTTCTGACCAGCGAAGCGCGCCTGAAAAAGATCGCCGACCTCAAGAACAACGCGAGCAAGGTGGTTGGCGATATTCTCAATGAATACGTCAAGGGCGACATGGAGCACTACGGTATTCCCGGCGGCCCGGTGCATGATGCAACCGTTATTGCCTACCTGCTCAAGCCTTCGCTGTTCAGCGGACGTGAGGTCAACGTGGTGGTGGACAGCCGTGAAGGCCCAACCTTCGGCCAGACCATTGTCGACTGGTACGACGGCCTGAAACAACCGAAGAACGCGTTCTGGGTGGAGAACGGTGATGCCCAGGGCTTCTTCGATCTGCTGACCGAGCGCCTGGCGCGTCTGAAGTGATGGGTTGACCGGTCCAGTCGGTTCTTATTCGCGCTCGGGGTCATGTGCCCCCATGTGATCGGCCGGGTATTTCTCGAATATCTGGCCGATGAACGCTTGGGCTGCCTGCGTACCCAGTTCCTTGACCAGCAGGTCGATGCCGATGATTGCCAATTCCTCTGGGCTGCCGGGGCTGTAGGAGCTTTGTCCTTGGGGCCACTTGGCTTTGATATCGGCTTGGAGCGTTACGGTGGTCATGTAGGTCTCACGGGGCTGAAAGTACTGGGCAATGCGCTGGAACGCGGTTCTTACCGGGCCAGTTAACCATTTTGCATCGCGTTTGGCACTGATACTTAGGCATGAGTCGATTCGGCATGACGCTGCTGCTGTGCGACACTGTCCGCCTGTTTAATTGCCGGGGACACCACGTGCAGATCGATTTGAACAACCCCGAGAACCTGACGCTGGCGAATGTGCGCCAGCTCCTCGCCAGTGCCAGTGACGATGAACATGCCCAATTGCGGGTGACCAAGGCCGGAATTGCCTATATCTCTTCAGGGAGGGTTGTCGGTGGCGTTGATATCGATGGGCTGCTGTTCCGGCTGGAGACTTGGGCCAAGGGTTCCGGATACGTAGGGAATGTGGCCGCCAGTGATGAAGTCTGGGTGACACAGATCTTCAATGCACTGAAGGAAAACTGGCCGAAGCCTGCGTTCGACTACATCGACATCTATTGAGCACATTCATATCCGGTCACGATTGAACGGGCGAATGCCTGTCCCGACTCAGGCAAACTTGCCCGGCGGCGGTTTACGTCTTGAAACCAATCCGCACAATCGCTGTCGCACGATCTCTGTCCATTTTTATCATAGGAGGCTTCATGCCTTGGAAGCTCGCATCATTCGGTACTTTGTTGGCGGCACTTGCGTTGGCGGGTTGCAGCACCCCGGGTGCCTCTGAGCCAGGCAAAGACGCCACCGTGACCGACGCCGGTCATAGCCGCTGTGAGTCGAAGGCCGCCGAATTCACGATCGGCCAGAAAGCCTCGCCCGAGTTGCTGGAGCAGGCGCGTACCCGTGCCGGTGCGCAGAACGCGCGGATCCTCAAGCCGAATGACATGATCACCCTGGAGTACCGCTCCGACCGCCTCAACCTGAACACCGATGACAACCTGGTGATCACGCGGGTCAATTGCGGCTAAGTCTCTCAAGGCTTTTGCAGTGCCCATAAAAAACCCCGTCACATGGACGGGGTTTTTTTAGCTCAGCGGAGAATTACTCGCCGCGAACCTGTGCAGCTTGCATACCCTTTTGGCCTTTCTCAGCCACGAAGGAAACGGTTTGGCCTTCTTTCAGGCTTTTGAAACCGTCGCTTTCGATAGCTTTGAAGTGTACGAACAGGTCGTCACCGCCACCTTGAGGAGTGATGAAGCCGAAGCCTTTTTCATCGTTGAACCATTTAACGGTGCCGGTTTGGCGATTAGACATGGTGTATCTCCAAGAAACATATATTTTCAGTAGTGCTGTGCTGCTCAGGCCAACTGGGCACACCGGGCTATCATAGTCGAAATGTTCGGCTTGGGAGCCCCCCCAAGGCATTGTTTGCTAATCAATAGCGTTGCGTTTAGTCCCTGTTCCGGCTGAAAGCCCCGATCCACGGGGCTTTCGCCCGAAATATCAACTGGTAAAAAAAGCCGTAAAAGCTGCGTAATTTGTGAGAAATGGCAGTTTTACAGCCGTTTTACCGGTAAAAAAATCGTCTGATCTGTGGCGGATCTTACTTTTTCTTAACGACTTTGCAGGACGAAATAGCCGCGACTGCTTTGTTTTTAAGCTCCGGGCTGGCGTTCTGGTTGGTCATGAGCTCTTTGATTTCCGCGGTGCTCAATTCGGCGTTGATCTTGTCGGCGCCACATTCGCAGTGGGCTTTGGCAGTTTTGACGTCTACGTTCTGGCTGGCGGCTGCGCTGCAATCGCTGACGAAGCTGTCACGGGCACCGGCTGGCCAGTTGGACGGAGCGGCCGCCTGTGCACCGAGGGAAAGAAGGGTCAGGGAAGCGGCGAGAGCGAGGGTAGAGGTAAAACGCATCATGAGGATGCTCCTTTGGGTCGAGGACGAACGGCGATTCTCAGTGGGTTTGAGGCATTGCGTACAGCTCAAGTTCACTTTTGCAGCTATAAATGGCGGATTTTGTCGTAACGCAAGATAGCAGCGCCGCGATGACCGTTCATCTGTGCTAGCATCTTGCGCTTGGCTATTTCCAGGCGTGCCAATTGCCGCCTTGCCAGGTTCTTTTTAGCTCACTCCAGTCACTCTGGTTCGATTATCGGTTGGCCGAAAGGCTCCTGCCGCTGTAAGGCAGGCGTTCATCATTGAACGGCCTGGTGTTGGATCTTGTACTGGCTCATCCCAACCCACGTGACCTTTGGTAGGGGTCACCACTAGGAGAGGAGGCGCCATGCCAACTATTACTCTTCCCGACGGCAGTCAACGTTCATTCGATCATCCGGTTTCCGTAGCCGAGGTCGCCGCATCCATTGGTGCAGGCCTGGCCAAGGCCACTGTGGCCGGCAAGGTCGACGGCAAGCTGGTCGATGCCAGCGACCTGATCACCTCCGATGCCAGCCTGCAAATCATCACGCCCAAGGATCAAGAGGGGCTGGAGATCATTCGCCACTCTTGCGCGCACTTGATTGGCCATGCGGTCAAGCAGCTGTACCCCACCGCGAAGATGGTGATCGGTCCCGTCATTGAAGAAGGCTTCTATTACGACATTGCCTACGAGCGTCCTTTCACTCCGGACGACCTGGCTGCCATCGAACAACGCATGCACGCGCTGATCGAAAAAGACTACGACGTGATCAAGAAGGTCACGCCGCGCGCCGAAGTGATCGACGTGTTCACCGCCCGTGGCGAAGACTACAAACTGCGCCTGGTGGAAGACATGCCGGACGAGCAGGCCATGGGCCTGTACTACCACGAAGAATACGTCGACATGTGCCGTGGCCCGCACGTGCCGAACACACGCTTTCTCAAGTCCTTCAAGCTGACCAAGCTGTCCGGCGCCTACTGGCGTGGGGACGCGAAGAACGAGCAACTGCAGCGGATCTATGGCACTGCCTGGGCTGACAAGAAGCAACTGGCGGCCTACATCCAGCGCATCGAAGAAGCCGAGAAACGCGACCACCGCAAGATCGGCAAGCGCCTGAACCTGTTCCACCTCCAGGAAGAAGCGCCGGGCATGGTGTTCTGGCATCCGAACGGTTGGACCCTGTACCAGGTGCTCGAGCAATACATGCGCAAAGTTCAGCGCGAAAATGGCTACCTGGAGATCAAGACACCTCAGGTCGTTGACCGCAGCCTGTGGGAAAAGTCCGGGCACTGGGCCAACTACGCCGACAACATGTTCACCACCCAGTCGGAAAACCGCGACTACGCCATCAAGCCCATGAACTGCCCTTGCCACGTGCAGGTGTTCAACCAGGGCCTGAAGAGCTACCGCGAGTTGCCGATGCGCCTGGCCGAGTTCGGTGCCTGCCACCGTAACGAGCCATCGGGTGCGCTGCACGGCATCATGCGCGTGCGTGGTTTTACCCAGGACGACGCCCACATCTTCTGCACCGAGGAGCAGATGCAGGCCGAATCAGCCGCGTTCATCAAGCTGACCATGGACGTTTATCGTGATTTCGGCTTTACCGAAGTCGAGATGAAGCTGTCCACTCGTCCGGAAAAACGCGTCGGCTCCGACGAACTGTGGGACCGCGCCGAAGCGGCACTGGCCGCTGCGCTCGACAGTGCGGGCCTTGCGTACGACCTGCAACCGGGCGAGGGCGCTTTCTACGGTCCGAAGATCGAGTTCTCGCTGAAAGATTGCCTTGGCCGCGTCTGGCAGTGTGGTACCCTGCAGCTCGATTTTAACCTGCCGATCCGTCTGGGAGCCGAATACGTCTCCGAAGACAACAGCCGTAAGCACCCGGTTATGCTGCACCGGGCGATCCTTGGCTCGTTCGAACGGTTCGTCGGGATCCTGATCGAGCACTACGAGGGTGCATTCCCTGCGTGGCTGGCTCCGACCCAGGCAGTGATCATGAATATCACTGATAAACAGGCAGATTTTGCCGCTGAAGTTGAAAAAACACTCAACGAAAGCGGATTTCGTGCCAAGTCCGACTTGAGAAATGAAAAGATCGGCTTTAAAATCCGCGAGCATACTTTGCTCAAGGTTCCCTATCTTTTGGTTATCGGAGATCGGGAAGTCGAGATGCAGACTGTCGCTGTGCGTACTCGTGAAGGTGCTGACCTGGGCTCGATGCCCGTCGCCCAGTTCGCTGAGTTCCTCGCGCAAGCGGTTTCCCGGCGTGGTCGCCCAGATTCGGAGTAATTATTATTAAGCGTGAAATGAGACAAGATAAACGAGCTGCACCGAAAGCCCCGATCAACGAGAATATCTCGGCACGCGAGGTTCGGTTAATTGGCGCTGACGGCGAGCAGATTGGCATCGTCTCGATTGATGAAGCGCTTCGTATCGCTGAAGAGTCCAAACTGGACCTGGTGGAAATCTCCGCCGACGCAGTCCCGCCTGTTTGCCGGGTGATGGACTACGGCAAGTCGATCTTCGAAAAGAAGAAGCAGATTGCTGCGGCGAAGAAGAACCAGAAGCAGATTCAAGTAAAAGAAATCAAGTTTCGTCCAGGGACGGAGGAAGGGGATTACCAGGTAAAACTGCGCAACCTGGTACGTTTCCTGAGTGATGGGGACAGGGCCAAGGTATCCTTGCGATTCCGCGGCCGTGAGATGGCCCACCAGGAGCTGGGGATGGAACTCCTCAAGCGGGTTGAAGCTGACCTGCTCGAGTACGGTTCGGTCGAACAGCATCCTAAGATGGAAGGACGCCAGCTGATCATGGTCATCGCCCCGAAAAAGAAGAAGTAATCAACAGGGCACGGCAGGCCTTCTGATTATGTTTATCAACTGAATGCGGAGTATCCGAACATGCCAAAGATGAAGACTAAAAGTGGTGCTGCTAAGCGGTTTCTGAAAACTGCTAACGGTATCAAGCACAAGCACGCTTTCAAGAGCCACATCCTGACCAAAATGTCGACCAAGCGTAAGCGTCAACTGCGCGGTAGCAGCTTGCTGCATCCGTCTGACGTGGCAAAAGTCGAGCGCATGCTGCGCCTTCGTTAATTTTTGGATCAAGAATAGAGGAAGTAACTCATGGCTCGTGTAAAGCGTGGCGTCATTGCCCGTAAGCGTCACAAAAAAATTCTGAAACTTGCTAAAGGCTACTACGGCGCGCGTTCACGCGTATTCCGTGTTGCCAAGCAAGCGGTAATCAAGGCAGGCCAATACGCCTACCGTGACCGTCGTCAGAAAAAACGTCAGTTCCGCGCTCTGTGGATCGCTCGTATCAACGCTGGTGCACGTGTTAACGGTCTGTCCTACAGCCGTTTCATCGCTGGCCTGAAAAAAGCGTCCATCGAGATCGACCGTAAGGTTCTGGCTGATCTGGCAGTGAACGAAAAAGCGGCGTTTGCTGCGATTGTCGAGAAAGCTAAAGCCACCTTGGCTTAAGTACCCCCGACAGTCACCCTGGGTTACGCTGTAGCCCAAGGTGTTAAACGTCATAAATAGGGGAAGAGCCTTCAAGCTCTTCCCCTATTTTGTATCTGGAGTCTGTACATGGAAAACCTGGACGCGCTCGTCGCTCAAGCCCTTGAGGCTGTGCAAAGCGCTGAAGATGTAAATGCCCTGGAGCAAATCCGGGTTCACTACCTTGGCAAAAAAGGTGAATTGACTCAGGTGATGAAGACCCTGGGGAATTTGCCGGCTGAAGAGCGCCCGCAAGTCGGTGCGCTGATCAACGTCGCCAAGGAGCGTGTCACAGAGGTGCTCAATGCGCGCAAGGCGTCGCTCGAGGAGGCCGATCTTGCGGCCAAGCTCGCCGCCGAGTCCATTGACGTAACCCTGCCTGGCCGTGGTCAGGCCTCGGGCGGTCTGCATCCGATCACCCGGACTCTGGAACGTATCGAACAGTTCTTCACCCATATCGGCTACGGCATCGCCGAAGGCCCTGAGGTCGAAGACGATTATCACAACTTCGAGGCGCTCAACATCCCAGGCCACCACCCGGCCCGGTCGATGCACGACACCTTCTATTTCAACGCGAACATGTTGTTGCGCACCCATACCTCGCCGGTACAGGTCCGCACCATGGAAGCGAACAAGCCGCCGATCCGCATCGTCTGCCCAGGCCGTGTATACCGCAGCGACTCCGATATCACCCACTCGCCGATGTTTCACCAGGTCGAAGGCCTGCTGGTTGATCGCGATATCAACTTCGCCGACCTCAAGGGCACCATCGAAGAATTCCTGCGGGTGTTCTTCGAGAAGGAGCTGGCGGTACGTTTCCGTCCATCGTTCTTCCCGTTCACCGAGCCGTCCGCTGAAGTCGATATGGAATGCGTGATGTGCAGTGGTAAAGGCTGCCGCGTCTGCAAACAGACCGGCTGGCTGGAAGTGATGGGCTGCGGCATGGTTCACCCCAACGTGCTGCGCATGTCCGGTATCGATCCGGAAGAATTCTCGGGCTTTGCCTTCGGCATGGGTGTAGAGCGTCTGGCCATGCTGCGTTACGGCGTGAACGACTTGCGTCTGTTCTTCGACAACGACTTGCGGTTCCTCGCGCAATTTCGCTAGTCGTAACGAATCTTTAGGAGAGCAGGATGAAATTCAGTGAACAATGGCTGCGTGGCTGGGTAAGCCCGCAGGTTAGTCGCGACGAGCTGGTTGCGCGTCTGTCGATGGCCGGTCTTGAGGTCGATAGCGTTACGCCGGCCGCCGGTGTTTTCAGTGGCGTGGTGGTAGGCGAGGTGCTGAGCACCGAGCAGCATCCCGACGCTGACAAATTGCGCGTATGCCAAGTGAGCAATGGCGCGGAAACCTTCCAGGTCGTGTGCGGAGCGCCCAATGTGCGCCCGGGCCTGAAGATCCCGTTCGCCATGATCGGTGCCGAGTTGCCGGGCGACTTCAAGATCAAGAAGGCCAAGCTGCGTGGCGTTGAATCCAACGGCATGCTGTGTTCCCAGGCGGAGCTGCAGGTCGGCGAGGGCAATGATGGCCTGATGGAACTGCCGGCCGACGCGCCCGTGGGCCAGGACATCCGCGTTTACCTGGAACTGGAAGACGCCAGCATCGAGGTCGACCTGACCCCGAACCGTGGCGACTGCCTGTCCCTGGCTGGCCTGGCGCGTGAAGTGGGCGCTTTGTACAACGCCCCGGTCACTCGTCCGGTCGTTGCAGCTGTACTCGCTGTGCACGACGAAGTACGTCCGATCGACGTGCTGGCCCCCAACGCCTGCCCACGTTACCTGGGCCGGGTGATCCGCAACGTCGACCTGTCCAGGCCCACCCCGCTGTGGATGGTTGAACGCCTGCGCCGCGCTGACGTGCGCAGCATCGACGCTGCCGTCGACATCACCAACTACGTGATGCTGGAGCTGGGGCAACCGCTGCACGCGTTCGACCTTGCCGAAATCAACGGCGGCATCCGTGTGCGCATGGCGGAAGACGGCGAGAAGCTGGTGCTGCTCGATGGTCAGGAAGTCAACCTTCGCGCAGACACCCTGGTTATCGCCGACCACTCCCGCGCCCTGGCGATTGCCGGCGTGATGGGTGGCGAGCACAGCGGCGTATCCGCTACCACTCGCGACGTATTCCTCGAAAGCGCATTCTTCGACCAGATCGCTATCGCCGGCAAGGCCCGTTCCTATGGCCTGCACACCGACGCGTCGCACCGCTATGAGCGCGGCGTGGACTGGAACCTCGCCCGTGAAGCCATGGAGCGCGCCACTGGCCTGCTGCTGGAAATCACTGGCGGCGAAGCCGGCCCGATCACCGAAACCGTCAACAAGCAGTTCCTGCCATCGGTTGCGCCGATCACCCTGCGTGCCAAAAGTGTTGAGCAGATGCTTGGCCTGGTGATCGAACCGGCTGAAATCGAGCAACTGTTGTCCGCCCTCGGCCTGGGCATTTCCGCCGGTGGGGAAGGGCAGTGGAGCGTTGAAGTACCAAGCCATCGCTTCGATATCAGCCTGGAAGTCGACCTGATCGAAGAGCTGGCCCGCCTCTACGGCTACAACCGCCTGCCGGTTCGTTACCCGCAAGCGCGCCTGGCGCCGCAACCCAAGGCCGAGGCGCGTGCGCACCTGCCTGAGCTGCGTCGCCTGCTGGTTGCCCGTGGCTACCAGGAAGCGGTGACCTACAGTTTCATCGATCCCAAGCAGTTCGAACTGTTCAACCCTGGCGTCGAGCCGCTGCTGTTGGCGAACCCGATCTCCAACGACATGGCGGCCATGCGTTCGTCCCTGTGGCCAGGCCTGGTGAAAGCACTTTCCCATAACCTGAACCGTCAGCAAGACCGCGTGCGCATGTTTGAGAGCGGCCTGCGTTTCGTTGGCCAGCTCGATGGCCTGAAGCAAGAGCCAATGCTGGCTGGCGTGGTGTGCGGTAGCCGCCTGCCGGAAGGTTGGGCGCAGGGCCGCGATGCCGTGGACTTCTTCGACGTCAAGGCTGACGTGGAAGCGGTGCTGGGCTTTGCCGGTGCACTGGACGCCTTCACCTTCGTACCAGGCAGCCATCCGGCGTTGCACCCAGGCCAGACAGCACGCATCGAGCGCGAAGGGCGTTTGGTAGGTTTCGTCGGTGCCCTTCACCCTGAACTGTCGAAAACCCTCGGCCTTGATCGTCCGGTGTTTGTGTTCGAACTGGTCCTGGCTGAAGTGGCTTCGGGCAAAATGCCTAAATTCAGCGAGCTGTCGCGCTTCCCTGAAGTGCGCCGTGACCTGGCGCTGATTGCCGACCGTGACGTGGCTGCCACTGCCGTTCTGGATGTAATCCGTGAAAATGCAGGGGAATGGCTGACAGACCTCAGGCTATTTGACGTCTATCAGGGTAAAGGTATTGATCCGCATAGAAAAAGCCTTGCAGTTGGCTTGACCTGGCAGCATCCATCGCGCACTCTTAATGACGATGAGGTGAATGCCACGACACAAAATATCCTCACCTCGCTCGAACAAAGGTTGAACGCCACGTTAAGGAAGTGACGTATGGGGGCTTTGACGAAAGCTGAGATGGCGGAACGTCTGTACGAAGAGTTGGGTCTGAACAAGCGCGAGGCCAAGGAATTGGTCGAGCTGTTTTTTGAAGAGATCAGACACGCTCTGGAAGACAACGAACAGGTCAAATTGTCCGGTTTCGGTAATTTTGACCTGCGGGACAAACGCCAGCGGCCTGGCCGCAATCCAAAAACGGGAGAAGAAATCCCGATCACGGCTCGCCGTGTGGTCACCTTTCGTCCAGGGCAGAAGTTGAAGGCCCGAGTTGAGGCTTATGCTGGAACCAAGTCATAACGACGAGCTACCCGTCATCCCAGGCAAACGCTACTTCACCATTGGTGAAGTCAGCGAGCTTTGTGCGGTAAAGCCGCACGTGCTGCGCTATTGGGAGCAGGAGTTTCCTCAGCTCAACCCCGTCAAACGCACCGGGAACCGTCGGTATTATCAGCGCCAGGATGTGCTGATGATCCGACAGATCCGAGCGTTGCTCTACGATCAGGGGTTCACCATCAGCGGCGCGCGTCAGCGTATGTCCGGTGATGAAGCCAAAGACGACACCACCCAATACAAACAAATGATCCGCCAGATGATTGCCGAACTCGAAGATGTGCTGGTGGTTCTGAAAAAGTAATTCCGGCTTTTAAAATACTTCCACATTTCAAAAGCTTGCGGTATATTCCGGTTCGCTTCGTCAAGAAGCAAACCCAGTAACACGCCTAGTCGGGGCGTAGCGCAGTCCGGTAGCGCACTAGCATGGGGTGCTAGGGGTCGAGTGTTCGAATCACTCCGTCCCGACCATTATTCCTGAGTAAAATCAGACTCTTGAGCCGATCAGATAGATCGGCTTTTTTGTGCCTGCACAAAACTTCTCGTTGATTTCGCTGATGTTCAGATCCGGAACTGCCTCGGACCAGATGATTTCCCCATGGGTCCCGCTGATAGTTCTTGGTCATGCCCTCAATTTGCGCCATGAGACGCCGATACGATAGGTATGACCCAAGAGGCGATGTCCTATGTTCAATGCAAGCCTTAAGAAACAGCTTCAATCTCAGACCAGTGAACTGTTAGAGCTTCGCCAACTGCGTGATGGCCTGAACCGTGAAATGCTAACGTTGAGTATCGACTCGTCGTTTAACATCACGGCCTGCAACGAAAACTTTGGAAATACGCTGGGCTACGCTCCGGATCAGCTTGTCGGTCGCGCCATGGCCGAGATTGTTCCCTCGTATGTCTCCAAACTGCCGTGCTTTCATAACTTTCGAGCGGCGGTGGCCGCGGGTAAGTCAATCAGCGACGATTACAGATACCTTCATGCCAATGGTTCGTTGGTGTGGATTCATGCACATTGGCAGCCAATCATGGACGCGAGCGGCCAGTTGAGTCATGTCACGTGCTACGCGACGAACATTACCTCCCGAGTGGAAAAAGCCTCGGAAAATGCGTCGTTCATTGAGGCGTTATTACGTTCCACTGCGGTGATCGAGTTTGATCTCTCCGGGCATGTACTGATGGCGAATGATCAGTTTCTACAAGCCATGGGCTACAACCTGGGACAGACAAAAGGGAGCCATCACCGTGTTTTCTGTAAACCGGAGCTGACTTCGTCCCAGGCGTACAAGGACTTCTGGGCAAAGCTGAACAGAGGTGAATTTGTTGCCGGCCGGTTCGAACGTATAGACAGTCGCGGCCAAACGGTGTGGCTGGAAGCGACCTACAACCCGGTTTACGACACCGAAGGCAATCTTTGCAAAGTGGTGAAGTTCGCCACGGTAGTGACCGATCAAGTGGCCCGTGAGCAAGAAGTGAGCGGGGCCGCCCAGACGGCATTTGAAATTTCTCAGCAAACGGATGTCAGCGCTCAACGAGGCGCAGTCGTCGTCAACGATACGATGCATACCATGCGTAAGATCGCCGTTGATATGCAGGCGGCCTCCGGGGGAGTAGAAGCGCTGGGCAAACAGTCATTGTTGATCAGCTCGATTATTCAGACGATCAGCAGCATCGCGCAGCAAACCAATCTTCTTGCTTTGAATGCTGCGATTGAAGCGGCTCGCGCAGGTGAACAAGGTCGAGGATTTGCCGTTGTGGCTGATGAGGTTCGACAATTGGCGGGCAGAACCAGCACGGCGACTGAAGAAATCGCGTCGGTTGTCTTGCAGAATCAGAAGTTGGTCGATGAGACCGTCGCTGAGATGGCCAACAGCAAGTCCCAAGCCGAGCAAGGCCTGGAACTTGCCACTCAGGCAGGCCAGGTGATTGTTGAAATCCAGGACGGTGCCAAGCAAGTAGTCGACGCCGTGGGCAGGTTTGCGACCCAGTTGGCTTAGGGAGCGAAAGGGCGCGCCACAGCTGTCATCAAGGATGGGGCCTGGACACGGCCCTGCGCTGAAACGCCGGTCGGCTCAGCACAGGAACCATCCGCCCCTGAGTCATGTGTCGAGTGCGTGCTGTTTGGCTATTTCCTGGTTGCGCAAAATAAACCGCTGCAACTTTCCACTCGGTGTCTTGGGTACTTGTTCGACGAATTCGATTTCCCGCGGGTAAGCATGTGCAGCCAGGCGCTCTCGCACGTGCAGGCGCAGGACTTCCGCCAATTCGGCGCTGGGCGAATACTGGCCATGCAATACGATAAACGCCTTGATCAGTTCGGTGCGCTGCGGGTCGGGTTTGCCGATCACCGCGGCCTCGACCACCGCCGGGTGTTCGATCAACGCGCTCTCGACATCGAAAGGCCCGACGCGATAGCCCGAGGTGGTGATCACATCGTCGTTACGGCCGACGAAGCTGATGCTGCCGTCGTCATTCAACTCCACGATATCGCCGCTCAAGTAATAGCGGCTGACGAAGGCGTTGGTCGGCATCGCGAAGTAGCCGTTGAACCAGCACTGCGGCGAACGCTTGCGGTCCACCGCCAGCACGCCAGGCTGGCCAGTCGGCAATTCCTGGTGGGCGTCATCCAGCACGACAATCCGGTATCCCGGCACCGCATAGCCGGCCGAGCCCTCACGTACCGGGTGGCGTAGCCCATGATGATTGCACAGCACCATGCCGATTTCGGTCTGGCCGTAATGGTCGTGGATGACCACGCCGAGCTGTTCGGCAAACCAACGGATGACTTGCGGGTTGAGCGGCTCGCCGGCGCTGCTGACGATACGCAGATGGCCGCGCACGGCGTCGGCGAACTCGGCTCCTGCCGCGATCAGCAGGCGATAGGCTGTCGGCGAGCCGGCCAGGTTGCGGATGCCGTATTTGGCGATGATCCGGCAGGTACTCTCCACCGAAAACGGCCCGTCATAAAACAATGTGGCATGGCCACATGCCAATGGACCGGTCACCGCGTAGTACAGACCATACGCCCAGCCAGGGTCGGCGAGGTTCCAGAATGGCTCGTCCTCACGCAGGTCGATTGCATCACGCATATAGCCCTTGAAGGCCAGGAGGGCGCTTAAAGGCACTTCCAGCGGTTTGGCCGGCCCGGTGGTGCCCGAGGTGCACATCAGCAGAAAAGGCGCACTGGCATCCAGCAACTCGGGTGCGCATTCGGTGTGTTGATGACCCAGTGCACTCCAGAAATCGTAATCGCCCGGGGCCCGTGCATGATCGTCGGTCACCAGGATGCCTGGGCAGTCCGGGATGTCATCCAGCTTGGAACGGTTGTGCGCGTCGGTCACGATCCAGCGTGCCTTGGAGCAGCCCAATCGCTGCTCGATCGCCTTGGGACCGAATGCGGTAAAAAGCGGCTGGTAGACCGCGCCGATACGCCAGGTGCCCAAGATGGCGATCAACAGTTCAACCGTGCGTGGCATCAGACCCGCGACACGCTCTCCGGGCTTGACTCCCTGTTCCCGCAGAAAATTGCCGAAGCGCGCAGCGTGGGCCTGCAGTTCGCTGAAGCGGTAATGCGTGGCACGGCCATCCCGCGTTTCGCAATACAACGCCACGGCATTTGCGTCGGCGTGGCGGTCGCAGCATTCGACGCAGGCATTCAAGGCGTTCAGCTCGCCCTGCAAATCCTGCGCGGCCAGGCGTAAAAAATCGAAGGAGTTCACTGCTGAGTCGTAATCGCGCATAACGTACCTGATTGTTATTGTTGGATTAGGTGCTTTGCCCACGCCCATGGTGCGGGGGGGAGGTTGCCCCAGCCTGCAAGGCGGCCGACAGGGCCTGTGCGTCAAAGGCAGCCGCCCCCGGCAGGGCTCGCCAGGCCGACGGCCCGGCGGCGATTTCCTCGGCACTGAGCAGGCAGTGGTCGAGTTCACGCTGTAAAGCATGGGTGTCGAGATCCTGGCCGATGAACACCCACTCCTGCCGACAGTCGCCGACGATGCTGTCCCACTTGGCCATGATGCTCTGCAACCGGTATTCATCCCGGGGCCACTGCGACTGCTCGATGAAGTTCCACCAGTGCCCGACGTAGTCCCACTGGAACTGCGCGCCGCTCTGCGCCAGCAGGCCGGTTTCCAAGTGTCGGCTGGCCAGCCAGAAATACCCTTTGCTGCGTAACAGGCGGCCGTTGCTCCAGGGCCGTTGGAGGAAATCGAGCAAGCGTTGTGGATGGAAGGGCGCGCGTTCGCGGTATACCCAGGACGTCACGCCATAGGTGTCCGACTCGGAGGCCGGAGCGTCTTCAACCTCCATTTTCCTCATCCAGCCCGGCGACGCCGCAAGGCTGGGCAAGTCAAACAGATGGGTGTCGAGGAGGCGGGTCAATTCGACCTGGCCGTGGGCCATCGGCATGATCCGGGCAGTCGGATTAAGGCCTGCGAGAATCGCCCGCACAGTCTGATAACCCGGCTCGTCGATCAGGTCCCGTTTGTTGACGAGAATGACGTTGGCGTACTCCACCTGCTCGATCAGCAGGTCCGCCAGAGGGCGCGCAGGGGTGCTCTCCTGCGTGTCGTCGCGGGCCACGGTGTCCGGTGACGCGAGCAATGCCTGGAAACGGCTGCCATCGACCACCGTCACCAGGGTGTCGAGCCGTGCCAGTTCGCTGAGGCTGAAACCTTCAGCGTCAAGGAAGGCGAACGTCTCGGCGACCGGCATTGGCTCCGAGATGCCCGTGGATTCGATGAGCAGGTAATCGAAACGCTGCTGACGCGCCAGGGCACTGATCTGTTCGAGCAGATCGGCGCGCAGCGTGCAGCAAATGCAGCCGTTGCTCATTTCGATCAGCTCATCGCGACCACGGTGCAGCGACACGTCGCGCTGCACCTCGGCGGCATCGATATTGACCTCGCTCATATCATTGACGATGACCGCCACCCTCAGGCCTTCGCGATTGCGCAGGATATGGTTGAGCAGGGTGGTCTTGCCGGCACCGAGGAAGCCGGAAAGCACCGTTACCGGCAGTCGGCCCGCCTGGGTGCCGTCCATCATACGTTCACCGTTCGAGGGACATCGACGCGGTCCAGGTAGCTTTCGAACAGATCGACCACCACGAAGCCGTCGTCTGCCGCATCGCCCCACAGATCTTTCACGGCAAACTCCACATGGTAGGTCGGCTGATGCGCCGCGCTTGTATCGCCATGGCCGATCGCGTCCGGGAACGGCCATTTTTCCGACGTGCGATGCAACACCACGCCTTGCTTGCCACGCACATAGGCCGGCATGCGGATATGCCCGGCCACGTACTCGTCGCGCACGACCACGCGGTCACCGACCTCAAACGGCGCTCGACCGGTAATCGCCGCACGACCTCCAGCCTGTGCCGGGTTTGCCAGCTTGAAGTGAGAACCCAAGGCCTGGTCGAGCTCCGCCTGGGTGATGACGCCCGTTTCGACCAGCAGGGTGGCGGTCGCGATGACGTAGCGTTCGTAGTACTGGGTGCCGACATGTTGGCGAACGTCCAGGCGTTCGACGGCATGACGCACTTCGTCCACGCTGAACTTCTTCAAATGATCGGCCCCGACGAACATCAAGCTGTAGGCCAGGTGCTCCCAGTCCTGCTTGAATACCTGTTTGTAGTCCAGGCTATTGATGGTGTGAGGGACTTTGCCAAAGCCTTGGAAACCGCCGAGATCGTGAAAGCCATCCATAATAGAAACTCCGGGAGTTGAACGATGATGCGTGGTTTTTCTCAGCCAACGCGGGGCAGGGCGACGCCGATCAGCACGTCTTTGGTCACGAGTGCCTGAAGCTGCGCCTCACTCATGTGCTCGGAACCTTCAGGCCTTACCGGCAACACCAGGTAGCGGGTCTCGGCGCTGGTATCCCAGACCTTGACCACCACGTCGGTTGGCAGCTCCGTCCCCAGTTCTTGCAGCACCGTGCGCCCCTCCCGGACCAGGCGTGCACGGAACTCGAAGCCCTTGTACCACTCGGGCGGCAGGCCGAGCACCGGCCAGTTGGTGCAGGAGCACAAGCTGCAGACAATGACGTTCTTCACCTGCGGCGTATCTTCCAGCGCGACGATGTATTCGCCCTGCGGTCCGGTATAGCCGAACTGGGCACACGCAGCGGTGCCGTCCTTGAGCAACAGCGCCCGGAATTGCGGATCGACCCAGGCCTTGGCGACCACACGGGCGCCGTTCTCGGGGCTCCAGCCGTGCTCCATCAATTGCGTGAGCTGCTCGACGTAGCCCTCCGGGATAAGGTCCTTGCTCTTGAGGACTTGAAACAATGCCCAGGCCCGTTCACCTGGGGTTGAAGTGCCCGCAGGCGTGGAATTGGATGGACTCATGGGGTATCTCCTATCAGTCAACGCGGTTGTGGAGTGGTTGAAACGTGCCGGTGTTTCTTATTGTTTTCCAGGTTGGGCGTTCAGAGCGTGCGCCAGTCCACCGTGGCTTCGAACGCCGCCGCGGCCTGGTAGATCGTGCCTTCGCCGTAGTGCCTGGCGACCAGCATCAGCCCGACGGGCAGCCCGTCCACCAGGCCGCAGGGAATCGACATGGCCGGATGCCCGGTGATGTCTTGTGGCGCGGTATTGCCGATCATTTCCAGGGCGCGCGCCACGTATTCAGTGATCGAACAGCCCGCCGGCGGGTGGGGCTGGGCGGTGATGGGCGTGGTCGGCATCACCAGCAGGTCATAGCTCTGCAAGGCCTTGTCATAGCCTTGCCGGGCGAAGCGGGCGAGGTTCTGTGCCTTGGCGTAATACCGCCCGTTGTAGTGGGTCAGGCCGTACTGGCCGACGAACATGCACAGCTTGAGCGACGCGGATAACTGGTCCGCCTGGTCGCGCCAACCGGCCTGTTTGTCCAGCAGGCCGACGTCGTACAGGCCTTTCCAGTTAAAGCCCGCGCCGTTGCCGTGCATCATCTGCATGGTCAAGCCTTCGCAACCGATGGGATGCCACAACGAACCTGCCAGGTTGTGTTCGGGAACGGACACCGGCTCGACATGGGCGCCCAACGCTTCGAGACGGGCGATAGCGTCGCGCACCTTGTCCGCCACGCGCGGGTCCTGATTGGCCAGCGCGAACCCCTCCTGCAACACGCCGATTCTGAGCCCGCTCACGCCCCGCGCCAGGTAACTGCAATAGTCATCGACCTGGGGCGCCGCCTGGCGTGGGTCGAGGCCATCGGAACCGGCCATGGCCTGCAGCATCAGCGCGTTGTCGTGCACGTTGGCGGAAATGGGGCCGACATGATCGATCGTCGCTTCAATCGCCATGATGCCGGTGTAGGGCACCAGGCCATGGGTGGGTTTCATGCCGTAGGTGCCGCAGAAGGCCGACGGGATGCGGATGGAGCCGCCTTGATCGCCGCCCACGGCGATGTCGACTTCACCAGTGGCGACCAATGCCGCGCTGCCCGATGAAGACCCGCCGGCGGCATACCCGTGGCGATGGGGGTTGTGTACCGGGGCTGGGTCAGAGGTATGGCTGCCGCCCGACAGACAGTAGTGCTCGCAAGTGGCTTTGCCGAGGATGGTCGCGCCGGCATCGAGCAAACGCGTGACCACGGTGGCATCGAAGCCCGGCACAAACCCTTCCAGCGGTGCGGCGCCGTTCATCATCGGGACGCCGGCCAGGGCGATGTTGTCTTTGAGCGCGACGGTTTTACCGGCCAGCAGGCCGCTACGGGCGCCATTTACTTCAGTCCGGTAGTACCACGCGTTGAGCGGGTTTTCCTTGGCCGAGGGACGATAGCCTGAGCTGCGCTCGTAACGTATCGGCGGAACGAAATCACACAGTTCGTCGACCAGGTCGTATGCATCGAAACTCGGTTGCATCAGGTCCAGGTAGGACGCCGCCTGTTCGTGGGTCAGTTGCATGTTCAACTGGGCCGCAATGGCTAACAGCTGATCAAGCGTGGGACGAGTAATGGCCATGATTTTCCTGTCTTTTTATCGATTCAGTCCGGGTAGCAATGGACACCAAATTAGGCCTCTATCACTGTGTTCGCATGGTTGAGCAGGACACGCATTTGGCTGAAAAGGACAGCGCCACTCAGAACACTTTCAAGACGCGCAGATTCAGCCGTGCACCTTCCCTGAAGCCTTGCTCCACCTCGATATCCCTGCCGAGCTGCGCCTGGACCTGCAAGGTTGGATCGATAAAGTGCGTGACCGTGAAACGTGCATAGGACGTCGATACGCCATCGTGCTGGTCAACGCCGTCGACGCTGGTTGCGGCCCCGGTGACATAGCCTCCGCCGAGGGCGAACGTGGTGCTTGGGGTCCAGTTGTAGCGCACGGCGGCCTGGTACTCGTAGCGCGTGTTTTCTTCGAGTTTTGCGCTGCTGGCGCCGTAGTCGTGATTGGTCGAAACCCAGGACACATCTGCTACGGTGTCCAATGCCCACTGCGCTGAGAAGTGGTGGATATAGGCTGCTTGTAGCGTCGCCCGCCAGCGATTCTCGCCCAGGTTCAAGGCATCGTTTTTGTCGTAGCTGCCCACGGGGATGTACAGGTAGGGGGCCAGGGCAAATACATCTTTGTTGGCGGTGGGCAGTGTCCACTTGAGCGGGGCGGTGAGAATCGGGTCGCCCACGCCGTGGGCATCGCCCAGTGCGCCGACATCGCCAGCGGCGTTCATGTAGCCGAACGGCAGCAATATCTGCGGTTCCCATGAAAGGTTTTCGCCGAGGCCTACGGCATGGATGTAACGCAGGATCCCTACGTCGGAGCTGAGCTTGGCGTTGTCCGAGGTTCGATGGCCGTTCTGATACAGCTCGGACCGGTCGGTGTGCTGGTAGTAAAACAGCACCGCATCGGCCCCGGCGGGCAGCGGCTCGAAATCCCCCGGCGCGACTTCAAGGGCCTGGCTTTTGGCAAATGGCAACATTCCCAGCACCAGCACGAGTCGACTCACTTTCATGGCCGTTCTCCTTGTGCGGCGGCGGCATCGCGCAGCATTCCGGTGTGCGGATGGCAGTTGATGTACTCGAAGATCTGGCTGTTGGCGTCTGACACTGACACTTCGTGGTATAGCCGCAACTTTTTCAAACCGGCGGCCACGCGGAAGAACGTCACGAAAATACGCAGGTGGGTCGGGTGGGATTCGGCCCAGCGCTCGAGTTTTTCCACCGAGCGCCAGTGGCCGATGTTGTAGCTGATGTCGAGAAAGTTGCCGTCCAGGTCGATATTGCGCACGAACCGATTGCTGTAGCAGCCCAACGGCTGGCCGTTGTCACGCAGGAAGTCCATGCCGTCCTGCAAGGTTGGCAGAATTTCGTCGAGGTACAGCGCGCGCTCATCCGCCTCGGCGTCCGCCCAATCCTGGCCGGAACGAATCAGCGTGAGGTTGTCATGCCCCAGCACCACCACCCGTCCGCCCCTGGCGGGATCACCGCTGATCACTTGCAGCTCACTGGTAGGCTTCATCCAGTCGGTCTGGGAGATCGGAAAGCGGTCGCGCATCGAGCCCCAGTAACCGTGCTCTTCGATTTCGCCGCTGGTCTTGTCCATGACTGCGCCGACACCGGGCAGATTGTCCTGGAAGGCGTACAGCGTCTCGAACTGCTCCGCGCGCGGTGCGCTGATTTCACGAAAATAGCCCAGCCCGTCGTCGAGGCGATCCTGGGAGGCCCACCAGTCGTTGACCGGTGCGCAGCGTGACCAGCGGCAGTGAGCTGCCGGGTCTTTCCAGTAGCCGACCACCATCAGGTTATCGAAGCCGCTGTTGTCGGTGTGGTGGGTCACGTCATGGTTCTGCGGGCCATCGACGAGGCTGAAGCTGCCAACGATGTGACGCATGGCCTGGAGCGCGGCTTCGCGCTGCGCTTCCCCTCGGTACTGCACGCCGAAGTAAGCCATCACCACCTGTTCCAATTGCTCGTCGGCGCGTGCAACCCACATGGCAAAGGGGGGCTGGTACTCTTCGGGCACACGGCGAGACAGGGTGCGTGGGCATTTGAGATGTGTGTCGATTGCAGATTCCATGTTGCGCTCCTCGTTATTTTCGTTCAGGTCTGCGGGTGGGCATCAGTGCTGGGGCGACGGGTCGCGCTTGGCGGTCTGTCGTCGGCGCAGCAGCTTCATGGCCCCCCACTCAATCAACCAATAAGCCGACTCTTCAGGCACGAGGTCGCGCCTCTGCAAGAGCCAGGAGGCATCAGCCGAAGGGTGTGAACAGTGTCGATGCATGGCGTGCCTCATCAGCGGGGGGGTGAGCTGCTGTGAGGTGGAAATTAGGCGTGACGGCAAGGCGGCGCTTGGTTCGTCGAGACAACCGTTTGGTTGGAAGAGACAACGCCGGAGGGGACTCCACGGGTGATCGGCGTTGGTGCGCCCGTGTCGAAAGCTCAGGCCTCTGTGCCTCTTATTGGGGACAACGAGGGCGTTGAAAGCCACGCTTGGGTGCAGGAAACCGATAGGCGTACGTGAGGGCGAGCGTCAATGTGCCTGGCCTGTTAATTGCTAGCGCTGAAAAGCCGGTAACACCTTTTCGAGTTCTTACTGCATCGCTGTACCGAGGTCAGTGCCATGAATCCAAGCACTCAGTATTCGACCCTTGCCGTTGCTGCACCACGTCGATTTGATTACTGGAAAGAAGTGGTCTGTCGCCATTGCCTGGCGGCCGATAGCAAACCCCTGTCCCAGAGCAGTTTCGATGGCGTTCTTGCGGTCAATTCCGTGGGCGCTCTCGATCTCTGTTCCCTGTCATCGCCCCTGCATTACTGGGAGCGTTCCGAGCAGCATCTGCGCAGCGGTCCGGCCGACGATCTATGGTTGGGGTTTGCCCGAAACGGTTATGGACAGATCGAACAGAGCGGAAGAAAAGCCAGCCTGGCAACGGGCAATTTGTTTCTTTATGACGCAACGCAACCGTTCCGATTCAGCCTCGGTGGTACCGAAAACCACCTGGTGCGTATTCCGCGGGCATTGCTGACCGAACGCCTGCCGCGTATTGCGGAGCACACCGCGATGGTCCTGGATGATCGGCGGCCTGGCGTGATTCCCTTGCGGGAAATGCTGCGCCAAGCAGCGATTACGCCGGCATCCTTACAGGATCAGCACATCTCCAGTCGCTATTCAGGGGCGTTGCTCGACCTTCTGGTGATCAGCCTGGAACTCCAGGACCTGAAGGCCACTCACCAGGAACTGGATCTTTACGGCCGCATCATGCAGTACATCCAACGGCATCTGGCCGAGCCGGACCTGTCGATTGAGGTCATCGCCCAAGCCCACAATGTGTCGACCCGCACCGTCACGCGCGCCTTCGCGCGGCACCAGAAAACCCCCGCCGCAGAAATCTGGAGGGAACGCCTGAATGCCAGCCGTGAAGCGATCGAGCGCGGCCAGGTGCGCAGTATCTCGCAAGCCGCACTGGACTTCGGGTTTTCTGACTTCTCCCATTTCAGCCATGCGTTCCGCAAAGCGTTCGGCGTCGCGCCTAACACGCTGTTGCAGCGAAATTGAATGATCAAGCAGGGGGAGCGCTAGCCGGCGCTCCTGTTCCTGGACATATCAATCTCAAACGTTATCTCGTCCGCAAGCTGCTGCACGCTCGAGCGGTCTGCAAGCTTGGCCAGGTTGATACCCGTGGTGCAAAACATTGATTCAGTTTCTGGCGACCTGACAAAGACGGTAGCAGTCCAGCCATTGATCAGAACGCAATCGACCTTGTGCCCTGGCAGGCTCCGCTCCAGACCCTCGGTCAGCGATATTTTCTTCCAGCTGTGCATGATGACGTACTAACGTGGGTAGTGATGAACTGTTGACCTGTGCGCCTTCAAGAAGTGCCAATAGGCCATCATTTTCAATCTGAACAACCTTTATACCTAATTGATCAGGGCCCCGAATATTCCTGCTCTGCGCTTGCCAGCAGGTTGGCGCCAGTGCTCAGTGCCAGCACCGTAAACAACAGCACCAGGATCAGCGCTTTGTTCTTGAACAGCATGTTCGGATGACCTCACCTGAACCTTAAGGAAAGCGGCCGCAAGGGCCGCAATCGTCGACTTACCAGAGGGCAATGTCATAGGTGAGGTAAAGGCGGTTGCTGTCGCGGCCCCGGGAGAATTCAGAGCGATAGACATAGTTGCGCATGCGCACCCCCAGCCCCTTGAACGTGCCGGCCTGCACCACGTAGGCCAACTCGGTATCACGCTCCCATTCCTTGACGGTGGTTGCGGACTTACCGTCATTGCCGCTCAGGTAGCGCGTTGAAAAGGTCAGGCCGGGCACGCCGACGGCGGCGAAGTTGTAGCCGTAGTTGAGCATCCAGGTCTTCTCGTCCTCCTCGATGAATTTGCCGATGCCGGCGTTGCTGAACGAGTAGACGGTGGCGCCGCTGATGTAGGGCAGACCGGCATCTCCGCGAAGGGTCTGGTAGCCGCCGCCGACGGTATGGCCTGCGATCACGTAGGACAGCTGGCCGCTGAACATGTCGTTGTCGATTTTGCCTGCGTAGGCAGAGCCGCTATCGACACTGTTGAAGTAGCGCAGGTCGCTGGTCAGCACCCCACCGGCCAGTGGCAGGTCGTGCTGGATACCGGCAAAATTCTGTCGGTAGAAGTTCTCGAGTTCTCCATAGAAATAACTCAAGCGAAGGTTTTTGCCCCATTTGTACTCAGCCCCGGCGTAGTTGAAATCCCCCGATTTTTCCCCGCTGTAGCCATCGGGCACGATCGGCACGCTGTTGGTGGAGTCGCGTAACTTGAAGCGGTCCAGGTGCCCGCCGGTGACGGTCAGGTTGTCGATGTCGGTGCTGCTGACCTGGGTGCCCTGGTAGG
Organism: Pseudomonas sp. FW305-3-2-15-C-LB1; assembly: GCF_058787615.1. Lineage (NCBI taxonomy): Bacteria > Pseudomonadati > Pseudomonadota > Gammaproteobacteria > Pseudomonadales > Pseudomonadaceae > Pseudomonas > Pseudomonas sp. FW305-3-2-15-C-LB1. The sequence goes on along the minus strand of NZ_JBYSZX010000013.1, from coordinate 128,211 downwards.
TCTGGGGCAACAAGCGTGCATCGTTGTAAATCAGTACCGGCGTCTTGGGCAGCAAGGTGCCGTACTTGACGGTGGTTTTGGCGAACCTGGCCTTCGCGGTAGCGCCGGCGCTGGCGAACTCGTCGGCTGCCTGCCCATCGTCATGCACCGGCATGAGCCCGGTGCCACTGCGACCGCGCCCCGAATCGAGCTTTACGCCATAGAGCCCCAGGGCGTCCACACCAAAGCCAAGGGTGCCCGGCGTGAATCCGGACTGATAGTCCAGCAGAAATCCCTGGGCCCACTCGGTACGCTCGCTTTTTGTCGTTCTGGCGGCTCGCGCACTCAAGCCGTGCTCGTCGCGAAAGTTCTCGTTGAAATACACATTGCGCAGTTGCAGCTTGAGTTTGCTGTCGTCAATAAAACCTTCGGCGTTCGCACTTGTGACCGGTACCAGGGCAAACGCGCAAAACAACGCCCGATGGGCATACACATGGTTCATGGCAAATGACTCTTTGTTGTTATTTGGGGTGCGGTGCGACACGCGCCCCGTGAGCGAGGCGCGCTGAAAGACAGCAGAGGTTGTGGGTGGATCAGGTGAACAGGCTGATGGCCCCGGTCAACAAGGCCAGCGCGGTGACGACCAGCGAGGTCAGCACTGCCCATTTGACGGTGGCCTTCTGGAAGTCGCCGATATCGCGATCGACCATGCCCACCAGCAACAGCGTCGACGCCACCAGCGGGCTCATGAGGTGGACGGGTTGCCCCAGGATCGAGGCGCGCGCGATTTCAACCGGGTCGATGCCATACGCCGCGGCGGCATTGGCCAGGATCGGCACCACGCCAAAATAGTAGGCGTCATTGGACAGCACGAACGTCAGCGGCATGCTGGTGATCGCCACCACCAATGGAAACAGGTGGCCCCAGGATGGCGGGATCCAGTCGACGAGGGTCTGCGCCAGGGCGTCCACCATCTTTGTGCCGGAAAAAATCCCGGCGAAGATCCCGGCGGCGAATACCAGCAACACCACGGTCATGGCATTGCCCGAATGCGCCAGGATGCGTTCTTTCTGAATGTCCAATTGCGGGTAGTTGATCATCAGCGCGAGCACAAAGCCGATCAGGAACAGGATCGCGGAGTGCATCAACCCCATCACCAGGGCCGCCATCACCGCAATGACCAGCACCAGGTTAACGTAGGCCAGTTTCGGACGCTTGTGGGGGGTGTCTTCAAGAATCGCGTTGATATAGCAATCGCCGCCACCGCTCTGCAGTTGGACGTTGCCGATCCGCTTGCGCTCGGCGCGCCCCAGCAGGAAGGCGGTGAAGATCACCCACAGGGCGCCGCCGATCATGGTCGGCAGCAACGGCACGAAGTATTCGCCGGCATCCAGGCCCAGCGCGGCGATAGCACGTGTCGCGGGGCCGCCCCAGGGGGTCATGCCGCTCATGATGCTCAGCGACAGCATGGAAATGGTCGCCAGGATCATCGGGTTCATGCCGATGCGCTTATACAGCGGCAGCATTGCCGCACAGGTGATCATGTAGGTCGTGGTGCCGTCGCCGTCGAGTGCGACCAGCAACGAGAGCAGGGCAGTGCCGACCGCGATCTTCATCGGGTCGCCATTGACCCGCTTGAGGATCTTGCGGATCAGCGGGTCGAACAAGCCTGCGTCGATCATCAAGCCGAAGAACAGGATCGCAAACAACAGCAAGGCGGCAGACGGGGCGACCATTTTCAGGCCGTCGAGCATCATCTTGCCGGTGGTGCCGCCGAAACCGCCAAGCACCGCGAAGACGATAGGTACAACGGTAAGCGCGACGATGGGCGACAAACGCTTCGTCATGATGAGGACGGTGAATACGACCACCATGGCCAGGCCAAGGAAAGCGAGCATAGGACGATTCTCTTGTTGTTATCGTAATAGTGGCTGACGCCGAGGCGCACGCGCCCTGATCCGCCGGGCGGCCAAGGGCACCTGGCGGAGGAGGGGTCAAGTCAGGGAGGGGCGTTGCCCGGTTATTGTTAAACGCGCTTGGGGACTTTCAGGTCTTCCCAGGCTTCTACCGGCGTCGCAGAGGGTTTTGCGTCGAGCATCCGGTGCAGCGTTTCGCGATGGCAGGCATTTTCAGATAGGGAAATCACTACCGTCGCGACGGCGTTGCTGGCCAGGCTGGTCAGGGCGCGCGCTTCGGACATGAAGCGGTCAACCCCGATCAGCAGCGCCAGGCCGGCCAACGGGATGTCGTGAATGACCGTCAAGGTCGAGGCGAGCGCGACGAACCCGCTGCCCGTCACGCCGGCGGCACCTTTGGAGGACAGCAGCATGATCGCCAGCATGGTGATGATTTGCGTCAGGCTCAGGTCAATGTTGCAGGCCTGGGCGATGAAAATCGCCGCCAACGACAGGTAAATGGCCGTGCCGTCCAGGTTGAACGAGTAGCCGGTGGGGAGTACCAGGCCTACGACGCCTTTTTTGCAGCCCAGCGCTTCGAGTTTTTCCAGCATGCGTGGCATGACCGGTTCCGTGGAGGACGTGCCCAGCACCACCAGGAATTCTTCGCGAAAGTAGCGCAACAGTTTCCACAGGCTGAAGCCGTTGCTACGGCAAATGCTGCCCAGGACCACGAACACGAAGAAGCCGCAGGCGATGTACAAGGTCATGATCAACTTCGCCAGCGAACCCAGCGAAGTGATGCCGTACTGACCCACGGTGAACGCCAGGGCGCCGAAGGCTCCGACCGGGGCAAAACGCATCAGGTACGCGAAGATCTTGAAGACCATCTGCGAAGCGGCTTCGAGTACGTCGAGTACCGGCTTGCCACGCTCGCCCAGGGATGACAAGGCAAATCCGGAGAGTACCGCGATAAAGAGCACCGGCAGCACTTCCCCCTTGCTGAAGGCACCCACGAAGGTTTCGGGGATGATGTGCATGAAGAACTCCACAACCCCAAGCTTTGCCGCCGACTCGGTGTACTGGGCCAAGCCTTTGGTGCTCAGTTGGGTGGGATCTATGTTCATGCCGACGCCCGGCTGGAACACGTATACCGCCACCAGGCCAATGACCAGGCTGATCACCGTCAGGCCAAAAAACAGCAGCATGGTCTTGCTGAGCAGGCGTCCGAGCGAGCGTTTGTCGCTCATGCCGGCGATGCCGGTGACGATGGTGCAGAACACCACGGGGGCAATCATCATCTTGATCAGCTTGATGAACGCATCACCCAACGGCTTGAGCGCGATGGCCTGCTGAGCCCAGAAATGCCCGACCACAATGCCCAGCACCACGGCGCAGAGAATCTGGAAGTAGAGCGATTTAACAACTTTCATGGCATCACCCATTTTTAGAATTGTGCGGATGCAAAAATGCCAACGACCGCCGGAATTATCCGGCGAGGCGCTGTGACTCAGTGGCGTAGACGTAACCGGAGAAAAGCCTGCGCGCGGTGCGTACGACGGACGCTTGAATTGTCTCACCATTGCTGCCGGTGTAGGACAATACGACATCAATCCCGCCGCTTGGATGTTCGATACGCACCGCTTCACGACGCGGCGTGCTGACCCCGCCAAGCATCTGCGCGACGATGCTGCCTTCTATCACGCACGCGGTGGCCAGACCAATCGAGCCGGTAATGGCAAGCGCGCGGTGGCAGTTGTGCGGCATGAAATAGCGAACCTGAATCGTACCGCCAGCTTTCGCGGGCGAGACCAGGACCGGCTTGGGAATCACTTTGCCGCTGACATCGCCCAGGCCCATGGCCAGGCCGGCCTGGAGCCGCAGTGTCTCCAGGCGTCGCAGGAACTCCTTATCGGCGTCCAGTTCCGCTGGGCTCTCATCGCCTCGCTTGCCCAGTTGGCTGGCTTCGACGAGCACCATGGGCATCGCCATGTCGATACAGGTCACTGCAATGCCATCAAAGACGTCCTGCGTGTTGCCGGTGGGAAAGAGCTTGCCCGTCTTGCTGCCGGCTGCATCCAGGAAGGTCAGTTGCACCGGCGCCGCAGTACCGGGCACGCCATCAATGGCGGTATCGCCCTCATAACTGACTTTGCCATCCGGTGTGTACACCTGGGAATGGATGAAGGTCCCGGTGTTGACGTTGCGAATGCGCACGCGGGTGCGTCCGGGGGTGGCTTTGACCAGGCCCTGTTCGATGGCGAATGGGCCAACCGCACACAGCATGTTGCCGCAATTGGGTGCGCTGTCGACTCTGCGCTGAGACACCATCACTTGGACAAACAAGTAATCGACGTCCGCATCCGGGTGCAGCGAAGGGCTGACAATCGCAACCTTGCTGGTTTGCGGGCTGCCACCACCGATTCCGTCGATCTCCAGTTCATGACCGGAGCCCATCAGGTTGAGTAGCAGTTCGTCGCGGGCCTCGATGGACGACGGCAAATCCCAGTCGAGAAAAACCGGACCTTTGGAGGTACCACCGCGCATCAGCACACAGGGGATTCTTTGCATAATACTGACTCTTGTTGATCAATCGAGGTAATTGATGCTCTGTGAGCAAGAGTCTCAAGCTTTGAAAAATGTTTCCAATGCAAAAATTGACGTTATTATTGCGTTTGGCGAATGGTAAATGTGCGCCAAACGACTTCCCAATTTCCTTGGCTGACGAGACTGGACATGGACTATGAGCTGAATGATATCCGATCTTTCGTGAAAATCGCCGAATTGGGTAGCTTTCACGAAGCGGCCGATGCTTTGCATCTGTCTCAACCTGCACTCAGCCGGCGGATAAAAAAACTCGAAGAGGGGCTGGGCACGGCGTTGCTGGATCGCACCACCCGCAAAGTCAGCCTTACCAGCGTCGGGCGTGACTTTCTTCCCAAGGCGCGCCGGTTGCTGGATGACTTCGACGAGTCGATTCTTAATATCCGTGAACTGGCCGAACGCCAGATCGGCCGTGTAACCCTGGCGTGTATCCCTACCGCCGCGTTCTATTTCCTGCCTTCAGTGATCCGTCTGTACAACGAGCGCTACCCGAAAATCCGGATCCGTCTGCTGGATTTGAGTGCGAATGAGGGGCTTGAAGCGGTGCTGCGCGGGGAAGCCGACTTCGGTATCAACATGATGAGTGGCCAGCATCCGGACATTGAGTTCGTGCCATTGGTCAGTGAGCCCTTTGTATTGGCGTGCCGGCGTGATCACGAGCTGGCAGGGCGCAGTTCGGTCACCTGGTCTGAATTGAGCGATTACCGCCTTATCGGGGTAGGGCGTTTGAGCGGCAACCGCATGCTGCTCGACCACGCTCTATCGGGCTTGAGTTGGCGGCCGCAATGGTTCTATGAAGTCCAGCACCTTTCGACTTCACTGGGCCTGGTGGAGGCTGGCCTGGGGGTTTCGGCGATGCCAAGCCTGGCCATGCCGGCTGATGATCATCCCACCCTGGTCAGCGTTCCATTGATCGAGCCCGTGGTGAACCGCTCTTTGGGCCTGGTTTACCGCCGAGGGTCCTCGCTTTCGCCGGCGGCGGAAAAATTCGTCTCGATACTGCTTGAGCAATGGCCACAGTGACCGGCCGCGTGTTGCCGTTCGCCGGCGGTCATCGTCATGAATGCGAGGTGGGCATGCTCTGAGTTGTTACTTCTGCCCACTGAGCGGGCGTTTTCTGAGCGGTCAGGTAGCAAGCTTGTGCACGATCCCTTCACGGTTTCCGCTGATGCAATGGGCCTATTTCATTTGAATCAAGCGCTTGGGTCATAGCGCCGTGATTTGGCACGCTTCCTGCTTTTTCGTATCCATGGATAATTGGATACAAAAATTCAAAAGGTGCTGCCGATGCAATTTGCCCCCGCTTACGTTGACCGCCAGCCCCTCACCGCCGAGGAGGAGGCCTACAACTTCCTGCTCGATGCCATTTGCGGCGGCCGCTACCGCAAAGGCGACCGTCTGATCGCCGAAGATATCGCCAGCGAAATCGGCATGAGCCGCATGCCGGTGCGCGAAGCCTTTCGTCGCCTGGACGCCCAGGGCCTGGTGACCTTGCGGCCCAATCGCGGCGCCATCGTCAGCGGCCTGGATATCAATGAACTGCACGAAGTGTTCGAAATGCGCAGCGCCCTCGAAGGCCTGGCGGTGCGCGTCGCGGTGGGGCGTATCGGCGAGCGCCAGTTGGCCGCGCTGGAGCGCTTGCTCGATGCGATGGACGACTACCGCGATGACAGTGCCGCCTGGGTCAGCCGGCACCGCGCTTTCCACGAATACCTGTGTAGCCTCAGTGGCCGCCCACGCCTGATGAAGCAGATTTCGGCGCTGTACTCACTGGTCGAAGCGCCCATGCGCCTGTGGTTGCAGCACGGTGAAAAACCCCTCAGTGCCCGCCAGGAACACGCGGTGATCCTCGACGCGATCCGTGCCGGTGACGCCGCCCGCGCCGAGGCCGTGGTGCGCGAACACATCGAAGGCACCGTGCCGGCACTGATCCAGTTCCTGCAAACCGAACAACAATAAGAAACACCTGCTGTGTGTTGACGTTGAGTCCTGCCCCGTTAATCAACGAACTGGAGTGTCTGGTCATGCATAAACACCGCGCCTTGCTGGTGGCTGTCTCCCTCGGCCTCTGTACCCAATGGGCCGTTGCCGCGCCCCAGGTGCCGGAGCGCCTGAAGAACGTCGACAAACTCATCTACTGCTCGGGGATGGATTCACCGCCCCTGGTGTCCTTCGATGAAGCACAGAAACCCCGCGGGCTCACCATCGACCTGGGCCTGGAGATCGCCAGGCGCCTGGGCGACAAGCAGGTGCAGTGGCGAGTGATTCCGTTCTCTGGCCTGGTGCCGGCATTGCTCGCCCAGCAGTGCGACATGATCGTCGACCAACTGTTCGACAAGCCTGAGCGACGGCAGGTGATCGACATCGTCAACTACATGTATTCCAGCCAATCGGTGGTGGTGCCCAAGGGCAACCCCAAGGGCATCAAGACCCTGGATGACTTGTCCGGACACAAGGTCGCGGTGCTCAACGGCTCCACCATCAAGACCCTGCTGGACGCGCAGAACGACAGCCTGGCCAAGGCCGGCAAACCGCCGATGAAACTGGTGGTGTACAACACCGACACCGACGCCTTCCAGGCTCTGCGCATCAGCCAGGTCGACGCCTACGGTACTACCGTGGAAACGGCCGGCTATTACGCCGCCATGGCCCCGGACCTTTTCCAGGAAGGCGTGCCAGCGTTCAGCCGCATTCTCACCGGTTTGGGCATGCGCAAGGACGACCCGCAACTCACCGCCGCCGTGCAGCAGGTGATCAGCGACATGCGCAGCGACGGCAGCTACGTCCAGTTGCTGAACAAATGGCATGTCAGCAGCGACACACTCGACTGAGGCACACCGGCGATGAATTTCAATTGGGATGTGTTCTGGCAGTACCTGTTGCAGCCGAGCGGGGTGTACCTCACCGGGCTGTGGCTGACCTGCCTGATCGCGGTGTCGGCGATGCTGCTGGGCTGCGTGCTGGGGTTGGCGGCGGCGCTGCTGCGCTTGTCGAAGAACCCGCTGTTGCACTTGCCGGTACGCTTTTATGTGTGGCTGATGCGCGGTACGCCGCTGCTGGTGCAGATCGTATTCCTGTACACCGCGCTGGCGGCGGGAGGGATTTTCCGTTTCGAGGACATCGCGCTGTTCGGCCTGGTCATCCCCGGCAATATCCAGGCGGCGATCATCGCGCTGGGCTTGAACGAAGGCGCGTACATGGCCGAGATCATCCGCGCCGGCATCGGCGCGGTGGACAAGGGCCAATACGAAGCCGGGCGTTCCCTGGGCATGGGCTTTGCCAAGCTGATGCGGCGCATCGTGCTGCCCCAGGCGTTCCGCGTGATCGTGCCGCCGCTGGGCAATGAGTTCAACGTGATGCTCAAGAACACCACCCTGGTCAGCGTGATCGGCGTGCAGGAGTTGCTGCTCAGCACGCAGATGGTCACCTCGGCGACGTTCCGCGTGTTCGAGTTGTACCTGGTGGTCGCGATTTACTTTTTGATGCTTACCACGCTGTGGGGCTTTTTCCAGCGCTGGCTGGAGGCGCGCTTTGGCCAGTCCGACCGGCCATCCGCGCCGCCACCGGCGTCCAGCCGCATGTTCGGGCGCAGCACCTTGAAACTGCTGAGGGGACGATAACCATGGCGCACCAGAGTGAAGAACTGATCATCGAGGCGCTGGACATCCACAAGTCGTTCGGCACCCTGCAGATCCTCAAGGGCATCTCCCTGCAAGTGCGGCGCGGCGAAGTAGTGGTGCTGATCGGCGCCTCCGGCTCGGGCAAGACCACCTTTATCCGCTGCATCAACCTGCTGGAAGACATCCAGAGTGGGCGCATCCGCGTCAACGGTTGTGCCATGGGCTATCGCGAGCGCAGCGATGGCAGCCTGGTACGCGATTCGGAGCGCAACATCGCGCGCCAACGCCGCGACATCGGCATGGTGTTCCAGCGTTTCAACCTGTTCCCCCACATGACCGCGCTGGAAAACATCATCGAAGCGCCGATCCAGGTGCTCGGCACATCTCGCGCCGAAGCCTTGGAGCAAGCCCGTGGATTGCTGGCGCGGGTCGGCCTGGCGGACAAGGCCAGCCATTACCCGTCGATGCTCTCCGGCGGCCAGCAGCAGCGGGTGGCGATTGCCCGCGCCCTGGCGATGAAACCCCAGGCCATGCTGTTCGACGAACCCACCAGCGCCCTCGACCCGGAAACCGTCGGCGAGGTGCTGCAGGTGATGAAGGAGCTGGCCGAGGAGGGCATGACCATGGTGGTGGTCACCCACGAAATGGGCTTTGCCCGTGAAGTGGCCGACCGCGTGGTGGTGCTCGACCAGGGCGAACTCATCGAACAAGGGCCGCCGGAACAGATTTTCAGCCGCCCCAGCCATCCCCGTACCCGGGCCTTTCTCAGTCGTGTGTTGTGAGTCTTTCCATCACCCTGTGTTGACGAGTCTTAGCCATGTTGAAATTTTCTGCTCACGAGTACCCCTATCCCTCGCAGCGCCAAAGCGTGTTTGCCCGTCGCGGCATGGTTGCGGCGTCCCAGCCCCTGGCGGCCCAGGCCGGTATCCAGATCATGCAACAGGGCGGTAACGCCATTGATGCGGCGATTGCCACGGCGGCCGCGCTGACGGTGGTGGAGCCCACCGGCTGTGGCCTGGGCGGCGACGCGTTCGCGCTGGTCTGGTGCAAGGGCCGGTTGCACGGCCTGAACGGCAATGGCCACGCGCCGGCGGCCTTGAGTATCGAGGCGGTCAAGGCGGCGGGGCACGACCGGATGCCGCTGTATGGCTGGACACCGGTCACCGTGCCCGGTTGCCCCTCGGCCTGGGCCGAGCTGTCCGAGCGCTTCGGCAAGTTGCCGTTTGCCGAGTTGCTGCAGCCCGCCATCAGCCTGGCGCGTGACGGCTTCCCGTTGTCGCCGGTGATCGCCCAGCTCTGGCAGGCCGCGCTGGATGAATTCGGCCCCCATCGTGACCCGGCCCTGGACGCCTGGTTCGACACGTTCCTGATCGACGGCCGTGCGCCCCGGGCGGGTGAGATATTCCGCAACCCCGCCCAGGCACGTACCTTGGAAGAACTCGCCGCTACCCGTTGCGAAAGCTTGTATCGCGGTGCCCTGGCCGAACGCCTGGATGCGCATTCCAGGGCCAGTGGCGGTTACCTGCGCGCCAGCGACCTCCAGGATTATCGCGCCCAATGGGTGGACCCGATCCACGTCAACTACCGAGGGGTGGACGTCTGGGAAATCCCGCCCAGCGGCCAGGGCCTGGTGGCGCTGATGGCGTTGAAAATCCTTGAAGGCTTCAGCTTCGATCACCGCGACAGCCAGCAGACCTGGCACCGCCAGTTGGAGGCGATGAAACTCGCCTACAGCGACGGCCTGCACCACATCACCGACCCGTTGCACATGCGCGTGGCCGTCGCCGACCTGCTCAGCGATGCCTACAGCACCCGTCGCCGTGGGCAGATCGGCGAACAGGCGCAACCGCCCAAGCCCGGCGACCCCCATGCCAGCGGCACGGTGTACCTGGCCACGGCGGATGCCGAGGGCAATATGGTCTCGTTCATCCAGAGCAACTACCACGGCTTCGGCTCCGGCGTGGTGCTGCCCGACAGCGGCATCGCCCTGCAGAACCGTGGGCAGGAATTCAGCCTCGACCCAAGTCACGCCAACTGCCTGGCACCGGGCAAGAAAACCTTCCACACCATTATTCCCGGCTTCCTCACCAAGGACGGGCAGGCCCTCGGGCCATTCGGCGTGATGGGCGGCTACATGCAGCCCCAGGGCCATGTGCAGATGGTGATGAACCTGGTGGACTTCGGCCTCAACCCGCAAGCGGCCCTGGACGCGCCGCGCTGGCAATGGCTGGGCGACATGAAGGTCGGCATCGAACACGGTGCCTCTAGTGACCTGGCCAATGCCCTGGCGCGACGCGGGCACCAGGTGCAGATCGCCAGCGACCTCACCGACTACGGGCGTGGCCAGATCATCCTGCGTGATCCGGTCAGTGGTGTATTGTGCGGCGGAACGGAGCCAAGGACGGATTCAACGATCGCAGTGTGGTAAGCGAAAAAAATTGGCTGAAGCCTGTCCCTTTTTTTCACCTCGCCTGTCATTCCAGGCAAGTGAACAATATCGAGAGCTTCCGCCAATGCCCGCAGTCCGCCCCTTGCTCAAACTGAGCCTGATGCTGAGCCTCAGCGCCAGCCCGTTTTTCGCCGCCGTCAGCTACGCCGAAGACACCGCCGCGCGGCGCAGCTACCAAGTGCCGGCGGGCAGCCTGAGCGCGGCGCTGACGCGTTTTGCCGGGCTGTCGGGGGTCAACCTGTCGGTGGACCCGGCGCTGGTCAGCGGGCGCAGCAGCACTGGCTTGTCCGGCGAATACGGCGTGGAGGAGGGCTTTGCCCGCCTGCTGCAAGGTTCCGGCCTGCAACTGCAAGCCATGGGCGAGCAGGCCTACATGCTGGTGCCGGTGCCGGACGGCAGCAGCCTGGAGCTGGCGCCCACGTCCATCCTCGGCACCACCGGCCTGTACGACGGCGACACCTACGCCGGTGGCCAGGTGGCGCGCCGCACGGCGCAGGGCATGCTGGGCACGCGGGATTTCATGGAGACTCCGTTCAGCATCACCACCTACACCCAGGAGGCGGTGAAAAACCAGCAGGCACGCACCCTCGGCGACCTGATCGCGGCCGACCCCTCGGTGCGCGCCACCAACCCGGCCGGTGGGCGCTACGAGCAATTCACCATTCGCGGGTTCAGCCTGTTCAACAGTGACGTGGCCTACAACGGCCTGTACGGCGTGCTGCCGACGTACACCATCGACATGGAGATGGCCGATCGCGTCGACATCCTCAAAGGCCCGAGCCAGTTGATCAACGGCATCTCGCCGCGTGGCAGCGTCGGCGGCGGGATCAACGTGGTGCCCAAGCGCGCCACCGACAAGGACATCAACTCGTTTACCGGCAACTGGGCGTCCGACAGCCAGGCCGGCGGTGCGGTGGACATTGGCCGACGCTTTGGCGAGGACAACCAGTACGGCATTCGCTTCAACGGCGTGAAGCAATCCGGCGACACCGCCTGGGACCACCAGAGCGTCGACCGCGAAATGGCCGTGCTGGGCCTGGATTTTCGCGGCGAGCGCCTGCGCCTTTCCACCGATATCGGCCACACCGAGCGCGACACCGATGCCCCCCAGGAGCGCGTGCAGGTGGCGGCCGCTGCGCCGGTCCCGAATGCCAACGACGTGCGCCGCAACTATGCGCAGTCGTGGAGCAAGGCTCGCACCAATGACACCTTTGGTACGGTCAACGCCGAGTACGACCTCAGTGACAACGTGATGCTCTACGGTGGCGTGGGCGCGCGCAAAAGCAACCACGACTTCCTGCGCCACGCGGTTTCGGTGACCAATGCGGCCGGCGATTTCAGCGTGCAGCCGCGGGATTTCACCCGCGATGAAAACGTGCGCACCTACACCGCTGGCGTGCGCAACTGGTTCCATACCGGGCCGGTGAGCCATGAGGTCAACCTGGCCGCCAGCTACTTCGACATGGACTTCACCAACGGCGGTGCGCGGTATACGGCGCCGTCGAGCAATCTCTACAACCCGGTGCAGTCGCCGACGCCGTCACGGCCGACGCGCTTCGATCCCAAGGTCTACACCGAAAACAAATTCAGCGGCGTGGCCTTGTCCGACACCCTGGGTTTTTTCGACGACCGCCTGTTGCTCACCCTCGGTGCGCGCTGGCAGCGGGTCAAGGTGACTGAATGGAGCGACGGGATCAAAGGCGACACCGCCTATGACGAAGAAAAGGTATCGCCGTCGGGCGGCCTCCTGTTCAAGGCCACCGACAAGTTGTCGCTGTACGCCAACTACATGGAAGGCCTGAGCCAGGGCAAGATCGCGCCGTCGACCTCGAGAAACGAAGACGAGATCTTCCCGCCGTTCATCAGCCGCCAGGTGGAAGTGGGCGCCAAGTACGATGCCGGTGCCTTCGCGGTGACCGCCGCCGTGTTCCGCATCAAGCAACCGGCCTATGAAACCAATGCGACCACGCGGCTGTTTGGCCCCAACGGCAAGCGCGAGAATGCCGGTGTGGAACTGAGCGTGTTCGGCGAACCGCTCAAGGGCTTCCGCCTACTGGGCGGGGTGATGTACATCGACAGCAAACTCAAAGACACCACCAATGGCACCTGGGACGGCAACCGTGCGCCGGCCACGCCCAAGTACAACGTCAACCTCGGCGCCGAATGGGACGTGCCGGGCCTGGAAGGCCTGACGTTGACCAGCCGTGGCATCTACTCCAGCTCGCAGTACCTGGACCAGTCCAATGTCAAGGAAATCGACGCCTGGAACCGCCTCGACGTGGGTGCGCGCTATGGCTTCAAGGTGGATGACAAGCACATCACCCTGCGGGCGAATGTGGAGAACGTCGCCGATAAACGCTACTGGAGCTCGGCCGGTGCATCGGATGACAGCGAGCCGGGGCTGACCCTGTCGACGCCGCGCACCTACCTGCTGTCGGCCACCGTCGACTTCTGACACTGGGCCGTGCAGGTTATAAATGAGAATGTTTTTTGATCACGCCGCGCCGATATGGAATAGTACCCGCCGTTTTCCCCGGCCTGCCTAGCCGGGGTGTTTTAACGCCGAGGTCCTTGTCATGCGAATGCTGCGTTCCATCCCCACCCTGGCCGCCTGTGTCCTGGCGTTCTCGTCCAGCCTGCTGAGCGCCGCGCCCATCGACCTCAACGACGGCCAGCACGCCGTGCATCTGCCCGATGCCCCCAAACGCGTGGTGGTGCTGGAATTCTCCTTTCTCGACAGCCTGGCCGCCGTTGACGTCACCCCGGTCGGCGCCGCCGATGATGGCGATGCCAACCGCGTGTTGCCCCGCGTACGCCAGGCCATCGGCCAATGGCAGTCGGTGGGCCTGCGCTCGCAGCCGAGCATCGAGGAGATCGCCCGGCTCAAGCCCGATCTGATCGTGGCCGACCTCAATCGCCACCAGGCGCTGTACAGCGACCTGGCGAGCATCGCGCCGACCTTGCTGTTGCCGTCCCGTGGCGAGGATTACCAGGGCAGCCTCAAATCCGCCGAACTGATTGGCAAGGCCCTCGGCAAGAGCGCGCAGATGGAGGCGCGCATCCAGAAGAACCGTGAAAACCTCAAGGCCATCGCGCAACAGATCCCGGCCGGCGCCAGCGTGTTGTTCGGTGTGGCGCGTGAGGACAGCTTCTCCGTGCATGGCCCGGACTCCTACGCCGGCAGCGTGCTTGAGGCCATCGGCCTGAAAGTCCCATCGGTACGCGCCAACGCCGCGCCCACCGAGTTCGTCAGCCTGGAACAGTTGCTGGCCCTCGACCCGGGTTGGTTGCTGGTCGGTCATTACCGTCGCCCCAGCATCGTCGACAGCTGGAGCAAGCAGCCGTTGTGGCAAGTGCTCGGCGCCGTGCGCAATAAGCATGTGGCCGAAGTGGATGGCGACAGCTGGGCGCGCAACCGTGGCGTGCTGGCGTCGGAGCAGATCGCCGAGGATGCGCTGGCGATTCTCAAGGGCGGCAAAGCCGTATTGAGCCAATAACCGTGCAACGCAGTTTCGCCGCCATTGGCATTCTGCTGTCGGGTGCCGGGTTGTTCTGGCTGTCGCTGTACAGCTGGTCGCCATTTACCCTGACAGCGACGGATGCGTGGAATGGCCTGGTTCACCAGGGCCGCGTCGGCGGCAACATGGCCTATATCGTCGCCCAGTTGCGTGTGCCACGGGCCGTGTGTGCCGCGTTGGTCGGTGCCTGCCTGGGCCTCGCGGGGGCGCTGATGCAGGGCATTACGCGCAACCGTCTGGCCTCGCCGTCGCTGTTTGGCGTGACGGCGGGCGCCGCGCTGGGACTGGCCCTGTTTTCCACCGGCCTGGTCGCGCCGCCCTTTGCCGGCGGTGCGCTGTTGATGACCTGCCTGGGCGGCGCGCTGGCCTGGATCACCGTGTTCAGCCTCGGCGGTGCCTGGTCGCCGACCACGGCCCAGGGCCGTCTGGTTTTGGCTGGCGTGGCCGTGGCGGCGTTGTGCGCCGCGTTGACCCGGCTCACAGTGATCCTGGTCGAGGCCCAGGCGCAAAGCGTGCTCAACTGGCTGGCCGGTTCACTGGCCAATGTCGGCGCTGCGCAGGTGCAACTGCTCTGGCCATGCGCCTTGATCGGCGGCCTGTGGGCACTCTGGTGTGCGCCGCGCCTGAACCTGATCAACCTCGGCGAAGACGCCGCACGCTCACTGGGCGTCGGCATCGCCAGCCTGCGTCTGCAGGTGTTTGTCGCCAGTTTGCTGCTGGTGGGCGCCAGCGTGTGTGCGGTGGGGCCGATCGGGTTTGTCGGGCTGATCGCGCCGAATATCCTGCGTCAGTTCCTGGGCAATGACTACCGCTGGCTGATCCCGCTGAGCGCCACATTGGGCGCGGTGATCGTGCTGGGGGCCGACCTGCTCAGCCGCGCCGTTGCCTTCCCGGTGGAAACGCCGGCGGGAGTGGTCACCGCGCTGATCGGCGCGCCGTTTTTCCTCTTTCTTGCCAGGCGCGCCCTATGATCCGACCACGACTGCGCCTGTGGCTGCTGCTCGGGTTGTTGCTGCTGGCAACCCTTGTCAGCCTCAGCGCCGGCACCCTGTGGCTCACGCCGCAAACCGTTTTCGAACGCCTGCTGGCCCACGACGTCCTTGACTTCGAAGTGTGGAACCACCGCCTGCCGCGCAGCCTGATCGCGATTCTCGCCGGTGCGGCCTTCGGCCTGGCCGGGGCGATTGTGCAGGGCGTGATCCGTAATCCGCTGGCCTCGCCGGAGATCCTCGGCGTAACCCAAGGCGCCGGGCTCGCGCTGACCGTGGCGATCATCAGTTGGCCACACCTGCCGATTGCCTGGCTGCCGCTGGTGGCTTGCCTGGGCGGGGCCGGCGGCGCGTTGCTGCTGGCGCTGTACAACACCGGCGTGAGTTTTTCCGGGGTGCGCTTTGCGTTGTCCGGAGTGGCGATTGCGGTGACCTTGTCCAGTGTCACCGAGTTTCTGATCCTCTCTCACCCCTTGGATATCAACACCGCGCTGCTCGCGCTGACCGGCAGCCTGTGGAGCCGCAACTGGCACCATGTGGCGCTGGTGTTGCCGTTCCTCGTATTGATCCCCGTGGGCCTGTGCCTGGCCAAGCCGCTCAACCTGATCGCCTTGGGCGATGAGGCGGCCCACAGCCTGGGCACCGCGCTGAGCCGTACGCGTTGGTCGGCGATGGCCTGCGCGGTGTTGCTCACCAGCCTGGGCGTGGGGGTGATCGGTCCGATTGGCTTTATCGGCCTGGTCGCGCCGCACATGGCGCGCCGGCTGGTGGGCGGGCATCACCAGTACCTGCTGCCGGCGGCGATGCTGATCGGTGCGTTGCTGCTGGTGCTCGCCGATACGCTGGGGCGCACGCTGATCGCGCCCAGCGAAATCCCCGCCGGGGTGCTTACGGCGGTGATCGGCGCGCCGTATTTTCTTTGGTTGCTGGCACGGTTCAAGGGTTGATGACATGAGTATTCTCCAGGCACGCGAGCTGGACATCGGCTACGGCGCCACTCGTATCGTGCAAGGTCTGTCCTTTGCACCGCCCGCCGGCAAGGTCACCGCGTTGATCGGCCCCAATGGCTGCGGCAAGTCCACCTTGCTCAAGGCCTTCGCGCGTATCCTCAAGCCGACTCAGGGCGAGCTGACCCTGGATGGCCAGGCCTATGCCAGCCTGTCTGCCCGCCAGTTGGCCCGGCACATCGCATTCTTGCCGCAAGTGTTGCCGGTGCCGGAAGGCGTCAGCGTGCGCCAGTTGGTTGCCTATGGCCGCAGCCCGCATAACTCGCTGTGGGGACGCCTGAGCGGCAGTGATCAAGCTCACGTGAGTCAAGCCATGCAGCGCCTGGAACTGGACGTGCTGGCTGATCGCGCCCTGGCGGACCTGTCCGGCGGCCAGCGCCAGCGTGCCTGGCTGGCGATGGTGTTGGCGCAGAATGCGCCGGTGGTGCTGCTGGATGAACCCACCACTTACCTCGACATCAGCCATCAGGTCGAACTGCTCGACCTGATGGGCGAACTGGCTGCCGAGGGCAAGACCGTGATCACTGTGCTGCATGACATCAACCAGGCCTGCCGTTATGCCGATCACCTGGCGGTGATGCACGGCGGCAAACTGGTCGCTGATGGCGCACCGGCGGAGGTGGTCAGTGCCGAGTTGATGCGGCGGGTATTTGAGGTGCAGGTGCAGGTGATGCAAGAGCCGGTCGCCGGCACGCCGATGTGCCTGGTTGAAAAAAGCACTCGGGCCAAGGCCTGATCAAGATCAAGAGCGACTCGCTTCGCATTGTGGATACGGTTTTTGTTCTGTGTAGCCGGCCTGCTGTGGCGAGCGGGCTTGCCCCGCGTTGGGCTGCGAAGCAGCCCCAAAAACAGTCACGCAATCCAGTCAGCGCGCTCCCACATTTCAACGCTCGATAATCCTGGTGAACAGCCACTAGAAAGTCTAAGTGTGCTTCGCATCGAAGGTGAAGTAAGTCCTGTGAATTTATTGGGCTGCCGTTTAATTGTGGCAAAGCGCACAAGTGGCTAATTGCAACTAGCGAAGTAGTGGCTATTAGCTGCTAAGGCTCTGTCACGGGGTTCTTGGTCATTGTGTTTATTTTATTCCCCTCTTTCAGGAACTAGCGCTATAACTTCCAGTCGATAACCCCGGCTTGTTCTCGCTTGGGTTATGGCTAACTAATGGCATGTTTAAGTAGTTCCAAATAGCCATACTTTTTCGCAATACTAGATACCTCAACCTTATGTCGTCAGCGCCTATCGATGCCTGCCAGATGCAGATCCCGCACACCGACCAGGTGTGTGCGTGGTTGATGCAGCATGCTGGGCTGAAAATGGTAGACCTGGAGCGCGCCCGGCGCTTGCCGTCGGATGACCTGCTAAGCCTGCTGACCCGCCTGGGCCTGGTTTCCGATATCGAACTGGCCCGCGCCTGGGCGGCGTTGCTCGGTGCGCCGCTGTTGCTGGCGGACGCCGCGCCGCCGTTGCTCGATCCCTTGCCTGCCCTGACTGAACGCTTCATGCGCCATTACCAGGTCGCGCCCATGGGCTGGACCCAGGGTGGCCTGCGCGTGCTGGCCGCCAACCCGGCGCTGCGTTATCCGTTCCAGGCCCTGGCCTATGCATGCCAGGTGCCGGTGTGGCTGGCCATCGGTCCGCGCACTGAGGTCGACACACTGATCGAGCGTTACTACGGCCAGGGCCGTTCGGCCATGGGCACGCTGATCGAAAACCTCGATGAACAGGGCGGCGCCCAGGACGATATCGAACACCTCAAGGACCTGGCCTCCGAAGCGCCGGTGATCCGCCTGGTCAACCTGATCCTGCAACGCGCCGTGGAGCAACGTGCTTCGGACATCCACATCGAACCCTTCGAACACCAGCTCAAGGTGCGCTACCGCATCGACGGTGTGCTGCATGACGCCGAAGCGCCGCCGGCCAGTTCCTCGGCGGCGGTGATTTCGCGGGTGAAGATCATGGCGCGGCTGGACATCGCCGAGCGCCGGCTGCCGCAGGATGGGCGCATCATGTTGCGTATCCAGGGCAAGGAACTGGACCTGCGGGTGTCCACGGTGCCCACCAGTTTCGGCGAGTCGGTGGTGCTGCGCCTGCTGGACCGGCAAACCGTGCAGTTCGACTTTCCCAGCCTGGGCTTCGACGGCCAGCGCCTGGCCGCCTTCCTCGACCTGCTGGAACGGCCCCACGGCATCCTGCTGGTCACCGGGCCCACTGGCTCCGGCAAGACCACTACGCTCTACACCGCGCTGTCGCGGCTCAACACCGCCGAGCGCAAGATCATCACCGTGGAAGACCCGGTGGAGTACCAGCTCGAAGGCATCAACCAGATCCAGGTCAAGCCCGCCATCGGCCTGGACTTCGCCGGGGCGTTGCGCTCCATCGTGCGCCAGGACCCGGACGTGATCATGATCGGCGAGATCCGCGACCTGGAAACCTGCCGCATCGCCATCCAATCTTCCCTCACCGGGCACCTGGTGCTCTCCACCCTGCACACCAACAGCGCCGCCGCGAGCATCACGCGGCTGCTGGACATGGGCGTGGAAAGCTACCTGATCGCCTCGACCGTCAGCGGCATCCTCGCCCAGCGCCTGGTGCGGCGCCTGGACCCGGCCACGCGTGTCGCTTTCGAAGCGCCGCCCGAACTGATCGCCGAACACGGCCTGGATCGCCTCACCGAACAACGCCCGATCCTGCTCTATCGCGGCGCCTATCACGGCCGCAGCGCCCTCACCGAACTGCTGGTGATGAACGACGAACTGCGCAGCCTGCTGATGCGCCACGCCGATGCCTCGACCCTGGAGCAGGCCGCGCGCCGCGCCGGTTTGCGCACCTTGTATGAAGAAGGTTTGCGCCAGGCACTGGCGGGGATTACTTCGCTGGAAGAAGTGCTGCGCGTGACCCGTGGAGAGGATGCGTGAGCCTGTTCAGATACCGCGCCCTGGACAGCCAGGGCACGCCGCAGAACGGTACGTTGGAGGCCACCGATCAAACCGCTGCGGTGGCGGTCCTGCACAAGCGCGGGTGGCTGCTGTTGCACATCGAACCGGCCGGCAGCCTTGGCCTGCGCACGGCACACAGGCCGTTGAAGGGCCAGGCGTTGGTGAGTTTTACCCAGCAATTGGCGACGCTGCTGGGGGCGGGCCAGCCGCTTGAGCGCTCGTTGAGCCTGCTACTCAAGCAGCCCGGCCCACCCCAGGTACGTGCGCTGATCGAGCGCCTGCGCGACCGCGTCAAGGCCGGCAAGCCATTGTCCGCCGCGCTGGAGGAAGAGGGTGCGGCGTTCTCGCCGTTGTACCTGAGCATGGTGCGCGCCGGTGAGGCCGGTGGCGCGCTGGAAGCAACCCTGCGCCAACTCAGTGATTACCTGGAACGCAGCCAATTGCTGCGTGGCGAAGTGATCAATGCGCTGATCTATCCGGCATTCCTGGTGGTGGGCGTGCTGGGTTCCCTGGCGTTGCTGCTGGCGTATGTGGTGCCGCAGTTCGTGCCGATCTTCCAGGACCTGGGCGTGCCGATTCCACTGATCACCGAGGTGATCCTGGCCCTTGGAACGTTTCTCGGCGCCTATGGCCTGGCGCTGTTGGCCGGGTTGATCGTGATCGTCTGGTTGGGGGCCGCGCGCTTGCGCGATCCGCTGTTTCGCGAGCATTGCGACCGGCGGCTGCTCGGTATTCGCGTGGTCGGCCCGTTGCTGCAACGCGTCGAGGCGGCGCGTCTGGCACGCACCCTCGGCACGCTGCTGAGCAATGGCGTGGCGTTGCTGCAGGCCTTGGTGATTGCGCGGGAAGTCTGCACCAACCACGCGTTGCAGGCGCAGGTCGGGCGTGCGGCGGAATCGGTAAAAGGCGGCGGCACCCTCGCCAGCGCGTTCGGCAGCCAGCCGCTGTTGCCCGAACTGGCCCTGCAAATGATTGAAGTCGGCGAACAGGCCGGCGAACTCGACGGCATGTTGCTCAAGATGGCCGACATCTTCGACGTCGAAGCCAAGCGCGGCATCGACCGCCTGTTGGCCGCGCTGGTGCCGTCCCTGACAGTGGTCATGGCGGTGCTGGTGGCGGTGATCATGCTGGCGATCATGCTGCCGCTGATGAGCCTGACCAGCAATCTATAAAGGAGCTGACCCCATGAGAAAACCACGCCGCCAAGGCGGTTTCACCCTGTTGGAAATGCTCGCGGTGATCGTGCTGCTGGGCATCGTCGCCACCATCGTCGTGCGCCAGGTCGGCGGCAATGTGGACAAGGGCAAGTACGGTGCGGGCAAGGCCCAGTTGGCCAGCCTGAGCATGAAGATCGACAGCTACGCCCTCGACGTCGGTGCACCGCCCACCAGCCTGCAACAGCTGGTGGACAGGCCCGGTGGCTATGCCAAGCCGTCGGACCTCAAGGACCCGTTCGGGCACGCCTTCGGTTATCGCTTTCCCGGCGAACACGGCGCGTTCGATCTGATCTTCTATGGCCAGGACGGCCAGCCGGGCGGCGAAGGCTACAGCGCCGACCTGGGCAATTGGGAGTAGGGCCGCCATGTTGCAGCGCGGCTTCACCCTGCTGGAAATGCTGGTGGTGATCCTGCTGATCAGCCTGGCTGCCAGCGTGCTGGGGCTGGGCGTGCGCCAGGGCTTGCAGGTGGCGCAGGAACGCCGTGCGGTGGGGCAGATGGTGGAGGCGCTGCGTACCACGCGGGCGGGGGCGATTGTCAGCGGGCAGCCTGCGCGTACCGTATTCGATCTGAGCGACCGTACGTTCCAGGCGCCGGGGCGTGCGTCGCAACGGTGGCCGTCGCGGTTGCATGTCACGCTGCACACCGCCGAACAGGTCGGCCCTGGCGTCGAGTTCTACCCCGACGGCAGCTCCACCGGCGGCAATCTTCTGGTGGCCAGTGGCGCCCGGCGTTGGCGCATCGATATCGGCTGGCTCACCGGCAGCGTGCAATCCAAGGCGCTGCCATGAAGCGCCAGGCCGGTTTCACCCTGCTGGAAATGCTCGCCGCCCTCACGCTGATGGCGGTGTGCAGCACGGTGCTGCTGGTTGCGTTTGGCCAGAGTGCGCGCTCGTTGTCCCAAGTGGCCCACAGCGACCGGTTGACCCACGCAGCGCTGACGATTTTCGACCAGGAAGCGGCGGGGCGCTTGAGCAACGGCGTCAGTCAGGGCGAACTCGACGGCATCCACTGGCAGTTGACCAGCACCCGGCAGCAGTCACGGATTGTGCGCCTCGACCTGGTCCTCAGCGAAGGCTCGCGCCAGGCCCGCTTCAGCACCTTGAAGGCGCGCCTGTGAAGCGCCGTGAACGGGGCTTCACCTTGCTGGAAATCCTTGTGGTGCTCAGCTTGCTCGGCGTGTTGCTGGTGCTGGTCGGCGGTGCATTGCTGGGGGCCAATCGTGCCGTGTCCAAGGCCCAGGCATACGCAGTGAACCTGGATGAAGTGCGTGCCGCCCAACAGTTCTTGCGCACGGCGATCAGCGAAGCGTTGCCGCTGGCGGTGGGCGAGGGCGATGGTTTCTTTGTCGGCACGGCGCAGCGCCTGGAGTTCGTCTCGACCTTGCCCGGCGTGCTCGGTGGCGGGATCCATCGGTTCAGCCTGCAACGGGTCGAACAGGCGTTGCAGGTGGGGTTTTCTCAGCGTGAACCCCAAGTGCTGCTGAACAACATCGAGGTGTTGCAGTTCAGCTATCGCGGTGAGTCGCCGCTGGGCCAACCCACCGGCTGGGTGAGTGAATGGCCCTGGCCCAGGCGCTTGCCTTCGGCCGTGCGTATCGCTGCCAGCGTGGAGGGGCCGGTGCCCTGGGTCACCCAGGTGATTGCCCTGCGCCTGAACCTGTCCAGCGGAAGCGTTGAAGAATGAGGCGCCAACGCGGTGCAGCGTTGCTGCTGGTGCTGTGGGTACTGGCGCTGCTCAGCGTGTTGCTCGGCGGCCTGGCTGGCTGGGTACAGCTGGAAAGTCGCCAGGCCCTGTGGCTGCGCCAGCACACCCAGACCGTATTGGCCGCCGAAGCCGGCATCGCGCTGGTCATGGCCGAGCGGCACTGGGTTGCCGATGGCCGCGATATCCCCCTGAGCTTTGACGACGCCATCTTGCACGTGAGCCTGCGCAGCGAGCGCGGCAAGCTCTACCTGATCAACGCTGATGCCCAGGACTTCACGCGCCTGGCCCTGGCCTGTGGCGCTACGCCGACCCAGGCCAGGCAACTGGCCACGGCCCTCGAAGCACGACGCAACCAGGGCCTGGCGCCGTTGCGGGTGCTGGAAGAAGTACGCCAGTTGCCCGGCATGACGCAAACCCTCTACAGCCGCTTGCTGCCCGAAATCACCTTGTGGAGCGATCTGGACCGCCCCGATCCCGCCTTCGCCAGCCCGCTGATGCGCAAGGCGCTGAACCTGCCGCGCCAGGACGCCGAAGGCGTGGACCCCGGCGAAGTACTGGTGGTCGACAGCCGCGCCGAGCGGCCCGGCGGTTATCAGGCGCGGCTGCAAGTCACCGTTTTATTGAGCCCATCGGAGGACAGCGCACAACCCTACCGGGTGTTGCGTTGGCAAGAATGAATCGACTGGAACCCATCGCCCGACACTGGCGCGGCAGCCTGCTGCAACAGGGTTGGCAGGCATGGATCGCGGAGTTGCGCGCCTGTGTACCTGCATGGCTGGCGTGGCAGGAGCCGCCCGAGCAGATCCATCACTGGCCATTGAGCGCGCCGGTTGCAGCAGCCAGCACGCGCCAGGTGCTGATGCTCGGCGCCGACGCTGTGCTGGTGCAAACCGTACAACTGCCCCTGGCGGCCGCGCGCAACCTCAGCGCCGTGGTCGGTTATGAGCTGGACCGCTACACGCCATTCGAGGCGGACCAGCTCTACTTTGTGGCGCGTCAGGAGCGGCGCACGCCCACCCACCTTGAGGTGACAGTGGTGGCGATCCTGCGCGAGCGCCTGGACCGGATCCTTGCCGACTGTGCCACCCTCGGCCTGCATCCCCACCGCGTGGATGCGGCCGACCTCGGCGTTGATCTGCTGCCCGCGCCACTTCGCCCGCAGCGGCCCACCGGCATGGGCCTGCAACGCAGCCTGCCGTGGCTGTGCGGGGCGTTGCTGATCGCGGCGATGCTGCTCTGGCTCAACGACCGCCAGCGCGTTATCGACGTGATGCACGCCAGCGTCCAACGGCAAAAAGCCGAGGTCGCCGAGGTGCACGCGCTGCGCCAGCAACTGCTCAATACCCGCGGCGCCGCGCAGTACCTCACCCGGCGCAAACTGGCGCAACCGCCACTGGCGGCGCTGCTCAACGACCTGACCACCTGCCTGCCCGCCGACACCTGGCTGGATCAACTGGACGTGAAGGATGGTGAAATTTCCATCTCCGGCCAGAGTGCCAAGGCCAGTGCGCTGATCACCCGCATCAAGGGCTGCCGCAGCCTGGAAAACGCCCAGTTCGAAGGGGTGATCCAGCCCGATGCGCGCACCGGCAAGGACCAGTTTGCCTTGCGCGCCCACCTACGCCAGGAGGCCGCCGATGCGCCGACCCCTCACACCCCGTGAACGTCGCGGCGCGGCCTTGCTGCTACTGGCCGTGGTGGTCGGCGCGGCCTACTGGCTGTTGGTCGACAGCTGGTTTGCCGGCCCCTTGCGTGACATGGGCGAACAGGCCGAACAACTGCGCGAGCAACAGCAACGTTATGCCGGTGTGTTGCGCCAACGCGATGCGTTGCGCCAACAGCTTGAGCAAGCCCGCCAGGACCCCGCCAGCAGCACCAGCCTGCTGCCGGGGGACGACCCGGACGTGGTCGCCGCCGATCTGATGCAGCGCCTCGCTGACCTGATCAATAGCCACGCCAACCTCGGCGGCGGGTGCAGCCTGACCCAGCGCAAGCCCATCACCGCGGAGCAGGACGATGGCGAGCCGTATCGCCAGGTCAAGGTCAGCCTGACACTCGATTGCGCCATCGAACCCCTGGAAGCGCTGCTGCATGAGCTGGAGTACCAGCCGCCGTTCCTGTTTGTGGATGAGTTGCGCATCCGCCGCAGTCAGCAGGCGCCGGCCAGTGGTGGTGCGGGCAAGCTGGTGGTGCACCTGCTGGTGCGCGGCTACCTGCAACCGTCGCGGGTGACGCCATGATGAGCCGGTTGCGCCCCGTGGAGTGGGGCTTGCTCGGCCTGTCGGGGTTGCTGGGCGTGTTGATGGCGGTGATCCTCAGCAGCCTCGGTGATGAACCGCAATGGCTGCCCGAAGCGCCTGTGCGCGCCCATCCCACTCCTCGAGTACAAGGGCTGCCCAGTGTGCCGTTGGACAACCTGGCCGCGACGTGGCAAGCGCCGCTGTTCAGCCCGGATCGCAGCCCGGATCGTGTGGTGGGCAAGGCACAGGTCAGTAGCCTGGCCCATCTCACCCTCAGCGGCATCATGATCACCGGCAACCTGCAGATGGCCATGCTCAAGCAGGTCGACGGCCCGCTGCTGACCGTGCGCCTGGGCCAGACCCTGCCCAACGGCTGGCGCCTGGAACACCTCACTCCGCAATCCGCCCGTTTCAGCCTGGACGGTCGCACCCAGACCTTGAGCTTCTACGCCAAGCGCTTGCCGCCACCGTCCAAGCGACCCCCCCTTACTTTGCCCCGCGAGCCCCTCCCTTGATCGACATGCGCACCTCCACGTTATGCCTGGCCACCGCCCTTGCCCTGGGCGGCTGTGGCAGCTTCCCCGACCGTCTCGAACCGGATGATGAGCTTCTGCACGAGGCCATGCAGGGCACTGGCTCGCAACGCCCGCCCGGCGAGGCGCCCCCAGTGGAAGTTGCCCGGCCCTTGGTCAAGTCCCCCGCGCAGCGCCAGTTGATGCGGGGCAACCAGCAGTTCGTGCGTCCGCCGGCGACCGCGCCGGGTGTGAAGGCAGAGGGCGGCGACATCGTGTTCAACTTCGCCGACCAACCCATCGAAGCGGTGATCAACAGCGTGATGGGCGACCTGCTGCACGAAAACTACAGCATCGCCCAGGGCGTGAAGGGCAACGTCAGCTTTTCCACCTCCAGGCCGGTGGACAAGCAGCAGGCCTTGTCGATTCTCGAAACCCTGCTGTCCTGGACCGACAACGCGATGATCAAGCAGGGTGACCGCTACGTGATCCTGCCGGCCAGCCAGGCGGTGGCGGGCAAGCTGGTGCCGCAGATGAGCGTGGCGCAACCTTCCAGCGGCTTGTCGGCGCGGCTGTTTCCGCTGCGCTACATCTCCGCCACCGAGATGCAGAAACTGCTCAAGCCCTTCGCCCGCGAGAATGCGTTTCTGCTGGTCGACCCGGCGCGCAATGTGCTGAGCCTGGCCGGTACGCCGGATGAGCTGGCCAACTACCAGGACACCATCGACACCTTCGACGTGGACTGGCTCAAGGGCATGTCGGTGGGCGTGTTCGGCCTGCAACGCGCGTCGGTGGCCGAGTTGATGCCTCAGCTGCAAAGCCTGTTCGGCCCGGACAGCGGCATGCCCCTGGCGGGCATGCTGCGCTTTCTGCCGATTGAACGGACCAACTCGGTGGTAGCGATTTCTTCCCAGCCCCAGTACCTCAGCGAAGTCGGCGACTGGATCCGCACCATCGACGAAGGCGGCGGCAACGAGCCACAGATGTACGTCTACGACGTGCGCAACATGAAGGCCGCCGACCTGGCCAAGTACCTGCGGCAGATCTACGGCACCGGCGCGATCAAGGACGACACGCCGGCCAAGGTTGCGCCTGGCCTGCGCACGACGACCCTGTCGTCACTCAATACGGGTGGCTTGCAGAACAACCCGCCCGCTGCCGAAGAACCGGAGCCGGAGGAGAAGGTGATCGCGCCCACCAACGCGCTGGAGGCGGGTACCCGTATCACCGCACAAAAGAGCAGCAACCAACTGTTGGTGCGCACCCGTCCCGCGCAGTGGAAAGAGATCGAAGCGGCGATCAAGCGTCTCGACAATCCGCCCCTGCAAGTGCAGATCGAGACACGGATTCTTGAGGTCAAGCTCACCGGTGAACTGGACCTGGGTGTGCAGTGGTATCTAGGGCGGCTGGCGGGCAATTCCGGCAGCACCACGGTGGCCAATGCCTCCGGCAGCCAGGGTGCGCTGGGCGGTGGCGGGGCAGGGCTGGGGGCGACGGACTCGTTGTTCTACTCATTTGTCAGTTCGAATCTGCAGGTGGCGTTGCATGCGCTGGAAACCAATGGACGCACCCAGGTGCTCTCGGCGCCGTCGCTGGTGGTGATGAACAACCAGCCGGCGCAGATTCAGGTGGGGGACAACATTCCCATCAGCCAGACCACCGTCAATACCGGGGATGCGGACACCACCTTGAGCAGCGTCGAGTATGTGCAGACCGGGGTGATCCTGGATGTGGTGCCGCGGATCAATCCGGGGGGATTGGTATACATGGATATCCAGCAGCAGGTCAGTGATGCCGAGAGTCAGAGTGGTACTAGCGATACGCCGGTGAATCCGCGTATCTCGACGCGTTCGGTGTCGACGCAGGTGGCGGTGCAGAGTGGGCAGACGGTGTTGCTGGGAGGGTTGATCAAGCAGGACAACGGGGAGAGTGTCAGTGCGGTACCGTATCTGGGAAAGGTCCCAGGGTTGCGCTGGTTGTTTGGGAGTACCAGTAAGTCCAAGGATCGGACGGAGTTGATTGTGTTGATTACGCCCAGGGTGATTACCAGTAGTGGGCAGGCGCGGCAGGTGACGGATGATTATCGGCAGCAGATGCAGTTGTTGCGGCCTGGGGGAGGTAGGTAGTGCGGTGTACATATCCGTTATTTAGGTAACGGCGGCTTATGGTTCCGCCCTTACGGCGGCTCACTTTTGAAGAGCGCAAAAGTAAGCAAAACGCTCTTGCCCCAACACTCGGCACCTCGCTTAGGCTCGGTGTGCCCTCACTCCGGCTTGAATCCGTGGGCCGCCGCAATGGGCCATCCATGGCCCAGTGCAGCTAACCCGGCGTCCTGCCGGGTTACCCACGGATTCAAGCCTGCGTTCGGCCAGCGTGTTTGACGGGGCGCCCCAGATCAAGAGCAAGAGCAAGAGCAAGAGCACGGCGGCCTGGTAGCCGACCTGAGTGGTGTAGATCAAAAGCAGAGCTGGTTGATTCCTCAGCCCAGAGTGGCCGGTATTTTACTGTCGATCTCGGTTAAATGTGGGAGGGAGCTTGCTCTCGATAGCGGTCTGTCAGTTGATGCATCTGTGCCTGCTTCACTGCTATCGGGAGCAAGCTCCCTCCCACAGTTTGATCTCCATACAGCAGTCAGATATCCGTCTGCTTTTGATCTGCTTTTGATCTGGCTTTTGATTTTGATCTTAGGCGCCCCGTCAAACACGCTGGCCGGAATTCGGCAGGGATTTGGGGGGTAAACCGGCAGGGATGCCGGTTTAGCCGCCCCGCGCCATGGATGGCGCGTGGCGGCGGCCCCCCAAATCACTGTCGAATTACGGGCACACCGAGCCTAGGCGAGGTGCCGAGTGTTGGGGCAAGAGCCTTTTGGTTACTTTTGGGCTCTTTTCAAAAGTGACCCGCCGTAAGGGCGGAACCATAAGCCGCCGTGACCCAAATAACGGATATGCCCCAATCCCCAAATCGCAAAAAAACATTACCTATATGAATAACCTCGCTAATAAATAATTAAATACAAGAATATTAGCTTATACCCAAATAGCATTATATTTTCAAAACCCATTCCGTTATGTTTGAACTCAACAGCCTACCCCTGACCTCGGATGGTACCAATCTAGACTCGGATTCTGCGCTGCCACCCCGCAGCAGAACCGTTGGAAGGGAGTTCAACGTATGTTGCCAATTCAAACCTCGCCCCACACCTAGCCCCAAATCGCCCTGACACCCCAGAAAAAAACCGAGCACCGCGCCCACCCGCGTGACGGCCCGACTTCGCGATTTGGAAACGCAGGAACCCCTATGAAGCGAGTGCTACAACCCACTGCCGCATTCACCCTGGCCATCCTGGCCAACACCGCACACGCCCAGGATGACAGCACCCTGTCCACCGTGGTCGTCACCGGCAACCGCGGCGCCGAGCAGCGTACCGTCACCAGCAGCCCGGTGCCGATCGATGTGGTCAGCGCCAAGCAATTGCAGAACACCGGCAAGCCCGGCCTCATGGAGGCCCTGAGCGCAGTGATCCCCTCGCTGACCCTGCCGGAAAAAACCGGCTGGGACGCCAGCGGTATTGCCCGAGCCCCCAACCTGCGTGGCCTGAGTGCCGCCGAGGTGCTGGTACTGGTCAACGGCAAGCGCCGTCACACCGCCGCCACCTTGAACATCAACGGGATCAATATCGGTGCGGCCCCGGCCGACCTCGACCTGATCCCCATCAGCGCCATCGACCATGTGGAAGTCCTGCGCGACGGCGCCGCCGCCCAGTACGGTTCCGATGCCATCGCCGGGGTGATCAACGTGATCCTCAAGGCCGACACCAGCGGCACCGCGGTGACCAATATCGGCCAGGGCTATGACGGCAAGAAACAGACGGTGCAGCAAAGCCTCAACAAGGGTTTCGAGATCGGCGACGGCGGCATCGTGCAGCTCGCCCTCGACGCGCGCAGTCAGAACGATGACAACAAGGCCAGCGCCAACGGCTACACCTATGCCCAGGCCTACGAGCAGGCCGGGCGGTCGACGTACGGCGGTTATGGCACGCCCAAGACCAACCTGCTGACCCTGGGCTACAACGCCGAGTTGCCGATCGACGACAACCTCAGCCTGTATTCCTTCACCACCTATTCACGGCGCAAGGCCGAGCAGGGGCAGAACTTCCGCCTGCCGACCATCACCAACACCATCACCACCGGGCCCAACGGTTATCCCGGCGGCTACACGCCGACGTGGTTTATCGACGAGGATGATTTCCAGGCGGCATTCGGCGGCAAAGGCACGGTGGGCGAGTGGGACTGGGACCTGTCCACCACCTACGGGCGCAACGAGGCGGAGCAGGGCACCACCCATAACCAGAACCCGTCCCTGGGGGAGGCCACGCCGAATCACTTTACCTCCGGTACCTGGATCGCCACCGAGCTGACCACCAACCTCGACTTCAAGCGCGGCTTCGACATCGGCCTGCAAAAGCCTCTGGACCTGAGCGTTGGCTTCGAGCATCGGCGCGACACTTATGAGGTGCAGGCCGGTGACTATGAATCCTATGCCAACGGCGGCTACTGCGTGGCGCCGGGCAATTGCGCGTCGTCGGGCGCGCAGGTCACCAACGGCATTTCGCCGGACGAAGAAAGCAGCGCCTCGCGCAACAGCCTGGCCAGTTACGTCGACGTGGGCTTCAACCCGGTGCCGGACTGGTACGTCGGCACGGCGTTTCGTTACGAGCACTACAACCAGGGCGTCGGCGCCACGCGCAGCGGCAAGCTGACCACCCGCTATGACTTCACCCCGCAGTTCGCCGTGCGCGCCACTGTCAGCAACGGTTTCCGAGCGCCGTCCCTGGCCAACAGCCTGTTCAGCGCACGCTCCACCACCTATGGGGTGGTGGACGGCGTGTACCAGTCGATCAACTACGGCGTGTTGCCCGTGGGTTCCGCCGCAGCCCAAGCCCTCGGTGCCCAGCAATTGAAGCCGGAGCGTTCGACCAACTTCAGCCTGGGTTTCACCCTCACGCCCACCGACCGCCTGAGCTTCACCGCCGACGCCTACGTGATCAACCTGCGCGACCGCATCACCCTCACGGGCACCTTGCTCGGCCCCGAGATCACCCAGGTATTGCAGAACAATGGCATCCACTCCACCTCCGGCGGGCAGTACTTCATCAATGGCGCCGACACCCGTACCAAAGGCCTGGACCTGGTCAGCAACTACAGCCAGGACCTCGGCCGGTACGGTTCGGTGAAATGGACCGCAGCATTCAACTGGAACCAGACCAGAATCCTCAACTACAAGGAATCCACCCACATCCTCGGCACCTCCTACGAGCTGATGAACCGCGAGGCGCGCAACCTGATCACCGGCGTGCAGCCCAACACCAAGCTGATCCTGGGCGGCGACTGGAGCATCGATCGCTTCAACCTCAACCTGGCCCTGACGCGCTACGGCTCCTACAAGGAAGTGAACTCATCGGCCAATCGCGACCTGGACCGCATCTACAGCGCCAAGTGGATCACCGATCTCGACCTTGGCTACAACCTCACCAAAGACCTGAACATCGCCGTCGGCGCCAAGAACCTGTTCGACATCTACCCCAAGAAACAAGGGGTGCCGAGCAGCACCATGGTCAGCAGCTATGGCGTCTATTCGCCCTACGGTTTTACCGGCGGGTACTACTACACCCGCTTGACCTATGCCTTCTGAGGCCGAGGAATACACCATGCCTATCGTCGCCAAACCCTATGACCTGATCGACGCGCCCAGTCCGGTGCGCCAGGCCCGTGTCTCCACGCCGATCAAGGCCCTGCAGGTGGTGCCCGCCCGGCATCCCTGGCGCTGGGCCGGGTCGATCTTTGCGGCGCTCGTGCTGCTGGCCATCGTGCACTCGCTGGCCACCAACCCGCGCTGGGAGTGGGGCGTATTCGGCCAGTGGTTTTTTTCGCCGTCGGTGCTGCGTGGTCTGGGGCAGACGCTGTTGCTGACCCTGCTGAGCACGCTGTTCAGCATCATCCTTGGTACCGCGCTGGCATTGGCGCGGCTGTCGGGCTCGCCGCTGCTGGGGGCATTGGCCTGGGGCTATATCTGGTTTTTCCGCTCGATGCCGGCGTTGCTGGTGCTGATCATCCTCTACAACTTTGCCTACCTGTATGACCACATCGTGCTCGGTGTGCCGTTCACCAGCGTGGTGTTCGCCGAGTGGTCGACGGTGGATGTGCTCAGCCAGTTCACCGTGGCCGTGCTGGGCTTGAGCCTGATGCAGGCGGCGTATGCGGCGGAGATCATCCGTGGCGGCCTGATCGGCGTCGACGCCGGCCAGCATGAAGCCGCTGCGGCCCTGGGGTTGCCGGCCTCGCGGCGCATCTTCCGGATCATCCTGCCCCAGGCGCTGCGCTCGATCCTGCCGTCGGGTTTCAACGAGATCATCGGCCTGGTCAAGGGCACGTCCATCGTCTATGTGCTGGCCCTGCCGGAGCTGTTCTACACCGTGCAGGTCATCTACAACCGCACCCAGGCGGTGATCCCGCTGCTGATCGTAGCGACGGTCTGGTACCTGATCATCACCACCGTGCTGACCAGCGCGCAGTACTACGTCGAACGCCACTTTGCGCGGGGCACCGCACGGGTGCTGCCACCCACGCCGCTGCAACGCATTCGCGGCTGGATCAAGGAGAAGACCCATGGCTGAAGCACGCGCCGGGCGTATCCAGATCCAGGGCGTGGGCAAGCGCTTTGGCAACCAGCAGGTGTTGAAAGACATCGACCTGACCATCGACCCGGGCAAGGTCACGGTGATCCTCGGGCCGTCCGGCTCGGGCAAGTCGACCTTGCTGCGCACCATCAACCACCTGGAAAAGATCGACAGCGGGCATATCACCATTGACGGTGAATACGTCGGTTACCGTCGCAAGGGTGATCTGCTCTACGAACTCAAAGAACGGGAGATTCTCAAGCGCCGTATCGACGTCGGTTTCGTGTTCCAGAACTTCAACCTGTTCCCCCACCTCACCGCCTGGGAAAACGTCGCCGAAGCGCCCCTGGCCCACAAGCGCTGGAGCAAGGCCGAGGCCCAGGCCAAGGCGGCCGGGTTGCTGGCCAAGGTCGGCCTGGCGGACAAGGTCGATGCCTATCCGCGCCAGCTCTCTGGCGGCCAGCAACAGCGCGTGGCCATCGCCCGTGCCCTGGCGCTGGACCCCAAAGTGCTGCTGTTCGATGAACCCACCTCGGCCCTCGACCCGGAACTGGTGGGCGAAGTGCTCGACGTGATCAAGGGCCTGACCCAACTGGGCGTGACCCTGGTGATCGTCACCCACGAGATCGGCTTTGCCCGTGAGGTGGCCGACCACGTGGTGTTCCTCTGCGACGGCCAGTTGATTGAAGAAGGCCCGCCCGAACAGATTTTCCGCCAACCGCGACATCCCCGCACTGTGGCCTTTCTCGGCAAGGTGCTGTAGTTCAAGGAGTGACTGCCCATGTTTATCTCTACTGCCCGCGTGGCCCTGCTGGCGCTTGCCGTCAGCACCGCGCAACACGCATTCGCCGTGCAACAGGTCGACCTCAGCCCCGACCGCCCGCGCATCCATGTGCCGCGTAACGAGGCGGCCATCGCACAGATCCCGCCGGGCTTCAAGTTCGCCCAGCCGGGCAAGTTCACCGTGGCCGTCTCCGGCGTGGCCGGGCCGCCCCTGGCGCTGCTGGCCAGCGACGACAAGACCACCATCGGCAGCGAGGCTGACACCGCGCAGCTTGTTGCCGATAGCTTGGGCTTGCAACTCAATGTGGTGCAGACCAGTTGGGAGGACTGGCCCCTGGGCGTCAGTTCGGGCAAGTACGACGCGGTGATCAGCAACGTCACCGTGACCGAGGCGCGCAAGAAGCGCTTTGACTTCGCCACCTACCGCCAGGATGTGCTCGGCTTCTACGTGAAGAGCACCAGCAAGATCAGCGAGATCAAGCAGGCGGCGGACATCGCCGGGTTGAAGATCATCGTCGGTTCCGGCACCAACCAGGAAAAAGTCCTGCTGGCCTGGAACGAGGCCAACGAGAAGGAGGGGCGCAAGCCGGCGCTGTTGCAATACTTCGACGACCAGGCTGCCGCCCAGTTGGCCGTGCAGTCCGGGCGCAGCGATGCGCTGTTCGGGCCTAACTCGGTGTATGCCTATTCGGCGGCAATCACCGGCGGTATCAAGCTCGTCGGCACGGTGAATGGTGGCTGGCCGTTGAAGGCCGATATCGCGGTGACCACGCGCAAGGACAACGGCCTGGTCAAGCCGATCCACACCGCCCTGGAAGGTGCGATTGCCGGCGGCCAATATGAGCAGGTGCTGCAACGCTGGGGCCTGGACATCGAGCGGGTCGACACGTCGCTGATCAATCCACCGGGCCTGCCGGATTAAGGAGCATCGAGCATGGGACTGACACGACGTGAAGCGCTGTCGAGCATCGCTGCGGTAGGGGGCGAGCTGGCGGTCAAGGACGCGCTGGCGGCATTGGGCCTGGGGCCGTCGTCACACCGCCGTCCGCAACCGTTGAAACTCAAGGAAGGCCTGGGGCAGGGCACGCGTGTGCTGGTGCTGGGCGCGGGGATCGCGGGGCTGGTCACAGCCCTGGAACTGACCCGCGCCGGCTTCGAGGTGCAAGTGCTGGAGGCCCGTGAGCGGGTGGGCGGCCGCACCTGGACGATCCGCAACGGTGACCGCGTGGACTACAAGGACGGCCGCACGCAAACCGCTGCGTTCGACCCGGGGCATTACTTCAACGCCGGGCCGGCACGGATTCCCAGCCAGCACCGCACGATTCTCGACTATTGCAATGAGCTGGGCGTGCCGCTGGAAGTGCTGGTCAACAGCAGTCATGGCGCCCAGGTACGGCCTGATGTGGGCAAGCCTGCATTCACGGTCGGCCAGGCCATCAACGATGCGCGCGGGCACCTGTCCGGCTTGCTCGCCAAGGCCGTGCAGCGCGATGCTCTCGATGATCTGTTGAGCGGTGAAGAGCGTACGCGCTTGCTGGCGTTCCTGCGGGTGTATGGCGACCTGTCCCAGGAGCTGGCTTTCGAGGGCACGATCCGTTCGGGGCACCTGGAATCGCCAGCGCACCCCGGCGCCTTGCCCGCCAGCCGCCGCCCGTTGGCGCTGGACCAACTGCTGCATCCGGAACTGTGGGGCGCGTTGCTGCACACCGAATTCCCGGAGTTCTCTGCCACCATGTTCCAACCGGTGGGCGGCATGGACCGCATCACCGACGCCTTCTACCAGCGCGTCAGCGGTCATGTACAACTGGGCGCCCAGGTGCGCCGTATCCGCCAGTTGGAAGACGGCGTGGCGGTGACCTATCACGACCAGCGCAGCGGCCGCGAGCAGGTCGTGCGCGCCGACTACCTGATCTCGACGTTGCCGCTGCCGTTGCTGGCCAGGCTCGACACCGACTTCAACGACCCGATCAAGGCCGCCCTGCTCAGCACCCGCAGCGACCAGGCGACCAAAGTGGCGTGGCAGTCGCCGCGCTTCTGGGAGACCGACTACCGCACCTACGGCGGCCTGTCGTGGATCGAACACCCGGCGCGCCTGCTGTGGTACCCGAGCAATGACCTCAACACTCGCGAAGGCCTGCTGGTGGCGGGCTATGTGACCGGGGAGGGCGCCGATGTGTTTGGCGCGCAACCGTTCGACAACCAGTACGCTACCTCCAGGGAGGCCGTGGAACTGCTGCATCCCGGGTATTCCAAGCACCTGCGCAATCCGCTGGCGGTGTCCTGGGAGCAGATTCCCTACAGCGAAGGCCCGTGGCTGCAGCGCGAGCATTTCCCGGCCGACGCCAGCGCCTTGCTCGAAGCCGGGCATGGTCGGGTGTATTTCGCCGGCGACGGGCTGGTGCAAAGCGGCGTGGGTATCTGGCAGGAATCGGCGGCCAACTCGGCGCGCCATGTGGTGGGGCAACTGGCTGAACGGGTGACTCAACACCGTCATAGCGCGGCATTGGCCGCTTCATAAGGAGATTCATCATGAGCGACAGCATTCAACGTACCAGCGTCGGCGACTTCCCGATTTCCCAGACCGTCACGGTGCCGGCATCCGCCAGCCTGATCTTCATCAGCGGCACCTTGCCCGACCTGCACGATGCCAGCGCCCCGGCGGGCACACCGGCGGCCTATGGCAATACCGAAGTGCAGACGGTGTCGGTGTTCAATAAACTGCGCAAGATCCTGCGCCAGCAGGACCTGGACCTGGGCGATATCGTGCAGTTGCGGGTGTTCCTGGTGGGGGCCGATGAGACGGGTGGCAAGCTGGATTTCGCCGGCTTGCAGGCGGGGTACACGCAGTTCTTCGGTACACCTGAGCAACCGAACAAGCCGGCACGTACGGCGCTGCAAGTGGTGGCGTTGCCATTGCCTGGTGCGTTGATTGAGGTCGAGGCGGTTGCTGCAAGAGCGGTGTGAGGCTCAACGAGTCTTGGCAATCACACCGCTCATGTATTGATTCAAATCGCGGAAGTCGCTAACCCTCCATGCGAACGGCGCTAGCTTCACGCCGTTCTCTCGCAACGTCCTTGGGATCAGGTCGCCATTGGGGCGAAGTATGATTGAAGAGACGATAACGCCTGGGTAGTCATTCAGGCGTTTTTTGAACGCGGCGGTGGTCAGGTCAGGTGTGGGGGGA
This sequence comes from Pseudomonas sp. FW305-3-2-15-C-LB1, assembly GCF_058787615.1. NCBI lineage: Bacteria > Pseudomonadati > Pseudomonadota > Gammaproteobacteria > Pseudomonadales > Pseudomonadaceae > Pseudomonas > Pseudomonas sp. FW305-3-2-15-C-LB1. The sequence goes on along the minus strand of NZ_JBYSZX010000013.1, from coordinate 92,895 downwards.
TTGCTCTTGTTGGCCAGGGGGCCAGTGCCTTTGATATCGGCGCCGTGACACATCGCACACCGCTGGGAAAAGAGAGTTTTCCCGTTGAGGTTATCCGCGAAGGACAGTGAGGGTTGGGTGAGCGATAACAGGCCGAGCCAAGCGATAAGTGCCCGTTTCATATCCATATGACCTTGTGGCTTGAATCAGATTGGGATCGAGGGAATAACCTGATGCCAGCGCGTTGAGTTTGAAAGGTCGCCATTCTCCTTGTTTTCTCATGACCGTGTCCAAAGCCGCTTCAACGGCCCGCGACAGCGCTGTTGTCTTTTATGCCTGTTGCGGAGTTTCTTGCTTGGTTTATATCAGTAATTTTAATAATTAGCATATATCTACAAAGCCTTTCACAAGCCCCGCTCGCGGGCATTAACGTCGATCTCTACAGGCCAGCACCGCGGCCACCCACGGAGGAATACCCTGATGCCCACCTCACCCCGGCAACTCAAATTCGGCGCCATTCTCACCGGTGTAGGCACTGCACAAAACGAATGGCTGCACCCGCAGATCCCCGGCGATGCCAGTGTGGATATCGACTGGTACCGCGCCCAGGCCCAGCAGGCAGAAGCGGCCAAGTTCGACCTGGTGTTCATCGTCGACAGCCCCTACATCACCCCGGATTCCGCGCCGCATTTCCTCAACCGCCTGGAGCCCTTGACGCTGCTCTCAGCCATCGCCGGGGCGACCTCGAAAATCGGCCTGGTGGCGACGCTCACAACCTCCTATACCGAACCCTTCAACGTGGCGCGGCAGTTTGCGTCCCTGGACCACATCAGTGGCGGCCGCGCCGGCTGGAACGTGGTCACCACCGGCTTGGAAGGCGCGGCCGGTAACTTTGGCCGCGCGCAACACATCGACCACACCGAGCGCTATCGCCGCGCGGCCGAACATCTGGAGGTGGTGCAGGGCTTGTGGGACTCCTATGAAGACGACGCCTTTGTGCGTGACAAGCAAACCAAGGTGTTCCTCGACCCGCAGCGCCAACACCGCCTCGATCACCACGGCGAGTTTTTCTCGGTCACCGGACCGTTGAATATAGCCCGTTCAGCCCAAGGCCAACCGGTGATTTTCCAGGCGGGAATCTCCGAATCCGGGCGCAGCCTGGCGGCGAACTATGCCGAGGGGATTTTTGCCGGCGTGGGCAATTTCGAAGATGCCCAGGCGTACTACAGCGACATCAAGAAACGCACCGCCGCCGCTGGACGTAACCCTGACCACGTAACCATCCTGCCGGGTGTTTCTCCAATCATCGCGGATACCGATGAGCAGGCCCAGGCCATCGACCGCGAGCGCAATGGCGAGCTGGATCTGCACAAAGCGCTGGTGCAGTTAGGCCGGCCATTCAATTACCACGACTTCAGCCAATATCCGTTGGATGAGCCGTTCCCGGAGTTGGGTGACTTGGGTAGCAATGGCTATCGTGGGCATGCGGAAAACATCAAGCAAGTCTCCCGTGAACAGGGTCTGACGTTGCGTCAGGCGGCGCTGCGGTTTGCCAAGCCGTTTTCCAGTTTCGTCGGCTCGCCCAAGACCGTGGCGGATGAGATCGAGCGCTGGTTTGTGGAGGGCGCGGTGGATGGGTTCAACATCCATGTGGGCGCGCCGGAGGACTTTGCGCGGTTTACCGATCAGGTATTGCCGCTGTTGCGCGAGCGCGGGTTGTTTCGCAGTGAGTACAGTCACAGCACGTTGCGCGGGCACCTGGGGTTGCCGGTGCCGGTGAATCGGCATACGGCGGCACGTGACGTCGCGGCATGACGGGTTACCACCACTTCCAGCGACCCTGTTTTTTCAGGGTCGCTTAGGTTTTTCATACCTCTTGTTTTTTCTGCTTGTTCAATCGATCAACTCTTCGTAAAGGCCGATCGCAAGTGTTTTGACGTTTCCGGACATAGCGCTACTGGTAAAGCTCAGAGTTGCTGCCAAGCTCTCCGTTAGGTGGTGAAGGGTGGTCTGATGCATTTCTGTAGCACTGATGCGTTTGGGCAGCCGGCCTGCCGCCTGTTCCAATTTGAGCAGTTTCGTTGTGAGTCGAGGGTCACGGATTCTGAGTAACTCGTTGTTCAGTTGTGCTCGCTCTGGTCGTGAAAGACCTCGCAGGACTTGGCGCAGTGATTTTCCTGTCACTCGCGTAGCAGTGCTAACCGCTCTGATTGTCACGAGTGTTGAAGTAACTACACCTAGCAGCGCAATGCTATCCAACACCACCATTGCCGCCTGGTACCAAGCTTCATTGTCCAGATTATCGTTAGATTGAGGGCTGTAAACCTCAAATGCCGTTCGAACAGTGCCAGCGATGCATTGAACTGTACTCGCTACTGCAGCAGCCTTTCCTACAAAGGAAATCACTGCACTTGCTCCCGCAGTGAAGGGCATGAACGCAATCCCGCTCCAGACTACCACCCAACTCAATAATGCCCCTGCACAAGTCATTGTGGTGTTGGTCGCCTCCGCGACCAACCTGGACTCCCGCGTCTCATGTTCCAGCATCCGCTTGAACTCCACTGGCCCCACGTACCTTGGCGCCTCCCGCAGTACTATTTTGATCGGCTGTACCCTGCAAATCGCCTGAAACTCACGCAGGACCACGACATTGAACTCCGCATCGATATACACCACGCCAGCACCAATCACTGACGGGTCGGCGTCGATGGCTGAGAACAATCGAGGCAGATCAATGCTGCTTTCAATACGTTGCCGTGTGGTGCGATGGGCCGAGGGAAATCCATCCTTGAGCAGTGAGGCCGTCATTCCTTAACTCCTGGTTTTGGAAGTCGAGAGAGTAAAGGCGCGGTTGCGCAAATTAATGTCGGATGTTTCGTCTTTTCGAGACAGGCGCGTCCCAATACCGGTTTTCAACCTTGTCGGCCCTTTGTCGAATAAGGAACAGTTCGCCCCGCGTCACTTCCGACGCTGACAAGGACAAGGAGCCAATATGGCCGTCGATATGTTTTTGAAACTGGGCGATATCAAGGGTGAATCACGCGACCACGCTCATCTCGACGAGATCGATATCACCGAGTGGGCGTGGGGAGTGTCTCAGGCAGGATCGATGCACTCCGGGAGAGGTGGCGGCGCCGGCAAGGCCGATTTTGCCAACCTCAATCTGACCAAGCCGCTGGATAAATCCAGCCCAAATTTGATGATGGCCTGCGCTAGCGGCAAGCATTACCCCGAAGCACGGCTTGTGGTGCGCAAGGCAGGTGGTTCCAGCCCTGTGGAGTATCTGGTGATCACCTTGAAGGAAGTGATGGTGGTGTCCTACGGCACGAGTGCCGGAAATAAGGATGATGTGCTTTACGACAGAGTTGCGCTGAATTTTGCCACCGTCGACGTCAGCTACCAGCCACAGAAAGCCGATGGTGCCAAGGACGGTGGCCCAGTGAAGTTCGGTTGGAATATCCGGCAGAACGTCAAGGTCTGAGGCTTCTAGGAGAAATGCTATGAGGCTGTCGGACAGCCGATCGCTTTGGTGTATCACAGCCGCTCTCATCTTTGTTGTAGGGCTTCATGGCTATCTCATTGTCGACGGGTTAATTCGCGGTGTGGCGATTTCTTACAGTCGCGTGGGGCCTTCCATCACCTACACGCTTGTAGGGCAGCCGAAGCTGTTCTGGTTCACGATCATCTGGAACGTAGTATGTGAAGCCGTATTCATTGCTCTGACCCTTGGTATGGCTTGGGCCGCCAGGGCGATGTCTAAAAACGAGCGCCCCAAAAAACGTTGATATCCAGGCACCATCGCTACTCCTGCAACTGCAACGCCCGCTGCTTGAGCTTGCGCTTTTGCTCGAACGGCAGCTTCTCATCATCCCCATACGGCGCGCTGTACCAGTTGCCATAGGTCGGGTTGGGCAACAAGAACCAGCGTTGCCCCAACCAGTTCACATAGGGCTCCACCGCCTTGCGCTGATCCGCGAGGGTGTTGTGGTCGGCCTGCACGAAATCCCCCAGGGAATCCCCGGCCATCAATAACACGCGGGCATGGGCGGCGACCCATTGGCGGCGGCAGTTCTTGCCGTAGCCGGCGCTTTCGCAGTGGCCGGTGGGGGTGCTGGCGGCCAGGACCTGTTGGTCGCTTTCAACCGGGAAACCGCGCAGGCGCAGGTTCTTCACCGTGGCGGCGACCTGGCTGTGTTCGCGGTTGGTCAGGTAATACACCTTGATGCCTTTTTGCCGGGCTGCCTGCAGGAACGCCACGGCACCGGGCAAGGCCTGGGCCCTGGCCTGGTCGACCCAGGTGTTCCAACGGTCGTAGGAATAGACCTGGTTGTTGACCACATCGCGGGCGTTGAGCGGTACGTTGTCCAGCAGGGTTTCGTCGATATCGACCACCACCGCCGGCGGTAACCCGTTCAGGTTGCGCGGGGGAAAGGGCAGGGCATCCCAGGTGGGATCGGCCAACGCCACGTCAAGTTGACGGGTGGCATTGGCGAAGAGCTGGCGGTAAATCAACTCATGCTCGATGGAGGTCTGGGTCCAGAGCACGGCATCGAGTTGGTCATTGGCCGGCGGCGTTTGTTGGCAGCCCGCCAGCAGAAGCAGGCTGGCGAAGATCAGGTTGCGCATGGGCAGTCTCGCAAGTGAGGGGTGAATGGGCAGCACGTTAGCGTAATCACGGGCGCCATACAGGCATGATGTGTTCATCAATCGCCCAGTGGGGTTGGCGAGGTCGCAGGCATATGCCACCCACCCATCGCACATGGCTGGCGTGATCCAGCCAGTTGGCGTCACCGTTCAACACGGCCTGCCCCAGCGCAGTCAACGCCAGCACCTGGCGTGGCCATTCCAGGTGCGTCTCGGTGGCGGTCAGTAAAGGGTTGTCGCCATCGATCAGCGGTCGCAACAGCGCATGAAACATCATGTCCCCCAGGAACGGCAGGGGTTCACGCTTGGCCATCAGTTCGGCGAACACCCGACCGAATGGCGTTGGCCCGTTTTCGGCGAGGTACGTCAGGGCCAGGCGCTCGGTCAGCGACAGGCCGTCGTGCAGGCCGGGCAATTCCTGTAATTGACGCAACAACGCCGGGGCAAGCAACGGCAAGGCGGTGTGGCTGTCGTGGGCTATTTGCGCCCATCTGACTGGCGAGCTGTCGCAGTACGCCGACCAGGCCTGTTTGGCCAGTTGCACGGCGTCCTCCTCGAGCAAGCGCCGTTGCGGCCATAGCCACGCCAATACATCCGGCGCCAGTTGGCCGATGCCGATAAAACGCTGCACGCCGGGAATGCGGTCCACCTCGATGAGCTCCAGTTTGTGCGGCACCTGTTCAAGACCGGCGAGTGCGCGGATCAGGAACAGCTGGTCATAGGCATCCGCTTCGCACCACAGCACACTGTGGTCGGCGCTGGCCAATGCGTCGAGGTGGTCATATTCAACGTCGACGCGACGAGCTGCATCGGCGTCATCGATGGCGAAGGCCTGGCTGATAAAGGCACTGCGCAGGGCGCGGAACGCCTGGCGGGGCAAATCGCGGACCGGGCCCATGCACAGCGGGTCGGCGAGCATCCGGAACTGCCCTTTGAACCCTGCCAGTTGCAGGCTGTGGGCAATGTCATTGCCGCAGCGCCAATGGGTGGTACGGGCTTCATCGCTGGCGGTGAAGTCGGGGTGGCGGGCGGCGAAGTCGATGGCATCGATATGGGCCTTGAGCTTTGGCCAACTGCTGAAACCCAGCTGCCTGGCGATTTCCCATTGGGCCAGGGACAGGGTAGCGTTCGGGTTTTCGGCTTTCAGGCGTGGCAGCAGTTCCTTGGCACGCTTGCGCTGTTGCTCAAGGTTGAGACGGCCATCGGTGTTGAGTGGTTGGGACATACGATCTCCTTGCACAAACCTTTTCCGCTTCAAGGTGGGGAGTCGTAGAAAAAGAGGGTGTTGCAGTGTCCTGGGCGCAGCCCTTTCCGCGGAAGGTGGCGTAGAGAGCGCCAGGCGGGAAATATAGGCAGTGCCGCGCTCGTTTGCAAATCAGTGTTGCGCGTCTGGCGTGTGATCAACCCAATGGGTCTTGATCCCCTTCGCCCACGCCACTGTGTAGAAACAGCTCAGCAATACAATCCCCCACTGTTCGGCATTGATGGATGACCAGAACCAGAACGGCTGGCCCGCCATGCCGAACAGGCAGGCGTAGCGGCGCACTTTCAAGCGTTTGCTTTGGCTGAACCAGATGGCAACGACGCCGAGGGCGGCGATCATGATTTGGGCAATCACGGGGGGCTCCTTGAATGGGAAAAGGCAGCCTTGGCGCAAGGCTGCCAAGGCATTACTTGTCCTTGCGCGCATCCATGGTCTTTTGATGCTCAGCCAAAAACGGCTGCTCCGCCGGATCAAAGCGGTCGATCCCGGCGGTAAAGCGATGCCAGTATGGGTATAACGGCTGGCGGCGCGTCACGGCTTCGATGCGTGAAGCTTGTTCCTGGGTCAGTGCCAACTCAGTCGCCGCGAGGTTGTCGCGCAGGTGCTCTTCGGTGCGGGCGCCGACGATCAGCGACGTGATGCCCGGCCGGTCCTTGAGCCACGCCAGGCATGTGCGGGCTACCGAGACGCCGTGTTCGTCACCGACGCCGGCAAGGGTTTCGATGATGTCGAGCGCACGCTCCTGATCGTGCACATAGGGTTCCGGCCAACCGCTGCCCTGGCGGGTGTTGGCGGGCGGCTTGTGACCCCGACGGGTAGACCCGGTCAACAGGCCTTCGCCCATCGGGCCCCACACCAGTGTGCCCACCGACTGGTCCAGCGCCAGTGGCAGCAGTTCGTACTCGGCCTCGCGGGATTCCGGGGTGTAGTAGATCTGCTGGGTGACAGGTTTGAGCATGCCGTGCAGTTCGGCCTTGCCCAGGGTTTTCATCATCTGCCAGGCGGTGAAATTGCTGGTGCCGAAGTAGCGTATTTTCCCCGAACCTACCAACAGCCGCAGCGCTTCGAGGGTTTCCTCGATGGGGGTCATACCGTCCCAGTTGTGCAGTTGATAGAGGTCGATATGGTCGGTGCCCAAGCGTTTCAGGCTGGCTTCGCACGCGCGAATCAGATGGTAGCGCGAAGAACCGGAGTTGTTGGGGTTGTTGTCCACCGGGCTGCGGCCCTTGGTGGCCAGCAGGATATCGTTGCGTTTGGCGCCCAAGGCTTTGCCGACGACTTCCTCGGCCAGGCCGTGGGAATAGAGGTCGGCGGTGTCGACCATGTTCACACCCGCGTCGAACGCGATATCGAACATGCGTTTGGCCTGGGGTACATCCACCGATCCGCATTGCTCAAACTCGGCGCGACCGCCGAAGGGCACGGTGCCCAGGATGATTTCAGATACCAGCAGGCCGGAATGGCCCAGTTGTCGGTATTGCATGTCGCCTCCTCGGTAACGTTGAATCTAAAGCTCTGAGCCACACCGGATGCGATAGTTTGAATTTTTTGCATGAAATCCTGGCGAGTGTGCCTCACCATTGCATCATCCGGATTGAGAGGAACACCGCGTCCATGAGCGCACTGATTGAAACCCGCGCCCTCACGCGCCTGGACGAGCGTCGCCAGGTGCCGTTGCTCCAGCCCACCGATTTCAGCCTGCAGGCCGGCGACCGGGTGTCGATCACCGGCTCATCCGGCTCCGGCAAAAGCGTATTCCTGCGCGCACTGGCGCTGCTGGATGCGCCCTCGTCCGGGCAGATCCTGTGGAACGGCGAGCCGATCGGCAACGCGCAGATTCCTCACTACCGCTGCCATATCAGCTACCTCTCTCAACGTCCGGCGCTGCTCGACGGTACGGTGGAAGACAACCTGCGTTTTCCCTACAGCCTCAAGACCTCGCGCAAGCGCAGCTTCGACCTGGCGACGGTGACCGCACTGCTGGGCCACGCCGGCAAGACGCCGGACTTTCTGGCCAAACACGCCGCCGACCTCTCAGGCGGTGAGTCCCAGGTGGTCTCGCTGATCCGCACCCTGCAACTCAACCCCGAAGTGCTGCTGCTGGACGAGCCCACCGCCGCCCTCGATCCCACCTCGTCCCGCGAAGTGGAAGCGCTGATCGACGCCTGGTTTGCCGGGGACAGTTCCCGTGCCTGCATCTGGGTCTCCCACGACCTGGACCAGGCCCGGCGCATGAGTGACATCCACTTGCAGATGAGCGCCGGTGTACTGAGCGGAGTGGCCCAGCCATGAATTACCAGAACCTCACCGCGCTGGACATGGGCATTGCCGCCTCGCTGATCCTGATCAATGGCGCGCTGTCGCTGCTGTTGCGCCTGGGCCTGGGCCGCCAATTGCTGTGGGCGGCGGTGCGCACGGTGGTGCAACTGCTGGCCATCGGTTACCTGTTGGGCTGGGTCTTCGAGTTCGCCTATTGGTACGTGGTGCTGCCGCTGATGTGCGCCATGACCCTGATCGCCGGTCTCTCCGCCGCCGGGCGAGGACGGCGGACTTACCGGGGCCAGCGGGTCGACAGCATCCTGTCGGTGTGGGGCAGCTCATGGCTGGTCACCGCCGTGGGGCTGTTTGCGGTGATCCGCATCCACCCCTGGTACGAGCCGCAGTACGCGATCCCGATCCTTGGCATGATCCTCGGCAACACCCTGACTGGGGTCTCCCTGGGTATCGAACGCATGACCCAGGAACTGACCTCGGGGCGCAACACCATCGAAATGATCCTGGCCCTCGGCGGCTCACGCTGGGAGGCCGCGCAGGACGCCATCCGCCAGGCGGTGCGCGCCGGGATGATCCCGACGCTGAACCAGATGACGGTGGTCGGCATCGTCAGCCTGCCCGGCATGATGACCGGGCAAGTGCTGGCGGGAGAAAGCCCGGTGGACGCGGTGCGCTATCAGATCGTGATCATGTTCCTGATTGCCGCGTCGTCGGCGTTGGGTACGGTGGGGGCAGTGTTGCTCACTTACCAGCGGTTGTTTTCTGCGAGCCATCGGTTTTTGCGCGACAGACTCGAGGAACGCTGAGCGGTATTGTTTCACTGGGTGAAATGCTCGATTGTAGAGCGTGGGGATTCCAACGTCAGGGGCCGGCGGTAGAGCATGTGCGGCGTTGCCATCCCATTCTCTTGGAGCCTTTCATGATCAAACTCTATGGTTTTCCGTTGTCCGGCCACTCTCATCGGGTCGAGCTGATGTTGTCCCTGCTGGGCTTGCCCACGGAATTTATCCTGGTGGATCTCAAGCAAGGCGCCCATAAGTCCTCGGACTATCTGGCCACGATCAACAGCTTCGGCCAGGTGCCGGCGATTGATGACAACGGCGTGGTGTTGGCCGACTCCAATGCGATCCTGGTCTACCTGGCCAACACCTACGGCAAGGGCCAGTGGCTGCCGGGTGATGCTGTGGGGCAGGCGCGGGTGCAGCGCTGGCTCTCGGCCGCCGCCGGTCAACTGCACGTCGGGCCCGCGTCGGCGCGGTTGGCCACGGTGTTTGGCGCGGACATCGATACCTGCGTCGCCATTGCCCGTTCCCACGCCTTGCTGAAACTGATGGAGACGCAACTGAGCCAAAACCGCTTCCTGGCCGGCGAGCAACCGACCATCGCCGATGTCGCTTTCTACACCTACACCGCCCATGCGCCGGAAGGCAATGTGTCCCTGGCCGACTACCCTCAGGTGCGTGCCTGGCTCGCCAGCATCGAAGCGCTGCCGGGATTTGTCGGCATGCCACGCACAGCTGTGGGCTTGCAATCCCACTAACGCGAACCCCGGTTGTGGTCAGTGAGCCTGTTGTGGCAAGCGAGCTTGCCACAGGGGAATAGCAATATGCAGTTGCTCGAGAGGAGTGCCGATGGACCGATTTCATGAAATGCAGGTGTTCCTGGCGGTGGCCGAGGAGGAGGGTTTTGCCGCCGCCGCACGCCGCCTGAACACCTCGCCACCCAGCGTGACCCGGGCCATCGCCGCCATGGAGGAACGTATCGGCACCCAACTGCTGGCGCGCACCACCCGCAGCGTGCACCTGACCGAAGCCGGCCAGCGTTACCTGGAGGATTGCCGGCGTATCCTGGCAGACCTCGATGAAGCCGAAGAAGCGGCGGCCGGCAGTTACTCCATCCCCTGCGGCCACCTGACGGTCACGGCGCCAGTGCTGTTTGGCGAGCTGTATGTGGCGCCGGTGCTGGGGGAGTACCTGGACCGCTTTCCGTTGGTGAACATCAATGCCTTGCTCGTCGACCGCGTGGTCAATCTGGTCGACGAAGGCGTCGATGTCGCGGTGCGTATCGGTCATCTGCATGAGCCGGGCCAGCAGGCGATCAAGGTCGGCGAAGTGCACCGGGTCGTCTGTGCAGCGCCAGCCTATCTCGACCAGCACGGGCGACCGGAGCACCCGTCGCAGTTGCGTGAGGCCAAGATCGTCACGTCATCGTCGAGCCAGCTGGTGAGTGGCTGGGAGTTTGTCGACGCCGGCCAACCCTTGACCGTGCCCATCGAACCGCGCCTGGTCGTTACGGCAAACAATGCCGCGATCAACCTGGCGCGCCTGGGCTGGGGCATGACGCGGGTGCTGTCCTACCAGGTCGCAACGGCGGTGGCAGCGGGCGAGTTGGAGATCGTCCTTCAAGCGTATGAGGCCGAGCCGTTGCCGATCCAGGTGGTGTTCCAGAAAAGCGGCCGCGTGCCGGCCAAGGTCAACACCTTTGTCGACTTTCTCAGCCATCGCCTGGGCCAGGACGCCGCCCTGAACCCTGCGATGAAACGGCGCGGTTGATGGAGCGCTATCGCGATATGCAGTTGTTCGCCGCACTGGCCGGACACTCGAGCCTGGCCGGCGCAGCGCGCAGTGCGCAGGTGTCCGGGCCGACCCTGGTCCGTGCGGTGGCCCGCCTGGAAGCGCGCCTGCGCGTGCCATTGCTTGAACGCAGCACGCAGGGCGTGAGCCTGACCGACGCCGGCAACGCGTACCTGGCCGATTGCGTGCGCCTGCTCGCCGCCGTGGACGCCGCCGAAGCCTCGGCCAAAGGCTTGCATGTGCAGGCCCAGGGCAACCTGCGGGTGTTTTTGCCCTTTCTGTTCAGCGCTCATGTGATGGCGCCGGTCTTGGCCGACTACCTGGACCGTTATCCCGAGGTGAGCCTCGCGGCGCACTACCACGACTATTATCCCAACCTGCACGAAGAAGGGCTGGACGTGGCGATTCTCGTCGGTGAGTTGCCCGACTCGTCGTTGATCGCGCGGCCGGTGGGGCAGGTGCTGCATATCCTTTGCGCCAGCCCCGGTTATCTGGCGATTCACGGTGAGCCTCAACGCCCGGACGACCTCCAGCACCATCGGCTGATCGCCACTGCCGACCAGGTGCATTGGGATTTCCAGGGCTACCCACTCAAGGCCCGTGCGCGCCTGGGCTGCGCCACGGTGCAGGGCGCGATCAATGCGGCGGTGCATGGGGCGGGGGTGATTCGCTGCCTGAGTTACCCGGTTCACGAGCATGTGCAGAGCGGGCAATTGCGTCGCCTGTTGCCGGGTTTTGAACAGCCACCATTGCCCGTGCACGTGGTGTACCGCGAAGGCCGCAACGCACCGATGCGCGTGCGCAGCTTTGTCGACCACTGCGTGGCGGCGCTGCGTGAACACCCGGCATTTCAACTGGCGTAACAGTGGATTGCCTGGCGTGGTGATTCCCTCGGTGGCGGGCAGGGCGCAGCATCGGGCTATCCAACATGAGGTGCTTGCCATGAACCTGATCGAACCATCGCCCTGGCATGCCGGCGAACGGCACATGCAACAAGCAGTGGGGGTCGCCGAGCGCATGGCCGTGGTCGGGCCCAAGGTGATCCGTGATCATTTGCCCGAACAGCATCGGGATTTCTACCCTTTGTTGCCGTACCTGATGCTGGGTGTGGTGGACGAGCAAGGCATTCCCTGGGCGACGCTGCTTGAAGGTGCCCCGGGCTTTGCCCACTCGCCGGACCCGCAGACCTTGCAGGTCGACAGTCTGCCGTCGGCCAACGACCCGGCTCGCAACGGCTTGCGTGAGGGGGCATCCATCGGCCTGCTGGGCATCGACCTCAACACCCGCCGCCGCAATCGCATGAACGGGCATATCGGTGCGCTTGATCACGAAGGCTTTTCGGTCGACGTGGTGCACACGTTCGGCAACTGCCCCAAGTACATCCAATTGCGGCCGGTGGATGCCATCGCACGCAAACCCGGCAGCGTGGCCGAACGTTCCAGCAGCCTGGATGACGCGGCCCAAGCGCTGATCCGCAATGCCGACACCTTCTTCGTCGCCAGCTACGTCGAGGTGGACGGCCAGCGCTCGGTGGACGTTTCCCATCGTGGCGGCAATACGGGTTTTGTGCGGGTCGAAGGCAACGTGCTGACCATCCCCGACTTTGCCGGCAACCTGTTCTTCAACACCCTGGGCAATCTGCAGGTGAACCCGGTGGCGGGGTTGTTATTCATCGATTTTGAATCGGGGGATGTGCTGCAGGTGGCCGGGCGCACTTCACTGATCCTCGACGGCCCGCAAGTGGCGCTGTTCGAGGGCGCCCAGCGCTTGTGGACCGTCACCGTAGAGCATGTCGTACGGCGCCCGGCGGCGTTGGCGTTGCGGTGGCAGTTCGCGGAGTTTTCGCCGTTCAGTCTGGCGATGGGGAGTTGGTAGCCAGCACCCCTCGATGATCCCGATATGTTGCGGGATGTTGAACCGCCGGATTGAACAATTGCTTTGGTGGGTTTTCTGTGGCGAGCGGGCTTGCCCCGCGTTGGGGCGCGAAGCGGCCCCAGGTTCGGAAGAGTGCGGTGTGTCAGGTAATCCTCGGCGCCTGGTTTTGGGGCTGCTTCGCAGCCCAACGCGGGGCAAGCCCGCTCGCCACAGTTGCAGTGTCCGCCCCAATTGGGAGGGTATCAGCCAGATATGGCCGGTTTTCAAAGGCCTTGAAAGAGCTGACCCTCAGTACCGAATCATCACCGACTTGAGCTCGGTGTAATCCTCGATGAATGCACTGCCAAACTCCCGGCCAACCCCCGAAGACCGACTGCCCCCAAACGGCACGGCCGGGTCGAGCAGTGTGTGCATATTCACCCACAATGTGCCGGCCTTGATCGCCGGCACCATGCGCAGGGCCTTGCCCAAGTCGTTGGTCCACAGGCTGGCGCTGAGGCCGTAGGGGCCGTTGTTCATCAGCGCGAGCAGCTCCTCTTCACTGTCGTAGGGCAGGAAGGTCGCGATGGGGCCGAAGGTTTCTTCGTTGAGCAGGGTGTCGTTGATGCTGTTGGCGAGGATCACCGTGGGCTCGACGTAGCAGCCGGGGCGGTCGATGAGTTTGCCGCCGTGGATGATCCGGTTGTTTTCGGCGCGGGCCTGGCTGAAATAGCCGAGCAGCTTGAGTTGGTGCTGATGGTGGGTGACCGGACCGAATTCGGTGCTTTCGTCCAGCGGCGAACCGATGGTGAGGCGGCTGAGGCGCTGGCTGAGTGTGTCCAGCACCGCGTCGATCTGCGAACGGTGCACGAAGAAACGTTCGGCCGCTGCGCAGATTTGCCCGGCGTGCAAAAAGCCGGCTTCGATGATGCCGTCCACCGCCTTGTCCACCTCCACGTCGCGCAGGAACCCGGCGGCGTTCTTGCCGCCCAGTTCCAGGGTCGCACGGGTGAGGCCGGCGCCCATGGCACTGCGGCCCACGGCGATGCCGGTGGGCACCGAACCGGTGAAGGACACCTTGTGCGTGCCGGGGTGTTCCACCAGGCCTTTGCCGACATGGCCGCCGCCTGTCAACACGTTGAGCACACCCGCCGGCAACCCCGCTTCGATGGCCAGCTCGGCGATGCGCAGGATCGTCAGCGGCGTGAATTCGCTGGGCTTGATGATAATGCTGCAGCCGGTCACCAGTGCCGAGGCGAGTTTCCAGATGGCGATCATGGTCGAGAAATTCCACGGCACGATGCCCACCACCACGCCCACCGGTTCGCGCAGGGTGAACGCGGTGTAGCGTTCGCCATTGAACGAAGGCAGCGACGGGGTGAGCGTCTGGCCGCTGATCTTGGTCGCCCAGCCTGCGTAGTAACGCAGGAAGTGCGCCGCCTGGTCGACCTCGAACGCGCGGGCAATCTGGATGACCTTGCCGGACTGACAGGTCTCGATCTGCGCCAGTTCTTCGCGGTTGCGCTCCAGCAGGTCGGCGAGTTTGTGCAGCACATTGCCGCGTGTCGCCGGCGCAGCCTGGGACCACAGTTCAAAGCCCCGGTTGGCGGAGTCCACCGCTGCATCGATATCCGCCAGGTCGGCCTCCGCCACGTGGGCGATCACTTCACCGGTGGCCGGGTTGGTCACCGCCAGCGTCTGGCTGGAATGGCCGTGGACGTTGACGCCGTCGATGAACAGCCCATGGGGGCGACGTAAAAACGCTTCGACGTGAGGCAACAGCGGGATATCACTCATGGCGGGTTCCTGGCAGTTCACAAAAGAAAACCCGAGGGTATCCAAGCCGCCCGCGCCTGGCTTGACTGTGCCTGCCAGGCGTCATGCCTGTGGCTGCCGCGCCTGTGAAAAGTACAACCTTGCCTGTGGAACGTGCATTTTCCACGCGCCCGACCCGTTCGATACTGGCCCTGCATCCAGCGCTGCTCCTCGACTTGGAGCGGCTGCCGGACTTCCAATAATAAGCAGGGCCGTCCATGAAAAAGCCAAATCCGCTCCTCGAAGACCTCAAGCCCCTCCTGCCCCAGATTGCGGCAAATGCCACGCGTGCCGAACAGCAACGCCAGGTGCCGGATGAGAACATCGCCTTGCTCAAAAGCATCGGCCTGCACCGTGCCTTTCAACCCAAGGCCTTTGGTGGCCTGGAACTGTCGCTGCCCGAGTTCGCCGACTGCATCGCCTTGCTCGCCGGCAGCTGTGCCAGCACCGCCTGGGCCATGAGCCTGCTGTGCACCCACAGCCACCAACTGGCGCTGTTTTCGGCCCGGTTGCAGCAGGAAATCTGGGGCGAAAACCCGGATGCCACCGCCAGCAGCAGTATTGCGCCGTTCGGGCGCGTGGTGGAGGGCGAAGGCGGTGTGCACTTCAGCGGTGAAATGGGCTGGAGCACTGGCTGTGACCATGGCGAGTGGGCGATTGTCGGCTGCCGCCGACAGAACGCCGAAGGCACCCAGGATTACTGCTTTGCCGTGCTGCCGCGCAGTGACTACCAGATCCGCGATGACTGGTTCGCCGCCGGCATGAAGGGCAGCGGCACCAAGACCCTGGTCATCGACAATGCCTGGGTGCCCGAGCACCGGATCCAGAAGGCCAAGGACATGATGGAGGGCAAGTCCGCAGGTTTTGGCCTCTACCCCGACAGCCAGATTTTCTACGCGCCGTACCGGCCGTATTTCGCCAGTGGTTTTTCCACCGTCAGCCTTGGCGTGGCCGAGCGCATGCTGGAGGTGTTCCGCGAAAAAACCAAAACTCGCGTGCGCGCCTACACCGGTGCCGCCGTGGGCGCGGCAACGCCGGCGTTGATGCGCCTGGCCGAGTCCACCCACCAGGTGGCCGCTGCCCGTGCGTTCCTTGAAAAGACCTGGCAGGACCACGCCGAACACAGCGCCGCCCAGCGTTACCCGAGCCGCGAAACCCTGGCCTTCTGGCGTACCAACCAGGCCTACGCCACCAAGATGTGCATCGAGGCAGTGGACCGCCTGTTCGCCGCCGCCGGTGGCAATGCCTGGTTCGAACACAACGAAATGCAGCGCCTGTTCCGTGATTCCCATATGACCGGCGCCCATGCCTACACCGACTACGACGTCTGCGCGCAGATCCTCGGCCGTGAGCTGATGGGCCTGGAGCCGGACCCGAGCATGGTGTGACCCGTTCTTCCACTACAACAATCAGGGCGTCCGCTCGAGGGCGCCCGGGAGTCTTGCATGCCTGACAACAGCCTTTTCGACCCACGGGCCTTTCGCCGCGCGCTGGGCAACTTCGCCACTGGCGTGACCGTGGTCACCGCCGCCACCGCGTCCGGGCGCAAGGTGGGCGTGACCGCCAACAGTTTCAACTCGGTGTCCCTCGACCCGCCACTGGTGCTGTGGAGCATCGATAAACGCTCCAACAGCCACGAAGTGTTCGAGGAGGCCAGTCACTTCGCAGTGAATGTGCTGGCGGCGGATCAGGTGCACCTGTCCAACAACTTTGCGCGCCCGCGTGAAGACCGCTTCGCCCTGATCGAGTACGAACCGGGGGAGGGCGGTTCACCGGTGTTCGCCGATTGTTCGGCACGGTTCCACTGCGAGAAATACCAGCAGGTGGACGGTGGCGACCACTGGATCATGATCGGCAAGGTGGTGGCCTTCGATGATTTCGGGCGTGCGCCGCTGTTGTATCACCAGGGCGCCTATGCCAAGGTCCAGGCGCTGCGTCCCTGCGCGCCCGAGACGGTTCAGAACGGTACGGCGACCACCAACTGACTGTAGACATTGGTGCCGTTGCCACCGACCTGGTTGCCACCGGTCTCTGCATCCTTGTCGGGTGTGTAGAGACCCAGCAGCGGCGTGATGATCAGGTGCTCGTTCACCGCCCACTCGGCGTACAGGTCCAGCTCGCGACCGTCCAGGTTCAACTGGCCACGGGTGCTGACGGTCTTGTAGTCGAAGAACAGCGCACCCAGGGTGAGGTTCTCCAGCGGCTTGACCTTGAGCGCCAGGTGTTGCACGGAGGTGTTGGTGTTGTACGGGCCGGAGTAGTTGCCTGCCACTTCGCCCTGCACCCAGGTGCCGTAGCCACGGTTGAAACCGGCGAACATTGCATCCCAGTTCTTTGAATAGCGCGCGTAGCGGTAGGTCAGGTCCGGCGACCAGGGCAGGTCGACGAAGGTGTAGCCGCCTTCGGCGTAGCCGGCATTTTCCTGGCTGTCGCGGCGGTCCTGGCGCGCCAGTTCAAAGGCGAAGTGCGCGTTGTCGATACCGGCATTGCCGGCGCCGCGCAGGCTGTACAGGTTCATGCCTTTGCGCTGGCGCTGCACGTCGCTGGCGAAGCGCTCGTCCACATCGATCCCATGAATATACGTGATCCCCAGGGTGCCCGGCGCGGCGCTGTACTCCAGGGTGCCGGCGGCCATTTCGGTCATGGCCTGGGCGGGGTTGTCGGACTTGATCCACATCAGGCTGCCATGCACGCCGTCCTTGCCGCCGAGGCGGATCACCGCGGTCTTGTCGACGGCATGGCGCGCGGCGATGTAGTAGGCGCCACCACGATTGAACTCGCCGTCACCCACGCCCTTGCCGAGATTGGGGCCATCGTCGTTGATCAGGAAACCGTCGCCCAGCATGATGATCTGCCGGCCGAACGACAGGTCCACGCCGTCCTTGCCCAAGGCCGGGAACAGCTCGCCCGAGCGCCAGCCGGCGAAGGCTTCATCGAACTTGGTGGTGCGCTCCTTGCCTGTGGTGACCCCGGAGGCATCGCCATCGCCCCAGGTGCCGGAACTCACCAGGTTGGCCGTGCCATACACGCCACCAAGGCGGCCCAGGCTCTGGTCGACGCTCAGGCCGTACTTGATGAAGGCTTCGCGCCAAGTGGAACCGCCGCTGCGCCCATCGTAGTTCTTCGGGCTGTTGAACATCCCGTACACGGCGAGGAAGTTGCCGGTGACGTGGGTGTCGGCATCGGCGTACAGCTCGACCGCCTGGGCCTGGCCCACCAGCAACGCAATCCCCAGGCCGACCGCCTGGCGCAGGCCGCGATTTTTCAGTGTGTGCTCCATTGTTATTGTCCCCAGCTTGGTTAAGAGTGAGGGCGCATTAGGGCGAGTGACGGGGGCCTGAGTCTTTTCTCTGCGTGCCAGGGAATTGACCCTGGCCGCCACGCCGCCCGCTGTGGCAGGGAGCAACAAAAGCGGCGGCAGACAGGGGCAAGACGAGCAATTGGAGTGGGGCGCAGAGTACCGACACATTAAAAAAACCGTCTTCGAGGACCCCACCATGTCGATCAACGACCGACTCACCGCGCACCTCAACCGGGGCACGGTAGGTTTCCCCACCGCCTTGGCCAGCACCATTGGCCTGATCATGGCCAGCCCGGTGATTCTCACCGCCACCATGGGGTTTGGCATCGGCGGCAGTGCGTTCGCCCTGGCAATGCTGATCGCCGTGGTGATGATGCTGGCCCAGGCCACCACCTTTGCCGAGGCGGCGTCGATCCTGCCCACCACCGGCTCGGTGTACGACTACATCAATTGCGGCATGGGGCGGTTTTTCGCGATCACCGGCACCTTGTCGGCGTACCTGATCGTGCATGTATTTGCCGGCACCGCCGAAACCATCCTGTCCGGGGTCATGGCCCTGGTGAACTTCGAGCATCTCAACACCCTGGCGGAATCGGCGGGTGGCTCGTGGTTGCTCGGCGTGGGCTTTGTGATCGTCTTTGGCGTGCTGAACGCGTTTGGCGTCAGTGCTTTTGGCCGAGCGGAAATCATCCTCACCTTCGGCATGTGGATCACCCTGATGGTGTTCGGCGTGCTCGGCTTGATCGCCGCGCCCGCCGTGCAGTTGGACGGCTGGTTCGGCGAGTCGCTGGTAGGCACCGACCTGATCACCGTGCTGTCGCTGGTGGGCATGGCGATGTTCATGTTTGTCGGTTGCGAGTTCGTCACGCCCCTGGCGCCGGACCTGCGCCAATCGGCCAAGGTGATGCCGCGCGCAATGATGCTGGGGCTGATGGGCGTGGCCACCTGCATGTTCATCTATGGTGGGGCGATGAAACGCCAGGTGGAAAACGTGGTGCTCGACGCCACGTCAGGCGTGCACCTGCTGGACACGCCCATGGCCATCCCCAGGTTCGCCGAGCAGGTGATGGGGCAGATCGGCCCGCTGTGGCTGGGCATCGGTTTTCTGTTTGCCGGCGCGGCCACCATCAACACCCTGATGGCCGGTGTGCCACGGATCCTCTACGGCATGGCGGTGGACGGCGCGTTGCCCAAGGTTTTCACCTACCTGCACCCACGCTTCAAGACGCCGCTGCTGTGCATCCTGGTGGCGATGCTGATTCCCTGCCTGCACGCGTTGTACCTGGGGGGCAACACCGACAACATCATGCACCTGGTGCTGGCGGCGGTGTGTGCGTGGAGCTTTGCCTATCTGCTGGTGACGATCTCGGTGGTGAGCCTGCGTATCCGTCGGCCGGACTTGCCACGGGCCTATCGTTCGCCGTGGTTTCCGCTGCCGCAGATCGTGTCGAGCATCGGGATCCTGCTGGGCATGTGGTTCATCACGCCTCCGGGCATGAACCCGGCAGACATCTATGTGCCGTTTGGCGTGATGCTGGCGGGCACGGCGGCGTATGCGCTGTTCTGGACCCTGGTGGTGCAGAAGGTCAACCCCTTCAAGCCGGCCTCCGTGGAGGAAGTATTGGCAAAGGAGTTCAGTAACCAACCGGAGCAGGCTGATGACGGTTATGGCGACTTTGCGGCAAAGACTGTTTGAGCTGTGGCGTGCCGATCGTGCGCCATCGGGATATCGACCGGGGGTGACCCTGGCGCACCTGCGGCGCAACCTTGGGCTGGCAACGCTTGAAGTGGACGGCGTGGGGTTCGAGATTGTCGAGCGCACCGAATCGCAATGGTTGATGCATCTGGTGCTGACCGAGTTTGTCCTGTGCGTACCGGCAGCAACGGGGGGCACGGCGAGCTTCGCGGTGCACCATGGCGGCGCGATCCGGCGCCATGGAATTCGGGTGCGGCGCCGTGCCGGCAACCAGGCGCTGGGGCGTGAGTTGCAGGCACGCTTGCTGGCCGACGAGGCCTTGTTCCAGGCGCTGATGCCGCTGGATTTCAAGCGTCTGCGCATCGAGCTGCACGACCGGCAATGGTGCGTGCGCCTGGAGCATATGGGGGGCAGCGAGGTGGTCAATCGTCTGCCGGCGTTTCGGCGTTATATCGTCCTGAGCCCGGTGCAGCGCAGTCATTTGCTCGCGGCGCTGGTCGGGTTGAATCGGGTGTTGTCGGAGCTCTGATTGGCATCATTAGTGCTTGCGCAATGGGTACACAGGTTGTTGTTGCGTGCATATAGATAACATGTTAACTATTGCATCAGAACAACAAAAAGAAGCCATTGCGGAGACACCCCATGAGCATCCCACAGCATGCACACGACGGGCTGGACACTTGGAACCGCGAGCTGCGCGCGGCGTGCGGTTATTTCGAGACGGAACTGGCGTTCAACCGCTCGCTGTTCATCGGCGAGATCCGGGACTTGCCGCGCGGCGTGGCCATCCTGCGCACCAATGCCGGGCTGATCAAACGCCCGGCGCACCACGCCGACCATGACAACGACCAGGACTGTTTCCTGGTCAGCCAACGCAGCGGCTATTCGCAGATCGCGCAGAACGGCCAGACCCTGCACCTGGCGCCTGGCGAGATGTTGTTGATGGACTCGGTGGGCTCCATCGAAATCACCCCCTTCGGTTTGATCGAACACGCCTCGTTGTCACTCTCGCGCCCGCAGGTGTGCAAGCACCTGGGCGGCGACGCACGGGCTTTCGCCAAGATCTCCTCGACCAAAGCCTGCGGACGCATGCTGCATGTGCTGATGGATCAACTGTGCAAGGACGACACCGCAGACGGCGCGGGTGAAGTGGAGGCGCTGCAAATGGCCTTCGTGTCACTGCTGGGTTCGGCCCTGGAGCAGGGCGACGAGTGTCGCGAGGGCCTGGCAGCGTTGCAGGGCAGTAACCTGCGCAGCTATGTGCAGAAGGTCATCGATGAATCCCTGAGCCAGCCGGGGCTCAGCCCGATCGGTCTGGCCAACCGGCTGAATATCTCGGTGCGCCACCTGTACCGTCTGTTCGAAGAACAGGACGACAGCGTGTGCCGCTACATCCAGCGTGCGCGGCTCAAGCGCAGCGCGGATGACCTGACCAACCCGTGCCTGCGCAGCGAGTCGATCACCTCGATTGCCTATAAGTGGGGCTTTACCGACTCGGCGCACTTCAGCCGGTCGTTCAAGAAGCAGTTCGAGGTGTCGCCGAAGGATTTCCGCTCAAGCCGGATGCAGGCGGTGGGGGCATAAACGGGATCTTCAAAACAAAGGAGATCAAATGTGGGAGGGGGCTTGCCCCCGATAGCGGTGGTTCAGCCAAGCCTGTGGTGACTGACACACTGTTATCGGGGTAAGCCCCCTCCCACATTCAGACCGTGCGCGGCTCAGTCATCGGGGTACTCCGTGCGGTTGAGCACCTGGCAATACGAGCTGATGGGGAAGTTCGACAGCGCATCGAAGGATGCACCGGCATAGCCGAAAATCTTGCCGTCGCTGCGGTGCTGCTGCAGGTCGATCAGCACCAGGCCGAGGGTCGGTACGATCTTCTCCTGCCATACGAACAGGTACAGCTGGTCGGCGATCTTGTAGTAATGGCAGCGGTCGGTGTCGCACAGGCCTTGCTCCACGCCTTTGAGGCATTGCCAGGCGTAGAAGCGCTCGTTGAGGTAGATGTGCTCGTAGACTTCGCTGGGGCTGTAGCGGTATTGGTTGCGCAGGCCCACCAGTTCGGCGGTGGGCGCATGCAGGCAGTGGCCGGCCTGCCACGGGCGGTCGAGACTGCCGTGGAGGAAGTCGACCTCCACCGAGCTCAGCGGCTTGCCGGCCAGGGCGCGGTGGTAGAGGCCTTCGTGGGTCTGGGCCTGATCCGGCAGGCGCCCGATCACGGCAGTGAACGAGGCGTTCGGTGTGTCCAGCACCAGGCTGATCGACCAGCTATGCCCGGCCTCGTGCTTGATGAAGTCCACCAGGTACAGGCCCGGGCGAATCGAGGTGGCGCGGTAAGGCGCGTTGCCGCTGGAGTGGCCATCGGCGGCGCGCCAGGCCAGGCGGTCCTGCTCGAAACGGTGTTCGATCTGCCAGCCATTGGCGAAGTACAAGGTGAAGGCCTGGCCCGCCAGCTCGGCCAGGTTGGGCAGGATAAAGGCGTCCGGGGCGAAACCGTCAGCCAGTGCGCCTACGGTGATCCAGTCGGGAGAACTTGTCATGCCAACCCCTCCCTTACACGACGGCGAAGTAATGTTTGACGAAGCTTTCGCTGAGCACTTCCCACAACACCGGCGTGCCCTTGGTCACGAACCAGCTGTCACCGGCCTTGTAGCGCGTGGACTGGCCGGTGGATTCGTCGGTGAGCAGCACTTCGCCGGTGACCACCGTGGCCTGCTCGGCGAACGGGTAGACCATGCGGAACTTGCCCTGGGTGGTGCCGAAGTAAGCGCTGCTGACCGGGTCGGTGGGCGCGCCGAAGGTCATCTTGCCGAAAGCACGCACTTGGCCTTCGAGGATCTCGGAGCCGAGGTCGGCCACGGTGCCCCAAGGGTCGAGTTCCGAGAGTTGGACGTTATGCTTGAGGGTGGTAAGGGGCATGACAGTTCTCCAGTTGAGTAAATAATGCGGTTAGCGGCGCCCGTTCCAGTAACCGGAAAGCTGGTGCCAGGATTTGCCCGCCGTCAGCAGCAAGGGGCGGATCGCGTCCTTTCCGATGATGGTCGGGCGATGAATCGAGCTGACCAGGTCGTAGCGCGCCGAGCCTTCGCTCATGCCTTCGGCCAGGACCTTGCAGATGATGTGGCTCGGGGTCACGCCAAAACCGGAATAGCCCTGCACGAAAAACGCGTTGCTGCGCCCCGGCAAGGTGCCGATCTGCGGGAACAGGTTGGGGCTGCACGCCATGGGGCCGCCCCAGGCCAGGTCGATTTTCACGTCCTTGAGGTAGGGGAAAATCTTCAGCATCAGTCGACGGTTCCAGGCCTTGAGGTCACCGGGAATATGCTCTACCAAGGGTGTGGCCGCGCCGAACAACAGGCGGTTTTCCTGGGTGACGCGGTAGTAATCGATCACCGGGCGAATATCGCTGTAGGCCCCGCGAATTGGGCTGATGCGCTGGATAAGCTCCTCTGACAACGGCTCGGTCATCATCTGGAACGCGTAGGTGTTGATGGTCGAACGGTGCAGCTCCGGCTCCAGCTTGTTGAGGAAACTGTCGCAGGCCCACAGCAGCTTGCTCGCGCGCACCGAGCCACGGCCGGTGCGCACGGTGATGCGTTCGCCGTAGCTGACTTCCAGCGCCGGGCTGTTCTCGAAAATCCGCACGCCATGACCGGCCAGCGCGGTGGCTTCGCCCAGCAGCAGGTTGAGCGAATGCACATGTCCGCCGCCCATGTGCAGCAGGGCACTGCTGTAGGCCTTGGAGCCGATGATCTGTTGCACGTCGGCGCCGCCGAGAAAGCGGATTTCGTGCTGGCTGTTGATCGACTTGAAGTCCTTTTCCCAGGCGCGCAGGGTTTTTTCCTGGCGGGCATTGAAGCCCATGTAGCCGTAGCCGTGGCAGAAGTCTGCGTCGATGTTGTACTTGGCGATGCGGTTCTTGATGATGTCTGCGCCCAGGTCGCTGATCTCGAACACCTGGCGCAGGCCGTCTTCGCCCACGTCCTTCTTGATCTTCTCCAGGTCATGGCCGATACCGGCCATGATCTGCCCGCCGTTGCGGCCGGTGCCGCCGAACCCCAGGTAGCGCGCTTCAAGCACCACGATGTTGGTGATGCCTTTTTCCGCCAGTTCCAGGGCCGTGTTGATGCCGGAAAAACCGCCGCCGATCACCACAACGTCGGCGTCGATGTCCTGTTCCAGGGTGGGGAAGCTCAGGTTGTATTTCTTGGTGGCGGTGTAATACGTAGGGGTTTCGATGTTGATCATGGCGCAGCCTGAAAAAGTGAAGGAAGGCTCTGAAGCGGATGCCTCCATTAGGGGCCATGGCAGGATGGAAGTCTTGACCCTGCGTGCCCAGGCATTTGATTCAGCGCGCCATGGGCGGTGCGCTCGACAAGTTATAGCGCGCTCGCCGGCAGGGAATGTTAGAGTTTCGTTAAATTATTAACTAAATACTTCGTGACCCTGATCCCTATGTCCAAACCTCGACAATCCCTGACCCTGGCCTTGCTGCAAGCCCGCGAAGCCGCCATGAGTTTTTTCCGTCCGTCCCTGAATGAACACGGCCTGACCGAACAGCAATGGCGGATCATCCGCATCCTCGAGCAATACGGTGAACTGGAGATTTACCAGTTGGCGGAACTGGCCTGCATCCTCAAGCCGAGCATGACCGGCGTGCTGGTGCGCATGGAAACCGCCGGCATGGTGCACCGGCGCAAGGCCGAGCAGGACCAGCGCCGGGTACTGGTGACGTTGGCTGACAAGGGCAAGGCCAGCTTCGAGTCGATGAGCCAGTGCATGGAGGCCAACTACCAGCGGTTGCAGGATCAGTTTGGCGAAGAGAAGTTGCAGACCCTGCTGGGTCTGCTGGATGACTTGAAGAACATCAACCGCTGAGGTAACAGCTGAGTCCCCACCGAGCAAAATGTGGGAGGGGCTTGCCCCCGATGGCGGTGTGTCAGTCACCAGATGTTTGGCTGAACCACTGCTATCGGGGCCAGCCCCCTCCCACATAAGATCTCAGTAGACGCCACTACTGTGGCCGGCCGTGGGCGTGCCTTTGAATTTCCCCGCCAGCGCCTGCAACCCACGCATCAATACAGTGGTATCCACGCCCACCGCGACAAAGGTCGCGCCCAGCTCAATGTAGCGCCGCGCCAGGTTTTCATCTGCGCTGAGTATCCCCGCCGCCTTGCCCGACTGCACGATGCGTGTGATCGCATCCTCGATCGCCGCCTGCACATCCGCATGCCCGGGATTGCCCCGGTGCCCCAGCGACGCACTCAAATCCGCCGGGCCGATAAACACACCGTCCACGCCCTCGACGGCGGCAATTTCATCCAGGTTCGCCAGGCCTTCGCGGTTTTCGATCTGCACCAGCAGACACATCTGTTCGTCCGCCTGATCCAGGTAGCCGGGGATGCTGTTCCAGCGCGACGCCCGCGCCAGGGCACTGCCGACACCGCGCAGGCCCTGGGGCGGGTACCGCATGGCACGCACCAGGTCACGAGCCTGGGCGGCGCTTTCCACCATGGGCACCAGCAGCGTCTGGGCGCCGATATCCAGCAGTTGCTTGATCAATGCGCTGTCGCCGATGACCGGGCGGATCAGTGCCTGGCTGGGGTAGGGCGCGATGGCCTGCAACTGGCCGAGCATGCCGTGCAGGTGATTGGGCGCGTGTTCGCCGTCGATCAGCAGCCAGTCGAAACCGGCATTGGCGGCCAACTCTGCGCAATAGGCGTCGGCCAGGCCGAGCCACAGGCCAATTTGCACCTCGCCACTGTGCAAGCGTTGTTTGAAGCGGTTGATGGGCAGGTCCATGGCAATCCTCCAGGGTTCAGATGAAGCGGCAGGCAATCGACCCAAGCAGGTCGTAGTCGACATGGAACGTATCGCCAGGGCGGGCCGCGACCGGTCGGGTGAAGGAGCCGCCGAGGATCACTTGCCCCGGCAGCAGGGTCACGTCATACGGCGCCAGTTTGTTCGCCAGCCAGGCCACGCCTTTGGCCGGGTGGTTGAGCACCGCCGCCGACACGCCGGACTCTTCGATCACGCCATTGCGGTACAGCACCGCCGGCACCTTGCGCAGGTCGATCTCGGTCGGCCGCACGGCACGGCCACCCAGCACCACGCCGGCGTTGGCGGCGTTGTCGGAGATGGTGTCGAAGACCTTGCGCGTCGCGTTGGTCTGCGGGTCTACCTGCTGGATGCGCGCGTCGATGATCTCCAACGCGGGGATCACCCACTCGGTGGCGTCGAGCACATCGAACACCGTGCAGTTGGGCCCCTTGAGCGGTTTGCCGAGGATAAACGCCAGCTCCACTTCCACTCGCGGCACGATGAAGCGTTCGAAGGGAATGTCGCTGCCTTCGTCGAAAAACATGTCATCGAGCAGGGCGCCGTAGTCGGGCTCGGTGATGTTCGACGAGACCTGCATGGCCCGTGAGGTGAGACCGATCTTGTGGCCTTTGAGAGTGCGCCCGCCCTTGATCTTCAGTGCGACCCAGGCGCGCTGGATGGTGTAGGCATCTTCGATCGTGATATTCGGATAGTCGAGGGAAAACTGGCGCACTTGTTCGCGGCTGCGTTCGGCGCGGTCCAGGCGGAGGGCGGCATCAAGGATCTGCTGGGAGTCGAGCATGGCAACGGTCTCTAGTCTGGGTTGACGATGGCGGCGTGGGTGCGCAGCACCAGCAGGCCGCCGAGGGCGATGAACAAGGCAAGTACGTACAGCGCCAGGCTGGCGCTCTGGGTGGCGTCGCGCATCCAGCCGATCAGGTACGGCGCGAGGAACGCGGCGACGCTGCCGAAGGAGCTGATCATGGCAATGCCGGCGGCCTGGGTGGTGGTGGATAGATACGCCGGTGGCAGTTGCCAGAACATCGGCAGGGCGGCACTGGCGCCCATGCCGGCAACCACCAGCCCGCCCATCACCAACAGCGGATTGCCCGGCGCCAGGCCGGCCACGGCGATCCCGACCGCCGCCATCAGCAGTGGCACGCACAGGTGCCAGCGGCGTTCGCGATGGCGGTCGGAGGAACGCCCGCAGCCAATCATGAAGAAGCACCCGGCCAGGTAGGGCACGGCGCTGAGCAGGCCGACCTGGCTGTCGCGGCCGATGCCGGCGCCGTGGATCAGGGTGGGCATCCAGAACGCCAGGGTGTTCACTGCCAGCATCACGGCGAAGTACACCGCTACCAGTAGCCATACCTGCGGGTCGCGCAGGATGGCGCCGAACGAGGTGATGGTCTTGCGCTGTTCCTCGCTGCGCAGTTGGTCGCGCAACTGGTGTTTTTGCTCGGCGGTCAGCCAGTGCACC
The DNA here is from genome assembly GCF_058787615.1 of Pseudomonas sp. FW305-3-2-15-C-LB1. Taxonomy (NCBI): domain Bacteria; kingdom Pseudomonadati; phylum Pseudomonadota; class Gammaproteobacteria; order Pseudomonadales; family Pseudomonadaceae; genus Pseudomonas; species Pseudomonas sp. FW305-3-2-15-C-LB1. Next base: position 66,195 of record NZ_JBYSZX010000013.1, on the reverse strand, counting down.
GCGTCGAAGCCGTCCGGCAGCCACTTGAGCACCACCAGCCCCAGCAGCACCACGGGCAGGCCTTCGATCAGGAACATCCACTGCCAGCCACGCATCCCGCCGACATCGTGGAAGTGTTCGAGGATCGCCCCGGACAACGGCCCGCCCAACACCCCGGCCATGGGCACCGCGATGGCGAACAACGCGGTGACCTGGCCGCGGCGGCGAGCCGGGTACCAGCGGTTGAGAAACACCAGGATGCCCGGGAAAAAACCGGCCTCGGCCACCCCCAGCAAAAAGCGCAGCACATAGAAACCACGGGCGCTCTCCACCCACAGCATGCCGGTGGACAACAGGCCCCACACCACCATCAGGCTGGCGATCCAGCGCCTGGGGCCGACGCGGTCCAGGGCCATGTTGCTCGGCACGCCGAACAGCGCATAGGCGATGAAAAACAGCCCGGCGCCGAAGCCGTAGACCGTGTCGCTGAACTGCAGGTCGCTGCTCATCTGCATCTTGGCGAAGCCGATATTGATGCGGTCCAAGTGGGCGAACAGGTAACACACCAGCAACAGCGGCAGCAGGCGCCACGTCACTGAACGATGGGTACGGTCGTGCTCGGCCAGCACGCGGCTGGCGGTGGAGTGGGCTGTGCTCATGATGTTGTACTTTTTGTCTGAGAGGCCGTGAGGAGAGCAGCGGGTTTTACCCCGCCGGGTTGTTCAGGAACGCATGCACATTGTTCTGCTTGAAATTGAGTTGCGGGTGCAGCTCGACCATCTCGAATGACAGCGCCAGCAAACGTTGCGCCTGCAACTCGGCAAAGTGCGCGGTGATCACCGCGAACACCGTTTCGGCCACTGCCTGGCGCGTGGCCAGGTCGCGGCCATGGCCGACCTTGAGGGTCATGTGCACAAAGGCGTAGTCGTGCTTGCCATCGGCCATGCGCCAGGTGTCCAGGCGTACGCCACGGCTGCGAATACCCCCGAGGGGGAACACGCCACTGTCGCCCAGCACGCGGTGGATTTTTTCAAACAGACCGGGCAGGTCGGCCTGTGGTTCGAGGTTGTCGGTGTACTCGGCGATAAAGTGCGGCATGGGGTGCTCCCGGTTCTACAGGGGGAAAATCGCATTGACCTGGCCGGTGCCCGAACTGCCGAACGGCGGCGTGACGATCTCGGCGGGCCTGGCGTAATCCGGCCCACCGAGCAGCCCCAGGAGCATCGCGGTGTCGTGCATCTTGCCTTCGCCGAAGCAGTGCTCGGCGTAGTCCGGCAGCATCGCGCAGAACTCCTTGAAGCGGCCCTGCTTCCACATCTCCACTACGTGCAGGTCCACTTGCTTGTCGAACTCGCGGGTCCAGGTGTGGATATTCGCCTCCGCCTGGCGGTCGTCCGAGAAACGGTGCGACAAGGAGCCTGAGGCCAGCACCAGCACCTTGCGGTCACTCTTTTCGATTGCCCGGCGTACGGCGGCACCGAATGCGAAGCTGTCTTCGAGGCGGTGCCAGGCGCACCAGGCGGCGATGGAAATGACCTTGAATTTCTCATCCTCCGGCACGTCCATGTGCATGTAGCGCATGGGCACCAGCGTGCCGTATTCCAGCTCCAGGCTCGGGATGTCATGGGCCATGCTGCGCACGCCGGCCAGGTTGGCCTCGGCGGCGATCAACGCGCCCAGCTCGGGGCAGCCGGGGTAGGCGTATTCCATGTTCTTGATGAAGTGCGGCAGCTCGTTGCTGGTGTAGGTGCCCTGGAACCGCTCGCCGCAATTGACGTGGTAACCGCTGTTGACCAGCCAGTGCACGTCGAACACCACCGCCGTGTCGGCGCCCAATTCGCGGGCGCGCCGGCCGATCTCCTTGTGACCGGCAATCGCCGCTTCGCGACAGCCGTGATGCTTGCCGGGCAGTTCCGACAGGTACATCGACGGCACGTGGCAGATCTTCGCCGCCAGGACCACTTCGCCCATGATGATTCTCCAGGTTCATTATTGTTGTTGGAGCGCCTTGGCGGGGGTTAAACACCCCAACGCGGAATGTGATGGCTGCCCATGGAAATGCACACGTTCTTGATCTCGGCAAACACTTCGAAGCTGTACTGGCCGCCTTCACGCCCGGTGCCGGAACCTTTCACCCCGCCAAATGGCTGGCGCAGGTCGCGCACGTTCTGGCTGTTGATAAATACCATGCCGGCTTCGATCCCGCGCGCCAGGCGATGGGCCTTGCCGATGTCCTGGGTCCAGATGTAGGAGGCCAGGCCGTACTCGGTGTCGTTGGCCAGTTGCAGGGCCTCGGCTTCGTCCTTGAAGGGGATCAGGCACGCCACCGGGCCGAAGATTTCTTCCTGGGCAATGCGCATCCGGTTGTTCACATCGGCAAACACGGTCGGCTGGATGAACTGGCCTTTGCTCAGGTGCGCCGGCAGGTTGGCCGGGCGTTCCAGGCCGCCGGCGAGCAGGGTGGCGCCTTCCTCGATACCGATCCTGATATAGCCGGTGACCTTGTCGTAGTGGGCCTGGGTGATCATCGAGCCGACCTGGGTCTTCGGATCCTGCGGGTCACCGACGATCAAGCGTTTGGCGCGGGCGGCGAATTCGGCGACAAACTGCGGGTAGACGCTTTCCTGGATAAAGATGCGGCTGCCGGCGGTGCAACGTTCGCCATTCAGGGAGAAGATGGTGAACAGCGCCGCATCAAGGGCGCGCTCAAGCTCGGCATCCTCGAAGATCAGCACCGGCGACTTGCCGCCCAGTTCCATGGAGTATTTTTTCAGGCCGGCGGTCTGCATGATCTTCTTGCCGGTAGCGGTGCCACCGGTGAACGAAATGGCACGCACATCCGGGTGCCGCACCAGCGCGTCACCGGCGGTGGCGCCGTAGCCCTGGATCACGTTGAGCACGCCGTTGGGAATCCCGGCTTCCACCGCCAGGCGCCCCAGTTCATTGGCGGTCAGCGGCGACAGCTCCGACATCTTCAACACCGCCGTATTACCCAACGCCAGGCACGGCGCGGTCTTCCAGGTGGCGGTCATGAACGGCACGTTCCACGGCGACACCAACCCGCACACGCCCACCGGCTGGTACAGGGTGTAGTTGAGCATCTGATCGTCCACCGGGTAGCTGTGGCCATCCATGCGCGTGCAGACTTCGGCGAAGAAATCGAAGTTGTGCGAGGCGCGGGGGATCAACACGTTCCTGGTCTGGTGGATCGGCAGGCCGGTGTCGAGGGTTTCCAGTTCGGCCAGGTGCGGCACGTTCTGTTCGATCAGTTCGCCGAGCTTGCGCATCAGGCGTGCGCGTTCCCTGGCCGGGGTGTTGGCCCACTTCGGGAATGCCGCTTTGGCGGCCGCTACGGCCTGGGCCACTTCCTCGGCACCGCCGCTGGCGACTTCGCCAATCGCCTCGCCGGTGGCCGGGTTGTAGTTGATGAAGGTGTCTTTGCTTTCGACCTCACGGCCGTTGATCCAGTGTTTGATCATGCTGCTCACGCCTCTTTCCGGGCGGAGAAAAACTCCGCCTCGCTGACAATCCGGTTGACCAGGCGGCCCACGCCTTCGACTTCCACCACCACTTCATCGCCGGGCACCACGTCGGCCAGGCCTTCGGGCGTGCCGGTGGCGATCATGTCGCCGGGTTGCAGGGTCATGAAACTGGACAGGTATTCGATGAGGTACGGGATGTCGAAAATCATGTCGCGGGTGCTGCCTTCCTGGCGCAGTTCACCGTTGATCCAGGTGCGCAGGGTCAGGTTGCCCGGGTCGGGCACATCGGCCACATCGACGATCCACGGTCCGACCGGGGTGGTGGCATCGCGGTTTTTCACGCGCAGGTTGGGGCGGTAGTAGTTTTCCAGGTAGTCGCGGATCGCATAGTCGTTGCACACGGTGTAGCCGGCCAGGTAGTCCAGGGCGTCGGCGCGCTTGACGTTGCGCGCGGTCTTGCCGATCACCGCCACCAGTTCGCACTCGTAGTGCATGTAGGCGACGTCGTCCGGGCGCCATGTGACCTGGCGGTGGCCGGTGTAGGTGCCGACGGACTTGATGAAGGCCAGGGGTTCGGTGGGTGGGGTGAAGGCCAGTTCAGCCGCGTGGTCGGCGTAGTTCAAGCCCAGGGCGAACATGCTGCCGGTGGCCGGTGGCAGCCATTGCACCTGGTCTTCGGCGAGCAGGCGACCATCGCTCAGGCGCACGGCGTTGTCGGCTTGCACCTGTACGGCGTGCACGTCACCTTCAAAGCGGATACGGGCGTGTTTCATGCTTGAGTCTCCGCTTGAATGTGATTGAGCAGACGGCCCACGCCGTCGATCTCGACTTCTACCCTGTCGCCCGGCAGCACATCCACGCGGCCTTCGGGGGTGCCGGTGATCAGCACATCGCCGGGGTGCAGGGTCATGAATTCGCTGATTTCGGCGAGCAGTTGCGCAATATCGCGCACCCAATTCGCCGTGGTGTTTTCCTGGCGCAGTTCGCCGTTGACCCACAGCTTAAGGCTCAGTTGACCGGGGTTGGCGACTTGGTCCCGAGGGATCAACTGCGGTCCGAGGACACAAAAACCATCGCGGCACTTGGCTTTCACGGCGGGGCGGTAGTAGCTGTCTTCCGGCAGGCTGAATTCATTCACCACCACATAGCCGGCCACATGGGCCATGGCATTTTCCAGGCTGACACGACTGGCGAGCTGGCCGATCACCACGCCTAGAGCGGGGCCGGGTTGCAGGCGTTCACCCTGGGGGTGCAGCACCACGCCACCCTGCTCGTTGCGCGTATTCGGGGTTTTGATAAACAGCACCGGCTTGCTCGGCGGCTTCTGGTAGGGCGCCTGCTGGAAGGCGGCGAGATGCTGGTCCAGCAGGCCCTGGTAGTTCAGCGCAACGCCGAACAGGGTGCCGCTGGCAACATCATGCAGGGTACGGCTCATGCGTTTCTCCTGGCGGTGGCGACTGCTGCATAGGCAGTTCGTTAATGTGTTAACGTTATAATTAATATGTTAACTACCGTCAAGCGTGGCAAAATCAGGCAGCATCAAAACAACAAGAAGAGGGCACCGTGCAGCCGATCCCCAACATCAACATCGGGCAGGTCTACGACCAGCGTTACAGCGATGCCGAGGTGCATTACGACAAGCTCGGCAACCTGGCGGGTTTTTTCGGGCGCAACATGCCCGTGCATCGGCATGACCGGTTTTTCCAGGTGCATTATGTGAAAAGCGGCGCGGTACGGGTGTACCTGGATGACCGCCAGTTCGTGGAGTCCGGGCCGATGTTCTTCCTCACGCCGCCCACGGTGCCCCACGCCTTCGTCACCGAGGCGGATGCCGATGGGCATGTGCTGACCGTGCGCCAGCAGTTGGTGTGGGGATTGATCGACGCTGATCCCAGCCTGGCCTCCGGCGCAGCCTGCGTGGCGCTGAACGCAGGTGACCAAGGCCTGGATCAGCTGTTCGAAGAACTCAACGATGAGATCAACGCCGAGCGGGCAGGGCGCGCCGCCGCATTGGACAGCCTCACGCGCCTGATCATGATTCGCCTGCTGCGCCTATGCGCCCACTCACTGCCCGCGCGCCCGACCCGGCACGAAGACCTGCGCATCTTCCATCGCTTCAATGAACTGATCGAGGCCCACTATCTGGAGCACTGGCGGCTGGCGCGTTACGCCGAGGGGATTGGCGTGACCGAGGCGCGCCTCAATGAGGTGTGCCGGCGCCTGGCCGACCTGCCGTCCAAGCGCCTGATCCTGGAACGTGTGATGCAGGAAGCCAAGCGCCTGTTGCTGTTCACCGGCAGTTCCGCCAACGAGATCTGCTACCAGCTGGGCTTCAAGGATCCGGCGTATTTCAGCCGGTTTTTCCTTCGGTATGCGCGGGTGACGCCGGGGGAGTATCGGCTGCGGCAGTCGGGCTTGCGCTGACGTCCCACGCGCCGCCCAGCGCTGTATACAACTTCACTTCCGCCACCAGTTGTGCCAGGCGGTCGACGATCAACGCCTGTTGCGAGCTGAACAACGTACGTTGCGCATCCAGGAAGGTGAGGTTGCTGTCGACGCCACTGCGGTAGCGATGCTCGGCCAGGTTGTAATACTGCTGATTGGCCGCGACGAAATCCCGTTGCGCCTCCAACTGGTCGGTATAGGTCTGCCGCGCCGCCAGGCCATCGGCGACTTCCTGGAAGGCGGTCTGGATCGATTTTTCGTACTGCGCCACGCTGATGTCTTTTTGCAGTTTGGCGTAGTCGAGGCTGGCGCGCAGGCTGCCGGCGTTGAAGATCGGCAGGTTGATCTGCGGCTGGAACGTCCAACTGCCCGAGCCGCCCTTGAACAGCCCCGACAGTTCGGTGCTGGCGCTGCCGGCGTTGGCGGTCAGGCTCACCGACGGGAAAAACGCTGCACGTGCCGCGCCGATATTGGCGTTGGCGGCGCGCAACTGGTACTCGGCCTGGAGGATATCCGGGCGGCGCTGCAGCAAGTCCGAGGGCAGGCCGGCCGGCACGCGGGCCACCAGGTCGGCGGCGAGTGGACGCGACGGCAATTGTTCGTCCACCGGGCCGCCCACCAGCAGGGCGAGGTTGTTGAGGTCCTGGGCGACCTGGCGCTCATAACGGGCCACGCTGGCGCGGGTGCTTTCGACGCTGGTGCTGGCTTGCACCACGTCCAGCGCCGAGGCTTTGCCGGCGGTTTTGCTGCGGCTGGTGAGGCGCAGGCTATGCTCGTTGGCCACCAGGGTTTGCCGCGCCAGGGCCAGCAATTCCTGGTCGGCACGCCAGGTCAGGTAGGCATTGGCGACGTTGGCGACCAGACTCAATTGAGCACTGCGCCGCGCCTCTTCGGTGCCCAGGTAGGAGAGCATGGCCTGTTCGCTGAGGCTGCGGATGCGGCCGAACAGGTCCAGCTCATAGGCGCTGATGCCCAGGGTCGCGGAATAGCTGGAGGTGATGGCGGCCTTGCCGGTGCCGGTCACGTCCCCGGGCACACGCCGACGCTGGCCGGCGCCGGTAGCGGACACCGCCGGGAACAGATCGGCACGCTGGATACGGTACTGCGCCTGGAACGCCTCGACGTTCAACGCAGCCACGCGCAAGTCGCGGTTATTGACCAGCGCATCGCCAATCAACCCTTGCAGCGCCGGGTCGTGGAACAGCTGCTGCCAGTCCGATGTGCCGGACTGCGCCAGCGCATACACGCCAGCCTGGGGATACTGCGCAGGCACGGGCGCCGCAGGCCGTTGGTAGTCCGGGATCAGCGAGCAGCCGCCAAGCATCCAGGCCATCGCAAAGGTACTCAATTTATGCATCAGGCGCCCACCATCCACTTGGCCAGACCGTGCCTTCCACTCACGCCCAACTTGGCGGCGGCGCGCTTGAGGTAGGTTTCGATGGAGCTGTTCTTCACGCTGAGTTTCTCCGCGATCTGCGGCACGGTGCCGCCGGTCAGCAAGCCGAGGCACACCTCTTGCTCGCGCGCCGACAAGGTGATGTCGCCCAGGGACAGGCGCTTGTAGAACTCACGTTGCAATTGCGATTGCTCCAGCAACGTGTGGGCCGGTTCGACCTCGGTGTGCGGTGCCTGGCGCAGGCTCTGGGCGTGGCACTCGATCAGCGGCAGCAGGGTGTCCGACAGGCACTTGAGAAACGACAACTCGGCCAGGGAAAACCCGCGCTGGGTCGGCGGGCGATAAAACGAAATCACACAGCGCCGGTTGCCCTGGCGCGACACCAGGTTGCACTGGTGTGAGGTGTCACGCGGGTCTGCGCTGTTGGCCTTGGCTTTCAACTGGATCAGCAGCGGGTCCTGCATGCCGAGCATTTCGCGCAACAGCGGATGGTCGTCCATGGAATTCAGGGCCAGGGGCGGCAGGTCCTGCGTCTGGCCGGCGCTGCCCAGCAGCTTGATATCGAGCACACGGTCGCGTAGCTCGTCGAGGGTCCATTCGCTCAGATCCACCAGGTGGATCGGCACCCACTTGTCCACCAGGTGCAGCATGTGGGCGGCAAAGCCCGGGTGGCCACTGCTGGCAATCAACTCGCCCATTTCGGCGTAGAAATGGGGGCTTTGGGTGTTGGCAATACTGCTGGTCAAACTCATAGCCTTCTCATCCTTGATATCGAAAACCGTGTACAGACCCTCTGGGCCTCTGCGGGGCGATCCGTTGCTCACACACCAGAGTCGGTATTCGAAAGTGTATTTAGCCAGTGGATTTGTCCTACGTATGTAGCGGAAACGAGGGACATAACCTGCCATAAAAACCACGTCATTAATTCGACATTTCTGAGAGGTAATTCCCACTACGAATAGCCAATGGAGATTTTTAGGTTTAAGTAACTCTTTGATAGATAAGTAAAATATTATCTTTAGAAAGCGTTCGCACAAAAAAGCATCGGCCAGATATAGCCAATGTCCTACAACTCTTTAATCGTTTCAGCAATGAACCATCAGCCAAGCCCGGTCTATCCATTCGGATGTCCGGGTTTAGGGTGACAGACAGCCCCTGGCCCCCATGCTCCAATCCGGCCCATTCGTCGTAATGGGCACCCCTGCGCGGCCAGTGCCTGACCTCCATGAGAAGGATCTTATGAAGCATTCACCCAGCTTCCCCCTTACCGCCGCCCAGCAGGACATCTGGCTCGACCAACTGCGCGCAGGCGACTCGCCGCTGTACAACATCGGTGGTTATGTGGACTTTGCCGGCGCCATTGACCCCGGCCTGATGCAGCGCGCCGTTGAATGCCTGGTGGCCAGGCACGACGCGTTGCGCACGCAACTGCACAGCGACGCCGACGGCCTGCCTCGCCAGACCTTCGCTGCCACCCTGGCTGTGGACCTGGCGCTGCATGACGTTTCCAAGGCTTGCGACCCGCAGGCCGCGAGCCACGCCCTGATGCAGGCGCAAATGGCCCTGCCTTATGCGATGCAGGGTGCGCCGTTGTTCCGCTTTTTCCTGGTCAAGCTCGACGACGATCATTACCGCCTCGGCACCCAGGCGCATCACCTGATCCTCGATGGCTGGGGCTTCGGCCAGATGCTGCAATCCCTCGCGCAGCTGTACACGGCCCTGGCGCAAGGCCTACAACCGGACTCGCCGGCGCCTTCCTACATCGATTTTATCGACGCAGACCAGCACTACCACGCGTCAGCCCGTTATGCCCGCGACCGCGCCTATTGGCTGGACAAATACCGCTTGATTCCGGAGCCGCTGCTGACCCCACGGCACACGGCCAAGGCCGCGAGCAATACCTTGGCGCAGGCGTTTCCGGTGGCACTGCTCAACCGAATGGAACAGGTGGCCAACCGTTACCAGGCGTCGGCGTTTCATGTACTGCTGGCGGCCCTGTATGTGTATTTCACCCGCACCGCCCAACGCGGGGAATGGGTGGTGGGGGTGCCGATTCTCAACCGTTCCAATGCACGGTTCCGCTCCACCGTCGGGTTGTTCACCCAGGTCAGCGCCGTGCGCTTGCAGTTTGATGAGCAGTCGCCGTTCAGCGGGGTGGTGCGTGGGGTGCGCGACCAGCTCAAGCAGGACTTCCGCCACCAGCGTTTCCCCCTCAGCGAGATGAACCGTGAGTTGGGCCTGCGTCGCAGCGACCGCGGCCAGCTGTTCGACCTGTCGGTGTCCTTCGAGCAGGACGACCATGAACTGCGCTACGGCACGACAGTGGCCCGTGCGGTCAAAGTGTCCAACCACCACGAGCCGCTGCCCCTGGCCCTCCACCTGCGCAGCAATCGCTACCAGGACACCGCTTGCCTGCATTGCGTCTACAACGAGGCGTACTTCCAGCACGATGAAGTGGCGGCCCTGGCGCAGCGCCTGACCTGGCTGCTGGAACAGGGGCTGGAAGACACCGCGCTGACGATCAGCGATTTTTCCCTGGTGACACCCGCCGAGCAGGCGCGGTTGCAGCAATGGAACGCCACCGCCCAGCCTGTCACCCAGCCACACACCCTGCACGCGCGCATCGAAGCCCAGGCCGCGCGCGCACCGGACGCCGTGGCGGCGGTGTACCAGGGGCGGCACCTGAGCTACGCCCAACTCAACCAGCAGGCCAACGCGCTGGCCCATCAACTGCTGGAGCGCGGCGTGCAGCCTGACGACCGGGTGGTGATCCTGGCGCGGCGTGGTCTGGATACGCTGGTGGGTTTGCTGGCGATCCTCAAGTCCGGCGCCTGCTACGTGCCAGTGGACCCGGCCCATCCCGCCGAGCGCCTGAATTACCTGCTGCAAGACAGCGACCCGGTGGTGGTGCTGACCCAGCACGATTTGCTGCATCGTTTGCCTCAGTTGACGGTGCCGGTGATCCAGCTCGACCGCCCGACCTTCCACCTGGGCACCAACCCCCGCGTCGCGGTCAGCCCCTCTCACCTGGCCTACGTGATCTACACCTCCGGCTCCACCGGTTTGCCCAAGGGCGTGATGGTCGAGCACCACAGCGTCTCGAACCTGGTGGACTGGCACTGCCGGGCCTTCGACCTGCATGCCGGCAGCCACACCGCCAGCGTCGCCGGTTTCGGTTTTGATGCGATGGCCTGGGAGGTCTGGCCGGCGTTGTGCGTGGGCGCCACGCTGCACCTGCCGCCCGCCCATGATGGCGCCGAAGACATCGACGCGCTGCTCGGTTGGTGGCGGGCACAGCCGCTGGACGTCTGCTTCCTGCCGACGCCCGTGGCCGAATACGCCTTCAGCCAGGGCCTGCACCACCCGACCCTGCGCACTCTGCTGATCGGCGGCGACCGACTGCGTTCTTTCTCCCAGGCGCAGTCCTTCGCCGTGATCAACAACTACGGCCCTACCGAAGCCACGGTGGTCGCCACCTCCGGCCCCATGGCCGTCGGCCGGCCATTGCATATCGGCGCGCCTGTCGCCAATGCCAGGGTGTATGTGCTGGACGCGCAGCAACGGCCGCTGCCCATCGGGGTGGCAGGGGAGCTGTACGTGGGCGGCCAGGGCATCGCGCGGGGTTACCTCAAGCGTCCCGAGCTCAGTGCCGAGCGATTCCTCGACGACCCCTTTACCCAGGGGCGCATGTACCGCACCGGCGACCTGGTGCGCTGGCTGCCGGACGGCAACCTTGAGTACCTGGGGCGCAATGACGACCAGGTGAAAATCCGTGGCGTGCGCATTGAGTTGGGCGAAATCGAAACGGCCCTGGCCACGCATCCGCGTATTCAGGACGCCGTGGTGCAAGCCCGCGAAGGGCAGTTGCTGGCCTGGTTCGTCCCCCGTGAAGCCGTGCCGATAGAAGCCTTGCGCGCCCACCTGCAAGCATCGCTGCCCGACTACATGCTGCCGGCTGCCTACGTGCAGTTGGACGCGTTGCCCCTGACCGCCAACGGCAAGCTTGATCGCAAGGCGTTGCCCGCACCGACCCAAGAGGCGTTCGTCACTCGCTTGTATGAGGCGCCGCACCTCGGCGTGGAAAGCGTACTGGCGCAGATCTGGGCCGAGCTGTTGCAGGTGCAGCAGGTTGGGCGCCACGACCACTTCTTCGAACTGGGCGGGCATTCGTTGCTGGCCGTGCAATTGGTGCAACGCATGCGCCAGGTCGGGTTGCATGCCGATGTGCAGGTGCTGTTCGGCCAGCCGACCCTGGCGGCCCTGGCGGCGGCAAGTGAGCTCAGCGACGTGGACGCCCCCGACCTGGCCGAACTCGACCCTGCCAGCTTTGATCTGATCGTCGCGAGCATTCCCGGCGGCGTGGCCAACGTGCAGGACATCTACCCGCTGGCGCCGCTGCAGGAAGGTTTGCTCTACCACCACATCACCGATGAGCGCGATCCGTATCAGCAGCAGGCGCTGTTCAGCTTTGCGCAGCGCGAGCAGTTGGACGCGTTTGCCCAGGCCCTGCAACAAGTGATCAACCGCCACGATATCCTGCGCACCAGCCTGGTGTGGGAAGCCCTGGAGCAACCGATGCAAGTGGTGTGGTGCCAGGCGCAATTGCGCGTTGAACCGCTGCGCGAGGACCCCGCGCCGCTGGATTTGCGCCAGGCGCCGCTGATGGCCCTGGACTATGCCGAAGAGCCGCAGCACTCGCGTTGGGTTGCGCGGCTGCGTTTCCATCACCTGGTCAATGACGCCACCTCGACCACCCTCCTGATGCAGGAAATCCGCGCTCACTTGCTCGGCCAACAGGCGCAACTACCGGCGTCGGTGCCGTATCGCAATGTGGTGGTGCAAGCTCGTTCGCCGGCACGTCAAGCGGCGCACGAGGCGTTCTTTCGCGAGCAGTTGGGCGATGTCGACGAGCCAACCCTGGCCTTCGGTCTCCAGGAGCGCCAGGCGGATCGGGCGCACACCGAAGAAGCCGAGCGTGGCTTGAGTGACAGCCTCAATCAACGTTTGCGTGCCCAGGCGCGTGGTATGGGAGTGAGCACCGCCAGTCTGTTCCACCTGGCCTGGGCCCAGGTGCTCAGCCGTATCGCCGGCCGCGATGACGTGGTCTTCGGCACCGTGCTGCTCGGCCGTTTGCAGGCGGGCGAGGGTGCCGATCGCGCCCTGGGCATGTTCATCAACACCCTGCCGCTGCGGGTGCGCCTGGCCGGGCGCACGGTGACCGAAGCCCTCACGCATACCCACGCACGCCTCAGTGCCTTGCTTGCCCATGAACAAGCCTCCCTGGCGCTGGCCCAGCGTTGCAGCGGTGTGTCGCCATTGTTCAACAGCCTGCTCAACTACCGCCACACCGACGCCGAGCGTGACCTGACCCTGGTGCCGGGCATTGCCTTGCTCAGCAGTGAGGACATCCTCAGCTACCCGCTGATGCTGACCGTGGACGACACGGTCAACGGTTTCCGGATCAAGGCCAAGGCGCCGCAGCAAATTGGCGCCGGTCGGCTGCTCGACTACCTCGAAACCACACTGATCAACTTGGCGGACACGCTGGACCAGGCGCCACAGACACCTTTGCGCGACGTTCAGGTACTGCCCGCCGGCGAGTTGAAAACCCTGCTGGTGGACTTCAACGCGACCGACACCGACTACCCTGACACCCTCACGGTGCAGGCGCTGATCGAAGCCCATGCGCGGCATATCCCCCATGCCATCGCCGTGCAGGCCGGCGAGTTGCAACTGACCTACCGCGAACTCAACGAACGCGCCAACCAACTGGCCTTCCATCTGCGTGAGCGCGGTGTGCAGCCGGACGCCCGCGTGGCGCTGTGCGTCGAACGTGGATTGGAGCTGGTGGTGGGCCTGTTGGCCATCCTCAAGGCCGGTGGCGCCTATGTGCCGCTGGACCCGGGTTATCCGCGCGAGCGCCTGGCCTACATGCTCCACGACAGCCAACCGGTGGCGCTGCTGGTACACGCCGCCACCCGTGACGTGCCGGGTGACGTGTCGATCCCGGTGATCGACTTCGACCACTGCGCGTGGAGCCAGGCACCTGTCGGCAACCCGCTGGTGCCAGGGCTGAGCGGGGCCAACCTGGCCTACGTGATGTACACCTCGGGCTCCACCGGTACGCCCAAGGGCGTGATGATCGAACACCGTGGCCTCGGCAACCTGATGCACTGGGGCTCGCAGCTGTGCCCCAATGCCGAGGGCGGCGCGCTGTTGCAGCGGGCGCCGTTCAGCTTCGACGGTTCCGTGTGGGAGCTGTTCTGGCCGCTCACCAACGGCATGCGCCTGGTGTTGGCACGGCCCGATGGTCATCGCGAACCGGCCTATCTGGCGCAGCTGATTCGCGAGCAGAAGATCACGGTGATCAAGTTCGTGCCGGCGATGTTGCAGCAGTTCCTTGAGCTGGAAGAGTCAGCGCTGTGTACCAGCCTCACTGATGTGCTGTGCGGCGGTGGCGAACTCACCGAAGCCCTGGCTCGTGGCGTGCAGGCGCGCTTGCCCAAGGTGCGCCTGCATAACGTCTACGGCCCCACCGAAGCCACGGTGGACAGCAGCGCCTGGACCCTGGAACCCGGCGCGCCGGTGCCGGCATTGCAGTTGCCGATCGGGCGGGCGATCAACAACACGCGCCTGTATGTGCTGGATGAGCACGATGCGCCGGCGCCCATGGGCGTGAGCGGTCAGTTGCACATCGGTGGGGTCGGCGTGGCGCGGGGTTACCTGGGGCTGCAGCAGATGACCGCCGAGCGTTTTATCGACAGCCCGTTCGTGGTCGGTGATCGCCTGTATCGCACTGGCGACCTGGTGCGCTACCTGCCTGACGGCAATCTGGAGTTCCTCGGGCGTAACGACTTCCAGGTCAAACTGCGCGGCGTACGCCTGGAGCTGGGAGAGATCGAGTCACGGCTGCTGGTGCATCCGGCGTTGCGTGAAGTGGCGGTGTTGATTCGCGATGAACGCCTGGTGGCGTACTTCACCGCGCGTGCCGAGGCGCCGAGCCCGGATGCGTTGCGCGCCCATGTGCTGGAGCAATTGCCGGAATACATGGTGCCGGCGGCGTTTGTGCAGCTCGACGAATTACCGCTCAACCCAGCGGGCAAACTCGACCGCAAGGCCTTGCCGGAGCCGGGGTTGGGTGCGGTGGTGAGCCGAGCCTATGCCGCGCCGGTCGGAGCCGTGGAGAGCTTGATGGCCGGGATCTGGGCTGAGGTGCTGAAGTTGGAGCGGGTGGGGCGACACGATCATTTCTTTGAGTTGGGGGGGCATTCGTTGTTGGCGGTGAACCTGGTGGCGCGGATGCGCAAGGCGGGGGTAGAGGTGGATGCGCGGGCGTTGTTCAGTCATCCGACGGTGGCGCAACTGGCTGGGTGTGTGTTGACGCAGGTGCAGCGGGTGGAGGTGCCTCAGGCGGCTATTCCGCAGTTGGGGCGGCGGCGGCGGATTTGACGGGGCGCCTCAGATCAAGAGCGACTCGCTTCGCATCGTAGATACGCTGCTTTTGTAGTCATTACATGGATGAGCGAAGTCGGCGTTAGCGTCGCGCAGAGAGCAGGTCTTTAGCATTATGCAGTGCCGTTTGTCGGGTTATTTTTTTCACGTCTGTAGGAATAAGTTCCGTTTTGCAAGATATACCTGCGGTGGTGTTGGATTTTTCGATTAGTTGGATAATTTCTAAGGTGTTAAATTTACATGGAATGATTTTTTGAAGCACGGTTGGTGAGGGTCCTGATGTTTTTGGCAATGGTTGATCTTCCGAAGTTCGTGAGTGAAATTTCCTAAATCTAGTAGTTATATTTTCCGCATAAGATTTTTATTGTTGTTGCGATATTCTCACGCTGGACTAGATTTGGTTTTATTGCTTGATGAAGGGCAGCTTGAAGTCAATGTGTGCACAAAGCTGGAGATTTGAGATGAATAGTGAAGTGTTCGGAGCGCTTGTTTATAGTTTCGAAAATGAAGAAAGGTTCAACCCGTACGCCGGTAATGCAGGTGCGTCAGGCATTCAAGGCGGGTGCGGTGGTAATGGAGGATGTGGTGGGGCGGCAGGTGTAATGGGGGAGGCGGGGCCTGCCATAACTCAATAATAGAGCCTCCATCGACAGAAAAGTAAATTCAGTATTCACAGAAGCTTGAGTCATCGATGCTCAGCTCTAGACTAGGCATGATGGTCCCGTTTTCGTGAGGTCAATCATGGACTTTTATTTCGTATCGAGGCCGGCTTTGCTAGCGGCGTTATTCATAAAGGAACAACTCAGAGAACCTGTTGCATTATTTTGGACAGTGGTATCTCCAGTGGTTACCTATTATTTGCTTACCTACGCGCGTGCGCCACTGAGTAGTGAGGCTGTGGATTACCTTTCGAAGACTTCATGGTTTTACGCCTTTGTTTCCTCAAATGTTGCACTGTTCGGGCTTGCCTTTTACATAGTTGGTCGAAGGGAAAGTGGTTTTCTTCGGTCTTTTGTTTATACGGATCGTACGAAGGTTGTTTTTTTGATTGGGCAGTTTTCTGCATATTCAGTTGTTTCAATATTGTATTGCTCCGTATTTTATATGCTCACCCGAATTTTTTCAGGGGAGTTTGATGTCGCGGAGTATCTTGTGATCGTAGGGCGATTTTATGTTTGCTTTCTTCTTTTTTCTATACCCGCGCTGTTGCTGACGCTTGTCCCATTAGGCTTTCAAAATACGAGCACCCTCTTTTCAATTTTGTCCCTTACGATGTTGGCTCTCGGGATCATCAGTATGGGGCCAGTCAGTCCCGCCTTAGCTATTGTCGGTTTTTTTAACCCGATGTGGTGGGCGAATAAGATTATGTTGGACGGCGTGGTTGAATGCGGTTTGGTTTTCTGGGTTGTTGCCATTTCACTTGTGTTTTTGTTTTTAGTGATGTGTCGTTATTTATTAATCAATCCTGTTTGGAGTCGTTATTGATGGCAAGGCTTCTCGTAGACTCTCTTGACGTCAGGTATGGAACTCATATCGTGTTTCATAAGGCTTCTCTGACAGTCACTGCCGGCTCCATATCAGGCCTTCTTGGCCCAAACGGCTCCGGCAAAACCACCTTTTTTGATGTGCTGTGCGGCCTGAAGAAAAGAGAGGGTGGTGAAATAAGCAGCGCCTTTTCCAAGCTGCTGTACCTGTCACAGATCATCAGCACACCCTCTGTATTTCGCATGTTCGACATCTTCAAAATGACCATGCTGTTTTGCTCCGACACCAGGGTCACCCAACAACATGCACTCGACAAAATCGAAAAATGGAGCCCCGGCATCGCAGAGCGTTACTGCGAGATCTGGAACAAAAAATCCGCACTCTGCAGCTATGGGGAAAAGCGTTGGTTTTTTACGTTGTCCCTGCTCTGCGCCAACGCGGACCTGGTGATACTGGATGAACCCACGGCGGGTGTGGATCCAGAGTTTCGTTATCACATCTGGCGTTGTCTGGAGGGGGCGGCGGCAGAGGGTGTCGCGGTGTTGGTTTCATCACACAACGTCGATGAAATCGTCGCGCATTGCGATGACTTTTACATGCTGAGCCAAAGGCGATTCAACCGTTTCACTGATGCGCAAGGCTTCATGGGCGCCTACGACGCCCAAAGCCTGGATGAGGCATTTATCCATGCCGCCAGCCTGCCAAAAGGATAAGACCGCTTCTATTCAGGCAAGGGAACGAACGCCACGTTGCCGTCCTGCCGTTTTTGAAACAAACGCTCGCCATTGTCCGGCTGGGTGGTGATGACCTGGTGATCTGCGCCCAGGTACGCCAACGGCGTCGGATCATCCTTGGAATACTGCGCGACGATGATCGTGCGCTGCGGATCGAAGGCCTTGCCGCTGGTTTTTTGCAGCCAGGCCATGAACGCCGCGCTGTCGCCCTGGCGCGGGAAGTCCTGGGTCTCGGCCACGTAGTAGAACGGCTCGCCACTGTTTTGCAGGTACATCGGCACCTTGTTGTCCACTTCCACCAGCACCATTTGCCACTTATCCCAAGGCGCGCTTTTGATTGCTTCGGTGCGCACATCCTCGGCCAGGCGGGTGACGCCGCCATTGCCGTTGCTCCATGGATAGGCCACGCCAATGACCAGCAGCATCAACACGGCGGCGCAGGCGAACCCTTTGTACCAGCGCGGCCGGCTGGCGGGCCTGGCTTGCAGGCGTTCGCTGAGCCACCAGGCGCCGAGCAACTGAGCGAAGGGCACCAGTGGCAACACGTAGTAGCTGCGCCGGCTGCCACTGGCGGTGAAGAACACAAACAACAGGCCCAGGCCCCACACCAGCCATCGCACGTTGGGCGGGGTCTGGCGCCAGTGCCGCAGCGCCAGCCACAGGCCGAGCAGCCAGCACGGCAGCCACGGCAGGGTGTAGGCGGGCAGGTAGATCAGGTAGGTGTAGATCGGCCCCATGTGGTCGAAGGGGTCGAAGAATCGCACCACATTTTCGCGGAATACCAGGGCCAGGCCGCTTTGCCCATAGGTCGGCGCACCGTAGACATGCGACAGCACGAACGGCACGGCATACACCGCGGCGGCGATCAGCAGGGCGAGCACCAGGCGCAGGTTGAGATGCTGCTTGTAGCGCTGCTCGCCGAGCAGGTGCGGCAGCAGGACCAGGCCTGGCAGCACAAAGCCGATCAAGCCCTTGAACAGCGAGGTCACGGCCAGCAACAGGAAAAACACGGTATAGCGACCCAGCCGGGTGTCCTCTGGTCCACGCCAGTACCACCAGACCGCGGCCAGCACGCCACACACCGTCAGCACATCCGCCGTGGCCACCCGCGCCCAGAACAGAAAGTAGAAGGTGGTGGCGAGCATCCAGCCGGCGATCAGCCCGGTGCCTTTGCGCATCAGTTGCTCACCGAGCAGGTAGACCAGCCACACGCTCAGCCAGGCGCCGATCACCGAGGGCAAGCGCAGTGACCACGGCCCGAGGCCACCCATCAGGTGGGCCGTGGCGGTGATCAGCCAGTAGGAGGGCAGGGGCTTGTCGTAATAGGGGGTGCCCTTGAGATAGGGGTCGAAGTAGTCACCGCTTTGCAGCATCTGCAAGGCGATGTTCGCCCAGCGGGTCTCCGGGCCCCACAGGTCGCGTGCGCCGAGGCCGGTGAGCAGCAGCAGCGCGGTGACGCCCAGCAATAGCAGCAGGGCGCCGCGTTCGCTCTTCCACACAGTCGTCATCAGGGCAGGCTCGGATAGATGATCAGCTCGAGATAACCCTTGTAGTAACGTTTACCGCCTGGCGGCAGTTGCCCGGCTTCACGCATTTCACTGGTGCTGTTGACCCGCAGCAGCACGCCCACCGAGCCGTGCTGGCGCGCGTCCTTGAGCCAGGCCTGGACCCCGTCCAGTTCCACTTTGCGCTGCACCGAGCCTGCGTACTGCAAGCCGTAGCGCAGCTCGCCCTCGGTGTCATACAACGCGACTTCCGGTCGTTTCAAGCGCCAGGCCAGGGCGCTGGCACCGCCCAGTTCGTTGCTGAGCAGGGCGTGGGTCTGTTGCAGTTCTTCCAGGTGTTCAAGCACAAACTGGTCGGGCATTTCGTTGTCCGCGATCCATGACGGCATGCTTGCCGGCAGCAGGATCACCAGAACGCCGATACCCATTGCAGGCATCGCCCACAGGGTCAGCGGGCGAATCACTTGCAGCAGGTTGGCGAGAATCCACACCAGCAACACGATGAAGGCCAGGGACAAGCTGAACATCTCGGCGTGGCTGTTGCTGTACAGCGGCCGGGCGATTTGCAGGTAGATCAGGCCGATCATGGCCGCCATGCCGATCATGAAGTTGAACAGGCCATTGAGGCAGATCGTGCGGGCTTTACCCTGCTTGACCAGGTCGATCAGCGTATGGCCCATCAGCAATGCCAGGGGCAGCAGGCACGGCATGATGTAGGTCGGCAGCTTGCCTCTGCTCAAGCTGAACAGGCCCAGGGGCAGCAGCAGCCACAACGCCAGGAACGTGATCGCCGGCTGGCGCTTTTCCTGCCAGGTCTTGCGCAGAGTCGTCGGCAGCAGTCCCGCCCACGGCAGGCTGGACACGGCGATAATCGGCAGGAAGAACCACCAGGGCCGCACATGCTGCGCGTTGTAGGCGCTGAAGCGGCGAATGTGTTCATTCCAGAAAAAGAAGCGCCAGAAGTCGGGTTCCTGAAGGTGGATGGCCAGCGCCCATGGCAGGCACACCAGTACTGCGACCACCATCGCCAACGGGCCATAGCGCAGCAACTCGCCCAGGCGACGCTGCCAGAGCATGTACGGCACGGCAATCAGCACCGGCAGCGCCAAGGCCAGAAAGCCCTTGGTCATGAACCCCATGGCGCAGGCCAGGCCCACGATGACCCAGGCCCAGAGGCGGCCGCGCAGCGTGGCACTATCGAGGGCAAACCACAGGGCTACCAGACTCAGGTTGACCCAAAGCGTGAATTGCGGATCGAGGTTGGAGTACCCCGCCTGCCCGGCGACCAGGCCGAAGCTCAGGTAGAGCAGGGCACAGGCGAAGCTCTTGCGCGGGTCGTTCCACAGGCGACGGGCGATCAGGTAGGCCAGCAGCACGCTCAAGCCGGTGGTCAGCGCCGAGGCGATGCGCACTCCGAACAGGTTTTGACCAAACACCGCCTGGCCCAGGGCAATCAACCAGTAGCCGCCGGCGGGTTTTTCGAAGTAGCGGATGCCCATGAAGTGCGGCACCACCCAGTTACCGCTCTGGAGCATTTCCTGGCTGATCTGGGCGTAGCGGGTTTCGTCCGGGGTCCACAGGCCGTGCAGGCCCAGGGGCAGCAGGTAAAACGCAACGAAGGCCAGCAGTAATACCGTCAGGGATTTTAGTCGGGTCATGCAAACGTCGCTCCCTGACGCTCAGTGATGTAGGTTTCAAGTAATGAATTAATAGTTGGAAAAGTCACAGCGTTCACGCAATTGCAGAAAATATTCATGATGTCCTTATTTAAAAGGCGCAACTAAACATGCCAGAACAGGGCTGTCTTTTTGCTGAACAGGGCGGCGGGTAAGTTAGTGAGTCTGTTTTAGCGCGGCAGGCCAATCCGGGTTGTTGACGATGCCCAGGATCTTCAATTTGCCGTTGGGCAATGCCTGCACGAATAATGCGCTGCCGTATTCGGGGAATGTGGCATGGGGGAAGCCCTGGGTTTTTTCGAAGTCGGCGATGCAACCACTGTGGGTGACGAACACCAGGTTGCGTCCGGGGGTCTTTTGACTGAGCAATTCCTCGCCCATGGCCGTGCCGCAGATGGCCTGTTGGCCCGAGGTCAGCTCGTTTTTGTCGAACATGAAACGCAGGGTCTGCGCCGTGCGGATAGCCGGGCTGGCAAGCACATCGCTGGTGTCCATCCCCATGGATTTAAAGGCGTTGCCGAGCTTTTCGGCCTGTTGGCTGCCGTGCACTGTGAGGCCTTCCACCGGGCCCAGGCACGGGTTGGTGGAGCGGTCGCAGCGCTCTTCATGGCGCACCAGTACGATCAGGTCGCCGTCGCGCCACAGCGGCATCACTTGCGAGGTCAGCAGGCGGTCGCCGATGCCCAGGTCCCGTGGCGACGCCGGCCAGAACAGGCTGCAAACCAGCAGCAGGCCAACCACCGCAAGTCCCAGCCAGAGTCGTTGCAAACGCTTGAAAAAGTCCCGGGGCGAGCGCGGTTTGGTCAGGGTAAGGTCAACCACTTCATTCACCATGGGCATTGTTGGCAGTGTTGTATTAGTTAGGCGCAACGTTTTAGCGAATGTCCTTAGTGGGACCAGAGGCTGTCACACGACGGCTGTCTTTTCGCTGAACACCTTGCATGTAAAAAGTTGTGAAAAAGGGCAACTAACAAGTTGCCGACAAGTGATGCTTGGTGGGTAATTTAAAGAGGCGCGGGTGGGCAGCCGGTGAAATCCATGTGAAAAATTTGCGTGGCCTTGGGCGGTAGCCGTTATTCTCGATGGCCGCCCATCAAACGAGTGTTGTCATGTTGCAGGTGCAAGGTGTGACCAAAAGCTATGCCACCCCCCAGGGGCCTTTGGCAGTGTTGGCCGGTGTCGATCTGCACCTGGGCCGGCGCAGCAGTCTGGCGCTGATGGGCGAGTCGGGCAGCGGCAAGAGCACTTTGCTGCACCTGGTGGCCGGGCTCGACCGTGTGGATGGCGGCAGCATCCAGGTGGGCGAGCAGCGCCTTGACCAACTGAGCGAAGCGCAACTGGCCCATTGGCGACGTACCGAAATCGGTCTGGTGTTCCAGCAGTTCAACCTGATCGGCAGCTTGCGGGTCGAGGATAACCTGGCGTTCCAGGCGCGGCTGGCGGGGCGCTTTGACCCGCAGTGGCAGGCGCAATTGGTCGAGCGCCTGGGCCTTGGGGATTTGCTCAAGCGCTACCCGGAACAACTCTCCGGCGGCCAGCAGCAACGGGTGGCGGTGGGGCGCGCATTGGCGTCACGCCCGGGCCTGTTGTTGGCCGACGAGCCCACCGGCAACCTGGACGAGGCGACCAGCGACGAAGTGCTGCAACTGTTGCTGGACCTCTTGCGCGACAGCCCCACCAGCCTGTTGATGGTCACCCACAGCCCGCGCATCGCTGCACGACTGGACCGCCAGGTGGTGTTGCAGCGTGGGCGCGTCCTAGCCGCAGGCGCCGCCTGAGATGGCGGTATTTCAGTGGACCTTGCGCGCATTGCTCAGCCACTGGCGACGGCATCCCGTGCAGTTTTTCAGCGTGCTCACCGGCCTCTGGCTGGCGACCGCGCTGTTGATCGGCGTGCAAGCCCTCAACAGCCAGGCGCGTGACAGCTATGCCCGCGCCAGCCAATTGATCGGCGGCGAACCCCAGGCCAGCCTCGGTGCGCCGGACGGGGCGAGTTTCCCCCAGGCGGTCTTCGCTCAATTGCGCCGCGCTGGTTGGCCGGTGTCTCCGGTGGTACAGGGGCGGGTACAGCTCAAGGGGCAGGAGGATGTACGCCTGCAGTTGATGGGCATCGATCCGTTGTCGTTGCCCGGCAGCGGCGCCGTGGCAGGGCAGCGCTTGAGCCAGGCGCAGATGCTCGCCTTCCTTGACCCGCCGGGGCGTACCTGGATCGCGCCGCAGACCTTGCAGGCCTTGGGGCTGCGCGAAGGCCAGCAACCGACCACTGTGGGCGGCCGCACACTGCCGCCATTGCAAGCCCAAGCAGACATGGCGCCCGGCCTGTTGCTCACCGACATCGGTTTCGCCCAGCCCGTGCTGCAGATGCCTGAGCGCCTGTCGCGGCTGCTGGTGGACAAGGCGTTCGCGGCCAGCCAACCCACGCCGCCCGCCGGGTTGCAACTCAAGCAAGGCGAGGACAATAACCTCGCTCGCCTCACCGAGAGCTTTCACCTGAACCTCGACGCGCTGGGCTTCCTGTCCTTCGTGGTGGGGCTGTTCATCGTGCATGCCGCCATCGGCCTGGCCCTGGAGCAACGGCGCGGGCTGCTGCGCACGTTGCGCGCGTGTGGGGTCAGCGTGCGCCTGCTGATTGTGAGCTTGAGCGTGGAATTGGGCGTGCTCTCGCTGCTCGGTGGTGTGCTGGGCGTCGCCAGCGGCTACCTGTTGGCCAGTCTGCTATTGCCCGATGTGGCCGCCAGCCTGCGTGGCTTGTATGGCGCTGAAGTACCGGGACAGTTGAGCCTCAGCCCGTGGTGGTGGGGCGCGGGGCTGGGCTTGAGCCTGCTCGGTGCGGTGCTCGCCGGTGCCGGCAGCCTGTGGCGGGCGGCGCGCCTGCCCTTGCTGGCGCTGGCCAACGCCCAGGCCTGGCATGAAGCTCACGGTCGCTGGTTGCGTCGTCAAGCGTGGGTGGCCGCCGCTGCGTTGCTGATCGCCGTGCTGGCGCTGTGGCTGGGTAACAGCCTGGCTGCCGGCTTTGTACTGATGGCGGCATTGCTGCTTGGCGCCGCCCTGGGGTTGCCGGTGCTGCTCAACGGCCTGCTCAAGGCCGTGTTGGGGCGTAGCCGTTCGGTGCTCGGCCAGTGGTTTCTCGCCGACTGCCGCCAGCAGTTGCCGGCCTTGAGCCTGGCCCTGATGGCGCTGCTCTTGGCCCTGGCCGCGAACATCGGCGCAGGCTCCATGACCTCGGGTTTTCGTCATACCTTCAACAACTGGCTGGAGCAGCGCCTGACTGCCGAGTTGTATCTCAACCCACAAAGCCCTGCCCAGGCCGAACAACTCGGCACCTGGCTGACGCAACAGCCGTTAGTGCAGGCCGTGCTGCCCACCTGGCAGGTCGCCGTGCAAGTGCAGGGCTGGCCGGCGGACCTGTTTGGCGTGGTCGACGATCCCACCTACCGTCAGCATTGGCCGCTGCTGGAGGCCACGAGCGAACCCTGGGACCAGTTGCAGAAGGGCGACACCTTGATGCTCAGCGAGCAACTGGCGCGCCGGCTCGGGGTGAAACTGGGCGATGCCGTGAACATCCCCACGCCCCAGGGTGTGTGGTCACCGAAGGTGGTGGGGATTTACGCCGACTACGGCAATCCCAAGGGGCATGTGCTGGTCAGCTCACAACATCTGCTGGCGCACTGGCCGACGCTGTCACCGGCGCGTTTCAACCTGCGGGTGTCACCGTCGGACGTGGCGCCGCTGGTACGTGAGGTGCAGCGCGCCTTTGCCCTGGACGACAACCGTATCGTCGATCAGCAACAACTCAAGGGCTGGTCGAGCCAGGTGTTCGAGCGCACCTTCGCCGCCACCGCTGCCCTGAACAGCCTGACCTTGGGCGTGGCCGGCGTGGCGTTGTTCATCAGCCTGTTGACCCAGAGCCAGAGCCGCCTGGGCCAGCTCGCACCGCTGTGGGCATTGGGCGTCACGCGTCGGCAATTGATGCTGCTCAACCTCGGCCAGACCTGGCTGCTGGCGGTGCTCACGTTGGTGCTGGCCGTACCGCTCGGCCTGCTGTTGGCGTGGTGCCTGGATGCAGTGATCAACGTGCAGGCGTTTGGCTGGCGCCTGCCATTGCAGGTGTTCCCGTGGCAGCTGGCGCAATTGCTAGGGCTGGCGATGCTGGCGACCTTGCTGGCGTCGGCCTGGCCGTTGTGGCAGTTGTACCGCAGCCGTCCTGCGGATTTGTTGAGGACGTTTGCCCATGAAGATTAAGCCCCTGTTGGTGGTGTGTCTGTTACTGGCCGCTTGCGACAAAGTGCCCGCGCCACAGGAAAGCTTTGCCGGCCTGGGCAGCGACGCGGCGGACTTTGCCCAGGTGGTACCGGGCAAGGTGTTCAGCTTCCCCGAGGATCATGGCCCCCATGCGGACTTTCGTATCGAATGGTGGTACGTCACGGCCAATCTCAAGGACGCGCAGGGCAATGTATTTGGCGTGCAATGGACGTTGTTTCGCAATGCACTCAAGGCCGGGCCGGTGCAAGCAGGCTGGCATGACTCCACCGTGTGGCTCGGCCACGCGGCCGTCACGTCCGCCACCCACCATTACGCCGCCGAGCGTTACGCACGCGGTGGCGTCGGCCAGGCCGGAGCCCAGGCAGTGCCGTTCAACGCCTGGATCGATGATTGGAATTTCGCCACCCGTCCGGGTGCAATGGGCGCCTTGTCGGACATGCAACTCAAGGCCAGCGGTGCGCAATTCGCCTACGACCTGCACCTGACATCCAGCCGTCCATTGGTGCTGCAGGGCGACAGCGGTTACAGCCGCAAATCCGACCAGGGCCAGGCCTCGTACTACTACAGCCAACCGTTTTTCAACGCCAGCGGCAGCGTTAGCCTTGATGGCCGGGTGTATCAAGTCAGCGGCCCGGCCTGGCTCGACCGCGAATGGAGCAGCCAACCGCTGACCGCCAGCCAGACCGGCTGGGACTGGTTTTCCCTGCACCTGGACCGGGGCGAGCAATTGATGTTGTTCCGAGTACGGCAAACCGATGGCGCGTCCTACCTGACCGGCACCTGGATTGATCGCGAGGGCCATACACAAACCCTGCACAACGCGGATATCCAACTGACGCCGCTGGAAACGACGGCCATAGAAGGGCGCAAGATCCCCACCCGCTGGTCGCTGAAAATCCCCGGCAAGCAGCTGGATATCACTACGCAAGCAGTCAACCCGAATGCCTGGATGAACCTGAGTATCCCGTACTGGGAAGGCCCGGTGCAGTTCGAGGGCGGGGTGGGTTACCTGGAAATGACCGGGTATTAGGGTTGTTTCCGTAGGCTGTATTTCTTTGCTGCGTAGGCAGCTTCCCAAATGTAAATCGCCCCCCCTGGACGTGTGTCCGGGGCCTAGGCGCTTGCTTATATTTCGACGCCATCTTCATTGCTCACCGGATGTGAGGCATGGCGCAAAGCTTTATCAACGACCGCGCGACGGACTATCAGAGCTTGAAAAACCGACTGATGGGCGGTGCCCCGGGCCGCCAGCGTTCCGCTCATTTTGACGTGCTGAATAGACACCTGCGCCCCGGTTTGGTGGCGCCGGGACAACTGGTGATTATTCCCGACAGCCACAGCGTGAATTGCTCGGTCGAGGAGGCCTGGTTGATGCGGCATGCCGAGGAGGTAAGTCGTCACTTGCAGAGGCGTGCAGCGGTCGGTACGGCGGTGATCGACAACTATGACTTGCTGCAGAGTTTCATGGCGACGGGCTCGATAGGCATCGGCAGTGCGACGTCGGCCTGGGCGCGACATCTGGATGACGTGGCGCAGACGCTGGAGGAGATCGAGCGGTTGCATCAGCGCTTGAAGGACGGTGCGTTGGACAGGACGGCGTTTATCCAGCGGCGCCAGGCGTTGTTCCGGCGGTTGGAGGTGCAACTGCAAGGCGCGGCGCGGTTGGGGACGGGGTTGCAGGGTAATGAGTCGTTGAAAAAGGTGTTGGGCCTGTCGACCAGGAGCTATCTGCATAAAGGTGAAATTGCGGGGTATGCGAAGCGGATGCGGGAGATTGCGCAGATGTCGAAGTGGTTGGGTAAAGGGACTTATGTGGGGCTGGCGCTGGACGTGGGGGTGGCGGGGTTGGAGATCAGGGAGGCATGTGTGGAGGGGCGGGAGGCGCAGTGTAGACGGGCGAAGTATGTGGAGACGGGGAGGTTGGCAGGTGGAGTCTCAGGAGCTGCCTTTTTCGGAAGAATCGGTGCAGGAGCCGCTCGTAGGGCATGCACAATGTTCCTAGGCATTCGCATGAAGGGAACAGGTGAACTCGCCTGCGGAATTATCGGAGGCTCAGCGGGAGGGTATGTGGCAGGTGATAGGGTCGGTAGTGCTGGGGCGCTTTTGGGAGGAAAGATCATGGACGCCGATGGGGATTTGATATTCCTACCTGAGGGAACCTAACCATGGATTTTTTTCTCATCTACTCCATCGTGTTGTTTGTCGGGACGTTTGTTGTCTTGGGACTGATGATTTTTGCGGAATATGCAAAGCTCGATGAGGTGGAAAGTTATTTCCATCAGAACGAAAGGGTCCAAGACAATAAGCGATTTTGGAAGCGAAACCAGTGGATCGACAGGCAATATCGCATGTTGCTTATTTCCGAGTTCTTCTCAGACTCAAAGCGCCATGTGGAGGCCGGTATTGTGACGGAGGCTGAATTAGCGTCAGTTCCTTTGGCGCTCAGGCGTTGGATGGTGTGGCCTTATAAAGTTGGCTATATCTGGGCCTTCGGTACAGCTATCTGGAGCTTCTGGCGCTGGTGGTGCGACATCCCCATTCCATAGAAATTGAAATTTCTTCAAAAAATACTGTACATCCATCCAGTCATATCCTACATTCCATCCCAGGTGACCGGACGTCACCTGAGCTTCACTTTTTAACTATGGATGGATAAAAAATGAAATCGAAAAAAGCCTTTATGCTGGGCGCGGCCATGGCGGCCTCCTGCTTCGTTTCGGCCTTCGCCCTGGCCGAGCAATACCCTCACCTGGCTGCACAAGCCGTTCAAACTGACATCAAGCAAAGCCTCAAAGCCGCCGGTATAGTGCCGGCCACCAAGGCCCCAGCGACGCTCAAGCAGCAACTCAAAGCGGGTGCTCAACTGAAAAAACCGGCGTTCGCCGCCAAGGCCCAGGCCGATTCGGTGGTGGAAGATCATGCCGCTCCGGCGCCGGTAACCCAGGTCAAGAAAGCCGATGCTAAGGCAGCGGCCGCCGTGCAGGCGGCACTGGTCCAGGGCTGTGAAACCACGCTGGATGTGAACCAGTTGTACACCATCAATGGCGTACAGACCGGTGACCTGCTGTGCTACCACTTCAACCTGCCACAGAAGGCGCGCATCAACGCGTTGCTGGTGGGTCAGACCGCAGGCACCGACATGTCGTTGACCCTGTTCCAGGACGATGGTCAAGGCAATCCGCTCCCGCTGGGCACCTCCAATAATCCAGGCACGGGCGATGAAAGCCTGAGCGGGGTGGTGCCTGCCGGTGACTACTACTGGTTCATGGAAGCCAACGCAGCGGTGCAGGGCTCCAGCTTCCAGTTCGGTGTGGCGGTGGATGCCAACATCGATGCCTATGAACCCAATGACACGCCCGACACGGCGTTTCAACTGCCGGATACCCTGAACTACATCAAAGGCAACGCCGACAGCCTAGACGATGTCGACTACTTTGATTTCACGGCGGTCCGTGGCCAGAGCGTAGGCATAGCCCTGACGGCCGACGCGGCCAGTGGCAGCACCCGTAACAAGTGGATCCTTGAGCGTTTCGATGGCAGCCAGTGGGTCACCGTGGGTGCGAATGTCGTGTCGACGTCGATCCCGAACCCGGGTGTCGGTGGGGTAGTCAAGGTGCGTGTTCGTCCGAACCAACACCCGAATGAGCCTTGGAGCGCAACGGGCAAATACAACCTGTCCTTCGGTTCCAACCCTCGGGTCAACAGCCCTGATGTAAAAGGCGAAGGCAACGTGTTGCGCATCCCTTACTCCGCGTCCGACGTGGGGTATGGCTACATGACCACCCAGGCCTATCGCGACCTGACCTGGACCATGGGGCTGTCGGACAGCACCGGCGCACCGCTGGTGGGGCTGCACCCGATCGTCTACCTCGACCAGCACATCAACCCCGACACCGGTGCTATCGTCTACAAAGGGTATTCGGCGGCTACCAACAGTGCCGGTCAGGCGAGTGGCACGATCAACGTGGGCACCTGCTTCGGTGACTTCCAGACCACCTTTGTCGACTACGCCCAGGGCTACAAAAACACTTGGCGTACCGACTTCAACTACGGGGTATGGCGCATGGAAGTGCTGGAATACCCAGGTATCGGCGTGGGTGGTGATAACACTGAGTTCGTCAGCTTTGGCCATCTGTGCAAGCAGACCCTGCTCAGCAGCACCAAGAGCTAAGCGTGTTTAACCAGTAACCACCAGGGCATACAGGCCGCGCGCCTGTATGCCCTTTTTGCGTCAGGGCGCCAACGCCTGTGCCAACGGCAACCGCGCCATGCTCGTGCCCTTCAACGAGCCCAGGTACAACCACTCGCCGTATTCCCGAGCGGTGGTAATGGGCGAGTAATTCCCCGCGCTGCCATCCTGCAAATTGGCAATCACCTTGCCTTGCGTATCCAACCCCAGCACAAAGGCTTTGCGCTCGATCGGCTTGGGCACCACCATCAACGCCCGCACCATCACTTTGCGCAGCAAGGGGTACCCGGCGAAGCTGTCCAGCAAAGGGTTGCGCGGTGAATACAGCGCCACCCAGAAACGGTCCTGGCCGTTGAAACTGAGGTTGTCCGGCAGGCCGGGCAGGTTGTCGATAAACAGGTCATGGCTGCCGGCACGTTCGCCCTTGAGCCAATACCGGCTGATGCGATAGGCGCCGGTCTCATTGACCAGTACGTAATGTTCATCCGGGCCCAGGGCCACGCCATTGGCGAATTGCAGCTGGTCGAGCAGCACCTCGGTGGTGCTGTTGCTGAAGTCATAGCGCAGCAACCGGCCATCGCCACCATGCTCGATCACCGCTTCGCCGTCCTGGCCGTAACCCCAGCGGCTCGATGCATCACTGAAGTAGGCATAACGCCCGCTGGCGTCCACGGTGACGTCATTGGTGAAACCGAAGGGGACGTTATTGGCACCCGTGCTCAAGGTAGTGAGTTGGCGGTTTGCATCCAGGGCGAGCAGGCCCTTGATGCCATCGGCAATGATCAAGCGCCCATCCGGGTGCAGCGCCAGACCCAGGGGCCGCCCGCCGGTGTCGGCCAGCACCTCCAGGCTGCGGCTGTCGGGCGCGGTGCGGATGATGCGCCCGTCATGCAGGCCGCTGATCAGATAACCCTGTGTATCCAGCAGCAACGCCTCTGGCCCGGCGATGTCCTGGGCGCCGATCTTCTGCACGCCCTTGAGACGCTGGTTTTCGGCGTAGGGGCCGTCCTTCATCGAAGGTGGCTTGGGCGGTGTCCAGTTCACCGGTTGCACTTTGGTGGGCATCAGCAGCAAGAAGGCAACCACCAGCAGAAACAGCACAAACAACAGATGACGCAGTTTTTTGGGGCGGGTACTCATGACGATTCCTGGTTGTCGTGGGGGCCCGGCTCCCAGTACAGGGTGCCGAACAGGTAATCCATCAGCGGGAGGACGATATTGAAATTGCGCCCCTGCATCAGCTCGCGGCGGTGGTGCATGGCATGCAACTGGTGCATCTGGCGGATCCACGGCAGGCGCGCCACCGGGTGGTCGGCGGGCAGGTGCTCACAGGCGTGAAACAATTCGTAAAGCAAATACCCGAGGATCATGCACCCGGCGAACAGGCCGGCGACGTTGGGGCTCAGTTGTTTGATCAACCACCACGCGGGCAGTGTGATCGCCAGGCTGTGCAACACGATCAGCCAGGCCGGGAACAGGATGACGCGCCAGTCCCGGGGGCTGTCGTAGGTCATGTGGCCGGGGGTGAAAAAGCTGTGGTGATCGCCAGTATGGCGCGCATAAAACAGACGGGCCAAGGCGTGTTTGTGATGGCCAAGGTGGCGGTGCACCAGGTAGATACACAGGTTGAAGAACACCAGCGTCGCCGGCACGGTCAGCCATTGCAGAGCAGTAATGTGATGTGTCGATGACCAGGCCAGGCTGATGCACACAATGCCGTAGCCGAACACGAAACCGGCGTGGAGCCAGGGGTTGTAGTGGCACGCGACTTGGGCGCGGTAACGGGCGCGAAAGGTCTCGGTGGGATGGGCCATGGCAGGCAGCTCGGTATTTTTTATTGGAGGCTGAGCTTAGTTGGTACTCGAGATTGTGCGAGGTTTTGTGGTGCACACATGAACACGTGTGGGAGGGGGCTTGCCCCCGATGGTGGCGGGTCAGTCACTTACATCGCCAACTGACACTCCGCCATCGGGGGCAAGCCCCCTCCCACATTCCGACCGAAGCCGACCAGTGGCCCCTTGCGTCACCCGAATTTCCTTGTTAGCTTCTCGCAAAATGTTAACGATAACATTTGCTCTAACAATAAAAACAAAACAGAGAACCACGCCATGAAAATGCTCCCGAAAACCCTGTGTTTATTGGCTGTAAGCATCACCCTCGGCACCGCCGCCCCTGCTTTTGCCGACGCCGCCAAGCCGATCCGCATCGGCGCGTCCTTCCAGGAAATCAACAACCCCTATTTCGTCACCATGAAAAACGCCCTGGAAGAAGCCGGGGCGAGCATCGGTGCGAAACTGATCATCACCGACGCCCGCCACGACGTGTCCAAGCAGGTCAGCGACGTCGAAGACATGCTGCAAAAAGGCATCGATATCCTGCTGATCAACCCCACCGATTCGGTCGGCGTGCAATCGGCCGTCAAATCCGCCCATGCCGCCGGTGTGGTGGTTGTCGCGGTCGATGCCCAGGCGGATGGCCCGCTGGATTCCTTTGTCGGTTCGAAAAACTTCGATGCCGGCTTCCAGGCCTGTGAATACCTGGCCAAGAGCATCGGCGACAAAGGCAACATCGCCATCCTCGACGGCATCGCCGTGGTGCCGATCCTGGAGCGTGTGCGCGGTTGCAAGGAAGCCGTGGCCAAGCACCCGGACATCAAGATTGTCAGCATCCAGAACGGCAAGCAGGAGCGCGACCAGGCGCTGACCGTCACCGAAAACATGCTACAGGCGCAACCGACGCTCAAAGGTATTTTCAGCGTGAATGACAACGGCTCCCTCGGCGCACTCTCGGCCATCGAAGCCAGCGGCCTGGACGTGAAACTGGTCAGCGTCGACGGCGCGCCGGAAGCGATCAAGGCGATCCAGAAGCCGGGCAGCAAGTTCATCGCCACCTCGGCGCAATACCCTCGCGACCAGATCCGCCTTGCCCTGGGCATTGCCCTGGCCAAGAAGTGGGGCTCGCAAGTGCCGGCCACCATCCCGGTGGACATCACCTTGATCGACCGGGACAAGGCCAAGGATTTCAGCTGGTAAATCACCCAGGCCCCACGCCATCCGTGGGGCTTGCGGTCTCCTTCTGAATACGAGGTCGGCGGTATGAGCAGTCTTCTGAAGCTGGAAAACATCTGTAAGCGTTACCCGGGCGTACAGGCCCTCAAGTCCATCAACCTGCAGGTCGAGCGCGGCGAGATCCATGCCTTGCTTGGCGAAAATGGCGCGGGCAAATCGACCCTGATGAAGATCCTCGGCGGCGTCGAGCATCAGGACGAAGGCCAGATCCTGATCGATGGCCAGGCCCGGCAGTTCGCCACCTACCGCGATGCAATCGCCGCTGGCATCGGCATCGTGTTCCAGGAATTCAGCCTGATTCCCTACCTCACGGCGGTGGAAAACATCTTCCTCGGCCATGAGCTCAGCAACCGTTTCGGCCTGCTGCGCAAGCGCGAAATGGTCGAGGCCAGCGAGGCCTTGTTTAAGCGCCTGGGCGTGACCATTGACCTGCAATGCGCAGTCAAGCACCTGAGCGTGGCCGAGCAGCAGTTTGTCGAAATCGCCAAGGCCCTGGCCCTGGATGCGCGCCTGCTGGTGCTCGACGAACCCACCGCCACCCTCACGCCCAGCGAAGCCGAGCTGCTGTTCGAGATCATGCGCGAGCTCAAGCGCCAGGACGTGGCAGTGATATTCATCTCCCATCACCTGGAGGAGATTTTCCAGGTGTGCGACCGCATCAGCGTGTTGCGCGACGGCGGCAATGTCGGCGTCACCGAGGTGGCCGACAGTGATATCGACCACCTGGTCGAGATGATGGTCGGGCGGCGCCTGGAATGCAGTTTTCCGCCCAAACCGAGCAGCGCACGCGGGCCGCTGTTGCTGGAGGTCAGGGACATCCAGCTGGTGCGCAACGGGCCCCGCAACAGCTTCCAACTGCACAAGGGCGAGATCCTCGGTTTTGCCGGTCTGGTCGGCTCCGGTCGCACCGAACTGGCGCTGGGCATGATGGGCGCGCTGCCGTCGGTGAGCAAAGACGTGTGGCTGCGCGGTGAGAAAATCACCCTCGATGACCCGGCGCAAGCGCTCGCCCACGGCATCGGCCTGCTGCCGGAAAGCCGCAAGAGCGAAGGGCTGATCACCGATTTCAGCATTCGTGAAAACATCTCGCTGAACAACCTGCCCAAATACCAGAACGCTTCGGGCCTGATCGACAAGGGCAGGGAAAGCGCCAGCGTCGAAGACCTGATGCGTCAGCTGTCGATCAAGGCCCCCAGCGGCGAAAGCCGGGTGTTCAACCTCAGTGGCGGCAACCAGCAGAAGGTGGTGATCGCCCGCTGGATCAACCACCACTGCGACGTGCTGGTGTTCGACGAACCCACCCGTGGCATCGACGTGGGGGCCAAGGCGCAGATCTACGCGCTGATGCGCAGCCTCACCGAACAGGGCTACGCAATCATCATGATTTCCTCCGAGTTGCCGGAAGTCATCGGCATGTGCGACCGCGTCGCCGTGTTTCACAAGGGCGCCATCGTCAAGGTACTCGAAGCGTCCGCCGTCAATCCTCAAGAGGTCATGCGCCATGCAACAGGGGGCTCAAGTGAATACGTCCATTAACACCGTCGACAGCAGTCGGCTGCGCCTGAACCTGGCGCGGCTGGTGCGCTCGCCGGCGTTCTACCCGTTCGTGGGGCTGGTGGTGGTGACCCTGGTGATGATCCTGGCCAGCGACACCTTCCTCTCCGCCAGCAACCTGTCGAACATCGCCCGCCAGGTGTCGATCAACGCGATTATCGCGGTGGGCATGACCTGCGTGATCCTCACGGGCGGCATCGATTTGTCGGTAGGGCCGGTGATGGCGTTGTCCGGCACGCTCACCGCTGGCCTGATGGTCGCGGGCTTGCCGCCGGGCCTGGCGATTGGCGCGGGGATGTTGATCGGCGTGGCCTTCGGCATCGGCAACGGCCTGTTCGTCGCCTACCTGCACATGCCGCCGATCATCGTCACCCTGGCGACCATGGGCATCGCCCGGGGCCTGGGCCTGATGTACACCGACGGCTACCCGATTTCCGGGTTGCCGGAGTGGTTTGGCTTCTTTGGTCGCCAGAGCCTGTTCGGCATCGAAGTGCCGATCCTGATCATGCTGGTCACCTACGCCGCCGCCTATGTGCTGCTGCAACACACGCGCATTGGCCGCTACATCTACGCCATCGGCGGCAATGAAGAAGCGGTGCGCTTGTCCGGCGTGCGCGCCGCGCGCTTCAAGTTGCTGGTGTATGGCATCAGCGGCCTGACGGCGGCGATTGCCGGGCTGGTACTCACCTCACGCCTGATGAGCGGCCAGCCGAATGCCGGCGTGTCGTTCGAGCTGGATGCGATTGCCGCCGTGGTACTCGGCGGCGCGTCGATTGCCGGCGGGCGCGGGGTGATCGTGGGCACTTTGCTCGGCGCCATGCTGCTCGGCGTGCTGAACAACGGCCTGAACATGCTTGGCGTTTCACCCTACGTCCAGAGCGTGATCAAAGGCGGGATCATTTTGCTGGCGATTTTCATCAGCCGTCAGCGCCACAAATAAACTCCTAACAAACACAGGACTCCACACCATGGACAAGCACACCGACATGCAAGCCGTCGTCTGCCACGGCCCCAAGGACTATCGCCTGGAACGCATCGGCAAACCCCAGGCCCGCGTCAACGAACTGGTGATCCGCATCGCCGCCTGTGGCATCTGCGCCAGTGACTGCAAGTGCCACTCGGGCGCCGCGATGTTCTGGGGCGGCGACAACCCCTGGGTCAAGGCGCCGGTGGTACCGGGGCACGAATTTTTTGGCTATGTGGTGGAAGTGGGCGAGGGCGCCGCCGAGCACTTTGAGGTCGCGGTCGGCGACAAAGTGATCGCCGAGCAGATCGTGCCCTGTGGCAAGTGCCGCTTCTGCAAATCCGGCAAGTACTGGATGTGCGAAGTGCATAACATCTTCGGCTTCCAGCGTGAAGTGGCCGAAGGCGGCATGGCCCAGTACATGCGCATTCCCAAGACCGCCATCGTGCACAAAATTCCCGAGTCGGTGTCGCTGGAAGACTCGGCACTGGTGGAACCGATGGCGTGTTCGATCCACACCGTCAACCGTGGCGATATCCAGCTCGACGACGTGGTGGTGATCGCCGGCGCCGGCACCCTCGGCCTGTGCATGGTCCAAGTCGCCGCGCTGAAAACCCCGAAGAAACTGGTGGTGATCGACATGGTCGACGAGCGCCTGGAACTGGCGAAGCAATTTGGCGCCGACGTGGTGATCAACCCGGCCCGCGAC
The DNA here is from genome assembly GCF_058787615.1 of Pseudomonas sp. FW305-3-2-15-C-LB1. Taxonomy (NCBI): domain Bacteria; kingdom Pseudomonadati; phylum Pseudomonadota; class Gammaproteobacteria; order Pseudomonadales; family Pseudomonadaceae; genus Pseudomonas; species Pseudomonas sp. FW305-3-2-15-C-LB1. The sequence continues at coordinate 31,294 of NZ_JBYSZX010000013.1, read as the reverse complement.
AACGCCCGCGAGATCATCAATGGCCTCACCGACAACTACGGTTGCGACGTCTACATCGAAACCACCGGCGTGCCGGCCGGCGTGACCCAGGGCCTGGATTTGATCCGCAAGCTCGGGCGTTTTGTCGAGTTCAGCGTGTTTGGCGCCGAGACCAGCGTCGACTGGTCGATCATCGGCGACCGCAAGGAACTGGACGTCCGCGGCGCGCACCTCGGCCCCTATTGCTACCCGATCGCCATCGACCTGTTCGAGCGCGGCCTGGTCACCTCCAAAGGCATCGTCACCCATGACTTCCCGTTGGACGATTGGGCCGAAGCCTTCGAGCTGGCCAACTCGACCAAGTCGATCAAGGTGCTGTTGAAGCCGGTGGTTTGAGCATGCATTACGTGATGGGGGTCGACATCGGAACCCAGAGCACCAAGGCGCTGTTGGTGGATGGTCACGGCACGATCATCGCCCAGCACAGCCAGGGGTATCGCGTGGATACCCCGAAAGTGCGCTGGGCCGAACAATGGCCGCAGGTCTGGCTGGACGCGGTCGAGATCTGTGTGGCGCAGTGCATGGCCAAGGCCGGCGTGGCCAAGGATCACGTGAAGGCCCTGTGCATCAGCAGCCTGTACGGCGGCTCGGGGATTGCGGTGGATGCGCAGCTCACACCGCTGCACCCGTGCCTGATCTGGATGGACCGCCGCGCCGGCGAGCAGGTGGCCTGGGTGCGTGAGCATGTGGACCTGGAGCGCCTGTTCGAGGTGAGCGGCAACTCGGTGGACAGCTACTACGGTTTCACCAAGATGCTCTGGCTCAAGCAGCACCAGCCCGAGGTGTGGGCGAAAACCCGCTACCTGCTGCCACCGAACAGCTACATCAACTGGTGCTTCACCGGTGAGTTGGCGGTGGACCACAGCAGTGCCGGCAACATCGGTGGCGTCTACGACGTGAAGACGCGTGGCTGGTCTGGCGAAATGCTCGATGCATTGGGCATACCGCCGGCGATGATGCCGGAGCGCCTGGTGTATTCCGGGGAGGTCGTCGGTGGGTTGCTGGAGGGGTGGGCTGCGCGTCTGTGCCTGCAGGCGGGGACACCGATCCTGGCCGGTGGCGTCGATGCGGCCATGGCAACCTTGGCGGCGGGAGTGACTCAGCCAGGCAATCACGTGGCAATGATCGGCACCAGCATGTGCTGGGGGTACCTCAACCAGCAGGTGGATGCACACCATGGCCTGGTGAGCATGCCCCACGTCTACAACGGCCACCGCGACCTGTATATCTTTGGCGGTGCGATCACCGCCGGGGCTTCGGTGAGCTGGTTTCGCGAGCAGTTCTGCCAGGCTGAAGAGCAGCAGGCCAAGGCCAGCGGCCAGGACAGCCTGGCGTTGCTGGAACAGCGTGCGACGCATATCCCGGCGGGCAGCGAAGGGTTGTTGTTCCTGCCCTACCTGATGGGTGAGCGCAGCCCGGTGTGGGACGACCGCGCCAGTGGCAGTTTTGTCGGCTTGAACCTGTATCACAGCAGAATCCACCTGTACCGCGCAGTGCTGGAAGGGGTGAGTCTTGCCCTGCGGCACAACATCGAAGCGGGCACGCGCGGCGCGCATTCCCTGGACCCGCGCTTGATCGTGGTGGGCGGGGCGAGCCATTCGGACCTGTGGATGCAGATCATCGCGGACGTTACGCGGTATCCGGTGTACACCATCGTGCAGGAGGTTGAGGCGGCGTTGGGCGCGGCGTTGCTGGCGGCACATACGGTGGGGTTGGTGAGCGATGGGGAGATGGACAAGGGCTGGGTACAGCTGGAATTGCGAGCCGAGCCCAAGGCGGAAAATGTCGAGGCGTACGACCGTGCGTTCGGCGAATACCTGAAGCTGTATCCGGCCCTGAAACCGATCATGCACAGCCTGCAGGAGAATTGAATGAACGCAGCCTTCGACTTCACCCATCACCGCATCCTCGTCACCGGCGCCAGCAGTGGCATCGGCCGTGAAATCGCCTTGCAACTGATTGCCAGCGGCGCCGATGTGTTTGCCCTCGGCCGCGACGCCCAAGCCTTGGCCGAACTCGGCTGCCATAGCCTCTGCCTGGACATCGCCGACAGCGCCGCCCTCGACAATGCCCTGCAAGACCTGCCGCCGCTGCACGGCCTGGTCAACTGCGCGGGTATCTCGCGCCTGGAGCCCGCCGCCGCCATCAGCGCCGAGGCGTTCGACCAGGTGATGCAGGTCAACGCCCGCGCCGCCGCGCAGGTCGCCAGCCGCGTGGCGGCAAAAATGATCGAAGCGCAGATCGCCGGCAGCATCGTCAACGTCTCCAGCCAGGCGTCATTGGTGGCGCTGGACGATCACCTTGGCTACTGCGCCTCCAAGGCGGCGCTGGATGCGATCACCCGTGTGCAATGCGCCGAGTGGGGCCGCTTCGGCATTCGCGTCAACAGCGTCAATCCCACGGTCACACTCACGCCGATGGCAGCCATGGCGTGGTCCGCGCCGGCCAAGCGCGACCCGGCGCTGGCGGCAATTCCCTTGGGGCGGTTTGCTGAAACTGCGGAAGTGGCCCTGCCGGTGCTGTTCCTGCTGAGCCGCGCGGCCAGCATGATCAGCGGCGTCAGCCTGCCCATCGACGGCGGCTATACCAGCCGCTAGCCGTTTTCCAACTGGCCGGCGATGACCACCTTGTCCCGGGGCTTGCCCGGGTCTTCGAGACGGTCAAGCAGCAGGCGTACCGCGCTGCTGCCGGCCAGCGACGCATCATGGGCCACGCAGGCGATGGGCACGCCGAAGATATCGGCGAAGGGCAGGCGGTCGATGCCGCAGATGGTCAGGCTGTCGTGGGGGATATTGTGCATGCGCAGCGCACGCAGGGCGCCGAGGGTGATCAACTGGTTGAACCCCATGATCGCGTCCGGCGCCGAGTGTTCGGCCAGGTAGTCGAGGGTGTGCAGGTAGGACGGCATCAACGTGTAGTCGCCGGCCTGCACTTCGACCTGCACCTGCGGGTGTTCGGCCAGCACTTCACGCAGGCCTTTGAGGCGCTCCACACTGATGCGTGAATGTTCGGGGCCGGTCAGCACCAGCAGGCGCCTGAGGTCGGGCGTCTGGCGCAGCAGGTAGTGCGCGGCCTGGATGCCGCTGTGGTAGTTGTCGAGCACCACGCGGCTGAACGGGCTGTCGTGGATCGTGCGGTCGAGCAGCACCACCGGGGTCTTGCCGTTGGCCAGGCGTTCCAGGTAGTCGGGCTGGTAGCCCGGCTCATCCGAGACCGGCGACAGGATGATCCCCGCCACGCGGTAGCCCAACAGGGTGTCCACGGCCTTGCTTTCCAGTTCTTCCAGCTCATCGGTGTCCACCAGCATGATGGTGTAGCCGTGCTGCTTGGCCTCGCGGGAAATTGCCTTGATCATTTCGCTGTAGAACGGGTTGTCCACCGAGGCGGTGATCACGCCGATGATCAGGCTTTCGCTGCGCTTGAGGCCGCGGGCGAAGGCGTTGGGCACATAGTCCAGCTCCCGCGCCACTTCGAGGATGCGCGCCAGGGTGGCCGGCTTGACCAGGTCAGGTTTGCTCAGCGCCCGGGACACCGTGATGGTGGTCATGCCGACCTGTTTGGCGATGTCGCTGATGGTGACGGACTTTTTCTTGTTCATCGGTAAGGCTGCAAAAGGAAACACCCGCAGGCTAGCATGCGCGGCGGATATTGTTGCTTCAAATCAGCGGGTCCCAGCGCTGCGACCAGTCGCTTTCGGCCTTGACCACCTCGCGCAGCAACGCCAGTGCCTGTTGCAACACCGCCGAATCCCGCGCCCGTGAATACACCAGGTACGTGGGGAAGCTGAACTCCGGCGCCTTGGGCACGCGTTGCATCACGCCGCTGTCCAGGTAGCTCTGCACCACGCGGGTACGGAAATAACCGGCGCCGCCATTTTCCAGGATGTACTGCAACGCCAGCGGCCCCAGGTTGAAACTCAGTGCGGCGCGGGCCTTGTCGGGCAGGGCGGCGTCGTGTTGTTGACGAAAGCCGGGTCCCCAATCGATGTACACGTAGGGCGCCGGGTTGCTCGCCAGCTGCACCAGGATCAGTTTTTCCTCCAGCACCTGTTCCACTTGCAACCCAGGCCAGTACTGCGGCTGGAACACCAGCGCGGCGTCCAGCACACCCAGTTCCAGTTGGCGCAACAGGTATTCGCCTTCGCGGATTTCGGTGCGCAGGGCATGGCCCGGGATGTTCTGGCGCAGGGCCTGGGCCCAGCCGAGCATCAACGGGTTGCACAGGCTGACCTCGCCGCCGATGTGCAGCACGTTGCGATAGCCATCGGGCAATGGCAGGTCGCGTTTGGCCGCTTCCCAGGTTTGCAGCAACTGGTTGGCGTACACCACGAAGGCCTCGCCGTCGGCGGTCAGCCTGGCGCCGGCGCGGTTGCGGATGAACAGCGTGCTACCCAATTGGCTTTCCAGGCTCTTGACCCGTGCGGTGATGGCGGTCTGGGTGACGTGCAGTTTCTCGGCCGCTGCGGCGAGGCTGCCGCAGCGGGTGATTTCGAGGAAGGTGCGTGCCAGTTCGATGTCCATGAAACCCCCCGGGGATGAATGGGGGACAGTGTAATGGAATGCGCTCGAAACGGTGGGAGAAGGCTTGCTTCCAAGGTCTTTAGGTAGAACTGGCGAAAAGTACCCACAGTTGCAGTGTTCGTCCTTAGCCAGATAAGGCCAGGACCATCGGCGTGTACCCCCTCCCACATGGGGTCCTACGGTGTTCTGATGATTGGCGCTTGCAGGTGCTTGGTCGGGAATGCCTTTGCATACGCCTGGCACACCCTCAACACCTGCTCATCGGCAAACCGCGCGCCCACCACATGCAAACCTACCGGCAAGCCATTCGCAGCCAGCCCGCACGGCACCGATGCCGCCGGTTGCTGGGTCAGGTTGAAGGGGTAGGTGAAGGGCGTCCACTGCGTCCATGCCTGCAAGCCGGAGCCGGGCGGTACGTCGTGCCCGGCTTCGAATGCGGTGATCGGCATCATCGGCGACACCAGCACATCGTAATGCTCATGGAACGCGGCCATGCGCGCCACCAATGCGGCGCGGGCTTCAAGGGCGGCGCTGAAGTCGTCCAGGCTCAACTGTTCGCCGCGTTGTGCAATCCTTGACAGTCCGGGGTCCAGCAGTTGTTTTTGTGTCTCGCTCATGGCGCCGGTCAGGCGTGCCGCGCCGGCTGCCCACAAGGTGCTGAAGACGTCCAGCGGGTCGCTGAAACCGGGGTCGATCTGCTCGACATGGGCGCCCAGTTGTTCCAGGCCTCGCACCGCCTCCGCGACCACCTTGGCCACTTGTGGGTCGACCTTCACGTAACCGAAGTTCGGACTGTAGGCCACACGCAACCCTTTCAAATCCGTACCCGGCGTCAGCCATGGTGTGGTGCGTGGAGCACCGATCAAGCCATCGCGCGTATCCGGCTGGGCGATGGTTTGCAGCATCAGCACACTGTCTTCCACCGTGCGGGTCATCGGCCCCAGGTGCGACAGAATGGTCATGGAGCTGGCCGGCCACTGCGGCACATAACCGAAGGTCGGCTTGATCCCGAAGGTGCCGGTAAACGCGCAGGGAATGCGGATCGAGCCGCCGGCGTCGCTGCCCTGGTGCAACACACCGAGGTTCAACGCCGCCGCTGCGCCCGCGCCGCCGGACGAGCCGCCCGCCGTGGTGCGGGTGTCCCAGGGGTTGCGGGTGATGCCGTACAGCGGGTTGTCGGTGACGCCTTTCCAGCCGAATTCCGGGGTGGTGGTCTTGCCCAGCAGCACCGCGCCGGCCTTGCGCATGAAGGCCGTGAAAGGCGCGTCGACGTCCCAGGGCCCTTCGGCGGATGACGTGCGCGAGCCCTTGCGGGTCGGCATGCCGATGGTCAGCGTCAGGTCCTTGATCGACGCCGGCACGCCGTCCAACGGCCCGCAGGGTTGGCCCTTGAGCCAGCGTTGTTCCGAGGCGCGTGCTGCGTTCAGCGCACCTTCCGGGTCGACGTGGCAATAGGCGTTCACCACCGGGTTGTAGCGCTCGATGCGCAGTAAAGCGTCCTCGGTGACTTCCACCGGCGACAAGGTCTGGTCGCGAAAATGCTGCAGCAGTTGCACCGCTGTCAGTTGGCCGATCTCGCTCATGCCACGTCCCCCTGTGCCGCATTGACCATGGCGCGCAGCAATACCGCGCAGCCGGCTGCCAGGTCATCCGGCGCGGCGTTTTCGATTTCGTTATGACTGATGCCGCCTTCGCACGGCACAAAGATCATGCCGGCCGGGCCGAGTTCGGCGACAAAAATCGCGTCGTGCCCGGCCCCGCTGACGATGTCCATATGGCTCAGGCCCAAGGCTTCGGCGCCGTCACGCACCGCATTGACGCAGGCAGGGGCGAAGTCCAGCGGTGGAAAGTCGGCGGTAGGCGTCAGCTCAAAGGTCAGGCCGTGTCGCTGGGCAGTGGCTTCGATCACGCCGCGCACTTCGTCGACCATGGCTTGCAGCTTGTCCGCGTGCAGGTGGCGCAGGTCGATGGTCATGTGCACCTGGCCGGGAATCACGTTACGCGAGCCAGGGTGCAGGCTCAGGCAACCCACCGTGCCGCAGGCGTGGGGCTGCTGTTGATGGGCGATGCGGTTGACTGCGCTGACCACCTCGGCGGCGCCGACCAGGGCGTCCTTGCGCAGGTGCATCGGCGTCGGGCCGGCGTGGGCCTCTACGCCGGTAAGGGTCAGATCGAACCACTTCTGCCCCAGGCACCCCATGACCACGCCAATGGTAGTGGCCTGGTCTTCCAGTACCGGGCCTTGTTCGATATGTGCTTCGAAGTAGGCACCGACCGGGTGGCCGAGCACGGCGCGGGAACCGGCGTAACCGATGCGCTGCAATTCGGCGCCCACCGACAGGCCCCGGTCATCGACTTTGTCGAGGGTGTCCTGCAAGTCGAACTTACCGGCAAACACCCCGGAGCCCATCATGCACGGTGGAAAACGCGAGCCTTCTTCGTTGGTCCACACCACCACTTCAATCGGCGCTTGGGTTTCGATGTCCAGGTCATTCAGGGTGCGGATCACTTCCAGCCCGGCCATTACCCCGTAGCAGCCGTCGAACTTGCCGCCAGTGGGTTGGGTGTCGATATGGCTACCGGTCATCACCGGGGGCAGGGCGGGGTTGCGCCCGGCGCGGCGGGCAAAGATATTGCCGATGGCGTCGACACTGACGCTGCACCCGGCGGCCTCGCACCACTGCACAAACAGGTCGCGGGCCTGGCGGTCCAGGTCGGTGAGGGCCAGGCGGCACACGCCGCCCTTGGCGGTGGCGCCGAGTCGGGCCAGGTCCATCAGCGATTGCCACAGGCGGTCGCGGTTGATCAATAGGGCGTTGCTCTGGAGCGGTTGCGCAAAACTGTTCATCTGCAATCTCCGGTCAGGCACTCAGGGCCAAATAACGGTTTTTGATCGTAGGGTCGGCGCGGAAGGCTTCGGCGCTGCCTTCGTAGACGACACGGCCCTGTTCAAGCACGTAATGGCGGTCGGCGAGCTTGTCGCAGACCATCAGGTTCTGTTCCACCAGCAGCACCGGCAGGCCGTCGTCCTTGACCTTGCGCAGGATCTTCACCAGTTCGTCGACGATCACCGGGGCCAGGCCTTCGGTGGGCTCATCGAGGATCAGCAGCTTGGGGTCGTTGAGCAGCGCACGGGCGATGGCGAGCATCTGTTGCTCGCCGCCGGACAGCGCGTGGCCGGCGTTTTTGCGGCGCTCCTTGAGGCGCGGGAACATGGCGTACACGTCTTCGAGTTGCCAGCGGCTGGTCTTGCGTGCGGCGATGCGCAGGTTTTCCTCGACGGTGAGCAAGCGGAAAATCCCACGGTTCTCCGGGACCAATGCCAAACCCTGACGGGCGATTTCGAAGATCTTCTGCCCGACCAGCGCCTGGCCGTTGAAGTGGATCTGGCCCTGGCGCGGGCAGATGATGCCGAGGATGCTGCGCAGGGTGGTGGTCTTGCCGGCGCCATTACGCCCCAGCAGCGTTACCAGTTCGCCGGGGTTGACGGTCAGCGATACGCCTTCCAGCACATGGCTCTTGTCGTAGTAGGAATGGATATTCTCGACGATCAGCATCAGGCAGCCTCCCCAAGGTATGCGGTGCGCACACGTTCATCGGCGCGCACGAATTCCGGCGTGCCTTCCACCAGGATCTGGCCGTGGCTCATCACCGTGATGCGTTGGCTGATGGACATGACAATGCTCATGTTGTGTTCGATCAGCAGTACTGTGTGATCGCGGCCGAGGTCGCTGATCAACTGGGTCATGATCGGGATATCGTCGATGCCCATGCCCGAGGTGGGCTCATCCAGCATCAACAGTTTCGGCTTGGAGCAGATCGACATGCCCACCTCCAGTACCCGTTGCTGGCCGTGGGACAACTCGCCGGCCAGGGTGTCGGCGCGGGCGGTGAGTTGCAGGCGTTCGAGCACCTGGTCGGCCATCTCCAGGTGTTCGCGCTGGCTGTCCACGCGACGCCAGAAGTTGAGGGCACGTGCGCCGTCACGGCCCTGGGCGGCCAGGCGCAGGTTCTCGCGCACGCTGAGGTTCTGGAACAGGCTGGTCAGCTGGAACGAACGCGCCATGCCCAGGCCCACACGGCCGTGGGCGGGCTTGCGCATCAGGTTTTTACCGTCGAAATGAATTGCTCCAGCGGTGGCCTGGCGCTCGCCGGTGAGGCAGTGGAACAGGCTGGTCTTGCCGGCACCGTTGGGGCCGATGATGGTGTGGATGGTGCCGGCCTCGACCTTGAGGTTGACGCCATTCACTGCGTGGAACGCGCCGTAGGCCAGTTCCAGGTCCTGGGTTTCCAGCAGGATGCTCATAGCCCTTGCTCCTTGGCGATAACCACGTTCTTGCGGCTGCCGCGTACCTTCTCGAACAGCGATGCCAGGCCGCCCCACAAACCACCGCGCATGAAGATCACCACCAGGATCAGGATCACCCCCAGCAGCATCAGCCAGCGCGGCCACAGGTCGGAGAGGAAATCCCCGAGCAGCACGATGGAACCGGCGCCCAGCAACGAGCCAAACAGCGAACCGGTGCCGCCGACGATGGTCATGATCAGGATGTTCTCGGACATCGCCAGGTCGATGTTCGACAGCGGCACAAAGTGCAGCAGCATGGCGTACAGCGCCCCGGCAATCCCGGTGACGGCGCCGGACAGCACGAACACCAGGATCTTGAAGTGCCGTGTGTCGTAGCCGATGGCCGAGGCGCGGGTTTCGTTTTCGCGGATCGCCATCAGCGTGCTGCCGAACGGCGAGGCGATCACCCGGCGTGCACCGATGAAGATCAGCAGGAACAGCACCGCGACAAAACCGTAGAACGCGCGGGCGTCGGCCAGGGACAGCAGCACGGTGTCGCCGAGGCGGATTTCCGGGCGCGGCACGCTGAGCAGGCCGTTGTCGCCGCCGGTCCAGTCGCTGAGGGTGTAGGCGACAAAATACGCCATCTGGCTGAACGCCAGGGTCAGCATCACGAAATAGATACCGGTACGCCGGATCGCCAGGGCACCCACCAGCAAGGCCAGGAACCCACCCGCAATGGAGGCGCCGAGCAACGCGGTGAACAGGCCCAGTTGCAGGTGGATCATCAGCAGCGCCGCACAGTACGCGCCGGCCCCGAAGAAGATGCCTTGGCCGAACGACAGCAGCCCGGTGTAGCCCAGCAACAGGTTGCAGGCCAGGGCGGCCATGGCAAAGATCAGGATCTCGGTGGCCAGGGTCGCCGACGGCAAGATCAGCGGCAGGCCGATCAATACCGCCAACACCCACAGCAGCATTGCGCGCGATTGCGTCTTGGCAAACGGCAGGGGATTTTTCTCGCTCATGTCAGGCTCTCCCGAACAGGCCGTAGGGACGGACCAGAATCACCACGGCCATCGCGCCGTAGATCATCAGGCTCGCACCCTGGGGCCAGAGTGTGGTCATCAGGCTTTGCACCACGCCCACCAGCAAACCGCCAACCAGCGCACCGCTGAACGAGCCCATGCCGCCGATCACCACCACCACGAAGGCGACGCCGAGGATCTCCGGGCCGACAAAGGGCTGCGCGCCGCGCAACGGTGCGAACAGCACACCGGCGACGCCGGCCAGGGCCACGCCGAGGGCGAAGGTCATGGAGAACAGGCGGAAAATATTGGTGCCCAGCAGCGACACGGTTTCGGTGCTTTCACTGCCGGCGCGCACCAGGGCACCGAAGCGCGTGCGTTCCAGCAGCAACCACAGGCCCAGGCCGACCAGCCCGGAAAACACAATGAGGAACAGGCGGTAGTAGGGGTACACGAAGTCACCCACCACCAGCACGCCGCGCAGCAGTTCCGGTACCGCGACGCTCTTGCCCACCGGGCCCCAGATCATCACGCTGGCCTCCTGGATGATCAGTGCAATCCCCAGGGTCACCAGGATCTGGAACATGTGCGGCAAGTGGTAGATCCGCTGGATCAACAGGCGCTCGATCACCCAGGCCAGTGCAGCCACCACCAGTGGCGCGATCAGCAGCGCCAGCCAGAAGTTGCCGGTGAGGCTCACGGCGGTGTAGCAGATGTAGGCACCCAGCAGAAAGAACGCGCCGTGGGCGAAGTTGACGAAGTTGAGCAGGCCGAAAATGATCGTCAGCCCGACCGCAATGAGGAAGTAGATCATCCCCAGCCCAAGGCCGTTGAGGATCTGGAACAGGTAAAGATTAAGCATGCAGGAACCCTCGGCAGGACGCCGCTTGCGCGGCCCTGCGCTACAAAATTCAGGGGATCAGCCGAGCGTGCAGCCCGTGGCGTCCACCGGCGGGAACGATTGGCCGGCGCTGAGCACCTTGGCCAGGTCGTCCTTGTCGGCCATCTCGCTGCTGGCCTTGCCGATCAGCAGGTAGTAGTCCTTGATCACCTGGTGGTCGCCGGCGCGGATCGATTCCTTGCCGGTGGGCCCTTCGAAACTCAGGCCCTGCATGGCCTTGGCCACGGTCGGCCCGTCGAAGCTGCCGGTGGCGATGATGGTTTCGAGCATGACCCTGGTGCTGATGTAGTCGGCGGCCAGCGGGTAGGTGGGGTTGATGCCGTACTTGGCCTGGGTCAGCTTGACCAGTTCACGGTTGAGCGGGGTGTCGACCTGGTGCCAGTACTGTGCGCCAAGGTACACGCCCTCGAGTACATCGCTGCCCAGTTCCTGGAATTGGTCGAGTCCGGCGGACCACACCAGCAGCACTTTCATGCGCTCCTTGATGCCGAAGTTGACCGCCTGGCGCAGGGTGTTGGACGACTGGCTGCCGAAGTTGAGCAGCACCAGCACGTCGGGTCTGGTCGAGATGGCGTTGGTCAGGTAGCCGGAAAATTCCTGTTCCTGCAGCGAGTGGTAGCTGTTGCCGACGTGTTCCAGGCCGTGTTCTTTGAGCACGTTTTTGGCGCCTTCGAGCAGGGCGTCGCCGAACACGTATTGCGGGGTTATGGTGTACCAGCGCTTGGCGTCGGGCAGCAGTTTGATCAGCGGCACCATGGTTTCGCGGATTGCGCCGTAGGTGGGCACGGACCAGCGGAACGTCGCCTTGTTGCAGTCCTTGCCGGTGACTTCATCGGCGCCCACCGGGGTCATGAACACGCCGCCGACCTTGTCGACTTCCTTGGCCACCGCCAGTGCCGACGAGGACAAGGTGCACCCCTGGAAGAACCGCGCGCCGTCCTGCTGGATGGCTTCCTGGACCTTGCGCACCGCCTTGCCGGCGTTGCCTTCGGTGTCGATGACCTTGTAGTTCAACGGGCGACCCAGCACCTGCGGGTACTGCTCCACCGCCAGGCGCGAACCCATGTCGGCAAACTTGCCATAGCTGGCAAACGCGCCAGACATGGACTTGAGGCCGTAAAAGGTAAAGGGCTCGGCGGCGAATGCCGAGCGCACGCTCAGCGGGAGGCTGAGGGCGGCTGCGGCGGTGAGACTGGCTTTCAACAACGTACGACGCTGCATGGGGTGACTCCCTGGTTTAGTTATTGGCAGGAGTGGCAATGGCGATACGGTGGAGCAAGGGCCTGTGGGCAGGCCTGTTATTGGATGAAACGATGTGTGGTTGAAATGCAGCCCACATGTGGGAGGTGGCTTTCCTCCGATAGCGGTGTGTCAGTCGACATTAATGTTGAATGTGCTGGCGTCATCGGGGGCAAGCCCCCTCCCACATGGGGTCTGTGGTGTTCTTTAAGAGTGATCGAACTCCAGTAGAAAATGCGGGCTGACCTGGCCTTCAAGGGCGGTCATGTGGTGTTCGGCATCGCACATGTGTTCATGCATCAAGCTGCGTACCGCGCTTTCATCCCCGGCACGAAAGGCGATCAGCAACTGCTTGTGATAATCCAGGTTGGCCGCGTCGAACTGCTTGCGCTTGGGCTTGTAGGCTTTTTTCAGCACCACCAGGTCGCGCAGCAGGTCGTTGAGAAACTGCGCCATGAAACTCAGCAGCGGGTTGGGGCAGGCCTTGGCCAGCAGGTTGTGGAACTCCAGCTCCGCCAGGCGTTGTTCGCGCTGGCCGGCCTCGCTGTCTTCCGGGGCGCTGCAGAAGTCCACGTTGTCTTGCAGGGCCTGGTAGTCGTCTTCGCTGAGGCGCCCGAGCACCGACACCGCCAGTTCCACTTCGATGACTTTGCGCAGTTGGTACACCTGTTCGCCGTCCAGGTGCTGGAAGTGCAGGTAGTTGCGCAATGCGCGGCTGGCCGGTTCGGTGCCGGCCTGGTTCAGGTAGGCGCCACCGCTGGGGCCGGTGCGGGTGCTCACCAGGCCTTCCACTTCCAGGGCCTTGAGTGCTTCGCGGGCAGAGCCCTTGGAGCACTGGAAGCTTTCCATCAGCTCACGCTCGGTGGGCAGGCGGTCGCCGGGCTTCAAGGCGTCGGTGACGATTGAGCGCTTGACCGACTCGACAATCACATCGGACAGCTTCTGGCGTTTGCGTCGTAGCGGGCGGCTTAGCATGGGTTCGATTTATCGTATTAATGCGGATAAATAGCACTTAATAACGATCGACCCCCAACGTCAACGCCGGGTGTCGTTTTTGAGGACAACAGGTCGCAAACGGGGGTTACTGTCCTTCGGCGGAATCCAGGCAGCGCGTGGAGCGTGGAGGTTGCTTGCCGTAGATCAGGAAGTCGCCCACCCAGCGGTTGATGCAACTGCTGGCGTCCTGTGTGGAGGAGTCTTTCAGGCGCAGTTGTTCAACGAAGGGCGCCGCCATTTCGCTCGCGTGCGCGTTGACCAGTACCATGCGCGTGACCCGCTCGGGGAACAGCGTGGCGTAGTGGTTGCCCAGGCGTGCGCTGTCGGCATTGCCCAGGTAACGCAATTGAGCTTCACCGAGTTGGGTACGTACGAACTCCAGGTCCTGGGCCGCCTGCTCGATGCCATTGTCGGTACTGAGGTCGCGGGTGCTGAGCTCGATGACGTCATAACGGTCGACCAGCCGGCGATAGGCTGGGTGGGAGTGGGAGCCCCACAGGCTGGCCAGGTGGATGACGAAGGTGCCGACCTGAGTCTTCTTGGCCGCGTCGCCGGCCTGGGCAATGATCACCCCTTCACGGTTCAACGGGTCGCGGGCCCCGACGCGGGTTACGTACAAGCGCAACCTGCCCTGGCGGGGCGCGGCATGATTGCGCGGTACGCTCACGGTGCCGCATTGGGTCCGTTCCAGTACCGCAGGGTCCAGGCGTTCAACGGAGGGCAGGGGACAGTCCAGCAACCAGTCGATGGCAGTGGGTGGGATCAACGGCTGGGCTGTAGCAAGGTTTGCCATCAGCCAGAGGCAGGCGCCCGTCAGGTGTTTTGCAGAAGTCATCGAGAGGTCCCGGGCAACCGTGTGATAGCGGCTTTTTTACCAAGGACCTTGGGTCGAAGAATGTAGGCTGAAAGAACGTCTGTTGTATGAAATTGGAGTTTTGTTTATCGGATCTCTGTCTGCCAGCCACCACCCAGTGCTTTGTACAGGGCGATACTGGCCTGTAGGCGTGACAAGCGCAGTTGCACGTTCTGGTCCTGGGCCGCGTACAGGGTGCGCTGGGTTTCCAGCACGGTGAGCAGGTCTTCGGCGCCGGCCTGGTAGCGGCTTTCGGCAATCTGGAACGCCGTCTGCGCCTGTTGCAGTTCTTCACGCTGCCATTCGCGTTGCTGGTCGAGGCGGGTGATGCTGCTGAGGGCTTTTTCCACATCGGCAAAACCGTTGATGATCGCGCCGCGATAGGTTTGCAGCAGTTCATCCTGGCGGGCGCGGGCCTTGTCGCGTTCAGCGCTTAAACGGCCGTTGTTGAAGATCGGGCCGACCAGGCCGGCGGTCAGCGTGTAGTAGGGGCTGCGCAGGATATCCAGGGCCTTGTAGGCATCCGAGCCCAGGGTTGCGCCCAGGGTGATGGCAGGCAGCATGGCGGCGCGGGCCACGGTGACGTCGGCCTGTGCCGCCGCCAGTTGTGCTTCGGCCTTGGCGAGGTCGGGGCGGCGGCTGAGCAGTTGGCTGGGCATGCCCGCACCGATGGTTGGCCAGGTCAGCGCCTGGAAGCTCTCGGAGCCCAGGTCCAGGCCTTGTACCGGCTGGCCGAGCAGGGCGGCCAGGGTGATCCGCGATTCTTCGCTCAGTTGCTGGATCAGCGGCAATTGGCGTTGCTGGCTGGCCACCAGGCTTTTTTGCTGGGCCAGTTCCAACGCGGTGGCGGAGCCGGCGTCATAGCGGGTCTGCACCAGCGCGAGCACATTGCGCGCATTGGCCAGGTTCAGCTCGGCAATCTGCTCGCGCTGCCGGGCGGCCAGGGTTTGCGCGTAGCGGTCGGCGACGCTGCTGAGCAGGGTCAGTTCCACCGTGGCCTGGTCGAACGCGCTGGCGCGCAGACTCTGTAAGGCGCTGTCGCGGGCGGCGGCGCGGCCACCCCAGAAGTCCACCTCGTAACTGGCGGTGAGGTTGGCGCTGTAGTTATCGACGGTATCATCGCTGCGTGTTGCGTCCAGGTCCGGGCCACCCGGGCCGCGCAGCAATTTCTGGCGGCTGGTGGCGAGGTTGAATTTCACCTCCGGCAGCAGCGGCGCGCCGGCGATCACTGCGCTGGCCTGGGCCTGGCGCACGCGGGCCGTGGCGGCGGCCACGTCGAAGCTGTCCCGGCGGGCCTGGTCGACCAGGCGATTGAGCTGCGGGCTGCCTAACTGGGTCCACCATTGCTGCTGGGTGGCCTGGGCGGCGCTGCGCTCGGTATATTGCCAGGCAGCCGGCGGTGCAATGCCGCTGTCGATGGCAGGCGGGTTGCCGGTGCAGGCGCTGAGCAATACGCAGAGGCCGGGCAGGTAAAGGGATCGTTTATTCACTGGTCAACGCCTTGACCGGATCGAGCCGGGCAGCTTTACGGGCCGGCATAAAGCCGAATACGACGCCGGTGACAAGGGCGCAACCGAATGCACCGAACACCGCCACCAGGGAAAACTGCACCGCCACCTTGGCCAGCACCAGCACGCCGCCCACCAACAGCGCGAGGGCGATGCCGCACAGGCCGCCGACCACCGAAAGCATCACCGCTTCGGTGAGGAACTGACGCAGGATGTCGCGCTGGCGTGCGCCGGTGGCCATGCGGATACCGATTTCACGGGTACGCTCGCGTACAGTCATCAACATGATGTTCATCACGCCAATGCCGCCCACCAACAGGGAAATCGCGGCAATCGAACCGAGCATCAGCGACAGTGTGTTCTGCGTGCGCGCCTCCGCCTGGATCATCGCGGCGTTGTTGGTCAGCTCATAGTCGCGCTTGCCGTTGTGCAGTTTTTGCATCAACTGGTCGATGGCCACCTCGGCCTCGCGGACCTTGCGCGCGTCCGCCGCGGCGATCACCACATACTCGGGGTTGTAGCTGCCGAACAGGCGCACGCTGGCGGCGGTGTAAGGGATGGCAACGCGATCGTCGCTGTCCTTGTTGCCGGAGCTGGCGCCTTTTTCCGCCAGCACGCCGATCACCTGGAATGGCACGTTTTCAATCAGGATGTACTGGCCGATGGGGTCGACCTCGCCCTTGAACAGCTTCTCGCGCACACGATGACCAATTACCGCCACGGTGGCAGCGGCACGCTCGTCGGCGGCAGTGAAATAATTGCCCTCGACCACCGGCCAATTGAAAATCTCCGGGAAGTTGGTGTCGTTGCCGCCCACGTAAGCCATGTAGTCGACATTGCCGAAACGTACCCCGGCTTCGTTGCCGTTGACCGGCATGATGCGCTGCACCTGCGGCAGGGCCGCCAGCGCATGCACGTCATCGAGCGTCACGATCCCCAGCGGCGTGCGCGGATTCGGCGATGAACCGCTGAGGTAGATGATGTTGGAGCCGAACGCCCCCATCTGCGCCATGACCTGGCGCTTGCTGCCTTCGCCCACTGCCAGCATCACCACCACCGACGCCACACCGATGATGATGCCCAGCAGGGTCAGCGCGGTGCGGAAGCGGTTGATCCACATCACACGCCAGGCAGCTTGCACCGCGTCCACCAGTTCGGCTTTCCAGGCGCCATTGTGCTCGGCGCCGTCGGCCAGGCGCTGGCGCAGGTCCACGGCTTGCAGGGCCCCGGTGGTGGCTACGGGCTTGGTGTCGCTGTCGTTGGCCGAGTCACTGATGATCAAGCCATCGCGAATTTCGATGATGCGGTTGGCCCGCGCAGCCACTTCGCGGTCGTGGGTAATCAGGATCACTACGTG
Organism: Pseudomonas sp. FW305-3-2-15-C-LB1; assembly: GCF_058787615.1. Lineage (NCBI taxonomy): Bacteria > Pseudomonadati > Pseudomonadota > Gammaproteobacteria > Pseudomonadales > Pseudomonadaceae > Pseudomonas > Pseudomonas sp. FW305-3-2-15-C-LB1. The sequence continues at coordinate 14,568 of NZ_JBYSZX010000013.1, read as the reverse complement.
GCCCTGGCTGGCCAGTTCGTCCAGCAGGGTCATGACCTCGGCGCCGCTGTGGCTGTCGAGGGCGCCGGTGGGTTCGTCGGCGAGGATGATATGGCCGCCGTTCATCAACGCACGGGCGATGGACACTCGCTGCTGCTGGCCGCCGGACAGCTGGTGCGGACGGTTGCCGGTGCGCTCGGCCAGGCCCAGGCGGGTGAGCAGGGCGTTGGCGCGGGCATGGCGTTCGGCGGCGCTGATGCCGGCGTAGATCGCCGGCATCTCGACGTTTTCCTGGGCCGAGCCCGAGGGGATCAGGTGGTAGCCCTGGAACACAAAACCAAAGGCTTCGCGGCGCAGCCAGGCCAGTTCGTCGCTGTCCAGGTGCGCGACGTTTTCCCCGGCGAACAGGTAGTCGCCGGTGCTGGGGCGGTCAAGGCAACCGAGGATGTTCATCAACGTGGACTTGCCGGAGCCGGAGGCACCGACGATGGCGACGAATTCCCCGGCATGGATCGCCAGGTCGATGCCGCGCAACACGTCGACCTGCGGGCTGTCGCCGCCGCCGTAGGACTTGCGGATGTCCTTGAGTTCGATCAGGGGCGTGTTCACCTCAACCCCCGTTGCCATCGGCCGGGCCGACCAGCAGTTGATCACCTTCGTTCAGGCCGTCGAGTACCTGCACGCGCAAGCGGTCGCTGATGCCGACCTGCACCTGGCGCTGCTCGATACGGCCATTCTTGCCCACCACCCGGGCGATCTGCTGGTTGGCGTTGGCCGTGCCCTGTAGCGCAGCGATCGGCGCCGTCAGCGTATCCTGGGCCTGGCTGGCGACGAAAAATACCTGGGCGGTCATTTCCGCCATCAACGCGTTGTCGCTGTTGTCCACATCCAGCAACACGGTGTACAGCACCACGCGGCCGCTGCCGCTTTTATTCGAACTGTTGGGGCTGCCGCTGCCCTGGGTTTCGTTCAACGGCTTGGGCGGGATCGGCAGGATCTGCCGCACGGTGCTGGTCCAGCGCCGGTTGCCGCCGCTCAGGGTGGTGAAATAGGCGGTCATGCCCGGTTTGACGTGGCCGATATCAGCTTCCGAGACTTGCGCCCAGACGGTCATCGGCGACAGCTTGGCGATCCGCAGGATCAACGGTGTCTGCTGCTGCGCGTTGAGGGTCTGGCCGACCCGTGCGTCCACCGCGACCACGGTGCCGGTCATCGGCGCATAAATCCGCGTGTAGCCCAACTCGGCTTCATCACTGCGCAGGCTGGCCTGGGCTTGCAGGATCTGCGCCTGGAACATATCGACCCGGGCCTGGGTGGCGCTCAGTTCCGCCTTGGCGGTTTGTACGTCTTCCTCGCGGGTGGCGTTGCCGGCGACCAGGCGCTGCTGGCGCTGGTATTTCTGGCGCGCCAGTTCGTGCTGGGCCTTTTGCTCCTGCAACTGGGCCTTGAGGTTTTCGATGGCGTAGCGGCTGGCGTCGAGCTTGGCCTTCTGCGTGGACGGGTCGATCTCCACCAGCAATTGGCCTTCCTGCACCTGGTCGCCGGCCTCGACGTGGATCTTGCGGATCTGCCCCGATGCCTGGGCGCCCACGTCCACATAACGACGCGGTTGCAGGGTGCCCAGGGCGGTCACGCTGTTTTCGATATTGCCGCGGGTGACGCTGACGGTGGTGAGGGTGTCACGCCCCGGCGGCAGCACCTGCCAGGCCGCGACGGCGATAATGGGGATCAGGCACGCGATAACGAGCAAGGCGCGTCGGGCGGGTCGAGGGCGTTTCATGCGTGGGTTTCCAGCCAGGAAAGTTCGGACCGCAGTTGCGGGGAGCTGACAAGTAAACGAGAGAATTGCGCGGGGATTTAGGCGGTTACATAAGCAGTTACAGCTCCCTTGAAGAAAAAAATCGTCCGTTGATGCGAGTCTGCTTTAAAAGTAGATGAGAATTACTATAAATTGCACACACTCAAACTGCCATCACCTGAACGCTGTCTTTTTTGCACCCGGGGACCTAATGCCGCCACCCCGCGGCCGGGAGTCATGTTGGAAAACTACTATCGCGAGCTGGTGTGTTTCCTCAACGCCAAGCTGGGCAACCGTCAGGTGGCCGAGGATGTGGTGCATGACGCGTATGTCCGGGTGCTGGAACGTTCCAGCGACACCCCCATCGAACAACCCCGTGCCTTTTTGTACCGCACCGCGCTTAACCTGGTGATTGACGGCCACCGGCGCAACGCCTTGCGCCAGGTCGAACCGCTGGACGTACTCGATGCCGAAGAACGCTTTGCCAGCAGTTCGCCGCACACCACCCACGACCACGGCCAGCGCCTGGAACTGCTCGAACGCGCCCTGGCCGAGCTGCCGCCGGCCTGTCGCGACAGCTTCCTGCTGCGCAAACTCGACGGCCTGACCCACCTGCAGATCGCCGAACGCCTGTGCATTTCCCGCGCCCTTGTGGAAAAACACATCGTCAACGCCATGAAGCACTGCCGGGTGCGCATGCGCGAGTGGGAAGCGCACTGATCAATGATTGGTTAAATTTTATTTCACTGTCCTCGTTTCCTATCAACACACGGCCAGATGTGCAGGCCTTGAAAGGTATTCCCGCCCCACCGCCAAGGGGCTTATCCAGAGGACACTGGAATGACACAGGCAATTGCTTCGCCCGCGGTTCACGACCTGATCGGTATCGGTTTCGGCCCTTCGAACCTGGCGCTGGCCATCGCCCTGCAGGAGCGCGAAAAGGCCCAGGGCAAACTGGACGTACTGTTCCTGGACAAACAGGCTGACTACCGCTGGCACGGCAATACCCTGGTCACCCAGAGCGAGCTGCAGATCTCGTTCCTCAAGGATCTGGTGACCCTGCGCAACCCCACCAGTCCGTACTCCTTCGTCAATTACCTGAAAGCCCACGACCGCCTGGTGGAGTTCATCAACCTGGGCACCTTCTACCCGTGCCGCATGGAGTACAACGATTACCTGCGCTGGGTCGCCGGCCAGTTCCAGGCCCAGGCGCGCTACGGCGAGGAGGTGCTGGCCATCGAGCCGATCCTGCACCAGCAGCAGGTCGAAGCCCTGCGCGTGATCTCCCGCGATGCACTGGGCGAGCAGCATGTGCGCACCACTCGTTCGGTGGTGGTCAGCGCCGGTGGCACGCCACGTATTCCCGAGGCGTTCAACGCGCTCAAAGGCGACAGCCGGGTGTTCCACCATTCCCAATACCTGGAGCGCATGGCCAGCCAGCCGTGTGTCGACGGCAAGGCCATGCGCATCGCCATCATCGGCGGCGGCCAGAGTGCGGCCGAAGCCTTTATCGACCTGAACGACAGCTTCCCGTCGGTGCAGGTCGACATGATCCTGCGCGGCTCGGCGCTCAAGCCGGCCGATGACAGCCCGTTCGTCAACGAAGTGTTCTCGCCGGCCTTTACCGACCTGGTGTTCCAGCAGGAGGGCGCCGAGCGCGAGCGCCTGGTGGCCGAGTACCAGAACACCAACTATTCGGTGGTGGACCTGGACCTGATCGAGCGCATCTACGGCATTTTCTACCGCCAGAAAGTTTCCGGCATCGCCCGCCAGGCGTTCCGCACCATGACCGTGGTCGAGAAGGCCACGCCGGGCCCGCTGGGCATCGAGTTGGCGCTGCGCAACAACGCCAACGGCGAAACCAGCCTCAACCATTACGACGCGGTGATCCTGGCCACCGGCTACGAGCGCCAGACGCACCGCGCCTTGCTCGCGCCGCTGGAAGACTACCTGGGCGACTTCGATGTGGCGCGCGACTACCGCATCGTCACCGACGAGCGATGCAACGCCGGCATCTACATCCAGGGTTTCAGCCAGGCCAGCCACGGTTTGAGCGACACCTTGCTGTCGGTGCTGCCGATCCGCGCCGATGAAATTGCGGCGTCGTTGTATGCCCTGGACCGTGGGCGCGGCAAGGGGCGCTCGGTGCAGGACCTGTTGTTTGCCACCGCCAGCTGACCAACTGCGCTTGTGACCGGGAGGGCTGCCTGATACTGTACAAAAAACCAGTATCGGTAGCCCTCCATGCAGTTGATCGAAAAACTCAGCATTCTCGCCGACGCCGCCAAGTACGACGCGTCCTGCGCCAGCAGTGGCGCGCCCAAGCGCAGTTCCGAGGGCAAGACGGGGCTGGGTTCCACCGATGGCATGGGCATCTGCCACAGCTATACGCCGGACGGGCGTTGCGTGTCGTTGCTCAAGGTGCTGCTCACCAACTTCTGTCTCTACGACTGCCAGTACTGCGTCAACCGCCGCTCCAGCGACGTGCCACGCGCACGGTTCAGCCCGGAGGAGGTGGTGACCCTGACCCTGGATTTCTATCGGCGCAATTGCGTCAGCGGGCTGTTTCTCAGCTCCGGCATCATCCGTTCGTCCGACTACACCATGGAGCAGTTGGTGCGCGTGGCCAAGCTGCTGCGCGAAGAACACGACTTTCGCGGCTATATCCACCTCAAGACCATTCCCGACGCGGACCCGGCGCTGATCGCCGAGGCCGGGCGCTATGCCGACCGGCTGAGCGTGAACATCGAGCTGCCCACCGAGGCCAGCCTGCAGACCCTGGCGCCGGAAAAAAAGATCGTCTCGATCAAGCAGGCCATGCAGACCATCTACACTGGCGAGCAGACGGTCCGTAACGAACCGCGTGCACCGCGTTTTGCCCCGGCCGGGCAGAGCACGCAACTGATCGTCGGCGCCGACGACACCGATGACAGCACCATCCTCCACGGTGCCGAGGCGTTGTACGGCAACTTCAAGCTGCGTCGCGTGTATTACTCGGCGTTCAGCCCCATCCCCAACAGCCCGAAAAGCGTGCCCCTGGCCGCGCCGCCGCTGATGCGCGAGCACCGCTTGTACCAGGCCGATTTCCTGTTGCGCAGCTATGGGTTCAACGCCAATGAGCTGTTCAAAGGCCCCGGCCACCTGGCCCTGGACATCGACCCCAAGCTGGCCTGGGCCCTGGACAACCGCGATGTGTTCCCTCTGGACCTGAACCGCGCCGAACCGACCTTGATCGCACGCATTCCAGGCATTGGCCTGCGCACCACCCAGCGCCTGGTGGACCTGCGCCGCGAACGCAAGATCCGCTTCGAAGACCTGGCGCGCATGCGCTGCGTGCTGGCCAAGGCCAAGCCGTTTTTCATCACCAGCGACTACCATCCGCAACAGGCCGATAGCACCAGCGTGCTGCTGCGCGAACAACTGCGCGACCGCCCGCAACCCGAGCAGATGGGGTTGTGGGGGTGATCAGCCTGGAATGCGACAACCTGTTCGCCACCTGGCGCGACCAGGCACGCTGGCTGCTCAGCCATCAGGTCGACCCCAGTCAGGTGAGCTGGGGCGAGGCGGAGGTGGCGGACCTGTTTGCCACTGACCAGTCGATTCCCGAGGCGCCCGGGCCTTTCCAGACGCGAGTGCCCAAGGCCCTGCTGGAACTGCTGGAATCGGCTGCCTGCTACCACGGCGACCAACGCTGGAGCCTGCTGTATGAGGTGCTGTGGCGCGTCAGCCATGGCGACCGCACCGCGATGCTGGCCGGGGACAAGCTGGGCAGCGAGTTGCAGCGGCGGATCAAGCAGGTCAGCCGCGAGGCGCACCACCTGCATGCATTTGTGCGGTTTATCGCGCTGCCGGCGGGAGCGGGGCCGGAACTGCCGGAATACGTGGCCTGGCATGAACCGGCCCATGACATCCTGAAATCCGCCAGCCAACATTTTATCGGGCGCATGGGCCGTCATCGCTGGATGATCGCCACGCCGTTGGATGGGGTTTACTACGATGGCGAGCAGTTGATCCACCAGCGTGAGTGCCCCGAGGCGTGGCGGCAGTTGGCGCAGAATGTCGAGGACCCCCATAGCGCGATGTGGCTGACCTATTACAGCCACATCTTCAACCCGGCACGGTTGAACCCCAAGGTGATGGAAGGGCATTTGCCCAGCCGGTTCTGGAAGAACCTGCCGGAGGGCAAGTTGATACCGGGGTTGATCAGCGAGGCAAGGACGGGGAAGCAGAAGGATGGGCAGGCCAGGCTGATTGGCGCCAAGCCTGGCAAGAGAATCTTAAGCGGGCAGGGTTGAATATGTGGGAGGGGGCTTGCCCCCGATGAGGGAGTGTCAGTCACAGATGCATAGACTGACACACTGCTATCGGGGGCAAGCCCCCTCCCACATTCGATCGGCAGTGTTTTGGAGAGATAAGTTCAGGCCAACTCGGTGGCGGTGTTCTTGACCACTGCCAATTCCGGATGCGCCACCAACTTATCGATGTGCAACTCATCATTGTTCAGCCAGGTCTCTGTCAACACCCGGTAATGCTCCATGTCCCGGCAACGCATGCGCAGGCTGTAGTCGAACGGTCCGCTGATCAGCTGGCATTCGAACACCTGCGGGCAGGCCTTCACACAGGCTTCGAAGGCCTTTTGCGCCGAGCGCCCGCTTTGGTTGGACAAGGCCACCAGCACCAGCAATGACAAGCCTGGCGAGACCATCTGCACATCGATGATCGCCCCATACCCACGGATCACCCCGCGCCGCTCCAGCTTGCGCACCCGTTCCAGGCAGGGACGGGGCGTGAGGTGTACCAGCGACGAGAGCTTTTCGTAGGTGATGCGCCCCTGATGGCGCAGCACTTCGATAATGGCTTCATCGATGCGGTCCAGCGCAGGGGAGGAATGGGGTCCGTTGGCCTTGGTATCCATGGGTTTCACTTCAAACGGTTGGAAAGAAATTGCTGCAGGCGCTCACTGCTGGGGTGGTCGAGGATCCTCGCGTCGCCTTGTTCCTCAACCTTGCCCTGGTGCAAGAACAGCACTTGGCTGGACACCTGGCGGGCAAAGCCCATTTCGTGGGTGACCATCAGCATGGTACGACCTTCCTCGGCCAACGTCTGTATGACTTTGAGGACTTCTCCTACAAGTTCTGGGTCGAGCGCGGAAGTCGGCTCATCGAACAGGATGATCTCCGGCTCCATCGCCAAGGCCCGGGCAATCGCCACGCGCTGCTGCTGGCCGCCGGACAGGAACGCCGGATACTGATCCGCCACGCGGCCCGGCAGGCCGACCTTGTCCAGGTACAGGCGTGCGCGCTTTTCCGCCTCGGCGGCGCTCACGCCCAGCACCCTGCGCGGGGCCATGGTGATGTTTTCCAGCACGGTCATGTGGCTCCACAGGTTGAAGTGCTGGAACACCATGGCCAGGCGTGTGCGCAGGTTCTGCAGTTGGGCCTGGTGTGGCGCGCGGGTGCCGGCGCGGCCTTGCTGCATTTCGATGCTGATGCCGTCCAGAGTGATCACCCCGGCGTCCGGCTGTTCGAGGAAGTTGATGCAGCGCAGCATCGTGCTTTTGCCGGAGCCGCTGGCGCCGATCAGGCTGATCACATCGCCATTGCGCGCATTCAGCGATACGCCCTTGAGCACTTCGTGTTCGCCGTAGCGTTTGTGGATGCCTTCGACTTGCAGCTTGATAGCGGTGGTGGCGGGTGTGGCAACGGGTTCTTCAACGGGATAAGTGGCCAGGGCCTGCGCGGACTGATTCATGGGTTAGCCTCGGGTAGGAACAAGAAAACGCATCCAGCGACGTTCGGCCAGTCGGAACAGGCCCACCAGTGCAAAGGACAGCAGCATGTAGAGCAGGGCGGCGATGCCGAAGGCCTGGAACGTCAGGAACGTCTCGGCATTGGCGTCGCGGGCCACCTTGAGGATGTCGGCGACGGTGGCGGTAAACGCCAGGGAGGTTGCGTGCAGCATCAGGATCATTTCATTGCTGTAGGCTGGCAATGCGCGGCGCAAGGCCGCCGGCACCACCACAAACAGGTTCAGCCGCCAGCCATGCAAACCATAGGCGCGGGCCGCTTCGATTTCGCCGTGGGGAATATTGCGGATCGCCCCGGCGAAGATTTCCACGGTGTAGGCGCAGGTGTTGAGCACGAAGGCGAGCAGGGTGCAGTTCAGCGCGTTGCGGAAAAACTGGTTGAGCAAGGCGTTGTCCTGCACCACTTCCAGGCTGTACAGCCCGGTGTAGCAAATCAGCAGTTGGATATACAGCGGCGTCCCGCGGAACAGGTAGGTATAGACCTCTACCGGCCAGCGCAGCCAGAAGTGCTCGGAAACCCTTGCCAGTGCCAGTGGAATCGACAGCACGAAGCCGAACACCACCGAGATGATGAACAGCCACAGGGTCATGGCCACGCCAGACAGCCCCGCGCCATCGCTGAACAGGTAGGCCAGGCCGTATTGCTGGAACAGTTCGATCATCGCGCCATCCCCTTGATGCCGAGGTTGTAGCGCCGTTCGAGGCGCTTGAAGATGCGGTTGGAGAGGGTGGTGATCACCAGGTACACCAGGCCGGCGAGGATCAGGAAGTACAGCGGCTCGTTGGTGGTCTTGCCGGCGTTCTGCGCGGCCTTGACCAGGTCCGACAGGCCGATGATCGACACCAGCGCCGTGGACTTGAGCAACACCAGCCAGTTATTGCCCAGGCCCGGCAGGGCAAAACGCATCAACTGCGGGAACAGCACCAGGTGAAAACGCTGCCAGCGGCTCAGCCCATAGGCGGTCGCCGCTTCCAGTTGGCCGACCGGCACGCTGAGGATCGCGCCCCGGAAATTCTCGGTGAAATACGCGCCGTAGATGAAGCCCAGGGTGACGACGCCTGCGGTAAATGGGTCGATTTCAAAGTAGCCCCAGCCGAACATTTCGCTCAGGTCGTTTAGCCACAGTTGCAGGCTGTAGAAAATCAGCAGGATCAGCACCAGGTCCGGCACGCTGCGGATCAGCGTGGTGTAGAGCGTGGCCGGTACCCGCAGCCATTTGGCGCTGGAGAGCTTGGCGCCGGCGGCGATCAGGCCAAGGGCGAGGCTCAGGGCCAGGGCGAGGAAGGACAGCTTGAGCGTCATCCACGCACCCTGGGCGAGCATCGGGCCGTAGCCCTGCAAGTTGAGGAATTCATTCATGGAAATGATCTCGATGGAGCACAGAGATTGACTGTGGACGCTGCCTTTTGTGGGAGGGGGCTTGCCCCCGATAGAGGTGTATCAGTGCCAAATCAGTTGACTGACCCACCGCTATCGGGGGCAAGCCCCCTCCCACACAAGCAAGTTTCCACAGCGAGGTCAGAGCATCACTCGTGGTAGATATCCTGATCACCGAAGTACTTCTTCTGGATCTGCGCGTAAGTGCCATCCGCCTGCACGGCAGCGATACCCTTGTTGATCAGCGTGCGCAGTTCCTGGTCGTTCTTGCGCAGGCCCATGGCGATGTCCAGGGGCAGGGTCGGGTCCTTGAAGGCCGGGCCGGTCTTGAAGTCGGCACCTTCGGGCTTGGACAGGAAGTTGAGCTGGGCTTCGAGCTTGTCGGTCAGGGTCGCGTCGAGGCGGCCGTTCTGCAGGTCGGCGTAGTTCTGGTCCTGGGACTGGTACGCCTTGATCTGCGCGCCAAGCCTGGCCAGGTGCGCACGGGCATAGGCCTCCTGCAACGAACCTTGCAGTACGCCGACCTGCTTGCCCTTGAGGGATTGCGGGGTGTCGCCGAAGTCAGCGCTCTTGCGGGTGATCACCGAGGTCGGGCTGAGGAACAGCCGGTCACTGAAGTCGATGATTTTTTCACGGGCGGGGGTGACGGCCATGGACGACATGATCGCGTCGAACTTGCGCGCACGCAGGGCCGGGATCATGCCGTCGAATTCGTTGTGGACCCAGGTGCATTTCACTTCGAGCTTGGCGCAGATCGCGTTGCCCAACTCGATATCGAAGCCTTGCAGGCTGCCGTCGGCGGCCACCGATTCGAAGGGTGGGTATTCGGGGAATACGCCGAAGCGGATTTCTTTCCAGTCCTGGGCGTGGGCGGCGCTTGCGCAGAGTGGCAACAGCAGCGCGGCGAAGAGTGATCGCAATGGAGTCATGTGCAGGTCCCTATATTTTGTAATTGATGTCAGGGCAGTGAATAACTGGGAGCAGAGAATGCTTCATGATGGTGCGTTTTTTGTGTCGTTTACCCCGTGCACAAAGCGCGAATTGCGCTGTTAAAACCGGCAATGCAGCGGAATCGGCTGTGACACCCGCTGAATCGGCTTTTCATCCCTGAAAAACCGGCCTGCCATCGACGCAAAGCAGCAGGCCAGAGCGGTCTCAGGCACGCCTTTTCTGCTGTACGCCGGGCTGCCGGGCCAGGCGTGCGAACAGGTCTTTGGGATCGGCCAGGTCCGGCACCAGTTCAAGTGTGCTGCCCACATCCAGCGCTTTTGCGACGTCCATTACGTAGCGCAGTGCCGAGTAGTCTTCGATGGCGAAACCCACCGAGTCGAACAGCGTGACCTGGCGCGCATTCTCGCGGCCTGGCTGCTGGCCGTTGATCACTTGCCACAGCTCGGTCACCGGCGAATCTTCCGGCATGTGCTGGATTTCACCTTCGATACGGCTTTGTGGTTCGTACTCGACGATCACGCGGGCGCGCTCGACGATACGTCGGTCCAGTTCGGTCTTGCCCGGGCAGTCGCCGCCGACGGCGTTGAGGTGCATGCCGGGTTCGATCATGTCGTCGGTGAGGATGGTGGCGTAGGCCTTGTCGGCGGTGACGGTGGTGACGATGTCGGCGCCTTTGACGGCCTCGGCCACGCTGCCGGCCAGGATCACTTTGATTGCCGGGAAGGCCTTGAGGTTGGCCGCCAGCTTGACGGTGGCCTTGGCGTCGATATCGAACAGGCGGATTTCATTGATGCCGAGCATGGCGTGGAAGGCCAGGGCCTGGAATTCGCTCTGCGAGCCGTTGCCGATCAGCGCCATGCTGCGGCTGTTCTCGCGGGCCAGGTAGCGGGCGACCAGCGCCGAGGTGGCGGCGGTGCGGATCGCGGTGGTCAGGGTCATTTCCGCCAGCAGCACCGGCAGGCCGGTATCGACATCGCCCAGCGCACCGAAGGCCATCACGGTGAGCATGCCGGCCAGGGTGTTTTTCGGGTGGCCGTTGACGTACTTGAACGCATACAGCGACGCGTCGGACACCGGCATCAGCTCGATCACGCCGTCCGGCGAGTGGTTGGCCAGGCGCGCGCATTTCTCGAAATCCTGCCAGCGCAGGTAATCGGCGCGGATGTACTCGGCCATCTCGGTGATGCAGGTGGGCAGGCCTTTTTGCGAGACCAGGTAGCAGAGATCGTTGACGTCGATATAGCGGGTCATGGAAAGACTCCTTATTGAAATGAGGGACGGGCGGGCAGGTGCACTTCCGCCAGCATGCAGCGGGCACTGCCGCCGCCGATGCGTTCGATGTTGTCGATGTTCACCACCACCGGCCGGGTGTGGCGTTCTATGTGTTGGCGCTGGGTCGGTTGCAGGGCGCCCCAGGCGCTGGCCGACATCACCAGCAGCGGCTGGCCGTCGCGGTCGTGGACTTCGAGCATGTTGCCGGCGAAGGCTTCCAACTGGTCGAAGTCGAGGGCGACGATGTCCTTGCCAGTGTCGCGCAGGGAGCGCTCCAGGGCCTGGCGCTCATCGGCAATCGGCAGGGCTTGCAGGCACACCACCGAGAGGTCGCGGCCGACGCTCATCATCACGTTGCTGTGGTAGATCGGCGCGTGGTGGCGGTCGACCGCATGGAACACGCAGAGCTGGTAGTCGAGGCGTTCGGCGAACTGGCGCAGGGCGTCGTGGTGAGTGCGCCCGGAGTGGCAGGCGTAGCTGATGCGGTGCTGGCGGTCGAGCACCATGCTGCCGGTGCCTTCGAGGAAGATGTTCTGTTGTTCGAGGTGGCTGAGGTCGATGGTGTCCTTGACCGTAAATCGCTGTTCCAACACTTGCAGCACGCCTTTGTCGCGTTCCAGTCGTCGGTTCTGGCCTTCCATCGGGTACAGCACCAGGCTGCCGTCGGCGTGGCTGCTCCACCAGTTGTTGGGGAAGATCGAGTCGGGGGTGTGCGGCGCTGGGGTGTCCTGCACCACCAGAACCTCCACGCCGTGATTGCGCAGGGTGGTGACATAGCCGTCGAACTCCTCCAGCGCTTTCTGCTGTGCGTGGAGCGGGTCGAGGGGCGGGCGTTGGAAACGGTTGTTGATCGCGGTGTCCGGGTTGAAGGCAAAGCGCGCCGGGCGAATCATCAAGACGGTGTTGGTGGTTTGCATGGGGGCACGACATCCATGGGGTGAGCTGTGGGTGTATTTTGTGGGTTGTGCGGGATGAATCCCGGCTGAAACCGAGGGGTGGGTCAGCCGGGAAAGCTGAAAAGTGGGGTAGGGCAGCCGAATCGGCTACCGGAGTGAAATGCACGTAACCTGTGGGAGGGGGCTTGCCCGCGACAGCGGTGGGTCAGCCAGAAAATCTATATCTGAAAGCATGCTATCGGGGGCAAGCTCCCTCCCACATGGGTAGGGTGGTGTTTGTTGCAGCTGTGTCAGCCAGGAGGAATTATGTCTACCGTCGTTCGTTTAGCCCAAGCCACCGATGCCGAGGGCATCAGCCAGGTCATCCTGGCCGCCCTGCACAGCAGCAACGCGCGGGACTATCCGGCGCATGTGATTGCGCGGGTTGCCGCTAACTTCACGCCGGAGGCGGTGCTGGAACTGCTCAAGCGTCGCGTGGTGCTGGTAGCGATTCAGGATCAGGTGATCGTCGCCACCGCAGCGCTGGATGCGAATGTGGTGCGCTCGGTATTCGTCAACCCGGCGCTGCAAGGGCAGGGCATTGGGCGATTGTTGATGATCGAGATTGAGCTACGCGCCCGCGAAGCCGGGGTGACGGTGCTGAGCGTGCCGTCATCGCTGACCGCCGAGCCGTTCTACACCAAATTGGGGTTTCACACCGTGCGCGACGTTTATCACGGCAGCGAACGTACGTTGGTGATGGAAAAGGCCCTGCTGTCCCGGCATCCCATCGGGCCGTATCGCGACCGTCAGCACCGGGCGCAGGTGGTAGCGTTATGGCAGGAGGCATTCGGCTACGAAACGGCGCACAACCTGCCCGCCCTGGCGATTGATAAGAAGCTGGCGGTCGACGATGGGCTGTTCTTTGTCGCGACGGACAAAAAAACCGTGATCGGGACCATTCTGGCCGGGTACGACGGGCACCGTGGCTGGCTGTATTCAGTGGCGGTGCATGGGGACTATCGGCGGCAGGGTTTGGGATCGTCGCTGGTGCGGCATGCGGAACAGGTATTGACGGCGCTGGGCTGCATGAAGATCAACCTGCAGATCACCAGTGGTAATGAGGGGGTCGTCGGGTTCTACGAGGCATTGGGGTATGGGGTGGAACCCAGGATCAGCATGGGCAAGAAGCTAGTGGTGAATATCCCCGAACAATGAAAAAACCCGCCAGATGGCGGGTTTTTCCAGGTAACTCAGACCTTGACGATCCAGCCTTGCGGCGCTTCGACGTCACCGGTCTGCACACCGGTCAGCTCTTTGTAGAGCTTCTGGGTGATCGGGCCGACTTCGGTCTCGCTGTGGAACACGTGCAGCTTGCCGTTGTACTGGATGCCGCCGATCGGCGAGATCACCGCCGCCGTACCGCAGGCGCCGGCTTCCTTGAACTGGTCCAGTTTGTCGATGAACACTTCGCCCTCGATCACGTCCAGGCCCAGGCGGGTCTTGGCCAGTTCGATCAGCGACAGGCGGGTGATGCCTGGCAGTACCGAAGGCGACTTCGGCGTGATGAACTTATTGTCGTGGGTGATCCCGAAGAAGTTGGCCGAGCCGACTTCTTCGATTTTCGAATGGGTCATCGGGTCCAGGTAGATCGCGTCGGCAAAACCGGCTTTCTTCGCTTCGGAACCCGGCATCAGGCTGGCGGCGTAGTTGCCACCGACCTTGGCGGCACCGGTGCCTTGTGGGGCGGCGCGGTCGAAGGTGGAAATCTGGAAGTTGTGCGGCACCAGGCCGCCCTTGAAGTAGGCGCCGACCGGGATGCAGAACACCGAGAAGACGAACTCCGGCGCGGTGCGCACGCCGATGTTGTCACCGGTGCCGATCACGAACGGGCGCAGGTACAGCGCGCCGCCACTGCCATACGGCGGGATGAAGCGCTCGTTGGCCGCGACCACTTGCTTGCAGGCATCGATGAAGTCTTCGGTCGACACGTGCGGCATCAGCAGGCGTGCACAGCTGCGCTGCATGCGGGCGGCATTCTGGTCCGGGCGGAACAGGTTGATCGAACCGTCCTTGCAACGATAGGCCTTGAGGCCTTCGAAGCACTGCTGGCCGTAGTGCAGGGCGGTGGAGCCCTCGCTGATGTGCAGCACGTTGTCGTCGGTCAGGGTGCCTTCTTGCCATTCGCCGTTTTTCCAGACCTGGAGAAACCGCTTGTCGGTCTTGATGTAGTCAAAACCCAGCTTGTCCCAATTGATGCTTTCGTTACCCATGACACCCTCTATCGTTGGTCAAGTCGGTTTTTTTCTGGATGGGCGCAACAATACTGCATTCTTGGCTTGTGTGGGAGCCACTGGGTGTGACCGATCCACCGCTATCGGGGGCAAGCCCCCTCCCACAAGGGGAATGCATTCCAAATGTGGGAGGGGGCTTGAACTGGTCAAGTAATCTTGGACACCGATTAAGGTTTCACGCCGCCAACTTCTCCCTGGCGACTGGTGACCGATAG